>NZ_CP025611.1:242500-863750 GCF_002868735.1 Niveispirillum cyanobacteriorum | reverse complement strand
GCGGGCCGCAGGCGGCGCGTGATCTGCTGTACCGGTTCTGGCGGCGGGTGGCCAAAGCCAACGCGTTTGGCCCGCTGTCGCCATCCTTCCTGACGCAGTTGACCGGCAATCCCAATGTGGAGGCGCACCCGGTCTATGCCGGGTTCGACCTGATGATCCGCATGATGTCGCCCTATCAGTTCAACCCGCTGGGCCTGAACCCGCTGGCCGATGTTCTGGAAGGGTTGATTGATTTCAAGGTGCTGCGGGAGGCGGCGGAGATGCGCCTTTTCGTCAGCGCCACCAATGTGGCGCGGGGACGCATGCGGCTGTTCCAGGGTAAGGATTTGTCGGTGGATTGCCTGCTGGCCGCCGCCTGCCTGCCCTTCCTGTTCCAGGCCGTGCGGATCGACGGGGAGCATTACTGGGACGGCGGCTATATGGGTAACCCGGTCCTGGACCCGCTCATCAAGGAGTGCCGGACCAACGATATCCTGATCATCCAGGTCACGCCCATCGAACGGCCCGACGTGCCAAAGGCACCCACCGCTATTGTCGACCGCATGAATGAGGTCAGCTTCAATTCCATCTTCCTGCGCGAATTGCGCTCGATCGAGCTGGTAAACCGGCTGCTGGCCAAGGGGGCGATGACGGAAGAGGCGTCTGGCATGCGGTCCATCCATCTGCACCGGATCGAGGCGGAGGAACGGATGGGCCATCTGGGCGTGTCCAGCAAGCTGAATGCCGATTGGGGCTTCCTGTCCGACCTGCGCGATACGGGCCGGGCGGCGGCCGATGAATGGTTGGCGCGGCATGAGAAGGATTTGGGCAAGCGCAGCAGCTTTGAGACGGGGCCGCTGTTCGTGTGAGGTGAGCAGTGTCGATAACCTGTGATGGCCATCACAGGCCGATACAGTTGCCCCCTATGTCGGACATGACAAACATGCTATAGCGGCGCCTTCCTCAGCATCCAAACACAACAAGGCTGCAATGGCTTGGATATCAAACGACCCCGAACGGGGTTTTTTCGGGCATCCGCGTGGTCTGGCGCCCCTGTTCTTCGCCGAGATGTGGGAACGCTTCTCCTTCTACGGCATGCGGGCACTACTGACCCTCTATCTGGTCAAGCATTTCCTCTATAGCGACGGGACCGCCGGCTTCATCTATGCCAGCTACGCCTCCCTGAACTATGCGATGCCGGTGATCGGCGGCCTGATCGCCGACCGGTATCTGGGCAGCCGCAAGGCGGTGATGCTGGGCGCCATCCTGCTGGTCTGCGGCCATATCGGCATGGCGTTTGAAGGCTCTCCCGCGCAGGTCATTGACGGTGTCGTGGTGCGTCAGTCGCCCTATGACCAGATCATGTTCCTGTCGCTGGCCTTCATCATCACCGGCGTCGGCTTCCTGAAGTCGAACATCTCGACCATGGTCGGCAAGCTGTATGGCAGCAAGGACGATCCGCGCCGCGACCCCGGTTACACGATCTTCTATATGGGCGTGAACCTGGGCTCGTTCTTCTCCACCATCGCCTGCGGTTACCTGGGCGAGACCTATGGCTGGAAATACGGCTTCGGTCTGGCCGGTATCGGCATGGTGTTCGGCCTGATCGTGTTTGCGCGCGGCACCAAGTGGTACCGCAATTCCGAAGCACCCGATCCGGTGAAACTGTCCAAGCCGCGCGCCTTCGGCCTGTCGCTGGAATGGATGATCTATATCGCCGCTGTCATCGGCGTGATCATTAACTGGCAGCTGGTGCAGAACCATCACGTCGTCGGCTCCTTGCTGCTGTCGGTCGTGGCGCTGGTTGTGGTTGGCCTGATCTGGTTCTCCATCACCCAGTGCACGAAGATCGAGCGCGAGCGTCTGATCGCCATGATGCTCATGATCTCGTTGTCGGTGGTGTTCTGGACCCTGTTTGAACAGGCCGGCACCTCGCTGACCCTGTTCGCTGACCGCAATTCCGACCGTTCACTGTTCGGCCTGATCATTCCGGCCTCGGTGGTGCAGGTCTTCAACCCGATGTTCATTGTGCTGCTGGGCCCGCTGTTCAGCTGGGGCTGGGTGGCGCTGGCCCGCAAGGGTCTGGAGCCGTCCACGCCGATGAAGTTCGGTCTGGCCATCATCCAGGTGGCACTTGGCTTCGGCGCGCTGGTCGTCGGTGGTGCTGTCGTGGGTGAGGATGCGCAGACCGGCCTGATCTGGCTGGTGCTGGCCTATCTGCTGCACACCACTGGTGAGCTGTGCCTGTCGCCTGTCGGCCTGTCCATGATCAGCCGCCTGTCGGTGGCCCGCATCACGGCCATGATGATGGGTGTCTGGTTCCTGTCGTCGGCTGGTGCCCACTATCTGGCGGGCTTCATCGCCGATGCTGCCAGCGCCAGTGCTGAGGGCGGGGCCGTCCTGTCGCCGCAGGAAAGCCTGAAGGTCTATACCGGCGTGTTCTACGACCTGCTGATCTGGGCCGGTGGCATCGGCGTCGCCGTCTGCGTCGCCTCCCCGCTGATCCGCAAGCTGATGCACACGGACGCCGCCGACATGCACACGGAAGGCAAGGGCAGCAAGGCCGCCTGATCCTTCGATTTGATGTAGAGTGTGAAAGGGCCGCCCGGCGCAATCCGGGCGGCCTTTTTGTTTTAGCCGCGCAGAGCCGCCAGTGTGGCATGGTCCGTCATGTCGAAGCCGATGGGCGTGACGCTGATTTCCCGGCGGCGCAGCGCGCCGATATCCGTGTCATCGGCCCCCTGCCCCGGATGGCGGCGGATGGAGAGCCAGTGATAGGGGAAGCCGCGCGTATCTTCCCGGCTTTCCACGCCCATCGCCATGCTGCCCGGCGGGGCCTGCCGCGTGATGGCCACACCCGCCACCTCTTCCGGCTCCACATCGGGGAAGTTCACATTCAAGACGCTGGCCGGTGCTGTGCCGAACCGGCGGACAATGGCCTCCAGCCCCGATATGGCCGTGTGCCAGCGCACATTCTTGCGGTCGCGCCAGGCCTGACTGATGGCATAGGCCGGCAACCCGCACAGTCGGGCCATCAAGGCGGCGCTGACGGTCCCGGAATAGCCCACCTCCTCCCCGATATTGGCGCCGCGGTTGATGCCGGAAAACACGATGTCGGGCGGATTGTCCTTCAGGATGTGGCTAAGCCCGATCACCACACAGTCGCTGGGCGTGCCGGTGACGGCAAAGCGACGGGGGCCGCGTTCCAGAACGCGTAAGGGGCCGTGCAGGCTGATGGCGCGGGACACGCCCGACTGGTCATGTTCGGGGGCCACCACCCAGACCTCCGCCGCCAGCGGTGTCACCGCTTCGATCAGGGCCGCCATGCCCGGCGCGTCGATCCCATCATCATTGGTCAGCAGCGCGCGGTTGAACAGCGGGGCGGTCGGGGCTTGCATGGCGGGTCCGGACATGGTGGTTAGAGGCGATACCCATTCAAATCGAACAAGCGTTTGAAGTCGAGCGCGAACAGGACCCGCAGACCATGGAAGAACGCCTGCCCACCCATCTGTTTGTGCAAAGTCATCTCTGGCGCCTGTCGGCGGCAGGCGTGCCGGCCTATGTGCTGCGCAAGGGGGAGCGGGAAAGCGGCCTGATCCTGTTGAAGATCACGGTGCCGTTTCAGGGCAGCCGCATGTTCAGCCAGGGCCGCGATATCAGCGGCAGGCTTGGCTGGCAGCCGGGGGCCAATGGCGAGATGATCGATGAAATGGCGGCACGGGAATTCGTGGAACGCCATGTGAAACGCGACCCCGATCTATGGGTGATCGAGGTGGAGACGCGGGATGGCAGCAATCCGTTCGTAGAAGAAAAAACCTGACGCAACCCTGCCCCCCGTGCGCTTTTTCTTGCAGAGACAGAAAATTTCGTGAATTCAGGCGCGGAATCCTGATCGAACCCCAGACATTGGTTCCGCAACCCATGAAACACCCTGCCTACCGCTACGCCCGTATTCTGTCCGCGACGACCGCTGTTATGGCCCTGTCGCTTCCCGCCATGGCAGAAACGGCCCCCCCTGGCACGAACCTTGACGAGATCGTCGTCACCGCCACCCGCCGCGCCACGACCATCCGCGATATCCCGGCCAGCGTATCCCGCGTGGACCGCAATGACTTTGAGGCCAAGGCAACCCGTTTCATCGGGGAAGAATTGCGCGGCCTGCCCGGACTTGTCGTTAAGACCAACGACCAGGGCACCTATACCGACATCACCATCCGTGGTGTGCCCAACCGGGTGCATAACGACACCATCACCGTGCTGATGGATGGCGTGCCCTTCGTCACCGGCGATGATGAGGTGGACCTGGAGCAACTGCCCTTTGGCGTTGTCGGACAGGTCGATGTGGTGCGCGGGCCCACCAGCGCCCTTTATGGCCGTGGCGCCATTGCCGGCACCATTAATTACATCACCCGCGAGGTGACGGACGAGCCGCTATCCCAGGCCCAGGCCGGCTATGGCTCACACAATTGGTGGAACGCCGCCGCCATGGTGCAGCGCCCGACCGGCGATGTTGGCGCCATCCTGATCTCTGCGCAGGCGCAGGGGTCGGATGGCTGGCGCGACCGTACGGATCGCGAGGAACAGACCCTGTTCGTGAAACAGCGTCTCGACCTGACCGAGGCCACGGTGCTGAATCTGACCGGCACCTATGTGAATACCGAACAGGGGCTGGCCGGTGAGTTACCGACCGATGCGAACGGCATCCCCGTCGCTCTGCCCGGCGGGCGCAAGGGCAACTGGAACCAGGATGGGGCCGGCTTTGACAAGCGGATGTGGACGGGCACGGCGGTGCTGTCCAGCGCGGTGACGGAGAATGTCACCAGCACCACCCGCCTGCATGCCCGCCACGCCAACACCGCTGGCAAACAGGGTTTCTTCAACCCGTATGACCCGGCCAGCGGCACCGTGAATTTCACCGGCTTCCGCGTGGATGGCAGCACCGATACCTATTTTGCCGAACAGCAGGTGGATGCACGCCTGAATGATACCTGGCGCGTTCTGGCTGGTCTGTCGGCGGAGCAGGTGGAGGCCCACCATGTGGAGACCTGGACCGGGGAGTTCGATTTCGGCCCCCGCTTCTATACCCAGCGGCGCAACGCCCAGACCGGCGCGCATGTCGATGCCAACCTGTGGCAGTCGGATTACCTGCTGAACGCCAATGCCCGCAACCGCACGCAGGCGGCCTTTGCCCAGGTCGATGGTGATTGGGGCGATGTGGCGGCCAGTATTGGCGCGCGGCTGGACCGGTTTCAGCGCAAGGTGCATTACGGTCCGTCGGGCAGTGGCTATGGCCCCGACCCGGAGGTCACCGTCAAGGACAGCGACAGCCATGTCAGCCCCAAGGCATCACTGCGCTGGCGGGTCAATGACCTGCTCACCGCCTATGCGGCGTTTGGCGAGGGGTTCAGCCCTGGCTTTGGCCCCATCTGGTCCTTCCGCAACCGCAATAAGGATCTGAACCCGGAGATCGCCCGCAATATCGAGGCGGGGTTGAAGGGCCAGACGGCGGATGGGCGCTTCACGGCCAGCATTACCGCCTATCAGCTTCGCCGCTCCGACCTGCTTCAGCTTCTGCCTGTCGGCGGCTCTGCCCGGACCATCAATAACGGCCGGCAACGGTCGCGCGGTGTGGAGGTGGAGGCATCCGCCGATCTGGGTAACGGTACGGCGGTGAACCTGACTTATGGCTTTACCGAAGCCATCTGGACGGAGAACGCCTTCTTGGAGCCGGACACCAACCGCCCCTTCGATTTCACCGGCAAGGATGTGGCGGGCGTGCCGCGCCATGCCGGGCGGGTGGAGATTGTGCAGGCGGTGCCAGATGTCCCCGTTACCCTGCGCGCCTGGGCCGATATCTCCGGCGATTACGCCTATGACGGCGCCAACAGCCGTAAGGCCGGCGGCTATATGCTGACCAATGCCGCCATCACCTGGACGGCGTTGGATGGGCTGGACCTCACCCTGACGGGGCGCAACCTGTTCGACCGCAGGGTCAACACGGTGGTGGCCAATAATGACGGTCCCTTCGCCTATTTCCCGCAGCCGCCACGGGAATGGGTGCTGATGGGGACTGTGCGGTTCTGACGATCACCAGCGAAACGGGCCGGAGATACCGGCCCGTTTTCTCAGTGACCAACTGACACCGGTAACAATTTGACACATGATCAGACTAGGAAACCGGTGTCATGTGTGATTTACTCGGGGCTTGAGAGGTGGCCGGCAGAGCCACCGATGGAGCGAAGCCCGGAGACGTTCGAATGTCCATTGCCGCTTTCAAGCGTGCCTTGATCTGTGCCTGCCTGCCGCTGATGCTGGCCCTGCCCGGCCATGCCCAGTCCGCCACCAGCAGCCCCGCCACGCAGGAGGCTGTACAGGCACCCAGCCGCGCGGAAATCCTGGAGACCATGAAGCGGGCGGCCCGGTTCATGATGGAGGAGGCGGCCGTCAATGGCGGCTATGTCTGGCAATATCTGCCCGACTTCTCCCGCCGCTGGGGTGAGCTGGAAGCCAACAAAACCATGATCTGGGTGCAGCCACCGGGCACGCCCACCATGGGGCATCTGTTCCTGGACGCCTGGCACGCCACGGGTGACGCCTGGTACCTGGATGCCGCCATGAAGACGGCAGATGCGCTGATCAAGGGGCAGCTGGAAAGCGGTGGCTGGAACTACGTCATCGATACGGCCGGCGAGGACTCGCTGAAGCGCTGGTACGATACCTATGGCAAGAATGCCTGGCGGATGGAGGAATTCCATCATTACTACGGCAACGGCACATTCGACGATGCCGGCACCGCCGAGGCGACGCAGTTCCTGCTGCGCCTGTACCTGGAGAAGAAGGATAAGGGCATCAAGAAGGCGCTGGACAAGGCGCTGGGCTTCATCCTGAACGCGCAATATCCCAATGGCGGCTGGCCGCAGCGCTTCCCCCTGGTCAAGGATGGCGGCCTGCATGGCAAGCCGGACTATACCGGCTACATCACCTTCAACGATGATGTATCGGGCGAAAATCTGGAGGTGCTGATCTTCGCCTATCAGGTGCTGGGCGATAAGAAGCTGATCGACCCGATCCGGCGCGGCATGGACATTTTCATCGCCACGCAGCAGCCGCAGCCGCAGCCCGCCTGGGGCCTGCAGCACCGCACCACCGACCTGAAGCCGACCGGTGCCCGCACCTATGAGCCAGAGGCCTTTGCCACCCATACGACGGCCAACAATATCAAGCAGTTACTGAACTTCTACCGTCTGACCGGCGATGCAAAATATCTGGCGCGCGTACCCGAGGCGCTGGATTGGCTGGACAAGGTGCAATCGCCGCCCAGCCTGCGGACCCAGGGCCGTACGCACCCGACCTTCCTGGCCATCGGCACGGACAAGCCGCTATATCTGCATCGGCGCGGGTCGAACGTGGTGAATGGCGAATATTACACCAGCGACAGCCCGAATGAGGTGATTGCCCATTACGGGTCCTTCCGGTCCATCGACACCGCAGCCCTGCGTACGGAATATCAGAAGCTGGCGGCCACGAAGGGCGAAGAGATTTCCAAGGGCTCGCCCATGCTGGCCAAGCCCGGTACCTACAAGCTGCCCCGCTATTTCACGCTGCGCGATGTCGATGTCTTCGACATGATGAAGACGGACAATGCGGAGAAGGTGGCGGGTGCCGACAAGCTGGCCGATTTGATCCGGGGCCTGAACCCGCGCGGATATTGGCCGGTGAAGCTGACCGCCGTATCGAACCCTTATATCGGCGACGGGCCGGCCACGCCGACCGGCGGCGAATACCGGGCGACGCGTGTGGGCGACCTGTATGACACGTCACCCTACAATGCCGATTACCCGGTGGAAGGCATCTCCACCGCCGCGTTTGTCAAGAATATGGGCGAACTGATCAAGGCGCTGGGGAAGTAAGGGCCGGCGTCAGATATCCAGGTCTACCTGATGGCTGTCCGGGGTGACGGCCATCAGGGCATGGATGTAGTTTGAAATCTTGGTGGCGCGTTCGCTGTGCAAACCCAACAGGATCTGCATCTGCTGCGCCAGTTGTACCGCATCGACCTCATCGCCGACGGCCGGCGGGGCCGCGGCATCCGGCGGCATTTCTTCCCCTGCCGTCAGCGCGGCCAGTGACTGTTCTGGCGTTGGCGGCGGCGGTGGCGGATGGTCTGGCGCGTGATCGGGCTGCCGCTCGGCAAAGCGGCCCAGATTGTTGCGGATACGCTGCTTCTGCGGTGTGGTCAGGTCGGGCAGGCTTTCGACCTCATCCATCACGAGATCAATCAGGCGATGACGAAGGCTGCGTCCTTCCCGTCCCTTCTCCTCCCGCCGCTGCCGCTCCTCAATCCGGTTGACGCCCAGGACGTGCCGGTCCTTCGACGGGGGCGTCACCGGCGTGGGCAGTCGCTGCAAAGGGGGCGTATAGAAAGCCATACGCCAGTTTACCACGTCGTATCCGATTGGAAATGCGCTGGTTTCGGGCGTTCAGAGGCCTCAGTTGCCCGCGTGGCGCATGATGGTTACGGACGGCGTACCCCAAAGGCGGGATGCAGCAGCCGGTCCCCCGGCTTGATCCCCAGCTTGGCCGACAGCCCGCCATTCAGTTCCAGCACCGCCAGCGCGGGCCCGGCGGAGGGCAGCGGCGTCAGGTCCAGCGGCTTGCCATGCTGGATGTTCAGGATATAGCCCTTGGCATCGATGAAGATGATGTCCAGCGGGATCAGGGTGTTCTTCATCCAGAAGGACAGTTTGCTTTCCTGATCATTCAGGAACAGCATCCCCTTCTCATCCGCCATCTTCTCCACGAACATCAGGCCGATGGCCTGCTGCTGCGGGGTCAAGGCCAGATCGACATTGAAGCTGTGGCGCTGGCCGCCCTTGGTTTCAATCACCAGATTGTCGCGGTTCAGGCCCGTCTGCGGCCCCATCTGGGCGGCGGCATCAGGGATGGCGACGGGCAGGAAGACAGGGGACAGGGACAGCAGCAGGGCAAGGGCCAGACGGCGCAGCAGCATGATGGATCCCGGCGCGGGGTTAAGATGGGTTCTGTCTTACCACAGGTCGCGCACGGATGCTGCGGCCTGCCGCACCATGTCGCGGATGGGGCCTTCATGCGGCGGATCGACCAGCGTTTCCATCCAGCGGCGGGGCGGGTTGCGTCCCTCCCGCCGGTCCCAGGTCAGTGATTTCAGCACGTCGGCCGCAGCGGGGGTCAGGGCGGCTTCCGTCGGGTCGATGCCGTTCAGGACAGCCCAGATGCCGGCCCAGGCACGGCCCACCGACCAGGGATTATAGCCGCCACCGCCAACCACGATGGTGCGCGGGGCCAGCCCCACGAGATCACCCACCGCCCGCCACAAGGCGCGATTGGACAAAGACAGGCGCGACAAGGGATCATCAGCCAGGGCATCGGCGCCGGTCTGGATCATCATGGCCTGGGGCCGATAGGCGACGGCCAGCGGGATGATTGCTTCCTCCACCACATGGCGGAATTCATCATCATTCACGCCGGCGGGCAGCGGGATATTGCGGGCCATGCCGCCGGCCCGGTCATCCAGCTTGCCCGTATGCGGCCAGCGCCCTTCCTCATGCGTGGAAATGGTCAGGACGCGTTCATCATCATGGAAGGCATCCTGCACCCCGTCGCCATGATGGGCGTCGAGATCGACATAAAGGATACGGTCCAGCCCCTGATCCAGCAGCGCCATGATGCCCAGGACGGGTGCGTTGAAAAAACAGAAGCCGCTGGCCCGCGCGGGGCGGGCATGGTGCGTGCCGCTGGCCGGTGAATGCACCACACCACCATCGCGCACCAGATCGGCGGCCAGGATGGCGGCACCGGCGGCGATGGCGGGGCGTCGGTACATTTCCGGGAATACGGGGTTTTCCAGCTTGCCCAGGGCATAGCGCAGGGCCGTATCCAGATCGACCTTCTGATCCCGCTCCGCCCGTTGTACCGCCGCGATATAGTCGCGGTCATGGAAACGGGCCAGTTGTTCAGGCGTGGCCATCGGGCTGTCGAGGTAGACGGCATCATCCAGCCAGCCCATGGCGCGGGCCAGATCAGTTGCCACCGATACGCGCGGAATGGAAAGCGGGTGTTTCTTGCCGTAACTGGAATGGCGATAAATCTCACCGCCCAGGTAAAGCGGGCGTGTCGTCGCGACGGATGAGAGGAGCGGGGCGGCGCTGTCGGGCATGATGAACGCAACTTATGTTGCGCCGCCACATGGCACAAGAGGCGGAAAATTATTTCACGGCTTCGTGATCGTAGGAGAAGACGCGGGAGAGTTTCCAGCCGTCGGCCTCCAGCCGCCAAAGCTGCGTGAAACGGGCCTTTCCCACCAGCTTTTCCGGGCCATCGCCCTTGCGTTCATAGAAGACATGATCGCCCTGTTCGATCACCCCAACGCCGGCAATGGGATGCAGGGTCATGGTACCCGGCACCAGTTCGCGACGTGAGCGCCAGGCATCGGGCTTCTTCTTTTCCTCGCAGCCTTTCTTGTATTCGGCCACGAAGGGTGCGGCGGCACGCGCCACCTCCCCGCCCTTGTCGTGATACATCTCAAAATCCGGGGTCAGCATGGTGGCAACACGGGCCGGATCGCAGCCTTCGAAGAACAGGGCGAAAAATTCTGCATCGGCCTTTTCAATCGCCGCGCGCAAAGCCGGCCCCTCCGGCAGGGTGGCGGCCTGGGCGGTCGCGGTCAGGGCCGACAGAAGGGCGACGAGGATCAAAGGCTTGCGCATGGTTTCTCCTGTTTCCGATAGGGTGATTTGATAACGGCTTGCATCTTTGCGCAAGAACCATTGACCCGACCAGCGTCAGCACCAATGACCTTGCAGCCAGTTCAACGCTTTGCCATAACCAACCAACCTCACTGGGGGGAGCCGATGGTCGGCTGAGAGGTCCTGTACGGGACGACCCCTGGAACCTGATCCGGCTGATACCGGCGTAGGGACAGTGATCCATGATTGATGTTCCGGGGCCCGCGATCGCCCCGCCCGCCCCCGCCATCCAGGTCTCCGACGCCGCCATCGGCTTTGGTGGGCGTCTGCTGTTCAGCGGGCTGTCGATGCGGGCACCGGGGGGCATGACCACCTGCCTGCTGGGTCCCAGCGGGGTTGGCAAATCCAGCCTGCTGCGCCTGATTGCCGGGCTGCTGACCGGTACAGGCACCGTCACCGCCGATGATGGCAAACCGCTGTCTGGCCGCATCGCCTGGATGGGGCAGCAGGATTTGCTGCTGCCCTGGGCCAGCGTGCTGGAGAATGTGACGCTGGGCGTCAAGCTGCGGGGAGGCCGGGTGGGTGCTGCGGAGCGGGCGCGGGCCATGAACCTTCTGGACCATGTCGGTCTGGGGGATCGCGCAGGCGACCGACCAGATGCGCTGTCGGGTGGCATGCGGCAACGCGCGGCCCTGGCCCGCACCCTGTTCGAAGACCGGCCCATCGTGCTGATGGACGAGCCCTTTTCCGCGTTGGACGCCATCACCCGGCTGGATATGCAGGACCTTGCGGCGCGCCTTCTGTCGGGCCGAACGGTCATCATGGTGACGCATGACCCGATGGAGGCCTTGCGCCTGGGCCATCAGGTATTCGTCTTGAGCGGTACCCCGGCGCGTCTGTCCACGCCGCTGACCCCCGCTGGCGATACGCCGCGCGCACCGGATCAGCAGGCGTTGCTGATGCAGCAGGGTGAATTGCTGTCGCGCCTGCGCGGCGGGGGAGATGCGGCATGAAGGCCAGTCGTTTCCTGCGCGGTATCGTGACGATGGCGGGGCTGATCCTGGCCTGGGCACTGCTGGTGCGGCTGGCGGACCTGCCGCATTTCATCCTTCCGGGACCGGAACGGGTGGCGCTACGTCTGGTTGATGACTGGGCGCTACTGGCCGAACATGCAGGATACACGCTGCTGGAAATTGTGCTGGGCCTGATCCTGGGCACGGTCTGCGGCGGGCTGGCGGCACTGGCGCTCACGGCATCATCGGCAGCGCGGCGCTGGCTGTTGCCGCTGCTGCTGGCCAGTCAGGCGGTGCCGGTGTTCGCGATTGCCCCGCTGCTGGTGCTGTGGCTCGGCTATGGCATGGCGTCCAAGGTGGCGATGGCCACGCTGATCATCTTCTTCCCCGTGACTGCCAGCTTCTATGACGGGCTGCGCCGCACCGACCCCGGCTGGCTTGATCTGGCGCGCACCATGGGGGCCAGCCCCTGGACCATCTTGCGCCATATCCGCATGCCAGCGGCCTTACCGGCGCTTGGGTCCGGCCTGCGCATGGCTGCGGCGGTAGCCCCCATTGGGGCCGTTGTCGGGGAATGGGTCGGGGCGTCGGCGGGGCTGGGCTACCTGATGCTGCACTCGACAGCGCGGGTACAGACCGACCTGACCTTTGCCGCCCTTTTCATTCTGGCGCTGCTGGCCGTTGGCCTGTGGCTGCTGGTCGATCTTACCGTTCGCCGGGCCTTGCCCTGGCTGCCTGACAGCGTGATGAACAAGGAAGAAACACGATGAAGATGCGTTGGATGCGCGCGATGGCCGTGGCCGCGGCCATGACCGCCAGTCTCAGCAGCGCCCTGCCCGCGATGGCACAGGACAAGATGACGGTGCTGCTGGACTGGTTTGTGAACCCGGACCATGGCCCGCTCTTTGTCGCGCAGGAGAAGGGCTACTTCAAGGATGAAGGGCTGACGGTGGAGATGATCGCACCGGCCGATCCCAACGATCCGCCGCGCCTGGTGGCCGCTGGCCAGGGCGATATCGCCATCTCCTATCAGCCGCAGCTGCATTTGCAGGTGGATGCCGGCCTGCCCGTGGTGCGCGTCGGCACCCTGGTCGCCACGCCGCTGAACACCGTCATCGTGCTGAAGGATGGCCCGATCAAGTCCATCAAGGACCTGAAGGGCAAGAAGGTCGGCTTCTCCGTCGGCGGGTTCGAGGATGCGCTGCTGGGCGCCATGCTGGAAAAGCACGGTTTGTCCCTGAAGGACGTGACCCTGATCAACGTCAATTTCTCCCTGTCGCCGGCTTTGTTCGCGGGTCAGGTGGATGCCATTGTCGGCGGCTACCGCAATTTTGAACTGAACCAGATGGCGATCGAGAAGAAGGAAGGCCGCGCCTTCTTCCCCGAGGAAGAGGGTGTGCCCGCCTATGACGAACTGGTCTTCATCACGGCCAAGAACAAGGTGAACGACCCGCGCATTGGCCGCTTGCTGAACGCCGTGGAACGCGGCACACAGTTCCTAATCAACCACCCGGACGAGGCCTGGGGCCTGTTCATCAAGGGTCGCAAGGATCTGGATACAGAGTTGAACAAGCGTGCCTGGAAGGACAGCGTCGCCCGCTTCGCCCACAGCCCGCGCGCGCTGGACAATGCCCGCTATGACCGGTTCGCGCAGTTCCTGAAGGCGCGCGGCCTGATCAAGACCACGCCGGATGTCGCCACCTACGCGGTTGAGGTAAAGTGAACCGGTCCGCTTGACAGGATCAGGCCGGAACAAGCAGAGATGGTGCAAGGCATTGTCAGCCGTTCCGGCCGCCGCCCCAGCCTTGAGGTTCCATGATGGTGCAGACCGATCCCCGTCTTCTTTACATCGACTTGATGAAGAAGTGTCTGACGGGATTGATCTATGAGGACCCCGGCTGCGGCCCCTATGGCCAGCCGTTCAGCCGGTTTCACCGGGAGGTGGGCCATGATTGGCCCCTGAAAGCCCATACGATGATCGGTGAAAAGCGGATGAATAATCTGCGCGATGCCGTCGTCCATGTGGTGCGGGAGAATATCCCCGGCGACCTGATTGAAACCGGCGTGTGGCGCGGTGGTGCCTGCATTTTCATGCGCGCCATCCTGGCCGCCCTGAATGTGACCGACCGCACCGTCTGGGTAGCCGACAGTTTCGAAGGGCTGCCGCCCATCAACGCCGAACAATATCCCGAAGATGCCAAGTACGACGATTTGTCGAAATATGCCGAACTGGCCATCAGCCTGGAAGAAGTGCAGGCCAATTTCCAGAAATACGACCTGCTGGACGATCAGGTAAAGTTTCTGAAGGGCTGGTTCAAGGACACGCTTCCCACCGCCCCCATCGAGAAACTGGCCTTGCTGCGCCTTGACGGCGATATGTATGAATCGACAATGGACGGGTTGACGAACCTGTACCACAAGGTCTCCCCCGGCGGGGTGATCATCGTCGATGATTACAACATCATCCCGGCCTGCAAACAGGCCGTGCATGATTTCCGCGACGCACACGGGATCACCGAACATATCCAGCCCATCGATTACTGTGCGGTCTTCTGGATCAAGGCTGTCGACAAGCAGGGCTGACGCCACATGGGAGGGCGTCCCCCTTTTGTTCCCATCGGCCGCGAACCCTGCTATACCCGCCGCATCTTTGCCGATAGCTGTGAAGCGCCCTTGTCATGAGCATGATCCCCACGCCCGACATCGCCCTTAACCTGGGCCATCCGCGCCGCATGCTGCTGTCCGGCGCGCCGGATGGGCAGGATGCGCGTTTGCTGGCAGCGCTGGCGAAGCGGGGTGGGTCGGCGGGCCTGCTGCATATCGCCAGCGATGATGCCCGCGCGGCGCGGCTGGCAGAAGTGGTGGCGTTCTTCGCACCGGATGTGGAGGTGCTGCATTTCCCGGCCTGGGACGTGCTGCCCTATGACCGCATCTCCCCCAATGGGGAGATCGTGGCACAGCGCATCACCACCATGACGCGGCTGCTGCGGCCCAATTCCGGCAAGCCGTTCCTGGTGCTGACCACCGTCAATGCCGTGGTGCAGAAGTTGCCCCCCCGTCTGGCCTTCCGTAATGCCAGCTTCGCCGGCAAAGTCGGTTCCCGCATCAATGTGGCGGAGCTTCAGCGGTTTCTGTCGCAGAATGGCTATATCCGCGCGCAGACGGTGCGGGAGCCGGGGGAGTTCGCCATCCGCGGCGGCATCATCGACCTGTTCCCGCCCGGCAGTGGAGAGGCGCTGCGCCTGGACCTGTTCGGGGATGATCTGGACGGGGTGCGCAGCTTTGATCCCATGACGCAGTTGACGGTCGATAAGCGCGACGGATTCCTGTTGACGCCGATGTCAGAGGTGTTCCTGGATGAAATGTCGATCCAGCGCTTTCGCACCGGCTATCGCGAACATTTTGGGGCCGTCATGGATGACGACCCGCTGTATGAGGCGGTCAGTGCGGCGCGCAAGCATGCGGGCATGGAACATTGGCTGCCCTTGTTCCACAGCTCCATGGAAACCCTGTTCGATTATCTGCCCGACGCGTCAGTGACGCTGGACCCCAATGTCGAACAGGCGCGCGACGAGCGGCTGGAGCAGATCCAGGATTTCTACAACGCCCGCCGGACCATGGTGGAGGCGGAAAAGAAATCCGGCAACCCGGCCTATAAGCCCATTCCCCCTTCCTTGCTGTTCCTGGATGGCGACACGTTCGACCGGCATCTGGCCGCGCGCGCCGTGGCCCAGCTTTCGCCCTTCGCCGCGATTGAGGGTGAGACGTCCAACAAGGACATGGTGGATGGCGGCGGTCGCAAGGGCCGCGATTTTGCCGAGGCGCGCGTGCAGTCTGGCGTCAATGTCTATGATGTGCTGCGCGAGCATATCGAGGCGCTGACCCGCGATGGGCGGACCCCCGTCATCGCCGGCTACACCACCGGGTCGCGCGACCGGTTGCTGTCGGTGCTGAAGGAACATGGGCTGACGCGGCTGAAGGCCGTGGATGCCTGGGCCGATCTGCTGACGCTGGACAAGGGCACGGCGGCGCTGATCGTCCTGCCGCTGGACCATGGCTTTACGGCCCCAGGTCTGGCCGTGATTACCGAACAGGATATCCTGGGCGACCGTCTGGTGCGGGCGGGATCCAAGAAGAAGCGCCGCAACGCCAATTTCATTGCGGAAGCCGCGTCGCTGAACCCCGGCGACTTCGTCGTCCATATCGACCATGGCATCGGCAAATATGACGGACTGGAAACCCTGACCGTTGGCGGTGCCCCGCATGATTGCCTGCGCCTCATCTATGATGGTGGCGACAAGCTGTATGTGCCGGTGGAGAATATCGAGGTCCTGTCCCGCTATGGCAGCGAGGAGGCGGGGGCCACGCTGGACAAGCTGGGCGGGGCCGGCTGGCAGTCACGTAAGGCCCGCGTCAAGCGCCGTCTGAAGGATATGGCCGACGCGCTGCTCCGCATCGCCGCCGAACGCGCCCTGCGCCGGGCCGATGCCGTGCCCATCCCGGATGGCGCCTGGGATGAGTTCTGCGCCCGTTTCCCCTATGCGGAGACGGACGACCAGTTGCGGGCCATTGATGATGTGATCGAGGATATGGGGTCGGGCAAGCCCATGGACCGCCTGATCTGCGGCGATGTCGGCTTTGGCAAGACAGAGGTGGCGCTGCGTGCCGCCTTCCTGGCCGTCATGGCGGGCCGTCAGGTGGCGGTGGTGGTGCCCACCACCCTGCTGGCGCGACAGCATGCCCGCACGTTCGAGGCGCGGTTTGCGGGTCTGCCGGTCCGCATCGGCCAATTGTCGCGCATGGTCACCACCAAGGACGCCAACCTGACCAAGCAGGGCGTGTCCGATGGTACTGTCGATATCGTCATCGGCACCCATGCTTTGCTGGGCAAAGGCCTGGATTTCAAACGCCTGGGCCTGGTCATCGTGGACGAGGAACAGCATTTTGGCGTGAAGCAGAAGGAACGGCTGAAAGAACTGCGGGCCGATGTGCATGTGCTGACTCTGTCCGCCACGCCCATTCCCCGCACCTTGCAATTGGCCCTTTCGGGCGTGCGCGAACTGTCCGTGATTGCCACGCCGCCCGTTGACCGTCTGGCCGTGCGCACCTTCGTCCTGCCCTTTGATCCCGTGGTGATCCGCGAAGCGATCCTGCGCGAACATCACCGGGGCGGGCAGAGCTTCTATGTCTGCCCGCGCCTGGAGGATCTGGACAAGGTCCGGGTCCGGCTGGAGGAACTGGTGCCGGAGGTGAAGCTCATCACCGCCCATGGCCAGATGGCGGCGACGGAGCTGGAGGACGTGATGACGGCCTTCGACGATGGCAAATATGACGTGCTGCTGGCCACCAACATCATCGAAAGCGGCTTGGACATCCCGCGCGCCAACACCATGATCGTCCACCGCGCCGACCTGTTCGGTCTGGCGCAGCTGTACCAGATCCGGGGTCGCGTGGGCCGTTCCAAGGTGCGCGGCTACGCCTATCTCACCTATCAGCCCAAGACGGTCCTGTCCGCCACGGCGCAGCAGCGCCTGCATGTGCTGGAAACGCTGGACAGCCTGGGTGCCGGCTTCCAGTTGGCCAGCCATGACATGGATATCCGTGGTGCCGGCAACCTGCTGGGCGAGGAACAGTCGGGCCAGATCCGTGAGGTCGGCGTGGAACTGTACCAGCAGATGCTGGAAGAGGCGGTGGAGGCCGCACGCGGTGGCCTGTCGGACTTGCAGGTGGCCGAAGACGCCTGGTCGCCGCAGATCGCATTGGGCATGCCCGTCCTGATCCCGGAAAGCTACGTCCCCGATCTGGGCGTACGCCTTACCCTTTACCGCCGACTGTCCGACCTGGACAGCAAGCAAGAGGTGGAGGCGTTCGGCGTAGAACTGATCGACCGGTTCGGCCAGATGCCGCCAGAGGTCGATAACCTGCTGCGCCTGATGGAGATCAAGCGTCTGTGCCGGGAGGCGGGTGTTTCCAATCTGGATGCAGGTCCGAAGGGCGCCACCGTCGGATTCCGCAATAACAGTTTCAAGAATCCGGCCAAGCTGGTGGAGTTCATCCAGAAGCAGGCGGGCACGGCCAAGTTGCGTCCCACCGACCATAAGCTGGTCTTCCTGCGCCCCTGGGATTCGGAAGAGACCCGCATGGCGGGCGCACGCACCCTGATGCAGGCGCTGGCCCAGATGGCCGCCGGAGAGAAGGTGACGGCTGATCTTCCGCCCCCTCCGCCGCCGCCTCCCCCACCCCCGCCGCCCAAGCCGCTGGTGAAGCGCCCACCATTCGGTGCTGCGAAGAGGCGTTGGTAAACACAGATATGATGGAGGGAGGGTGGCGGAAGCGGTGGGATTCGAACCCACGGTGAGTTGCCCCACGGCGGTTTTCAAGACCGCTGCCTTAAACCACTCGGCCACACTTCCGTCAGGCACACGCCTAGCCGAAACGCGCGGCAGGGGCAAGTCCCCTGTCGCGTTCGCACGGGAAATCGACATAAAGCCCTGATATGCTGCTTGCATTACTGACGCAGACGCTTTGTCGCGAGGCTGTTGGTTAACGTTGCGTTTAAACTTGGTTCCGCATAGTGAGCGGCAGGTTCGCAGGGAAGGTTGTGCATTCATGGGTGGTGATGACGCGGATGACCTGTTCGCCCCAGAAGATGATGATGCGCTGTTCGGCGCGTCAGAGGGCGTGAACGCCGCGGCCCCTGTCGCCCCGCCGCCTCTCCCGCCCTGGCCCGTCCTGGTCGTTGATGACGACGAGGAAGTGCACATCATGACGCGGTTGGTCCTATCCAAGCTGCGTTATAAGGACCGCCCGCTTGAACTGCTGACCGCCCGGTCGGGGAATGAGGCGGATGATGTCTTCCGCCGGCGCGAGGATATTGCCGTCGCCCTGCTGGATATCGTGATGGAGACGGATGATGCCGGCCTGCGCCTGGCGCGCCGCATCCGTGAGGAATTTTCCAATACCGATACGCGCCTGATTCTGCGCACGGGGCAGCCGGGTCAGGCCCCGGTGCGCGATGTCATCGTCAACTATGACATCAACGACTATAAGTCGAAGACAGAACTGACGTCGGAAAAGCTGTTCATCACCATCATCACGGGGTTGCGGTCCTATGACAATATCCGCAGCGCCCGCATGGCCGAGAGCGCGTCGAAGCTGAAATCCAGCTTCCTGGCCGCCATGAGCCATGAGATCCGCACACCGATGAACGGGGTGCTGGGTATGCTGGAACTGCTGGGCCATACGCCGCTGGATGCCGATCAGCGTGACATGCTGCTGACGGCGCAGGATTCGGCGGGCGCCCTGCTGCGCATCATCGACGACATTCTGGATTTCTCGAAGATAGAGGCCGGTCGCATGGATATCGACCGGCATCCGGTCGATATCGGTGCCATCATGGAAGGGGTGGCCGACACTCTGGCCCCGGCAGCGCGCAAGAAAGGCCTGTCCTTCGATCTTCATGTCGATCCAGCGATTCCGCCCGCACTGATGGGTGATCCGGTGCGGCTGCGCCAGATCCTGTTCAACCTCACCGGCAATGCCATCAAGTTCACCGAACAAGGTGGGGTCATGGTCCGGGCGGAACGTCATCCCGACGCAGCCCCCGGCGTGGCCCGCATCCGTGTGGCCGTTACCGATACCGGCATCGGCATCGCGCCGGACCAACAGGCCAAGCTGTTCCAGCCCTTTGCCCAGGCGGAGGTATCGACCAGCCGCCGGTTCGGTGGTACCGGCCTGGGCCTATCCATCAGCCGCCGCCTGATCGAACTGATGAAGGGCCATATCGGGCTGGACAGCGTGCCGGGCCACGGCTCCACCTTCTGGTTCACGCTGGATCTGGAAGTTTCCGATCAGGGAACATCGGATGGGACAGCTTCTGCTGACATTGCCGGCCTGCATGTGGCACTCGACATCGCCGAACCGGAACTGGCGCAGACGGTCAGCGCCTATCTGGTGCAGGCGGGTGCGGTGCCCATGGATGCGGGCACACCATCGGCGGATCTGGTCATCTGTGCCGGGCGCAGCGGTGCCCCCTGGCCGGTGCCGGATGGCCCCCTGCCCGCCGTCGTGATTGCCGACGCGGATTCGCGCCGGTCGGTCGACATTCCGGTCGGAACGCAGCTGGTGGCCCGCCCCCTGCGCCGGTCCGCCCTGTTCAGAGCTGTTGCTGTTGCCGCCAACCGGCTGGCTGGCAGCATGCCGGTCACCGCGGCAGCACCGCGAGCGGCCGTCGCCGCCCCCAGCCCCGACGAGGCCGCGGCCCAGGGTCGTCTGATCCTGGTGGCCGAGGATCAGCGGGTGAACCAGATGGTGATCAGCCGCCAGCTATCGATCCTTGGATTCGCGGTTGAAATCCATGCCGATGGGGCGGCGGCGCTGGCGGCCTGGCGGCCTGGCGCGCATGGGCTGCTGCTGACCGACTGCAACATGCCGGTGATGGACGGGTATGAACTGACTGCCGCCATCCGAGCGCGCGAGGCAGAGGACGGATTGCCGCGTCTGCCCATCATTGCCCTGACGGCAAATGCCATGGCGGGTGAGGATCAGCGCTGCATCAATGCGGGCATGGATGATTTCCTGTCCAAGCCGCTGGACCTGACACAGTTGGAACGCTGCCTGTCACGCTGGCTGGGAACGGCGGTGCCGACAGCACAATCGGCAGCGGCCCCGGCAGAAGCAGCAATCTTCGACCCGGCCATGACCATCGATCTTTTCGGCGGCCTGGATGGTGATGCGCGTGGGTTCCTGGCGGAGTTTACCAGCTCTCTTCACACCTTGCGGGCAGAGGCGGAGAAAGGCTTCGCCAGCGACGATATGGAAGCAGCAAGGCGCGGCATCCATGCCCTGGCCGGTGTTGCGAAGAATGGCGGCGCCCCCGCCCTTGGCGCCTTGGCCGACAATATTGAGCGCTCCCTGAAACAGGGGGACTATGCGGATGCGCGCACAAATGCCCTGAAAATACCCGGCATGATTGATCGGGTGGTTGCCGCCATCGATGCCTTGTAGTCAACTAGGGCGGTACGGGGTCGCAAGAACCCGTATGTATGCGCGTCCATGGGGAAAAGTGCGATGGTGGGTTTCAGCAGCTTCAGTCGTATGAATGCCCTGATCGTTGAGGATCAGGCCTTCATCCGGACCGTCGTGTCCCGCATCCTGAAGCAGCTTGAATTCAATCAGATTTTTGAGGCGGATGAGGGGACTGGCGGCCTGACCCTGGCGCTGGAACGCAAGCCCGACGTGATCATCTGCGATATCGAGATGGCGCCCATGGACGGGCTGACCTTCCTGCAGCAATTGCGGCAGAAGGAAGAGCTGGGCCGGCGCACACCCGTCATCTTCCTGACCAACCATGCCCAGAAGGACATGGTGCTGAAGGCCCGCGATCTGGGCGTGAATGCCTTTATCGCCAAGCCGGTGACGGTGGTGGGCCTGCGGGAGAAGCTGGCCGTGCTGTTGAGTACCCGGCGGTGAGCGCGATTTCTTGTCCCCTCAAGCGCCGGGCGGGCGCCTGCGCGCCCTTGGCTCACGCGCCACAAGGCGCGGGCCGGCCGTCGCCGGCCACCAACGGTCATCTATGATGATCGCTGGCTTGAACTTCAGCTGGCAGCGGTTCGACGATTTCGACATCGCCAGCCTCTACGCCATGCTGCGCTTCCGCCAGGATGTGTTCATCGTGGAGCAGCAGTCGCCCTATCCTGACCTGGACGGGCTGGACCCCTTTTGTCAGCATCTGCTGGTCACGGATGGAGCCGGAGTGCTGGTCGCCTATCTGCGTGCACGAGGGCCAGACGGGGACAGCCCGGCCTTCATCGGGCGTATTGTGGTGGGCCCGGCGGGGCGCGGCACGGGACTTGGCCGGCGGCTGGTTCAGGAAGGGCTGGACTTCATGGACCGGACATGGCCGGGGCAGCCGATCGAGATTGGCGCGCAGCTTCATCTGGCCGACTTCTATGCCGGTTTCGGCTTTGTCACCGAAGGCCCGCCTTATGATGATGGTGGCATCCCGCATGTGACTATGTGGCGTCGATAAACAGAACGCCTGGTTGAATTTCCGCGATTTTTATGGTCCGGTCACTATCCAAGATAGAGAACGGGGCGCGGGACGTGCGGATACCGGTACGGCATCTCCTGTTTTACGTGGCGGCCATTGCCGCCGTCGTCACCTTCCTTTGGCTGCAGGTGGCAGAAGCCAATCAGCGCCTTGAGGAACAGCGGCAGACGGCCCGTGTGGACGTGACCCGCCGCGTGGAACAGGCGGTCGGCACGGCGCTGGATTTCCTGGAACTGATGCATGCGCAGATGGAGGAAGGGCTGGTCAAGGCGGTGCCGGGCGCCCCACCCTCCCCGCTGCGCCGCGCCCTGCAAGCAGGCGAGGATGGTTCCTACCATCTGGATAACCCGCCCAACCCTTATGAGCGTGATCTGGTCGGCAACATGACGGGTCTGGGCGGTCTGAGCGATCGCGGCCCGGCCTTTGAGGCGGAGATGGAGGCGGCCCTGTCGCTGCACACCGCCTTCGCGCAGGCGCAGCGGCGGCTGCCCAACATTCCCTGGGTCTATTACATCTCCGCAAGCCGGTTCAGCTTTGTCTATCCTTATGTCGCGTCCACGGAACTGACCTTCGCGGACAAAGACTTGGAGATGGAGTATTTCCAGGCTTCGCTGCCCGCCAACAACCCGTCGGGGGAGCTGTTCTTCTCCAAACTGTATGAGGATGATGGCGGCAAGGGCATGATGGCCACCATTGGCATGCCCGTCTATCAGGGGGACCGGCATCTGGGCGTGGTGGCGCTCGATATGACGGTCGGCTACCTCTCCTCCCTGCTGGATGGGTTTCCGGCTGGTTTCGGCACGCTGGCCCTGGTGGCGCCCGATGGGCAGGTCATCGGCATCTCGCACGGCGAGGGGCGGCGGCATCCGCCAGAGGCCGCGTTGAAGGCTGCCATCCAGGAAACGATCAGCCGGGATGGACAGATGCGTCTGGAGAAAGATGGCTGGACCTTCACCAGCCATATCCTGCGCAAATCGCCCTGGCGCATGGTGATGGCGCAGGATGGCACGGGCCATCTGCGTGCCGTCATGCGGGAAAGCACGCCGCCCATCCTGGTTGCACTGCTGCTGCTGGGGCTGATCGGCGGTATGGAGTTCCGCCGCCGCACCGATGCCCGTATCCGCAAACAATCCGACATCCTGGCCGCCACGAACCTGGATCTGGCCCGCGCGCGGGACGAGGCCGAACAGGCCACCCGTGCCAAATCCACCTTCCTGGCCACCATGAGCCACGAAATCCGCACGCCGATGAATGGCGTGCTGGCCATGGCGGAAATGCTGGCCGATACCCCGCTGAACGAGGATCAGCAGGGGATGGTGAAGGTGGTGCGCGACAGTGGTGGGGCACTGCTGACCATCATCAACGATATCCTGGACTTCTCGAAGATCGAGGCGGGCAAGCTGGATATCGAATGGATCGATACCGACATCCTGTCCCTGGCCGAGGGGGTTGGCGATCTTCTGGCACGCCGGGCGGAGGAAAAGAGCCTTGCCCTGACCATCGATGTCGATCCCGCCCTGCCCCACCATCTGGTGGCCGATCCCACCCGCCTGCGTCAGGTGTTGCTGAACCTGACGGGCAATGCCATCAAGTTCACCGAACATGGCGGCGTCACCGTCCGCCTGAACCGCTTGCCCGATGCAGGTGATGGCAAAGTCGGCCTGCGGGCGGAGATTGTGGATACGGGTATCGGCCTGACGCCCGATCAGCAGGCCAAGCTGTTCCAGCCCTTCGCACAAGCCGACGGGTCTACGGCGCGCCGCTTTGGCGGAACGGGCCTTGGTCTGTCCATCTGCCGCCGTCTGGTGGAACTGATGGGCGGGACCATCGGCGTCACGTCAGAGGCGGGCGAAGGATCGACTTTCTGGTTCGAACTGCGCCTGGATGAGGGCAAGGCGGATGGTGACAGCGCGGATGAACCGTCGCTGTGGGGCCTGCGCGTTGCCGTCCTGGGCGGCCTTCCGGCAGAACGCGCCAGTCTGACACGCACCCTGTCGGCGCGGGAGGCGGAGGTGGTGGAGATGGCGGACGAGGCGTCAGCCCTGACGGCCCTGCGTCAGGCCGCCGCCGACGGCATGCATTTCCACGCGATCCTGATTGATGCCTATCCGGGCGATGGGGTGGGCCTGGATATTGCCCGCCGGTTGGGCGTGGCCGAGGGCACGGGCGGAACGCGCACGGTGCTGATCGCGCCGGTATCGCTGGTTTCCACGCTGTCGGAGGCGGGCCGTGCCAAGGGCATCTTTGCCGCCATCCCCAAGCCGGTAAGGCAGGCTCGCCTGATCAAGGTGGTAGCCGCCGCCGATGGCCGCGCCTCCCTGGACATCACGGCCACCACGGGCAGCAGTGAAACCGTCTGGCAAGCGCCGGAGGTGGATGTGGCGGCGGCCAATGGCGCCCTGGTTCTGGTGGTGGAGGATAATGCCACCAACCAGATCGTCATCCGGCAGGCCATGCGCAAGCTGGGCTTTGCCGCCGAGATCGCGGGTAATGGGCTGGAGGGGCTGGAAGCGTGGCGCACGGGGCGGTTCGGATTGGTGGTTACCGACTGCCATATGCCAGAGATGGACGGATATGACATGACCCGCGCCATCCGAGTGGATGAAGGGGCCGCCGCCGATGGCCGGCATGTGCCCGTTATCGCACTATCCGCCGATGCCGTCAGCGATGCGGCCCAGAAATGCCGTGATGCCGGCATGGATGACTACCTGACCAAGCCCATCGAACTGACCAAGCTTGAAGCCGCCATCCTGCGCTGGGCCCCGATAACGGCGGAGATGCGGCAGCGTGTATCAGCCAAGCATGCGCCGCCTGTGGCCCCCGCCCCAACGGCACCTGTCCCCAAGGCCGAAACCGATCCCGCCATTTTCGATGCCAACCGGTTGAAGGAAATGTTCGGACATCTGGATGCCGAGGCCATTGCCTTGCTGGATGAGTTCCTGGTGCAGGCAGAAACGCGGGCGTCCGCCGTGGAAGAGGCGCTGAATAATGGCGACCTGAAATCCGCCAAGGATGGGTCCCATTCCCTGAAAGGGTCCGCCAACGGGGTGGGTGCCGTCGCGTTGGGGGACCTGTTCGCCCGCATTGAGGCGGCCCTGAAGGAGGGCAACGAGGATATGGCACAGGACCTGCGCTGGAACATCGCGCCGGCCTTTGAGGACCTGCGCCATCAAATCAGACTTGTGAAAGGGTGACGGCATCATGGCCGATGTGGATTTCGCCAAGCTGAAGGTACTGATCGTCGATGACGACCAGTTCTATCGCGGTATCCTGAAACGTCTGCTGTTCCAGGCCGGCGTGCGCATGATCGCGGAAGCCGAAAATGGCGAGGCGGCAATCGCCTCCATCACGCGCCTGAAACCCGACGCGGTGCTGTGTGATATCGAGATGGAGCCGGTGAACGGCATCGAGGTTTTGCAGCGTATCCGGTCCGTCGATATCAAGCATATCGCCACCACCCCCATCGTGATGGTCACCAGCCACGCCACCAGCGATCTGGTGAAGCAGGCGGTGCAGTATCAGGCATCCGGCTATCTGGTGAAGCCGGTATCGCTGACCGATATCCAAAAACGCCTGACGGTGGCCATTCAGACGCGACCGGAAGCGTGATTGCCCTTGGCAGAAGGGGGCGGACACACCACATTGCGGGCAAGTTGATGTTCCGACGGGAGAATTGCCCCTATGTCCCTGACCAGAAAGGTTCTGGCCGCCCTTGCCGTCACTCTGTTGGCTGGCACCGCCGCCCTTGCCGCGCCTAAGGAATTCACAACCTTTCCGGCGCCGAAGGCCCGGCACGATGTGAAGGTGACGGTTATCGCGGAAGGGCTGGACACGCCCTGGTCCATTGCCTTCATGCCCGATGGGCGCATCCTGGTCACCGAGCGCACCGGGAATCTGCGCGTTGTGAAAGATGGCAAGCTGTTACCCGAACCGATCACGGGTCTGCCCAAAATTGAGGAGGTGCGGCAAGGCGGTCTGATGGATATCGCGCTGGACCCCGATTACGCCCAGAATCGCTATGTCTATCTGTCCTTCATCGAAAAGGCCGTGAAGGGGCCAGACGCCAAGCCGCGCGATCAGGACAAGGGCAACCGCACCGTTATCGCCCGCTTTACCGATGATGGCACCTCGTTCAAGGATATGAAGGTCCTGTACAAGGGTGCGCTGGTGGATAGCGGCTTCCATTTCGGCAGCCGCTTCGCCTTTGACAATCAAGGCCATATCTATTTCAGCATCGGGGAGCGCGGATCGCAGGACCGGGCGCAGGACCTGATGGATGCCGCCGGCAAGGTGTTCCGCCTGAACCGCGACGGCACCGTGCCCGCCGACAACCCGTTCGTGGGGCGCAGCGATGCACTGCCGGAGATTTTCACCTATGGCAACCGCAACCCGCAGGGGCTGGCTACACAGCCGGGCACCGGCCTGATCTGGGAAAGCGAGCATGGGCCGCAGGGCGGGGATGAAATCAACATCATCCGCCCCGGCACCAATTACGGCTGGCCCGTCATCACCTATGGCAAGACCTATGGTCTGGGCCTGAAGATCGGTGAAGGCACCGAAAAGGCCGGTATGGTGCAGCCGGAGCTGTATTTCGTGCCGTCGCTGGCTGTCAACGGCATGACCTTCTATGATGGCGGCTCCCTGCCCTTCTGGCGCGGCGATCTGATCGTCGGGCTGCTGGCCGGCGGCATCGCGCGGCTGGATGTGGAGGGCGAGAAGGTGGTGGCAACCGAACGCCTGCTGGAGAACGAACTACCCCGCACCCGCGACGTGGCCCAGGGGCCGGATGGCCGCCTGTACGCCCTGATCGAAGCGCCGGGGACGGATGGCAAGCTGGTGCGCATCGACCGAAAGTAAACGTGTTCCCTCAAACGCCAGGCGCCGCCATCCGGCGGCTTGGCTTACGCGCCCTATGGCGCGGGCCGCCGGGCGGCCACCTTTAATGGGCATATTGACTGACCATGCGGGGCCGGATAGTTTCGGCCCCGCAGTGGCGCTGCTTTCCGAATGCGGGATCTAAATCTACGCCCCTTTGCGTACAGGTGAACGCAAGATGGGGAGAGATGCGCCGTGAATGATCACAACAGAACCGTCAGCACCAATCAGGCCGGCTATGATCGCTGGTCAGATTTCTATGACCGCTATCCCAACCCGACGGTGGCGGCGGATGATTTGGCCTTCCCGCCGCTTTGGGCGCACCTGACGGGATTGAACATCCTGGAGGTCGGATGCGGGACGGGCCGGCACACGCAGCGCCTGGCGTTGGCCGGCAACCGAGTGACGGGGGTGGACCTATCGCCCGGCATGCTGTCTCAAGCGCGGGCCAAGCTGGCCGGGCTGCCTGTCACGCTGATCCAGGGCGATGTGATGGGAGGCACACCCGTTCCCGGCGGACCGTTCGACGCGGCGCTGACCGCCCTCGTCATCGAACATATTGGTGATCTGCCTGGGTTCTTTACCCGGATCAAAGCACTTCTGAAACCCGGCGCACCCTTCTACATCTCCGAAATCCATCCGGAGCGGACGGCGGGTGGCACCTTCGCGCATTTCAAAACCGACGACGGGGACGAGGTGGCGCTGGCCGGATATCCGCACAGCGTCAGCGATGTGGAGCATGCGGCGGCAGAGGCCGGGCTTTGCGTGGAACAGAGCGTTGATGTACTGGGCGATGCGGCCCTGGCAGCGCTGAACCCGAAATGGGAACGCCACCAGGGCCGACCGATGCTGAAAACATGGGTGCTGCGGGGTTGATCAGACCTGCAGCGCCTCCACCAGAGGCAACTGCCGCAGCCGCTTGCCCGTGGCTGCTGACAGGGCATTGGCGACCGCCGGGAAGGTTGGTGGCAGGCCCGGTTCGCCGACACCGCCCAGCGCCTCCCCCGAATTGATGAAATGGACGTCGATGACGGGCGGGGCTTCGGAATGGCGCATCAGGCGGTAGCTGTCGAAATTGCGCTGTTCGGCACGGCCATCCTTCACCGTCACTGCCTCATACAGGCCCGCCGACAGCGCCATGATCACGCCCCCCATCATCTGGCTGCGCGCGCCATCGGGCAGAACGACGTCGCCGCAATCCAGCACCGTCGTGACCTTGTGGATCTTCGGTTGTCCATCGGACACCGACGCTTCCACGACATGGGCTGACAGGGAACCGAAGCTGGCGAAGAAGCCGATACCCTGACCATGGCCCTTGGGCAGCTTCTTGCCCCAGTCAGACTTGGCGGCGACCAGATCAATCACGGCCAGCGCCCGCTTGTTACCGGCCAGCAACTGCCGGCGGAAGGCCACCGGGTCCTTGCCGGCGGCGGCAGCCAGTTCATCGATGAAACATTCCAAGAAGAAGGCATTATGGGTGGCACCGACAGCCCGCCAGGGGGCCGTCGTCACGCGCACATGCCGGCGGGCCCATTCCAGCTTGAAATTGGGCAGGTTGTAGGGAAGGTTCGACAGATCCTGCACGGAGGAGCCGTCCAGGTCCGTTTCCTTCACGCTGCCGGGGGTGAATTCGGCGCGCATGGAGGGGCCGGAGATCCGGATGGCCATGCCCGTGACCTGCCCCTTCGCATCCAGTGACGCGGTCAGGCGGGCCATCTGGGCAGGGCGGTAATAGCCACGGTCGAACTCATCCTCACGACGCCAGAAGAACTTTACCGGTGTTCCGGCCAGTTCCTTGGCGACCTGGGCCGCACCGGGAATGCCTTCATCCATCAGGCGACGGCCAAAGCCCCCACCCAGCATCAGGGTATTGACCGTCACCGCCTCTGCATCGATGCCCAGGGTGCTGGCGGCAGTGCGACGGGAACGGTCCTGAACCTGGGTCGGGGCCCAGAGTTCCAGCTTGCCATCCTTGAACAGGCCCGTGCAGCTCCACACCTCCATCGGGGCGTGGCAGACATAGGGCACGGCATAATCGGCAGTGACGGTCTTGGCCGCCGCCTTCATGGCCGCCGGCAGATCGCCGCGTTCGGTGGCGGGAATGGCGGTGGCGGCACCCAGCCCTTCGATCATGGCGGCCGTCAGGGCGGCACTGTTGATGCCATCCTGTGGGGACGGTGCCATGGTGACGGTGACGGCATCCGCACCCTTCATGGCGGCCCAGACGCTGTCGGCCACCACAGCCACGCCGCCCGTGATCTTCACCACCTTCTTCACACCCTTGACCTTCAGGGCCGGGGCCGCGTCGAAGCTGGCAACGTCGCCATAGAAAACAGGGTTCAGGCGGGCGCAGGCATAGAGCATGCCGGGCAGGCGGAAATCCATGCTGTAGATGGTTTCACCGCGCACCTTGGGTGGAATGTCCAGGCGGGGGATATCCTTGCCCACATAACGCCGGGTGCTCGGATCGCGCAGCGGCGGGTTGTCGGGTGGGGTCAGCTTTGCTGCGTCTTCAGCAACCTCGCCAATCCCCAGACTGCGCTTGGACGGGGCATGCGTCAGACGGCCATTTTCCAGAGTGACGGTAGCGGGATCAACCTGCCAACGGTTGGCCGCCGCCTGGATCAGGACAGCACGGGCCTGGGCCGCCCCCTTGCGCAGATGGTCATTCCAGCGGCGCACGCCCTGGCTGCCACCCGACCCCATGGACCCGCCCCAGCGATAGGCATCGGCGGGGATGGCGGTTTCCACCGATACGGCGGCGAAATCCACCCCGACCTCATCGGCGATGATGGCAGCATGGGCCGTGTGCGTGCCCTGCCCCATTTCCGTGGTGGGGGAAATGATGACGACCTTGCCATCCGGCTTTACCACCAGATGGGCGGTGACCATGCCAACCTGGGCATTGGCACCGGCGGCGGCAGCGCCCAGCGGCGGCGGGGCCGGCGGCGCGTTCTGCGCCAGAACCGGCAGGGGCAGCGCGATGGCGACGGCAAGACCACCCATGCCGGCCAGCATGGCGCGACGGGACAGGTCGGTATCGTGGATCAGATGACTATCCATGGCTTAATCCTCCCTTCCCGCTTCAGGACGCGACGCCGGCGGCACGCTTGATGGCGGCCTTGATGCGCGGATAGGTGCCGCAACGGCAGAGATTGCCATCCATGGCGGCATCAATATCGGCATCGGTCGGCTTGGGCGTATCCTTCAGCAGTGCGGCGGCCGACATGATCTGCCCGGACTGGCAGTAGCCACACTGAGGAACCTGCAATTCTTCCCAGGCCTTTTGCAGCGGGTGATTGCCGCCCAGCGCCTCAATCGTCGTGACCTTGGACCCGGCGACCGATTCCAGCGGGATGGAGCAGGAACGGGTGGCGACGCCATCGACATGGACGGTACAGGCCCCGCATTGGGCGACACCGCAGCCATATTTGGTGCCCGTCAGACCCACAATGTCCCGGATGGCCCAGAGCAGCGGCATGTCCGGATCAGCATCCAGCCGGTGCGCCTTGCCATTGATGGTCAGTTCGATCATCGCCTTACCCTCTGCCATTGGGATTATTTGGGTCACAAGATAGCTCTACCACCGCCGCCGGCGACGGGCATTTTGTTTCCGGACGGTAAATGCAGTGCCAAAACATGTCAGCCTGTGGCACCGGCCTGAAACCCATATCCCCTCGCCATCAATCGACAAAGACTGTACGTTTCCGGACAGTTCCATTGATTTCTGGTGAGACATGGCCGAACAGCCGCGCGTTCTGATCGTTGACGATGACGAGGATATCCTTGTCGCCGCCCGCCTGATGCTGAAACGCGAAGGCATCCTCTGCCATACCGAGCCACGACCAGACCGCATTCCGCAGCTTTTGAAGGATGGAACCTTCGACGCCGTGCTGCTGGACATGAATTTTGCCATCGGGGCCAATACGGGCCGTGAAGGTTTCCAATGGCTGAAACGCATTGTGGAGATTGACCCGACCCTGTCGGTGGTGCTGATCACCGCCTATGGCGATGTCGGCACGGCGGTGGAAGCCATGAAGCAGGGGGCCGCCGATTTCGTGCTGAAGCCCTGGCAGAATGAACGGCTGCTGGCCACCCTGTCATCGGCCCTGAAGTTGACCGCATCGAAGCGGGAAGCCCAGCAATCGGCGGCGACGACCAAGGAACTGGCCAGCGCCGTCATGGATGGCACGCCCAACAGCATTATCGGGTCGGCCCCCGCCATGGCCCGCATCTTCGCCCTGCTGGACCGCGCCGCCCCGACAGAAGCCAATGTTCTGATCCTGGGCGAGAACGGGACGGGCAAGGAAGTGATCGCGCGGGAAATCCACCGCCGGTCAAAGCGCCGGGATCAGGTTTTCGTATCGGTCGATCTGGGCTCCGTCTCTGAAAGCCTGTTTGAGAGCGAGCTGTTTGGCCACAAGAAGGGGGCCTTTACCGACGCCAAGGAAGACCGGGTCGGCCGTCTGGTCGCCGCAAATGGCGGCACGCTGTTTCTGGACGAAATCGGCAATCTGCCGCTGTACCTGCAATCCAAACTGCTGTCGGTGCTGGAACAGCGGGTGGTGATCCCGGTGGGCGGGACCAAGCCCATCCCCATCGATGTCCGTCTGGTCAGCGCCACCAACATGCCGCTGGAGCAGTTAGGCCGGGAGGATGTGTTCCGGCAGGATCTTCTCTACCGTATCAATACGGTCGAACTGCACCTGCCGCCGCTGCGTGACCGGGCGGACGATATCCCTGCCCTGATCGACCATTTCGTCGCCATCTATGCCCGCAAATACAATATGCCGGCCAAGAAGGTGTCGCCGGCGGCCCTGCCCCGTTTGATGGCCTGGCGCTGGCCCGGCAATGTCCGCGCGCTGCGCCATGCGGTGGAACGTGCCATGATCCTGTCGGGCGGGCCCATGCTGGAGGCCGACGATTTCTCGCTTCCCTCCACCGCTGGGCAAGCGCCTGCTGCACCCGCGCCCACCGCCGCGCCTGCCGCCGCAACGACGGGCGCGCTCGTCCTGGACACGCTGGATCTGGAAGCGGTGGAGCGGGAGGCAATCCGCAAGGCCCTGTCCAAGCATCAGGGCAATATCAGCCACGCCGCCCAGGATCTGGGCATCACCCGCGCCTCCCTCTATCGCCGGATGGAAAAGCATGGGCTATAGGCGGTTCGAGCTGAATGTCACCCTGCGGGTGGCACTGCTGGCACTCTCCTCCATGCTGCTGGGCATCATGCTGGTGGAGACGACATACCGCGCCACCAGCTTTCTGGTGGCCCTGGCCATCCTGGCGCAGGTGGGCGGGCTGCTGCGCGCCGTGACCAAGACCAACCGTGAGGTCGCACGTTTCCTGGGCGCTATCGCCCATTCCGATTTCAGCCAGACCTTCAGCCAACTGGGCCAGGGGTCGGCCTTTGATGAGCTGGGCGCGTCGATCACCCAGGTGATGGACAAGTTCCGCGCCAGCCGCGCCACCTCCGAACGGCAGGCCGACTACCTGAACGCCATGCTGAACCATGTGCCAGTGGCGCTGGCCGCTGTGTATGAGGATGGGCGTGTCGAACTGCTGAACAATTTCGCCCACCGCCTGCTGGGGCCGGAGGAGTTGAGCCGGCGGACAACGGACGGGGTACTGATTGCCGATGCCCTGCGCCGGCTGTCACCGGGTACACGCACCTTGATCCGGGTCGCCGCCGGCAGTTCGGTGGGGCCGCAGCAGCTGACGGTCACGGCGACGCAACTGATCCTTAGCGGGGAAAGCCGGCTGCTGCTATCCTTACAGAATATCGCCGGCGATCTGGAGGCAACAGAGGTCCGGGCCTGGCAGGATCTGGTGCGGGTGTTGACGCATGAAATGATGAATTCGCTGACCCCCATCTCCTCCCTGACCCGCACGGCGCAGGGGGTGCTGGCCGACCTGAAGCAAAAGATCGAGGGCCAGAGCGATCTGGTAGAGGAGATGCAGGACGCGGAAATGGCCATTGATACGGTTGCCCGCCGGTCCAACAGCCTGCTGCGCTTTGTCGAACGCTACCGCCAATTCACCTCGGTACCGAAGCCGCAGCTGTCACGCATCAAGGTGAAGGAGATCACCGAACGCTTGCAGCGCCTGATGGCACCCGCCGCGCAGAGCCATGGCGTGACCTTGGAGGTGCTGGTCCTGCCGCCGCAGCTTGAACTGGTGGCCGATGCCGACATGGTGGAACAGGTGCTGATCAACCTGTTGAAGAACGCGGTGGAGGCCATGCGCGATATGGAGCCGCGCGAGGGGGACCACCGTATCCGGCTCACGGCCCATCTGGACGAGGGCGGGCATGTGGTCATCAATGTCGGCGATAATGGGCCGGGCATCCCGTCCGACGTGGCGGAGAAGATTTTCATCCCCTTCTACACGACCAAGCGTGACGGGTCCGGCGTTGGCCTGTCCCTGGCGCGCCAGGTGATGCTGGCCCATGGCGGCAGCATCAACCTGTCCCCCGATCCCGACGGGGGTTCCGTCTTCACATTGCGGTTCTGATCACGTTCCGTGGTAATCTGCCGCCCGTAACCTTGTTTGCGGGTGCCGTGCCATGGAACTGACCGCCCTGATGATTTTTGTCGGCATCTATGCCGTTGCCGTCGCCTCCCCCGGCCCCGGCGTAGCCGCCGTGGTGGCGCGCGCCATGGGCAGCGGTACGCGCCGCACCCTGCCCTTCATCGCTGGCATCGTGATCGGTGATCTTGTCTGGTTCGCCCTGGTGGTGGGTGGCTTGGCGGTACTGGCGCAGAGCTTCCAGATTGTCTTCACCATCATCAAATATGCCGGTGCCGCCTATCTGCTGTATTTGGCGTGGAAGCTGTGGCGCGCCCCGGCCAAGGGCATCGACGAACAGCCGCAGATCAAGGGCGAGGGCTTCAAGCTGGTGCTGGGCGGGCTGGGCCTGACCCTGGGCAATCCAAAGACCATGGTCTTCTTCCTGGCCATCCTGCCGCAGGTCATCCCGCTGCAGGCCGTCACGCCACTGGCCATCGTGGAGCTGTGCGCCATCATGGTCGTGGTGCTGGGTGGTATCATGACGGGCTATGCCATGCTGGCCGACAGCGCGCGGCGCTTCATCGCCACGCCGGAGCGCATGCGGACCGTCAACCGTGCCACGGGCGGGTTGATGGCTGGTGTCGCGGTCGCGGTCGCAGCCCGCTGATCCCTGCTCGCCGGGCCTTCTTGCCTGGACAATGCATCTGCGTTATAAGTTCCGCTTACGTAAACGTTAGAAAACCAAGGGGAACGTCATGACCGTTGACCAGATCGAAGCCCAGATGAAGGCCAATGCGCTGAATTTCGTCGGCCTGGGCGCGCTGGTGAAGTTCGAACTGGGCGGCGGCAGCACGCTGTTCATCGATGGCCGCACCACCCCGCCGACCATCAGCCGCGAAGGCGGCACACCGGACACGACGCTGACCATTTCTCCGGAAAATCTGGCGAAGCTGGCCGACGGCAAGCTGGCGCCGACACTGGCCTTCATGACTGGCAAGCTGAAGGTCAGCGGCAGCATGGGCATCGCCCTGAAGCTGGCCAATATGCTGGAAGATTGATCACCGCTTCGGGATCAGTGTGTCGCCAGTTGTGACGGGCGAAGGCCCGTCACACCAGCCAGTAATGACTGTTGGAACCGGCCTCGAACAAGCCGGTCACCACCGCATCAGCCGGTGATGCAACAGCCTCCATCGGAGCCGCCGCAACAGAAGAGTTGGTCACCACACTGACGGTGATGCGATAATCCTTTGAGGTGGAGCTGAAAGCCTCCAGTTCGATATAGATATCCTCCGCCGCCATGGTGAAAAACTCCGTCGACATGGACGGATAGCGGCCATAATCCGTGATCACTGAAACATTATCCTGCCCCCGCAAACTCAGCGACGCCAGCGTCGGACTGCTCGATTGCGTCAGGAATTCCACGGTGACCTTATATCTGGTGTAAGCATCACCATGGAATGTGAACCAATCCACATCGTCGATATTGCTGAAACTGTCCGTCACGGCCTTGCCAATGGTCAGCAGATGCTGCGTCTGATCAGTGCCGAAGGGTGTGCCATTCGTGCGGTTACCGGCCAGATAGGCCTTGGTCGCCGCCAACTGCCAGTCATCGCCCGTGATGTTGTTCTTCATGGCATAGGCGGCAACGTCAAACTTTGAAGAATCCAGCCCCTGCGCCAAGCCGGTGGTGACGTAATGCCGGGTCAATGCCGCAAGATCATAGCCGAGCGAGGCCACGACATTGGGGTTTGAACCGGCATAATCATAGACATTGAAGCTCTTGTCCGTCCGCCCCTCCACCACACCGTAGTAGAAATAGTGGAAATAGGCGCGGTCCAGGTCATAGCCGAAGGCACGGGCCAGATCGGGGTTGGACGCCAGATAATTGCCGACGTCGAACTTCACCTCCCGATATTCCTTCACCCCGCTATTCAGATAATGCTGCAGCCCGGCGGCGGCATTCATGCCGATGCTGGCCCGCAGGTCGGCATAGGAGGCGACATAGGCAAGACCGTCGAACGTGATGCCCAGACCTTTGGGCGCCCCGTTCTGGATATAGTCGATCATGCCGCCCGCAGCACTCAACCCGATCGTATCCAGGCGCGTCGTATCGCTGGCCAACCAGGCAAGCCCATCGAAGCCTTTGACAGCCCGCCCCTCGCGATACCCATAGGTAATGTAATGCATGGTGGCGGCGGTCAGGTCATAGCCGAAGGCCGCGATCAGGTCCTTGTTGCTGGCCAGATAGTCGAGCGCGCTGAACCCATCCAGGCTGCGGTTTTCATTCCTGCCGTAGGTCAGCCAATGGTTGGTGGCGGCTGTCAGGTTGCCGCCAAAGGCCAGGATAAGATCGGGATTGGCCGCGACATACAGCATGCTGCTGAAATCCAGCCCGGCCACCTGCTGCCGGGTCAGGGTCTGCCCCACCGATCCGCTGAAACTGAAATTCTCGACATTGCTGACCAGGATGCTGCCGGTCGGGCCGCGCAGGGTCAGAGTCCCGTCCGCATTGGCAACAGTGCGGTACAGGTCCTTGCTGCCTTGGAGCTGCAACAGGTCGGTCCCGGCCCCGCCATCCACCGTATCATTGCCGATGGTCAGCGTGACTACGTCGTCGCCGGCCCCCGTGATGATACGGTTGGCCAGGGCATTGTCGCGAACCGTATCGGTCCCCGACCCTGTGGTCACATCGGCAATATAGGTCGCAAAGGCAATCGACAGGTTGCGGACCAGACCGGCAGCGTCCGAATAGGAACCGGGGCGCAGGTCGATATTGGATGTGTTGGTGAAACCGGACAGGTCCAAGCTGTTGCGCCCGCCGCCGTCCCAGATGGTGACAACCGGCTGGGTATTGACCGTGAAGTCCAGAACGCTGCGCCCGGCGGTGCTGTTAAAGCCATAGACGGTGTCATCGGACCGGGTCGCATAATTGCGGCCGTAGAAATCCTGAACCGCCAGCAGATCATAGATCATCGGCGTGGCGGCATATTTGCGACCGTGATTGCCACCAACCTCCGACGCGCTGAAATAGGACATGATGGTGTAGAGGCGGCTATCCTGCATGAAGGTGGCGTTGTTGGCATAGGTCGCCTCCCCCTTGTCCGAGGCATTGTAATTGCCCGGATGGTTGAGGCCCAGCGCATGCCCGATCTCATGCATCATGGCGGTCAGGTCATAGGAACCGGGGGTACGCCCGCCCCAGGTGCCCATGCTGCCATCAAAATTGACCCAGACGGGCCGGGTTGTGCCCGAGGTAAAGGCGAAGCCCCAGACACCGCTGGAAATGCTGCTGGAATTGGCAAAGGTGATCTGACCCTGCCGTTCGGCGGCGGTCGCATCCTCCTTGAAGGTCAGGTTCGCCACATCCGACCAGAGCTGTAGTGCCAGCCGGGCCGTCTCCTTCTGCGCGTCGGTAAAGACGTTGAAACCGGTATAGTCCGAACCGGAACTGCTGGACGGCCTGCTTGTCAGGAAGCTGTAGCCGATGACCTGTTTAGGGGCCCAGGCGCCCCCATCTTCCTCCTGCAAGCGATCAATGAACGCGGCATCGGAAATGGCAGGCTTGGCACCGGCTGCCGTGGCACTGGCCGCAAGCTCCGCCGTGGTTACAGCATGGGAATCCTCAAGCCTGCCGCACAGAACGCACATGATGCTTCACATCCTGCCAAGACGAACCTTGCCATCAGCCTAGCAGAAGCCGGCAGGCCGATGACAGCAGTGCAAATGGATGAGCCTGCCAATTTTCAACCTCCGCCCGCGAAATCAGCACGCCGCGCCGCCGCCGCCTCTGGTAAATACCCCCGGACCACGCCAGGGAGACGACCACGCCATGACCCAGCCCGTGCTTTACCGCAATGCCCGTCTGATCGACCCGGCCAGCGGCCTGGATCAGGTGGGCGACCTGCTGACCATGGGTGGCAAGATCGCCGCCATCGGTGCGGATGCCGCCCGCGATCTGCCGGCGGGTGCCGAGATTGTGGATGCCACGGGCCTGGTCCTGGCCCCCGGTCTGGTCGACCTGCGTGCCCAGGTGGGTGAACCGGGGCTGGAGCATAATGAGACGATCCAGACCGCCAGCCGCAGCGCGGCGGCCGGCGGCATCACCGCCCTGGCAGCACTGCCCAACACCGATCCCGTGATCGATGACGAGGCCGGCCTGGAATTCATCGCGCGCCGGGCGCGGGAAACGAAGCTGGTGAAGATCTTCGCCTATGGTACCGTCACGCGCGAGACGGCGGGCAAGGAGATCAGCGAAATCGGTCTGCTGGCCGAGGCCGGGGCCGTGGGCTTCACCGATGGCGGCCCTATCGCCGACCCGGCCCTGATGCGCCGCGCCCTTTCATATGCCAACGGCTTTGGCCAGACGATTTTCCAGCACCCGTCGGAGCCACGTCTGGCCGGCGGTGTGATGAATGCGGGCGAGATCGCCACGCGCCTTGGCTTGGCCGGCATTCCGGGCATGGCGGAAGTCATCATGCTGGAACGCGACCTGCGTCTGGTGGAGATGACGGGCGGCCGTTATCACGCCGCCAATATCTCCACCGCCGAATCCGTGGCGGTTATCCGCCGGGCCAAGGCACGCGGGTTGAAGGTCACCTGCGATACCGCCCCGCCCTATTTTGCGCTGACGGAAGTGGATGTCGGCGATTACCGCACCTTCTTCAAACTGTCGCCGCCGCTGCGGGGCGAGATGGACCGCCGCGCCATCATCGAGGGGCTGGCCGATGGCACCATCGACGCCATTGCGTCGGATCACCATCCGCATGACCAGGACAGCAAGCGCGTGCCCTTTGCCCAGGCGGCCTTTGGTGCGGTGGGGCTGGAAACATTGCTGCCGCTGACGCTGGAACTGGTGCATAAGGGCGCGATGTCGCTGTCGCGCGCGCTGGCAGCCGTCACCTCGATTCCTGCCAATATCCTGGGCTTGCGTCATCTGGGCCGGCTGTCGGTGGGCGGCCCCGCCGATCTGGTGCTGTTCGACCTGGACCGGCCCTGGCGCGTGGAGGCAGAGAAACTGGCGTCCAAGTCCAAGAACAGTTGCTTTGACCGCCGCCCGGTCCAGGGCATGGTCTTGCGCACAATCGTAGATGGGCGCACGGTGTTCGCCCGCGACTGATTGCAGACCGACCACAAACAAGAAGCAAGACCATGGCCGATCTCTCCCCGCTGCCGCTGATCCTCGCATTGATCGGCGGCTATCTGCTTGGTTCCATCCCCTTCGGCCTCGTCCTGACCCGGCTTGCCGGTTATGGCGATATCCGCCAGATCGGCAGCGGCAATATCGGCGCCACCAATGTGCTGCGCACCGGGAACAAGCCGCTGGCGCTGGCCACCCTGCTGCTGGATAGCGGCAAGGGCGCCATCGCGACGCTGATCGCGCTGTATGTGGCGGGTACGGAGGCCGGGATCGCGGCGGCGGCGGGGTCCATGCTGGGCCACAGCTTCCCGGTCTGGCTGGGCTTCAAGGGCGGCAAGGGGGTTGCCACCTCGCTGGGCGTGCTGCTGGCCATTTCCTGGCCCGTGGGGCTGGCGGCGTGCGGCACCTGGCTGCTGGCGGCGGTGTTGTTCCGTATCTCGTCCTTGTCCGCCCTGATCGCCGTGGGGGCCAGCCCGGTGGTGGCCTGGTTCCTGGCCGGTCCCGCCGTGGCGGGCCTGTGCCTGTTCATCGCGGTGCTGGTCTATATCCGCCACAAGGACAATATCGCCCGCCTGTTGAAGGGCGAGGAGCCGAAGATCGGGGCGAAGAAGAAGGACGCGGCGTAGTTTACGCGCCACCCTGCAGCGCCTGATAGCGCGCATAGGCCCCACCGGCGGCCAGCAGTTCGGCGTGCGTCCCCTGCTCTACCACCCTGCCCTGATCCATCACATAGATGTGGTCGGCATCAGCGATGGTGGAGAGCCGGTGGGCGATGACGAGCGTGGTGCGGCCCGCCGCCAGACGGCGCAGCGCATCCTGCACCGCGCGTTCGGACGCACTGTCCAGCGCCGAGGTGGCTTCATCCAGCAGCAGGATGGGCGCATTCTTCAACATGGCGCGGGCGATGGCGATGCGCTGACGCTGTCCGCCCGACAGTTTCAGGCCCATTTCACCGACCACGGTGTCGTAGCCATGGGGCAGTTCCATGATGAATTCATGGGCCGCCGCATCACGGGCTGCCGCCTCCACCTCCGCCCGGCTGGCGCTGGGGCGGCCATAGGCGATGTTGGCCAGGATCGTGTCGTCGAACAGGGCGGTTTCTTGGGCGACCAGAGCGATGGAGGCGCGCAGGCTGGATAAGGTCAGGTCACGTACATCGTGCCCTGCCACGGTAACCGACCCGTCCGTGACCTCATAAAAACGCGGGATCAGGTTCAGGACCGTCGTCTTGCCCGATCCGGACGCCCCGACCAGGGCCACCGTGCGGCCCGCCGGCACCATGATATCCACGCCGTCCAAGGCCTCCTTCTCCCCATCATAGGAGAAATGGACGCCCGCAAAGCGGATATCGTGCGTGGCATCCGCTGGCAGCGCTGCCGCACCGGGTCGGTCGGTGATGGACGGGGGCATGTCCAGCACGCCCAGCACCCGTTCCGCCGCCGCCAGCCCGACCTGCAATTGCGCATTCAGCTTGGTCAGGGCCTTCATGGGCTGATAGGCCAGCATGAAGGAGCCGATGAAGCTGACCAGTTGTCCGGCGGTGCGGGTACCGTCGGCAATGGCCAGACCGCCATAGATGATGACACCAACGACGGCGGCACCGCTGAAAATCTCGTTGATGGGCAGCATGGAGGCGCCGGTGCGGTAGCTTTTGGCCGTCAGCTTGCGCAGACGGTCAATGGTGATGCCCACCCGCGCCTCTTCATGCGCTTCCATGCCATAGGCCTTCACATGGCGGGCACCCTGGAAGGTCTGGCCCAGCACGGCGGAGAAATTGCCCAGTTCCGTTTGCTGGCTGGTCGCGATGCGGCGCAGACGCTTGCCCAGACGCCCCAGGAACCAGCCCGAAACGGGAAACACGGTAAAGGCGATCAGGCCCAGGCGCCAATCCTGATAGAACATCATAACGACCAGCACGACCAGCGTCAGGCTGTGGTTGACGGCCCCGGTCAGGCATTCCGACACGGCCAGCCGCATCTGGTTCACATCATTGACCAGATGCGAAATCCACTGTCCGGAGGCACGGCCATGGAGATAGGCAAGGTCGGAACGGATCAGGTGGCCATAGACCTGGGCCTGGATGCGCGCCACGATGCGCTGCCCCACATGGTTGACCAGCACCGAATGGCCATAGGCCGCCGTGCCACGCACGAAAAACGCCGCCATGATCAGGGCCGCGAAGGGCAGCAGGAAACCGTGATTGTCCGGCTGGAACGCGCGATCCAGCAGCGGTTGGAAACCCCAGGCCACCGCCCCGGTCCCCGCCGCCTCCAGCGCCATCAGCAGCAGGGCCGCCAAAAGCTTCGGCTTGTATGGCCCCAGATAGGCCCCGGAGAGACGGCGCAGCAAGGCGCCGGTGGGGGTCGTACGCTTGACGGCGGGCACAATGATCGGTTTGGCCAAGGTCGGGTTCCGTGGGTGGCACGCGAAAGACCATAGCACATGGCCCGTGCATCACGCCGACGCAAGGGCGGCGTCCAGGACCCTGGCATTCCCGTGCGGTTACGGTGTTACCGGGCTCTGTCCCTTTGCCCAGCCGGCGACAATGGCGCCAATGCCTTCCTTGGAGAATTCAATCCCGATTCCCAATTCGGTACGCCGCACGACACGGGCATTGGCGGTCAGCGCGATCTGCGGGATTTCCAACTGCAACAAGGTGCCGATGGTCAGGTCGGGGGCGTCGACCAGCATGGCCCCGCTGGGTGACACATCGCGCATGTTGCATTCATGCCCCTCTCCGCCCGCCTGGATGCGGACGGGGAACTGCACCGCATGCCGGTCGTAACGGCGGCGGTTGGGCTTGAACAGACCCTTGAACCAATTGAAGAGGGACATCGCCGGCATGGTCATACCCTGCTGATGCAAATGGCGGTCAGATCGTCGGCCAGGGGCCGTGCAGCCATAGTGTCGAAGGCGGCGAGCAATCGCGCAAGCCTGTTCTCGCCCCCTGGGAAACATTGCCGGACAAGGCGCAGCAACCCATCCTCCCCGATCAGGTGGCCGCCCTTGTCATCGGCCTCCGTCATCGCGTCGGAATAGATCAGGATGGAGGCCCCGCGCGGAAACGGTACCGTATCGGCGGTCAGCGACGGATTGTTGGAAACACCCAGCATCAGGCCGCTAGCATCCAGCATCGTTACCTGACCGTTATGAAACAGCATGGGGCTGGGCGCCCCGGCGGCCGCATAGGACAGTGTGCCCAGGCGGCTGTCGATGATGCCGTAGAAGCAGGTGGCGAACTGTCCCACGGGCAACAGGTCCTTCAAGGGCCGGTTCAGCATGGTCAGCCATTCCACCGGTTCGAACCCCTGCGGCGGTATCCGTTCAATCAGGGTATGGAATCGGAAAGTGTTGATGGCCGCCGAAATTCCGTGGCCGGAAAAATCCGCCGCCAGCACGCCCAACTGATCGTCGCCTAAGTCGAAAATGGTCCAGAAGTCCCCCCCCAGCTCATCCGACGGCTCAAAATGCCCCTCAATGGACAGCTTGTGACGCTGGCTGGCGCCCGCAATGGTACGGGCGTCCGGGATCAGGGATTTCTGCATCGACCGCGCCAGTTTCAGATCGTTCTGCAGGCGACGGTGGAAATCCGTCAGATTGCGGAAAAAGAACTGCTTTTCCAGATGCAGACGGACACGGGCCATGCATTCGCCCGGATTTATGGGCTTGGTGATGATGTCGCTGGCCCCGGCCTCGAAACATTTGACGCCTGCTGGGTCGCTGGCCGCCGATGTCTGCATCAGCACGGGAAGGTCGGCCCAAGTCGGTTCCGCACGGATATGGCGGCAAAGGCTCAACCCATCCATCACCGGCATGTCGGTATCCAACAGGATCAGATCGTAGCTGGTGGTCCGCAGATGGGCCAACCCTTCCTCTCCATTGCCGGCGAAATCAATGCGACCGATGCCGACCCATTGCATGAAACGCGACAGGATTTCGCGGTTGAAACGGCTGTCATCGACAATGAGAACGCGGCAATCGGCAAAGCTGATCCGGTTGGGGCCCAGGGCCGGTAGGGGCGGTACCTCCATCATCGGCGGAAATACAGATTGGCGGCACGCCCGCCCTCAGTGAAGGCGACGCGGTCGGCCAGTTCACCCATGATGCGGATACCCCGGCCCGACTTGGCCTCCAGCCGTTCCACCGCCGTCAGGACATGGCCGGGGTGGCCCCGCCCCTCATCCCGGATGGTGATGCACAGCATGTCCGGTTCGGCCACCGCCTCCACCGTCACGCGGCGGGCGGCGTGGGCACGGTCGGTCAAACGGGTCTGGACCGCACGGAAGAAACCATCAAAGGCGCCGGCATCGGCGGATGGCCCTTGATGGACATCCAGATTGCCATGGACGATGGCGTTGCTGACCGCCTCATGCACGCAGATTTCGGCATCGGCCCGGCGGTCGGCAGACAACCAACCCCGCGCCACCATGGTGGCGCAAAGATGCGGTGCCAGATCCAAGCTGAAACAGGTCGCCGTCGACAAGGACACATGCAGACAGGGCGGCCCCGACAACAGCGTCAGCAGTCCCGGCGGCAGGTCTGTGTCATCACCCAGTTCAACATAGGCCGATCCGCCCAGCGACAGGGTGGCAGCGATGTCACGGACACATCCCCGCAAGGCCACCAGGATATCGGGGGCCGCCGTCAGTTCCCCCATCTCGGCCGCTTCGACGGCCCAATCGACAACACGAAGCCCGTGACCGGTTGCCAGCCGCCACAGCAACGCTGACGCCACCTCCCCGCCAATGGATGGCGGGTGGGGGTGCGCGGCAGAGGGATCGGCGGCAGTCACCATCGGTGCGCCAGGGTCAGGGGGTGACGCGGAACAGTGTCTGGAACTTGGCGATCTGCAGGATGCGCTTAACCGATTCCTGTGCGCCGAACAGCTCGATCTCCATTTTCTTCGGCAAGGCGACGTCGCGGGCGATGAGGAACATGCCCAGGCCGGAACTGTCGACGAATTCCAGCTTCGTCAGATCGAAAATGCAGACGGTACCTTCCGCCTTTTCGATCGCATCGACCACGTTGCGGAACTTTTCATGGTCGATCAGCGTCATACGGCCCGACAGGGTGACGCGCAACCCATCAGCGGCGGTGTGGACGGTGTAGTCCATCAGAAGTCTCCGTTAAATCAGTCGAACAGATTGTCGATTTCGGATTGATCAAGCGGGTTCGGCGGCTCCTCATCCGCCGCAGAGGCGGCGGCAGGGGACGCCGGCTTCGGCGGCGGCGGGGGCGGCGATGCCGGACGCGGTGCCGGTGTGGCCCCCGACATCAACGCATCCACATCATTCTGGTTCACACCATCATCACGGGGACCGCCCAACAGATGCGCGTCGGGACGCGTATCGACGGGGCCGGCGGGCGCCGGCGCCTTCACGCCTTCGATGCTCCAGATGGAGATCATGGCGTTGATACGCTGCTCCACATAGCGCAGGGCGTTGACCACCTTGCTGGTGCGCTGCCCCGTCAGGTCCTGGAAGGAACAGGCCGTGAAGATATTGGTGACTTCGTTCTCGATATCGCTGACCAGATCGGCATCAGCACCCAGACGCTTCAGCCGGCCCGCGACCTCCATCAACCGTTCGGCAGATTGCAGAATCTCGATAGAGGCCCGCTCCGTCGTGGAAACGATGGCGTCCAGTTCGTTGGTGGCGATGTCCAGACGGTTGTTGGACTGGTCCTTCGGGCGCAGTGCCGCAATCTCGCGTCGCGCATGTTCGATGGAGGCCGCCATTTCCAGCAGCTCATTACGCAGCACCTCGGCCCGGCCAGAGGTCTGCATCAGGCTGGCCTGGCTTTCGAACAGATAGCGCAGGTCCTGCAAGGCCGCGTCGACCTTTGACTGGCCAGCGTCGCCCGCCCGGCGCGCATGCTCGCGCAAAAAGGCAAGTCCTTGCGGCGACTGTGCGATTCGGTCGTAAAGGGCGGTATACTCCGCCTCTGGCAGACCCGGAATGTTACCCATTTCGTGCAAGATGCCGCACCATTCCTTATGTCGGGCCGTTACCCGGTCCCGCCGCCCCACGCGGCTGGCAACCCGGCCCGCCTTATTGCTACCACCATCCGGGTAAGCGCAGCAAATGATTGCACCGCGTCCGGATGCGGATTTTGTCCGGCCTCGGCAAATCCTTGGGCGCCACGGGGATCATCAGGATCGGATCAGTGTTTGCCGTCAGGGTCATTCACCAATCCCCTGCCCTTCAGCCATTACCGCCCCTATTGCGCTTCGATAGAATTTAGATTGCGTATGTATGTCAGCACTTGATGCCGGACGGGCACGGACTTCCTTAATAGGGCAGAATCGTCTCTTTACCGGAAACTGTCAGGCCCGTCGCGCAACCAAGGATCGGGAGAATTTGTGCGCTGCCGCGTGGCCGAACTGGACAGGGCGCGGGGTGCTGCTATGCTGACCGTCCAATATGGACGGTTTTCGGATGCTGGATCTCGTTAAGCTGGGCAAGGTGCTGGCCCTGGTCGACAGCTCGAACGAGGGCGAGGCCGCAGCCGCCATTGAAAGCGCACGGCGCCTTCTGGCCCGCGACGGCAAACGCTTCTCCGACCTGGCCGCCATGCTGATGGAAACGGCACCGATCGCACCGCCACCGCCGCCTGCACCGCCGCCCCCGCCGCCGCCCGCTGCCTCCCCGACGGCCGCCCCCACCCCACGGCCCGATTTCAAGGGCCGGCGGGCGCGGGCTGGTGTGCCTGACGCACAGGCGGTACTGGACCGGCATGGCGGGCGGGAAGCCGTGATGGCCCCCTGTTCACGGGAAAAGCTGCTGCGGGCCGCCGTCGCCCGCTGGTCGGTGGCTCAGGACGCCCCCAATGAGCGCTGGACGCGGAGCCTGTCCGGCTGGACCAGCGACAGCCTGCCCCGCCACATGCCACCGGAAATCCGCCGGGCCGTGGAAACGGCCTATTCCCTGCCGATCAGTGTCACAGGCGCGCTGGCAGAGCTTGAATACTGGGAAAAGCGCGGGTTCGAAATCGCGTCCGTCCGGAGCCTGGATGGACAGGTGATCGCCGAGGATATCGAGCCGACGCGTCATCTGGACCTGCCCGCCTATGCTCGCGCCATCGTGATCCGCCGGCTTGTCGAACATGGGCTGCGCGCCGCGACGATCCAGGATGCCCTGGCCAGGGCCGAATATTGGCGGGCCCATAGCGGGCGCGGCAGCTGGGTGGAGGCAGCGATCCTAGCCGACCTGCGCCATCTGGCCGGTATCGACCGCGCTAGCCGGGACCCGGATGGGCCGGAAACGGAGATCGGTTCACCCACCCATTTCCGCACCGCCTCGGAACGGCGCGAAGAAGTGATGCGCATCCTGTCCGATCCCGCCATGGCCAGCCTGCCTGACCGTGAAATCGCCCGGCGCGTCGGCGTATCGCCGCAGACAGTGGGCAACCTGCGCCGCCGCGTCACCGATGGGGCCCAGACACAGGGAAACCACACATGAAATTCCTGCCGGGCATTGCCTTGTTGAGCACCCTCACCCTTATGACACCGGTGGCTATGGCGGATGGACCGCCCTATACCGTGGCAACCGGCCTGTTCAACCATGATCGGCCCGGCGATCTGGGGCTGGTGCCGGCGCCGGGAACGGAAACCTTTACGATCTTCTCCCCCGCCCCCGACGCGCGGGACAAGTTCCATAATGGTGTCGTGCTGATCGCGTTCAAGGGACGGTTGCATGCACAATGGCAGGCATCGCAGCGCGATGAGGATACGCTGGACACCTGGATCGCCCACAGCGTGAGCGATGATGGCGGCAAGACATGGTCACCACCAGCCGCCCTGTCGCCCCCCGCCACCAGACCGGGAGAGATGCGCTCCAACGGCGGCTGGTGGACCGATGGGCAGCGGTTGGTCGCCTTCACCAATGTCTGGCCGACGGGGTTTCAGTCTGGTGATGGCGGTTATGCAGAATACCGGATCAGTGAGGACGGACAGAACTGGTCACCGGCACGTCGCGTGATGGGCAAGGATGGAAAGCCGGTTGAAGGCATCATCGAACAGGACCCCCACGCCCTTCGCGATGGCCGCATCATCACTGCCTTTCATCAACGGCCGGGCATGATCGTCGCCCCCTGGTACACGGATGATCCGTTGGCCGTGACGGGCTGGGTCCGTGGGCGGTTTGACAATCTGCCGCATGAAGGACGGGTCAGCCGGGAGTTGGAACCAAGCCTGTTCCTGCGAGGGGATTGCGCCATCATGGTGTTCCGCGATCAGGCCGAAAGCTTCCGGCAGCTGGCATCGGAAAGCTGTGACCGGGGCGAAAGCTGGACCTTGCCGTTTCTTACTGACATGCCGGACGCGCGGGCCAAACAGAGCGCCGGCAACCTGCCGGACGGCGCCGCCTTTCTGGCCACTGCCGTCAGCCAGGACAAGGCACGGATTCCGCTGGCCCTGACTCTGTCGGCGGACGGACATGTGTTCGACCGCTCGTTCCTGCTGCGTGGTGCCGGTGATCTGCCGCCTTTAAGGCATGCGGGCCGGTTCAAGCGCCCCGGATATCATTATCCCAAAAGCCTGATCTGGAATGGCTATCTCTACGTAGCCTACAGCACGAACAAGGAAGATATCGAGGTGACGCGCGTACCGCTGGCCTCTCTGGCCCGCTGACAGGAGGTCAGACACCCTGCCCCTCTTCCTCATCCTCTTCTTCGCGGATCAGGGGCGATGACATTTCGGCGCGGACCTGATCGATCAGGGAGGTGGCGGTAAAGGGCTTGCCGATGAAGCCGTCCATGCCTGCCACCGCCAGTGCCGGCCATGCCCGCGACCGTTCCGCTGCCGTCATGCCGATGATGCGTACATGCCGGCCCGGTCCCGGCAGGGAACGGATACGACGTGTCGCGGCGGCCCCATCCATGCCCGGCATCTGCACATCCATCAGGACAGCATCGAACGACGTGTCCGCAACCGCATCGATGGCCTGCTGCCCCGACAGTGCCTGGCTGACGCGGTACCCGGCGCGGGCCAGCACGCTGGTCACCAGGGTCAGGTTCATGTCGTTATCATCCACCACCAGGATATGCGGTGCCTCCGGTTCCACCGAAGGCACCGCGGCTGTGTTTGTCGCCTCATACTCCGGCGTTTGGGCGGGCCGCTGTGCCAGCCGGGCGAGGATAGCCGACAGCCGATCCAGCACGGGCTCAACAGAAGCGGCCCAGTGATCATGGCCGGAGCGCATCATGTCTTCCACCGCGCGGGCTTGATCGCCCAGGTCGGCGGCACCGATGCTGGCCGCAGTACCGGCCAGTGTGTGCAAGATGGGCAGGACGGTGTCCGCATCGCGCGCCTGGATCGCCGTACGCAGATGCAGGAAATCCGCCCCCTGCTGCCGCGCGAATCCATCCAAAAGCCGAAGCAGCAGATCGGGATTGCCATCCGCCCGTTTCAGCGCGTCCTCCACATCCAGAAGGGGCGGCAATTCACGCAGGAAATTGATCATCAGACGCGGGGGGACGGTCAGCGCCGCGGAGACCACGGCGGCGTCCGCGGCGCGGCGCGGCAGCCATGTCAGCAGCACTTCGACCAGTTCGTCCACTACCACGGGCTTGGTGACATGGCCGTCCATGCCGGCCTCGCGGCATTTCTGCCGATCACTTTGCAGCGCGTGTGCAGTCATGGCCAGGATGGGCAGGCGCGGCTTGCCGGGCACGGCCAGCGCCTCTTCCCGGATCACGCGGGTCGCCTGATACCCATCCATCACCGGCATCTGGATATCCATCAGCACCAGATCGAACCGGCCGGCCTTCACCTTGTCGGCGGCCTGCCGCCCGTCCTCGGCCAGGGTGACATGCATACCCCATCGGGTCAGCATGTCGAACGCCACCTGCTGGTTCAGCGGGTTATCCTCGACCAGCAGGATTTCACCTCCGGCAACCGGGGCCAGCCTTTCCTCGGGCCGGGCGCTGGTCGATGCCGGCCCCCGCGCCTGTGCGAAGGACTGACGCAACGCCTCGCGCAGGGCCGTTGGCGTCACTGGCTTGGCGAGGATGTTGCGTACGGGCGTGCCCGCCGTGGCGGCGGCCAACTCGTCCACATCAAAGGCGGTGACCATCAGCATGGGCGGTGGCGGCGATGCGGCGGCCATGATGGCACGGCACAGATCCAATCCGTCCGTTCCCGGCATGCGCCAATCAGCGATGACGAGATCGTACCCCGATCCCTCGCTGCGGCGCAGACGTTCCAGCGCCTCCTCAACCGTCTGCACACCTTCCACCGCCAGCCCGTACTGTTCCAGCATGCTGGTCAGGACGTCGATGGCCAGCGCGCTGTCATCGACCAGCAGAGCGCGCTTGCCCGTCAGGTCCACATCGCTGTGCAACAGATCGCCGGAAGCGACGGGACGCCAGCGCAGCGGCAGGCTGAAATGGAAGCGGCTACCCTGCCCGACGGCGCTTTCAACGCCGATAGTGCCCCCCATCATCTCCACCAGTTGCCGGCTGATGGCGAGCCCCAGCCCGGTGCCGCCATAGCGGCGGGTGGTGGAACTGTCGGCCTGGGAGAAGCTGATGAACAGCCGTTCCATCTGCTCCGCGCTCATGCCGATGCCGGTATCCTCCACCTGCACCGACAAGCGCAGGCTCTCATTCTCCTCGGCTTCGAATGTGGCGGTGACGGTGACACGGCCCTCATGGGTAAACTTGATGGCGTTGGCGATCAGGTTGCTGATCACCTGGGTCAGACGCAGCGGGTCGCCCAGCAGCACACGCGGCGCCCCCGTGGGCCGCCGCAGGATGAATTGCAGACCATGGCGCCGCGCCTCGTCGGCATGCAGCGAGGCAACAGCGTCCAGCAACTCATCCAGCAGGAAATCTACGCATTCGATGGTGACGCGGCCTGCTTCGATCTTGGACAGGTCCAGAACGCTGTTGATGATGCCCAGCAGGGATTTGCCGGCCTCTTCGATCTTGGTCAGATATTCGCGCGCCTTGGGCGGCAGATCGGTGCGCAGCGCCAGATAGCTCATGCCGATCACGGCGTTCATGGGCGTACGGATTTCATGGCTCATATTGGCCAGGAATTCCGACTTGGCGCGGCTGGCGGCCTCGGCGGCCAGCTTCGCCTCGCCCAGCGCCTCAGCAAGTCGTTGCAGCTCCTCCTCGCGCCGGCGCGCCTGGGTAACATCGGCATAGGACGTGACGAAGCCACCGCCCGGCATCGGGTTGCCATGGGCGTCCAGCACGGTTCCGTCAGGCCTTGTCAGTTCGAAATGATGCGGCTCGTTATTGGCGGTGCCGCGCAGTCTTTCATCGATCAGGGCATCGACACCGTCCGGCGCCACGGGGCCATATTCTTCCCGCAGGGCCTTCCAGCGGATCAGGTCGCGCATGCCCACGCCCTGCCGGCACAGGCCAGGTGGCAGGCCATGCATGGAAATGAAGCGGGTGTTGAAGGCCAGGACGCGCAGATCGGCATCAAAGGCCACAATTCCCTGATCCACCGTGTCCAGGACGGTGGCCAGCATCGTTTCCCGCGATCGCGCCGTGGCCCGCGTCTCCTCCAGCAGGCTGACATCCTGGAAGGTGCGAATCCATTGGCTGACACGGTCGCCATCACCCAGGACGGGAGCGCTTTCCTCCCGGATCCAGCGGTGACCGCCATCGGGCATGGTCAGCCGGCACAGCCGGTTGATGACACCATCGGCGCTGCGCAGTGCGTCAGCCTGCTCCCCCGCCTCCAGACGTTCGGCGATCAGGGCGGGCAGGCGTTCGGTGGACATCGCCTCGTCATGCGACAGGCCCATCAGACGCGGCAGGTTGCCGGAGATTTCGCAACCGCCGCCCGCATCCTCCACCAGCCAGGCCAGATTGGCGACGCGCTGCGCCGCCGCCATCCGTTCCTCTCCCCAGCGCAGGGCGCGAAATCCTTCCCAGTTGCCGCGCAGGAACAGGATCTGCCCCATACTCATCAGCAGCATCAGCAGGGACGTGCCCAGCCAGATCGGGTCGCTGCGGTCGGCAATACTCAGCACGATGGCAGCCGCCATCATGGGGCCGGCATAGGCGACACAGGCCTGCGGCACCACCGACAGGGCGGCGTTGGCCCCCACGGCCAGGAAAGCGCAGCCACCCAGCAGCAGCGCCTTTGCCTCCAGCGGAGCATTGGACAGGTAGAACAGCATCATGCCGCCCCAATAGAGACCCATGACGCTTGAACTGAAAATGATGGTGCGAATTCGCCGGCGGGATGCTGTGCGCGGTGGGCGCCGTCCCCGGCTGCGCAACAGCCCCCGGATGGCCGGCAGCATCAGCAGAGGCACCCCCAGCAGAAGGGGGGTCAACGCCAGAAACGAGAAATCATGCCAAAGGACGACGGCACCGATCCATGCGCCCAGCAGATTTCCCAGAATGATCATGGGCAACTGCCGGACGAAGGCCGCCGATTGGGCAGCCCGTATCGTTTCATCGTCCTGGATACGGTACCAAGGGCTCAACACAGGCGTGTTCCGTGCACAAGAGAAGTGGAAACACGACCGGAACCCCGCCGACGCCGGAATCGCCCGTCGTCGCCACTGGTGGATGGCTTTCCACACAGCATAGTATGTAGGCGACACGCATAGCGCGCAATCGCCTGCTTATATCCTTTGGGCAGGGAATGTATCTTTCCACCGATGATGGAAACATCGCAAAAACGAAAGGCCCGGTGCAATGTCCGGGCCTTCTCGTAACAGACTGAATTTACTCCGGGATGGTGATTCCGGTGGGATTCGAACCCACGACCCCATGATTAAAAGTCACGTGCTCTACCGACTGAGCTACGGAATCATGCTCCCGAAGTGGCGCGCACCATAGGCAAGCCGACGGCGTCCGTCAACATGCGCGATGCGGCATCGCACCTTTGAATTTTCGCAGGGCTTCACCCCGGCTTGTTCGCCCTTTCGGCATCGAAACGAGCCTGAAGGCTGGCCGCGACGCGTGGGCTAACGAACTGGCTGATATCACCGCCCAGCCGTCCGATCTCTTTCACGAAGCGGGACGAGATGAACTGGTGCTTGTCCGACGCCATCAGGAAGACAGTATCGACAGCCGGGTTCAGGCGGGCATTCATGCCGGCCATCTGAAACTCGTATTCGAAATCTGAAACGGCGCGAAGGCCGCGGATAATCACCGATGCCCCGCAATCCACCGCGAATTTCATCAACAGCTGGTCGAATGGCCGGACCTCCACGCTGAACCCCTGCTGGTTCAAGGTGGCCAGTTCGCCCGCCACCAGGGCGACGCGTTCGTCCGTAGTGTAAAGCGGACCCTTGCCGGCATTGCTGGCCACGCCGACGATCAGATGATCCACCATACGGCAGGCGCGCTGGATAATATCGAAATGACCGTTGGTTACCGGGTCGAATGTGCCCGGATAGACGCCGATACGCGGTGCCGCCATGGTCCTCTTCCCCTTCCCCTCAAGGCTCTGTCTGCTGACCGTCGGGACGGGTCCATGGCCCGCGCACTTGTCCGGTCACCCGCGTCTGTTCCAGGGGCTCTCTCCCTGAAACCGACGCGGATTGTCGTCAACTCACTCGGTCGCGGCGACCTCGGCGGAGTCGCCACTGGTTTCGGAACCGTCATCTTCCAGACGGGCCACGGACACCACCTTCTCCTCGCCCGACAAACGGAACAGGGTGACGCCCTTGCTCTTGCGGCCCGTCAGGCGGATGTCATGGACGGGCATGCGGATGACCTGGCCGCCATCGCTGACCATCATCAGCTGATCGGTCTCATGGATGGGGAACACGGCGGCAATGGCCTTGTTGCGGTCACCCATATCCATGTTCCAGATGCCCTGGCCGCCACGGCCCGTCAGGCGGTACTCGTAGGCCGATGTACGCTTGCCGAAGCCCTGTTCGGACACGGTGAGGATCATTTCCTCGCGCGCCTTCATTTCGGCGAACTGCTCCGCCGACAGCGTCGCTTCGCCCACCGGCTCGGCATCCACATCCACCGCATCGTCGGTATCCTCGCCCTCGGCCCGGCGCAGTTCGCGCGCCTGCTTCAGATAGGCGGCGCGTTCTTCCATGCTGTAATCAGTATGGTGCAGGATCGACATGCCGATCACCGCATCCCCGCTGGCCAATTTGATGCCGCGCACGCCGGTAGAGGTACGGCCGGAGAAGACGCGCACTTCGGTGACGGGGAAGCGGATGCAGCGGCCCAGATGGGTGGCCAGCAACACATCATCCTGATCGGTACAGGTGCGGACGGAAATCAGGGTCTCGCCCTCTTCCTCCAGCTTCATGGCGATCAGGCCATTGGCGCGGATATTCTGGAAGTCCGACAGCTTGTTGCGGCGGATGCCGCCCTTGCTGGTGGCAAACACGATCTCCAGATCGCCCCAGGTGCCCTCATCCTCCGGCATCGGCATGACGGTGGAGATGGTTTCCCCCTCCTCCAGCGGCAGCAGATTGACAAGGGCCTTGCCGCGCGTCTGCGGCGTGCCCTGCGGCAGGCGATAGACCTTCAGCTTATGGACGATACCCCGGCTGGTGAAGAACAGCATGGGTGTGTGGGTGTTGGACACGAACAGGTCGGAGACATTGTCCTCCGCCTTCAGGCTCATGCCTGAGCGGCCCTTGCCACCACGCGCCTGCGCCCGATAGGTGGAGAGCGGCACGCGCTTGATATAGCCGCCCTGGGTGACGATGACGACCATATCCTCGCGCTGGATCAGGTCCTCGATGTCAGACTCGAACTCCGACTCCTCGATCTGGGTGCGGCGCGGGGTGGCAAAGCGGGCCTTCATCTCGCCCAGCTCGTTGCGGATTACATCCAGCAGCAGGAAACGATCGGCCAGGATCGCCAGGTAGGTCTTAATCTGATCGGTAACGCCGGTCAGTTCCTCGCCGATCTTGTCACGCTCCAGCCCGGTCAGGCGGTGCAGGCGCAGGTCAAGGATGGCGCGGGCCTGGGCTTCGGACACGCGGTAGGTCCCAGCCTCCGACAGGCCACGGCCCGGCTCGTCAATCAGCGCGATCAACGGCGCCACGTCGGCGGCGGGCCAGTCGCGGGCCATCATCTGCTCACGCGCCGTCTGCGGATCAGGCGCGTTGCGGATGAGCGCGATCATCTCATCCAGGTTGGCGACGGCAACGGCCAGACCGACCAAAATGTGGGCGCGCTCGCGCGCCTTGCCCAGCTCGAACTCCGTGCGCCGCGTCACTACCTGTTCGCGGAAGCGGACAAAGGCGGCGATGATGGTCTTCAGGTCCATCAGTTCGGGACGACCGCCATTCAGCGCCAGCGTGTTCACGCCAAAGCTGGTCTGCAGGGCGGTATGACGGAACAGCTGCGCCAGAACGACGTCGGGCACGGCATCGCGCTTCAGTTCAACGACCACGCGCACGCCGTCGCGGTCCGACTCGTCGCGGACATCGCTGATGCCCTCGACCAGCTTCTCGTTTACGCATTCGGCAATGCGTTCCAGCAGCTTGCCCTTGTTCACCTGGAACGGGATTTCGGTGGCGACGATGGCCCAGCGATCCTTGCGGATCTCCTCCACCTCCGTCTTGGCGCGCATGATCACGCTGCCACGGCCCGTATGGAAGGCCGACCGGATGCCCGACCGGCCCAGGATCAGCGCACCGGTGGGGAAATCCGGGCCGGGGACGATTTCGATCAGCTCATCAATCGAGATGTCGGGGTTGTCGATATAGGCCAGACAGGCGTCGATCACCTCCCCCAGATTATGGGGGGGGATGTTGGTGGCCATGCCCACCGCGATACCGCCGGCGCCATTGACCAGCAGGTTGGGGAACTTGGCCGGAAGGACCGTTGGTTCTTCTTCCGACTCGTCATAGTTCGGCTGGAAATCGACGGTTTCCTTGTCGATATCGTCCAGCATGAATTCGGCGACCTTGGCCAGACGGGCCTCGGTGTAACGCATGGCCGCCGCCGCATCGCCATCCATGGAGCCGTAATTGCCCTGACCGTCGATCAGGGGCAGGCGCATGGAGAAATCCTGCGCCATACGCACCATGGCGTCGTAAATCGCGCTGTCGCCGTGCGGATGGTATTTACCCATCACGTCACCGACGATACGCGCCGACTTCTTGTAGGGCTTGGTGCTGTCGTATCCGCCTTCCTTCATGGCGAACAGGATGCGGCGATGCACGGGCTTCAACCCATCGCGAACATCCGGCAGGGCTCGGCTAACGATCACGCTCATCGCGTAATCGAGATAGGATCGCCGCATCTCATCTTCGATGGTGATGGGCGTGATATCGGACGGCAGAGCGGGCGTGGAGGTCACCGAGGGGAACTCGTCATTACGGGTCTACAAAACCAGAGGGCCGGGGATACCAGCCATCGGGCACCCCTTGTAGCACCATTCGCGGGTGCGAACAACGAAAGGGGAAATCACCCCACCGCGGCCCGATCATCCCGGCGCGACAGCCACCAGAAACGGCCCATAAGAAAGCTGACAGCCACGAAACTGGCGATCAGGATGCCCATAAACAGGCCCAGCACCCCATGCCCCATGGGGAAGGCCAGGAACCAGCCCAGCGGCATCATGATGGCGTAATAGCTGACAAAATGCATGGCGGTGGGTACCCAGGTATCGCTGCGTCCACGTAGGGCCTGCGCCATCACCACCTGCCCGCCATCGGCGATCAGCAGCCAAGCGGACAGGGCCAGCAACGGCGCCGTCAGGGCAACAAGCGCCGGGTCAGCCGTGAATTGCGATGCAACCCAGGTGGGGAACAGCAGGAAGATCACGCCGACCAGGGCCAGGATGACACTGGTCACGCCAAGGCCTGTCCAGCCCGCGACCTTGGTTTCCACCCGATCTCCGGCACCATAGGCATTGCCCACACGTACCGATGTGGCCGTCGCCAGTCCCAGGGCGCACATGAAAGGAAGAGCGATCAGGTTCAGCCCGATCGTATAGGCACCGACCGACATGGCGCCCAGCCAGCCCGCGAAAAGGGCAAGGGCGGCGAAGGCAGACCCCTCCAGTCCGTTGGACAGACCCGCCGCATAACCGACCTGCCGCTGGTCGCCGCTGTCGCGCCACCAACCCTTGAACCCGCCCCGGATTCCCCAGGCTTGACGCTGCGGCAGCCACCAGACATAGGCGATCAGGCCGATGGCCCCCAGCCAGCGCAGGATGGTGGTGGCCCAGGCGGCCCCTTCGGCCCCCATGGCGGGAAATCCGAAATGGCCCCAGACCAGAACCCAGTTAAGCCCGACATTCAAAACATTGCCGATCAGCATCGCGACCATACCGGGAATCGGTCGTTTCATCCCCTCCAGATACAGGCTGGTGGCCAGATGCAGCCCGGCGGCGGGCATGCCAATGGCGATCACCGCCATCACGCCGGCCCCACCGGCGGCCAAATCCGGCGCCTGCCCTGTGACAAGCAGGAATTCCTCCCCCCACAGGCACAGCCCGGCCATCACCCCGCCGACCAACAGCGAATAGGGAATGGCGCGGCGCCAGATGGTACCAGTGCTCGCATCCTCACCGCGTCCAACGGCTTGGGAAACCATCACCACCACCCCCAGCAGCAGGCCGACCATGACGCCCATCATCACGCCCACCGGCATGTTGCCCAACCCGTAATAGGCCAGTTCCTGCGCCCCGAAACGGCCCACCATCAAGGTGTCCGTCAAGGCCATCACCATGATTCCCGCCCGTGCGATGATCACAGGAATGGCCAGACGAAACAATTCGCGCACATGGCGGCGAATGCGGTGGGAAAGGATTTCGGCCTGTTGGACAGCAAGGGTCATTTGGGGGATGAATCCAGTAAGCATGAAACGCCGCGCACGATACATCCGATATCGGAAATGTCCAGTGCCGCCATGTCGGGGGAACAATTCAGCCCACGCCGGGGTTGGTTGGTAGCAACCGTCACAAGAAAGGACCCGGCCCATGGGCATCGTGCCACCGCTTCCCGGCTCCACCCCGCCCGACCAGACCGAAGTGCCGCCGCCGGACGAGCTGCCGACACCGCAGCCGGGCGGGCCGCCCGAACCGCCACCCGTGCCGCAGCCGGACCCTGAACCCAAGCCGATGCACATGTCCGGTCGCACATGCATGCTGGGGGCTTGACGGCGGGGCCGTGGCGCGCGACATCACGGCCCATGACCCAGAAGAACCCCATCCACGTCATCGGCGCCGGCATGGCCGGCAGCGAAGCTGCTTGGCAGATCGCTCAGGCCGGCATCCCCGTCATCCTGCATGAGATGCGCCCTGTCCAGAAAACGGATGCGCACCAGACGGATTTCTTTGCGGAGCTGGTCTGTTCCAACTCCTTCCGGTCCGACGATGCCGAGTATAACGCCGTCGGCCTGCTGCATGAGGAGATGCGCCGCTGCGGCTCGCTGATCCTGACGGCGGCCGACACGCACAAGGTGCCGGCGGGCGGCGCACTGGCCGTGGACCGCGATCATTTCGCCGAACACGTGACCGCCACCCTGACCAGCCATCCGTTGGTGACGGTGGAGCGGGGCGAAGTGGCCGGCATTCCGCCCGAAGACTGGGATAATACCATCATCGCCACGGGGCCCCTGACCAGCATGAAGCTGGCCGAGGCCATCCGCGCCTTCACGGGCGAAGAACAGCTCAGCTTCTTCGACGCCATCGCCCCGATCATCCATACCGACAGCATCGACCTGTCCAAGGCCTGGTTCCAGTCGCGCTATGACAAGGTCGGGCCGGGCGGTACCGGCAAGGACTATATCAACTGCGCCATGGACAAGGAGCAGTATCAGGCCTTCATCCAGGCGCTGATCGATGGGGAAAAGGGCGACTTCAAGGAGTGGGAGAAGAACACCCCCTATTTCGAAGGCTGCCTGCCCATTGAGGTGATGGCGGAGCGCGGCGTCGACACCCTGCGCTATGGCCCCATGAAACCCGTGGGCCTGACCAACCCGCATGAGGGCAAGCGCCCCTATGCCGTGGTGCAGCTGCGTCAGGATAATGCGCTGGGCACGCTCTATAATCTGGTCGGGTTCCAGACCAAGCTGAAATATGCCGAACAGGTGCGGGTCTTCCGCATGATCCCCGGCCTGGAGAATGCAGAGTTCGCGCGTCTGGGCGGCCTGCACCGTAACACCTTCATCAATTCGCCGCGCCTGCTGGACGGGTCCTTGCGCCTGAAGGCCATGCCGCGGCTGCGCTTTGCTGGGCAGATTACCGGCTGCGAAGGCTATGTCGAAAGTGCCGCTGTCGGCCTGATGGCCGGGCGCTTTGCTGCCGCCGACCGGCTGGGCAGTGAACCCTCCCTGCCCCCGCGTACCACGGCCCTGGGTGCGCTTCTGGCCCACATCACGGGCGGGGCAGAGGCAGAGACGTTCCAGCCCATGAACGTCAATTTCGGCCTGTTCCCGCCCGTGACTGAGCGTCAGCCGAATGGCAAGGAACTGCACGGCAAGGACCGCAAGAAGGCCTACAGCACGCGGGCTTTGCGGGATTTGGCGGGGTGGCTGGAAGGTGGCGAGGGTCAGGCGGTGCAGTGATCTGTACCGCTCACCCTGCGCCGCCTCCCACTACAGGCTCCCCTTGAAGCGTTCGCTCAGACCTTCAGGAAGCCCATAACCCCCGTCGTCGCACCGATCCGTTCATCCAACTGGATCATGTACTTATAGCTTGCCAGGAAATGCCGGCCCGTATTGAGAATGCCGTACTGTGACGGTACGGCCAGCCTTGCATAGGCGGGGTTGACGGGTGCACCACCGCATTGGCTGGTGTTGAAGCCCCATGATACGCTGCCCAATACCACACCAACGGTGACATCCGGGATCAGCATTTGGCCGCCATTGGGGTTGGCCTGCTCCCAGTCCGCCGGGTTGGGTGGCGGATTACCGGGCTGGTTTGGCGTGTCGGGCTGGTTGGGTGTGATGATGGTGTAATCGATGCCGGTATCCATCAGGAAGGGCAGCGTGGCGTCATATTGCGTCAGGCCGCTATTGGCCGGTGGCGACAGGGTGACGCTGGCGGATGCCGTCCGCTGCCCCAGATTCATGTTCACTGGCACCTGCAGGAATTGCTGCGCCAATGCGGCGTCATAGCCGAACAGCACGCCATTCTGGTCCAGCATGTAACCGGGGGCCCAGGTACCGGCCACGATCTCCGGCACGTTCAGGAAGATGTTCAGCGGGTCCAGGCCCGTCATGCGGGTACTGACCCCCATCATGGCGACGTTGGACGGGCTGGTGCTGCGGAAGATCGTCAGCGACGGCACGGTGAAACTGGCCCCGTTCCCCCCGGTGACAATGGCGGACACCGTCACCCACTGCCCCTGATAGGCCTTACCGCTGCTGGAATAGAAGGGAGGGGTGTAGGGCGGCTGCGGCTCGATCACCTGATAGGTGCCATCGGGCAGGTAATCCGCCCCGACATTCAACCAGGGGGAGCCGGTATCCATTAGCAGGGGTGTCTGCGTCTGCCCGCCATCGAAGGAGACGTTGAAATGGTAGGCGGCCTCCACACTGCCGCCGCCCGAAACATAAGAAAGGAACAGCCCCTGCACCGCGTCCAGCATGATCAGCCCCCTTCGCCGTTGGTTGGACGCGGCGTTACCCGACATCCGGCACCAAACATACAGAAAGTCCGCCGATCAGGCATCTGACATTTTCACGTAAAGCGAGCATAATTGCAGGCGCCACTAAACCCATTTTAATGGGTTAACCGCTGCATGCGGGGCCGTTTCGTGCTATATTCGAACAATTGAGGGGTTGGCTGTGTCCAGGCCGGGCGCAGGTGTTCGGGAAGGCCCCCGATATGAAACACGCCCCGATTTTATGGTGCACAATGTTGCACAGGCTGTGGACTACCACCGCCCGACGGTCGCGGCCCAGCCGACCGACAGCGGGCGGCGCACGCTGGGGCGCAGCAGGCCAGGGTTCATCAGGTCATAGCCAGCCGCCGCCATCCGGCCCAGATAATGGTCAGCCAGAATGGCTGGCAGCAGGGCCGGCAGGGCGGCCTTCGGCACCTCCCGCCGCAACCGGCGGGCGTCTGACAGCAGCGAACGGGCCGTATCGGCCACGGCGGCGGCCACGCTGGACAGGCCGGGTTCCGGCTTCAGGTCGAACAAGGCCGGCTCGGTCACCCCATGTTCGACCATCAGGGTCAGCGGCAGGCGGGAGCGGTGGCCACGCGCCAGGAAGGGCGTGGCGCGCAGGATACCGGTCAGCGCCCAGGCTGTACCGACCAGCCTTGCTGCCTCCATCGTGGCCTGATCACGCAGCCCGAGTGTTTGACAGGCCAGCCGGGTCAGGGGTGCCCCCGTGACCTGGGCGTAATTGACCAAGCATTCCATGTCGGCTGGCGCCTCGTCATCCATGTCCGCCTCCCGCCCGTCGATCAGCAGATCGAACTGGGTGCGGTCCAGGCCGTGCCGGGCGATGGATGCGGCCAGCGGTTCCACCACCTCATGCCGGCGGGGGGTACCGGCATAGGCGCCGTCGATGCTTTCCCGCCACCATTGCAAGCGGATCTGGCCCAAGGTCGGCTCTGTCACCACCTCGCGCGTTTTGGCGACCTCATGATTGAAGGCGTACAGCGCGAACATATCTTCACGGACCGTTGCCGGCGCGAACAGGGCCGTCAGGAACCGGTCATTATCATGCTTGCGGACCGCCTCGGCACAGGCGGACAGGGCGGGGGGCGCCATTCTTGCTCAATCCATCAGGGGTGATGCCGCCTTATAGGCGCTCCGCCCCTGTTCGCAAAGCCCAAGCATCCCATATGGTTGATACGACAATTATTCAGGGGTGGATCGGGTTGACCCGCGCGCGGTGCGGTCGTATCTCTCAACCCCGTGTCCGGTCGTCCCCGCGTCAGGGGCGACACCCACCCCGAGAGAGAACAGGAGCCATCATCATGGCCTTCACCCTGCCGGCACTGACCTATGACACCGCGGCGCTGGAGCCGCATATCGACGCGCTGACCATGGCCACCCACCATGGCAAGCATCACCAGACCTATATCACCAACCTGAACAATGCCCTGGCCGACCACAGCCAGTTGCATGACCTGTCGCTGGAAGACCTGCTGAAGCGTCTGGGCGAGCTGCCGGAAAGCATCCGCACCGCCGTCCGCAACAATGGCGGCGGTCACGCCAACCATTCCATGTTCTGGTCCATCATGGGTCCGAATGGCGGCGGCGATCCGACCGGCGATGTCGGCGCGGCCATCACCCGCGATTTCGGCAGCTTCGACGACTTCAAGAAGAAGTTCAATGAGGCCGGGACCAAGCAGTTCGGCTCCGGCTGGGTGTTCGTCACCGCCGACGCCGCCGGCAAACTGGCCATCGTCGCACAGCCGAACCAGGACACGCCGCTGTTCAACGGCACGCCCGTCCTGTTCGGCAATGACGTGTGGGAACACGCCTATTATCTGAAGTATCAGAACCGCCGCGCGGACTATCTGGCCGCCTGGTGGAACACCGTCAGCTGGGACGCGGTGAACGCGCGTCTGGCCAAGATCAAGGCCGGTGCGGTGATCTAAGTTTTCCCTCAGGCGCCGGGCGGGCGCATCCGCACCCTTGGCTCACGCCCCATGTGGCGCGGGCCGGCAGTCGCCGGCCTCCACCAGTCATGGAGATGACCGGTGGTATGCTCTCCTGGTCTGATGTCTGCTGCGAACCCCGTCGGTGCAAGCCGGCGGGGTTTGTCATATCGGGGCCGCGCCGCATTATCGCCACTTCACCGTGCCTCTCTGTCATGGCAGAGTAAGGACACGATGATGAAGAGCGCCGGGACCCATGGCTGAATTCCGCCTGTCAGCACAGAACCCCGCCCAACCGGGCGACCCCGCCGCCCGCAAGGGCGCGGAGGCGGAGAATTTTCCCGTCGCCTCCCGGCTGATCCCGGCTCCCTATCGCCCGCATGTCATGGCCTTTTATGCGTTCGCGCGGCTGGGCGATGATATTGCCGATGATCCCCATGTCGAACCCGACATGAAGATTGCACAGTTGGACGCGCTGGAACGCGCCCTGGTCAGTGGCATCGGCAACCAGCCGTGGCTGGCCCCTGCCCTGACGCTGAAGGCAACGCAGACGGCCACTGGCGTATCGGGCCTGCATGCCCGGCAGTTGTTGCAAGCCTTCCGCCGTGATGCCACGGGCAGCCATTGCAAGACATGGCAGGACCTTGTCCTTTACTGCCGTTATTCCGCGAACCCCGTGGGCCGCTTCCTGCTGGAACTGCATGGGGAGGGGATCAATGCCGCCCCCGCCTCGGACGCACTGTGCACCGCGCTGCAGATCCTGAACCATATCCAGGATTGCCGGCATGACTGGGTGGAGTTAGGCCGCTGCTACCTGCCCACCGCCTGGTTCAAGGAGGCCGGTGGATCGGTCGAACATCTGGTCGAGACGGAGGCGACGCCCCCCGTTCGTGCCGTGATCGACCGGACGCTCGACAATGTCGATTCGCTGCTACGCCGGGCCGGTGCCCTGCCCCGCCTGATCGCCAATCCGGGCCTGCGCATGGAATCGGCGGTCATTATCGAGATGGCGGTGGCCCTGTCGAAGCAGTTGCGTCGGCGTGACCCGCTGGCCGGCAAGGTGCAATTGTCGGCGTTCAGCCGGCTGGGCGCGGTGCTGCTGGGTGTGTTGCGCGGCATGTCGCGCCGCCCGCCGCGCCTGTCACCCGAAAGCGGGCTGGCCAAGGCCGGCAGTTGCGGCACCTCCACCTTCTACTGGCCGCTGCGGCTGCTGGGGCAGCGCAAGCGCCGGGCGATGTTCGCCATCTATGGCTTCTGCCGCGCCGTGGACGACATTGCCGACGGCAAGGAGAATAACGAGGTCAAGCGCGGCGCCCTGACCGACTGGCAGCGGCGCATCGACGCCATGTATGGCATGCCCAGCCCGGGCCGCCATCATGGCCGGCTGCGCGATCTGGCTTCTGCCGTGCGGCGCTATAACCTGCCCCAGGCCGAATTCCAGGCCGTGATTGACGGCATGATGATGGATGTGGATGGGCCCATCCGCGCCCCCTCGCTTGGCATGCTGGCGCAATATTGCCGGCGCGTGGCGGGGGCTGTGGGCCTGTTGTCCGTGCGCGTCTTTGGCAAGGGCGATGCAAGCGCCGATGCCTTTGCTCTGGCGCTGGGCGAGGCGTTGCAGCTCACCAACATCCTGCGGGATGTGGAGGAGGATGCGCGCGATGGCCGCTGCTACCTGCCGGAGGAGATGCTGGAGGATGCGGGCATCGACATTTATGCCGTGCAGTCCGATCCCGTCTCCCTGCTAACTGACCCGGCATTGCCGCAGGTCTGCGAGGCGCTGGCCGCCCGTGCGGAAGCCGCTTTCCATCAGGCCAACGGCCTGTTGAAGCAGCCGCATCGCAAGCTGTGGCCGGCCGCCGCCATGATGGTGCTGTATCACCGCATTCTGTTGCGCCTGCGTCAGCGGGGCTGGTCACCTGACGCCCTGTCCCGCCGCCCGCGCCTGGGCAAGTGGGAAAAGATCAGCGTGGCGCTGTCCTGCGCCCTGGGCCGCGCCCCCCGCCTGTGACCGGCACGGTCCATGTGGTCGGGGCCGGGCTGGCGGGGCTGGCCTGTGCCACGGCACTGGCCGGTTCTGGTCGCGACGTCATCCTTTACGAAGCAACCGATCATGCCGGTGGCCGCTGCCGGTCCTGGCATGACGGTTTGCTGGATAGGGTGATCGATAATGGCAATCACCTGATCCTGGGCGCCAATCCCGAATGCTTCGCCTATCTGGACCGGATTGGGGGGCGGGCGGGCTTGATTACGGTTGATCCGGTCGCCCTGCCCTTTCTGGACCTGCGGGATAGGCGGTCCTGGACCCTGCGCCCCGGCAACGGCCCGCTTCCCCTTTGGCTTACCAATCCTGCCCGGCGGGTGCCTGACAGTAGGCTGCTGGACTATCTGGCTGCGTTCAAACTGGCCTTTGTCAGCCCGGATGCGCCGGTAGCGGATGTACTGCCAGCGGGGACGCCGTTGACGGAGCGGCTGTGGAAGCCGCTTGCCGTCAGCATTCTGAACACACCGTACGACACAGGGTCTGCCCGCCTGCTCTGGTCCGTGTTCCGCCGCACCCTGCTGCGCGGGGCAGAGGCCTGCCGCCCCTGGATCGCGGGGCCGGCCGGGTTATCAGGCGCCCTGGTCGATCCGGCGCTGGCCTATCTCGCCCGATCTGGTGCGGCAGCACGGTTTGGGGCTCGTCTGAAAGCACTGGAGCGGACAGCGGATGGCCTTGTATCTGCCCTGGATTTCGGGTCGGAACGGATTGTTCTGGCGGCCCATGACAAGGTGGTCCTGGCCGTACCGCCGGAGGTCGCCGCACGCCTTCTGCCCGATTTGTCGGTGCCTGACCGGTATCACGCCATCCTGAATGCCCATTACCGGCTGCAAAGCCCGGTTACGCTGCCCGGTGGCCTGCCCCTGATCGGTCTGGTCGGCGGGGTGGCGGAATGGCTGTTCCTGCGCGGCGACGTGCTGTCGGTGACCATCAGCGCGGCGGATGCCCTTATGGACCGCGATGCTGACGATCTGCTTCGCCTGATCTGGCGGGATGTGGCGGCGGCGACGGGGCTTGATCCCGACCGCCCGGCATCGGGCCGGATCGTCAAGGAAAAGCGCGCCACGTTTGCCGCCACGCCGGATCAGCAGCGCCGCCGTCCGGGGCCGCAACTGTCGGCCAATCTGCTGCTGGCCGGCGACTGGACCGATACCGGTCTTCCCGCCACCATCGAGGGGGCGGTACAGTCGGGACACCGGGCCGCAGCGATGGCGGCGCAATAATGGTTCAGGGCTTACCCTTCACCACATCCCCGCCCTTCACCACCACATCGACCTTTTCCAGGATCGAGATATCGGCCAGCGGATCGCCCTTGACCGCGATCAGGTCGCCATAGCGGCCAACGGCCAGGGTGCCGACATCGGCGGACGCACCCAGCGCATCGGCGGCATTGACCGTGGCGGCCTGAATGGCCTGCAGCGGCGTCATCCCGAACTGCACCATGCGGCTGAACTGCTTGCCATTGTCGCCATGGGGATAGACGCCGGCGTCGGAGCCGAAAACCATCTTTACCCCGGCCTTCACGGCGCGGCTGAAGCTTTCACGCTGGGTCTTGCCGACCACCCGTTCCTTGGCCAGGCTTTCCGGCAGGAAGCCCGCCGCCTCCCCCGCCGACAGGATATATTCGGTGTTGTAGATATCCATGGACAGGTAGGTGCCGCGCTCCTTCGCCAGCTTGATGCCTTCATCATCAATGAAGCTGGCATGTTCGACCGTGTCCACACCGGCGCGGATGGCGGCCTTGATGCCGGCTGTGCCATGGGCATGGGCGGCGACTTTCAGTCCCAGGCGCTTAGCCTCCGCCACGATGGCGTCCATTTCTTCCTGCGCCAGTTGCTGGGCGCCGACCTGCGTACCCTTGGACAGGACACCACCGGTGGCGCAGATCTTGATCAGGTCGGCGCCGTATTTCTTCACCTCGCGCACCTTCTTGACCACGCCCCAGGGGCCGTCGGCGGCACCCTGGCTGTGCGCGTCATATTCGGGCGGCAGCAGGTTGTTGTCGCAATGGCCGCCCGTGGCCCCGATGGAGGGACCGGAGACGTAGAGACGGGGGCCGTTCAGACGGTTGGCCGCCAGGGCCCGGCGCAGGGCGACGTCGGAATAACCGGCGGCACCGAGGTTACGCGCCGCCGTGAAGCCGGCCATCAGGGTCTTTTCCGCGTGGATGACGCCATTGATCGTTTCATCCCCCGTCGATTCCGCCAGCCCCTCATAGCCGTGCATGTCATGCCGGCCCGTCAGATGCACATGCATGTCGATCAGGCCGGGCAGAATGGTCATGCCCGTCAGGTCCAGACGTGCCGCCCCATCCGGCACCGCCACCGACCCTTGCGTCCCCACGCTCGTGATACGGCCATCGGTGATAACCAGGGCCGGTTTCTCCACCAGCTTTCCGGACACGACATCGACCATTCGGTCAGCCTGGATATAGGTGGTGGCAGCCTGCGCGGACAACACCCCGCCCAATGCGGTGGCGGCCAGAAGCAGAGCGGAAAGCGAACGGGAGAGAGAGATTGCCATGGGATCGCGGCCCCTTATTGTCAGTTGCCAAAGGCGTAACACAAGGGGCCGCATAAATTAAGCCAGCCTGTATCAGGCGCGAATACCACTGACGAAACGCTGAACCTCCTGACGCAGCAGCGTGGCTTCCTGAGACAAGCTGTCCGACGCGTTGCGCGCCTGGGCTGCCATCCGCCCGGTTTCGGCGGCGGCCTGGGTCACGCCCTCGATATTGGATGTCACCTCCCGCGTACCGGTGGCCGCTTCCTGCACATTCCGGCTGATTTCACGGGTGGCGGCACCCTGTTCTTCGGCAGCCGCAGCGATGGTGGTCACCGTCTCGCTGATGCTGACGATGGTGCGGCCAATGGACTGGATGGCGCTGACGGCGGTGCCGCTGACAGACTGGATGGCGGCAACCTGCCCCGCGATTTCCTCCGTCGCCTTGGCTGTCTGGTTGGCCAGGCTTTTCACCTCCGAGGCAACGACAGCGAAGCCTTTGCCGGCCTCCCCGGCGCGGGCCGCCTCGATCGTGGCATTCAGGGCCAGCAGGTTGGTCTGGGCCGCAATGGACTGAATCAGGTTAACGACATCGCCGATTTTCTGGGCTGCCTCGGCCAGACCGGCAACGGTGCCGTTGGTCCGCTCGACCTCGCCCACAGCCTCTGTCGCGCGACGGGAGCTATCAGCGATGCGTTGGTTGATCTCTTCGATCGAATAGGCCAGTTCCTCTGCCGCTGCCGCCACCGTCTGCACATTGGCATTGGCGATATCGGCGGAGTTTGACACGACGGTCGCCTGGGAATTGGTCTGGGTGGCGATGGCGGACAGGGCCTCGGCATCACTGCGGATGCTGTCGGACTGTTCGGCCACGGCCGATACGACATGCCCGACGGAGCTTTCAAATTCATCGGCCAGACGGTTCAATTCCTGACGGCGGCTTTCAGCGGCGGCCTGTTCGTCCTGACGCCGCTGTTCCTCCATCTCCGCCACGCGGCCGGCATTTTCCTTGAACAGCTGCAGGGCCGTGTTGATGGCGCCAATCTCATCCCCACGGTCACGGTCAGTCACCTCCACCGCATGGTTGCCACTGGTCAGCGCCTGCACGGTATTTATGATCCGGCGCAGCGGCGTGCCGACGATTTGGCGGGTGGAATACCACAGCGCCAGGACCAGAATCGCCGTCAGGACCAGGGCACCGATCAGGATGGCGTTGCGCAGCTGAACCTTCGGTGCCTCAATCTTGTCCATGGGCAGATTGACCATGATGGACCACGGCGTACGGGTGGTGCCGATCTGGATCGGCACGAACAGCTGCGTCACCTCGGTATTCAGGCTTTTCGAGAAAGAAAGGTGCGAATGGGCCCGGCCTTCCTTGATAGCAGGCAGCGCTTCCTTCAGCTTCTCGTTAGTCTGCCCGATGGGCTTGCCCAGATGATCGCGGTTGGCATAGCCAACCCACAGCCCCCCGTTTGAAATCAGAGAGACGCTGCCCGTATCAAACGGTTTCACTGATTTCAGTTCATCACCGATACCATCGGTCGCGATATCGACACCCGCCACGCCTATGAACGTGCCGTTCTCAATGATCGGCACAGCCAGTGACATGATCAAGGTGGACTTCCCAGCGACCGTATAGGTGTAGGGCTCAATCGCCACCTCGCGCATCAGACGCTTGGGCAGCTGATAGTAATCGCCGGCCCCGTCGGTATCAAAATCGACCAGTGGTTCCAGGTCCACCTTCCCGGAACCACGGTTCCAATAGGGGACAAAGCGGCCGGCGGCATCGCTGCCCGGCGTGTTCGCAGCAGCGGCATCCTTGCCATCCAGGGCGTTGGGCTCCATGCCAACCCAGACAGCCAGCACACCTGGATTGGCTTCCAACTGCGCCTTCAGCCAGGTGTTCAACTGGGCCCGGTTAACAATCCCGGCCTGCTTCATGCTGAGCATGGAGGTCGCCACAAAACGGCTGACATCCATGGCATCGTTCAGGCGACGTTCAACCAGGGCACCATGATATTGGCCCAGCCGCTGCCCAACCTCCAATGACAGGGTGTCGGTGCTCTCCCCGCTGCTTTCCGTAATGGCAACAATGCCCACGCCAAGGCCGGCAACAAGGACGAGGATGATCGCCAGGATCAACTTCGTTACCAACGGAAGTTTCTTGAACATAACGCCCCCCTGTCATTCGATGGGGGCATTAACTGCTCCGATAATTAAAATTTTCTTTAAATGTTTCGACCGGTTGCCACTGTATGGATTAACGACGAAACACCATGATTGCTATCGATAGCAATGGCGGATTTCCGCCAATTTCCAACAGGACAACTCTACCAAGGCGGCTTACCGTTCATGGATATAGAATAAGCAGCGCAATGCGGCTACCAACTGTTACAACCACACATAATTTAAAAAAATCGTTAAATTACAACAAGATAAGGCCCCAAAACATCCGAAACTGGCGTTTTGGGGCCTCAGACTCCTGACACAAAGCAGACCTATGATTGCAGCGCATGCCACAACCGCAGGGATAGTTTTTATTCGGCCGCCACACGGGTACGCGGCTGACCGTCACGCACAGCCTTCAGCGTTTCCGCGATCAGGAAGGCCAGTTCCAGCGACTGACTGGCATTCAGGCGCGGATCGCAGGCGGTGTGGTAACGCAGTGCCAAGGCATGGTCGGTAATGGCCTGGGCGCCGCCCGTGCATTCCGTCACGTCCTGACCGGTCATTTCGAAATGCACACCGCCGGGATGCGCACCTTCGGACCGGATGACCTCCATGAAGCCCCGCACCTCGCCCAGGACCCGGTCGAACGGACGGGTTTTGAAGCCGGTGGAGGACTTGACGGTGTTGCCATGCATCGGGTCGCAAGACCAGACGACGGTCCGACCCTCCCGCTGCACCTTGCGGACCAGCGGCGCCAGCTTGTCCGCCACCTTATCGGAGCCCATGCGCACGATCAGGGTCAGGCGCCCCGCCTCATCCGCCGGGTTCAGGATGTCGATCAGGCGGATCAGGTCATCCGGGTCCATGGTCGGGCCGCATTTCAGGCCGACCGGGTTCTTCACCCCCCGCAGGAACTCCACATGTGCGCCATCATGCTGGCGCGTGCGGTCGCCGATCCACAGCATATGGGCCGACACGTCGTACCAATCGCCGGTCGTGCTGTCGATGCGGGTCAGCGCCTGCTCATAAGGCAGCAGCAACGCCTCATGGCTGGTAAACAGTTCCGTCTCACGGATCTGCGGCGTGGTTTCACCTGTGATGCCGCAGGCAGCCATGAAGGACAGCGTCTCGTCCAGACGGTTGGCCAAGTCCTGATAACGCTCGCCCTGCGGACTTTTCTCCACAAAGCCCAAGTTCCACTGATGCACCTTGTGCAGATCGGCATAGCCACCCTGGGCGAAGGCACGCAGCAGGTTCAGGGTGCTGGCAGACTGATTGTAAGCCTGGACCATCCGCTCGGGATCGGGGATGCGGGCATCGGGCGTGAAGTCGAAGCCGTTGATGATGTCGCCGCGATAGCTGGGCAGCTCAACGCCATCGATCACCTCTGTATCGGCGGAACGCGGCTTGGCGAACTGCCCGGCCAATCGCCCCACCTTCACGACAGGCGTCGCGGCACCGAAGGTCAGCACGACCGCCATCTGCAACAGCACGCGGAACGTGTCGCGGATATTGTTGGGATGGAACTCGGCAAAGCTTTCGGCGCAATCGCCACCCTGCAGCAGGAATGCCTCCCCGCGCGCCACCTTGCCCAGATGATCCTTCAGCCGCCGCGCCTCGCCCGCAAAAACCAGCGGCGGATAGGCCGCCAGCTTGGCTTCGACGGCCTTCAACCTGGTTTCGTCGGGATAAGACGGGACCTGCCGGATCGGCTTGGCGCGCCAGCTGTCAGGCGTCCAGCGCCCAGCGGTCCCCACCTTCTGCGTATCCGTCGACATGTCCTGCTCTTCCTTCTACAGCCATCGCCGCACCGGCCTCTTCCCGGCGGCGGGATGTGCATATGGGTTACCCAGCATCGGATTTCACCGGTGGGTCGAACTTTGTAAGCGACTCGCGTTGGTATTTTCCAGTCCAAACGACCTGCATTCTGCGCAATGTTCGTGCGCAAATAGGCCGCGCAGGCCGGCAAGCCCTTGCCTATACTCACAAACAGATTACCCGCAGACAGGACAGGACCCGCCCATGACGGCCGATGCAGCAAGCCCGGAGCAGAAGAAGGCCCCCATCGGCTGGCGACAGGTGCTGCGATCGCTGGGCCAGCGCAAGGTGCTGGTCATGCTGCTGCTGGGCTTTTCCTCGGGCCTGCCCTTCCTGCTGACAGGCAATACATTGGGATTCTGGCTGCGCGAAGGCGGGGCCGATCTGGCCACCATCGGCTTTCTGTCCTGGATCGGGCTGGCCTATTCATTGAAGATGCTGTGGGCGCCCCTGGTAGACCGGCTGGATGCGCCAATCCTGGGGCGGCTGGGCCGGCGGCGCGGCTGGATAGTGCTGTCGCAATTGCTGATCGGGGCCGGGCTGTTCGGCATGGCTGCCGTGGGGCCGGACGGGGCAAACCTTTGGAAGCTGGGTGCCTTTGCCCTGCTGGCAGCCTTTGCTTCGGCCACGCAGGATATCGTGGTCGATGCCTGGCGCATTGAAAGTGCCGAAGACGGGGCCGAACAGGGCCTGCTGTCCGCTGCCTATCAGACCGGGTATCGGGCCGCCATGCTGGCCACCGACAGCCTGATCCTGCTGCTGGCCGCCGGGATCGGCTGGCAGGCATCTTATGGCGTTGCGGGTGCCGTGATGGCGGTTGGCGTTGTCGCCACCCTGATGGCGACGGAGCCGATGCGTCACGCCCCGACGGGCGGCATGGCGTCGGCCCCGCTCTGGACGCCGGTGGGCCTGTTTGATGCGATTGTCGGGCCGCTGCTCAGCTTTTTGCGCACCTATGGTGCCTTGTCGGTGCTGATGCTGCTGGTGGTGATGACCTTCCGGCTGGGCGATTTCATGATCGGGCCGATGATCAACCCGTTCTATGTCGATCTGGGCCTGACCAAGGAAGTGGTGGGCACCGTTCGCGCCTCTGTCGGGCTTTGGGCCTCCATCGCGGGCATTGCATTGGGCGGCCTTGCGTCCGTGAGGCTGGGCTTCCGGCGAACCTTGATCTTTGGCGCGGTCCTCGGCCCCTTTTCCAACCTTGCCTTCTCCGTCATGGCGCTCAGCGGGCCGGATATCGGCGTGTTTACGGCGGCTATCATCGTTGACAATGTCGCGACCGGCTTCGCGGGCGTGGCCCTGACCGCCTATATGTCGAGCCTGACAAGCCTGGGCTACACCGCCACTCAATATGCGCTGCTGTCCTCACTCTATACGGTGCTGGGCAAGGTGCTGAAGGGCTTCTCCGGACAGATGGTGCTGGGGCTGGAGCCGATTGCCGGACAGATGGGGGCCTACGCCCTGTTCTTTGCCGGTACCGCCGCCATCGGTATTCCCGTGGTGGCGCTGTGCCTGTTCTTGGACCGTGCCGCCAGCCGGCAGCGGCAGACATGACCGAAGCCGGGTGGGGATGCCCCCACCCGGAACCCTCACTTAAAAGCCACAGGGGCAGGTACACATCGGCGGGTTTGTACCGCCACCGCCAGGATTGGTGCCCCCGCCGCCGGGGTTTGTGCCACCCCCGCCAGGATTGGTGCCACCGCCACCAGGGTTGGTGCCGCCGCCGCCAGGATTGGTGCCACCACCACCGGGATTGGTGCCACCGCCACCAGGATCGGTGCCACCGCCGCCGGGGTTCGTGCCGCCGCCGCCAGGATTGGTGCCACCACCGCCGGGGTTCGTGCCGCCGCCGCCAGGATTGGTGCCACCACCGCCGGGGTTCGTGCCGCCGCCGCCAGGATTGGTGCCACCACCGCCGGGGTTCGTGCCGCCGCCGCCAGGATTGGTGCCGCCACCACCGGGATTGGTGCCGCCGCCACCAGGATTGGTGCCACCACCGCCGGGGTTCGTGCCGCCGCCGCCGGGGTTCGTGCCGCCGCCGCCAGGATTGGTGCCACCACCGCCGGGGTTCGTACCGCCGCCGCCAGGGTTCGTGCCGCCGCCGCCGGGGTTCGTACCGCCGCCGCCAGGATTGGTGCCACCACCGCCGGGGTTCGTACCGCCGCCACCAGGATCGGAGCCACCACCGCCGGGGTTCGTGCCGCCACCGCCAGGGTTCGTACCGCCACCGGGATCAGTGCCACCACCGCCCGGATTGCTACCGCCGCCGCCGGGGTTCGTACCACCACCACCGGGATTGGTGCCGCCACCGCCGGGGTTGATCCCACCACCGCCAGGCAATGTGCCACCACCGGGATCAATTCCGCCGCCGCCTGGGTTGGTCCCACCACCACCAGGGTTCGTACCGCCCCCTCCCGGATTGGTGCCACCACCACCGGGATTGGTGCCACCACCGCCAGGATTCGTGCCGCCACCAGGGTCAGTACCGCCACCGCCGGGATTTGTGCCGCCGCCCCCTGGGGTGGTTCCCGGACCCCGACCACCGCCGCCGCTCGTACCCGCCACGACGCTGCCACCGACACCGGCCGCAACACCAGCAACAACCCCCGGAGCCACAGCACCGGCGCCAACACCAGCACCGGCAGCCGTTGCCCCCGTGGTGCCACCCGCACCGCCGCCACCGCCCCCAAGGTTGGACGCAGCCCCCCGATCATCCTGGGGGACAACCTCCGCCACCTGCTGATCCTCGCTGGAGCGTGAATTGATATTGGTCAGCGTGTCATCGCCAAGTGCCACCACCGTCCGGCTGCCGGGATTGATCACTTCACCGCCGACCAGCTGGATCTGGGTATGCAGGCCCGTAGCGACGCTGATGGCGGTTGCGATGGCGCCCAGGTTTAGGGGCTGGTTAGCATAGATGACAGGATTTTCCACCATGGCCGCCAGGACCACGCGTCCACGCAGCATGCTTTCCATAACATTGACAACGACGCGGACCTTGGCCGCCGTCATGGCTGTGGCCGCCACGCCCTGTGGCCCTGGAACCGTCACGCGCAGGTCTCTGATTTCCAGTTCCGGCGGAAATCCCCGCACCGATTCCGGCAGCGCCTGCACCCGCATGCCACGCAGGTTGCCGGCATTCATGGTGGCCAGCACCTTTTCCGCCCGCCCCGGAATGTCAAAGGCAAAGGGTGCCAGCAGCACCAGGAGGGTCAGAATTACGCTGGTATAGAGTACGAAGCGGAAAAACCAGCGAAGCGGGGTCAGCATAAAACGCAACATGGCGGATAACCGGCACGGGTTGGCGGGTGCCGCATCCTACAGCGGCATCACCCCCAAAGTCTTGTGGTCGATGCACAGGTCGACCACCAAACTTGGATAGGGTGGACAGAGAGGCCATCCCGACGCATCCTGCGTCCCTTAAAGCCGCCGACAGGTCCCCTGCCCCATGCCGCCAACCGCAACGCCACAGCTGTTCGTCTTCCGCTGGCGCAATGAGGCCGGCAGGGATACGGAGCTGTCCTGCTGGGCCGTCAATGAGCGGGAGGCGGAATTGTCGGCCCTGCGCGCCGGCTGGCCCGGCCATGACGGGTCGCGTATGGGCCGCTACCGGGCACAGCTGAAACGGCACCTGCTTTATGATGAAGATTTTTGAAAACAGATATTGACAGGCCCAGCGCAGTTTCATAAATAGCGGCTCCCGTTCGGGACCACCCGGACGGACGAGCTTCGGCACCGTAGCTCAGCGGTAGAGCAGGGGACTCATAAGCCCTTGGTCGCGTGTTCAAATCACGCCGGTGCCACCATTTCAACACCCCGTCAGAGATACCTCTGGCGGGGTTTTCGCTTTTCTGGCTTTGCGGTGATACGATCCTCTTCCCGCTCTCAGTCAGCCGAAAAGGGCCGACCGCATGCTGAAATCCTTTGATCACAAGGGGGCGCTGCGTGGCGCCATGTTGCTGTTGCTGGCCCTGTCGGTCGCGGCCTGCGCCAACCAGCCGACACCGGAGGTGACCCATCCCCTGCCCGGTTTGCTCTGGGGTCTGGTGCATGGCTTCCTGGCCCCGATTTCCTTTATCGGCAGCCTGTTCCTGGACATGCGGATGTACGCCTTCCCCAATGATGGGCTTTGGTACGATTTCGGATTCGTTGTCGGCTCCGGCATTCTGTTCGGTGGCGGCAGCCGGGCGGTCTAATTTACGCGGCAATCAGACTGCCGGCAGACAGGTTCGGGCCAACCTTCATGCCATAGCCGTTGGTGGCCTTGCCGCTGCTCTGATCGCCTTCATCGCTGTCGCGGGCACCAGAACCGGTGGAACGCTTCTTCTCCTCCTCGTCATCCGACGGGACGGCAAGGCTGTCCAGCATCATGATGGTGAAGGTGGAGATCGGTTCCTTACCCGATACGGCAGAGCGCATGCCCGTCAGCCAGGGCTGAGAGGAAGTATCCGCCGGCTGAATGGTGCCCAACGTCGTGGACCCGGCAAATTGTGCCGGGGCATCATCGAACTTGGCGGCAAAATTGTCGAATATCTGACCAACCGACTTGGGCCGGGTGCCGTCATAGAAGACGTTCAAATTGGCCTTGGCGGCATCGGGCAGCAGATTGGCCGCCGGCTGGTTGGGGTTCTTGTCCATGGCCTTCAGGAACTTGGCAGCCCCGCCGGCGCCCAGGAAATGGGCCATGTATAGTTCCGTATTGCCCACCGGGCGGCCCAGTTCATTTTCCAGATGGGTCTTGTTATCATTGGCCAATTCGGCGGCAAAGATGGCTGACAGGCGCGGATCCTTGCGCAGATTCAGGATTTCCTTGCGCGTCTGGGGGTCGGAGACGGAGCCATTATTGATCTTGTCCGCATAAACACCCAACCCGTACTTAGCCCCATGCTGTTCCACCATGTTCAGCCAGGTTCCTTCCGTGAACTGGAACAGGCCGGTGGCGCTACTGGTCGATGCCTTGATATCCGTGCGGTAGCCGCTTTCGACCCCGGCCTTATCCATCAGATAGGCAAAATCAACCCCGGTGGCCGCACTGGCCTGCTGTACGGCGCGAACCACATGGGCCGGCGCATTACGCGCATTTCCCTTGGTTTCAGCGACGCTGCCCTGGTTCAGGAGGTTGAGGTTGCTATTCACGGGACGGCTCCACGGGTACGGGTGTTGTCAGTGGTAAAGCAATCAGCGTGCCAAGCCCAAAAAGCGCCCCAAACCCTGATGACAAGCGCCTGCCTTTTACGTTAACGTAAGCACCGACAGCCGAACATCCAGCCGGCGGGACTTGCCGGGTGGATGTGTTCGCGCGATGTTTCATCATGAACCGGGTGGGGCGCTGGAACCTGCCCATATGTTAAGCCGGGAGGATAAGGCGAAATGACCGCTTACAACGCACCCATCCAGGACATGCGCTTCACGCTGAACCATGTGGTTGGCCTGTCGCAGGTGGCCGGCCTGCCCGGTTATGACGTGGTGACGCCCGATCTGGTGGATCAGGTCCTGGACGAGGCCGGCAAGCTGGCGCGCGATGTGCTGGCGCCGCTGAACTGGGTCGGCGACCAGAACGGGTCGAAGCTGGAAAACGGCGTGGTCACCACGGCGCCCGGCTTCCGCGACGCCTACTGGAAATATGCTGAGGGTGGTTGGAACGCGGTCCCGTTCGATCCGGATTTCGGTGGTCAGGGTCTGCCCTGGACGCTCGCCCTGCCGATCCAGGAAATGTGGACCTCGGCCAACATGTCCTTCTCGCTCTGCCCCATGCTGAACCAGGGTGCGGTGGAGCTACTTCAGGCCCACGGGTCGGAACAGCAGAAGAAGCTGTATCTGGAAAAGCTGATCAGCGGCGAATGGACCGGCACCATGAACCTGACGGAGCCGCAGGCCGGTTCCGATGTCGGTGCCGTGCGGACCAAGGCCGTACCGAATGAGGACGGGACCTGGCTGATCACCGGTCAGAAGATATTCATCACCTATGGTGAGCATGACTTCACCGACAATATCATCCATCTGGTCCTGGCCCGCACCCCCACAGCCCCGGCCGGCGTTAAGGGCATCAGCCTGTTTGTCGTGCCAAAGTTCATGGTGAACGAGGATGGCAGCCTGGGTGCCCGCAACGACCTGCGCTGCGCCGGGCTGGAGCATAAGATGGGTATCCATGCCAGCCCCACCGCCGTCATGGCCTATGGCGATAATGGCGGCGCTGTCGGCTTCCTGGTGGGCGAGGAAAATCGCGGCATCGAGTACATGTTCACCATGATGAACAATGCCCGCCTGGGCGTTGGCTTGCAGGGCATGGCCATTGCCGAACGCGCCTATCAACAGGCGGTTGACTATGCCAAGGGCCGCGTGCAGAGCCGCGCCTTGACCGGCAAGGACCCTGCCCCCGTCGCCATCATCAAGCATCCCGATGTGCGCCGCATGCTGATGTGCATGAAGTCGCAGATCGAGGCGGCCCGCGCGCTCGTCTACCTGACGGCGTCGGCGCTGGACAATGCGCATCGCAACCCGGATGCCGACGCTGCGAAGGCCGCCAACGCCCTGAACGACCTGCTGACGCCCATCACCAAGGCCTGGTGTACCGACCTGGGTGTGGAACTGACCAGCCTGGGCGTGCAAATCCATGGCGGCATGGGCTTCATCGAGGAAACCGGTGCCGCCCAGCATTACCGCGACGCCCGCATTGCCCCCATTTATGAGGGCACGAACGGCATCCAGGCCAACGATCTGGCTTTCCGCAAGGTGCTGCGCGATGGTGGGCAAGCGGCCTTCGCCCTGATCGCCGAAATGCGTGCCACTGCCACCGCCATCGCTGCGCAGTCGGGCGACGACATGGCCACCATGGGTGCCAACCTGTCCGACGCCATCGACGCTGTGGAAACAGCGACCAAATGGGTCGTCGAAACGGGCAAGGCCGACATGACCGCCGTTGCGTCAGGCGCCGTCAGCTATCTGCGCATGTTCGGTGTCACCATCGGTGGCTACCTGACGGCCAAGGCCATGATGGCGGCCAATGGCCTGATGCGGGAACCCGGTGCCGATGCCAAGTTCCTGGATGCCAAGATCATCACGGGCCGCTTCTATGCGGACCAGATCCTGCCCCAGGCACGCGGTCTGCTGACCGTTGTGACCCAGGGTCACCGCGCTGTCATGGGCCTGTCGGACGACCAGTTCTGATCATCACTGGCGTGGGTGGCACGGGTTGCCACCCACGCATTCCGACGAAGGGCATAGGCCCAACGTTTGCGTGTCTAGGCTTTTGCGTCAAATGGACTTAAAGGGGGTCCCGGTTCCACAGTGCCTTATCGATTAAGGGCTGGAGGAAACCCCGATGACCGAGACGCCGACGGACGAGCTGCGCCTGCTGGCCGCCAAGATTGCGACCGCGTACATACAGGCCAACCCGCAGGCGCCGGATCAGCTTACAGGCGTGATCCGACTGGCGTACCAGGGGCTGCACCGCTGCATCGCCCCACCCAAGCCTGCGGCACCGGAGCCCAAGAAGCGTCGCCGCCGGGGCCGGCCATCGGCGACCTGATCGCGTATCGACCTTAAGCGCGGCCTTCCACGACCATCTCACCATCCATCAGGCGGCGCAGGGTACCCCGTGCCCGCGACAGGCGGGACTTCACGGTCCCGACCGAGACGTTGGCATTCAGCGCCGCCTGTTCATAGCTGACCCCGCGCAGTGCCACCATCACGACCATGTCGCGCTGGTCGGACGGCAACCGTGCCATGGCGCGGCGCAGGTCGCGGACCTGCATGCGGCCCATCTGCCGGGCGGGCGTACCACCCAGTTCGGCGCCGTCACAATCATCTAGAGCCACATGCTGCCTGTTCCGGCGCAGACCGTTGATATGCAGGTTGCGCAGCATCGTGGACAGCCACGCCCGCAGGTTCGTGCCCTCTTCCCAAAGGTGCAGGCGCGTCAGGGCGCGTTCCATGCACTCCTGGGCCAGATCGTCGGCCAATGCGCCATCGCGGCACAATCCCAACGCATAGCGGCGCAGATATTCACGCTCGGCTGCCACCTGTGACGCGAGGTCGGGGCGGGCGGAGGCAGTGGTGATATTGTACTGGCTGCTGGCCATGTTCATCTCCATCGTCCAAGGCTGGAACCAAGGTCTGCTTCGCCATGGGTCGAATATCGAACTATATTCGACTTTTTATTGGCACGACCAAAGTCAGGGGCGATTTGTTAATCTGTATTTTCCCCTTCGTGATTTAAGTAATTTTTATCCAGACCGTGTCATGATTGTGGCAGCCGGGGTCTAAGCTGTGATCTCTTTAGTCAGAGCCGGTTGGATATAGTCCATCCGCTACTGAAATGACGCCCGGTTGGAAAAACGGTGCGGATACGCTATATCCACCGGACAGGTGGAACATGGCTGCATCGACCGGCTGGCCAGTGCCTAACCATCCGGTTGGCTGGCGGTTTGGTTGGTTAAGGCTTAGTGTTCGCGTCTGAAGCGGCAATGGCCGGTGACAGCCGTCATCGCCGCTGCCACGTGCCCTGCCAAGGACCCGTCATGTTGACGCCCACCCACGAGCCGTCCAAGTCCCCTACCCCGCTGCGGCCCTTGAACGAGGCCACGGTGCTGTCCGTCGTTCTGCCCATGCATAATGAGGGGGAGAATATCGACGCGCTGTTTGCCCGGCTTGCGCCGGTGATGGAACGGCTAGGCGTGCCGTATGAGGTGGTGTGCGTGGATGACGGCTCCCGCGATGACACCTGGGTCCGGTTGCAGGCCGCACACGCCGCCAATCCGCGTATCCGTCTGGTCAGGTTCAGCCGCAATTTCGGCAAGGAAATGGCCATGACGGCCGGGCTTCGCCATGCGTCGGGCCGGGCCGTCGTTCTGATGGACAGCGACCTGCAGCACCCGCCCGAAGTGATCGAAGAGTTCTATGCCCATTGGCAGGCCGGTGCACAGGTGGTCTATGGCGTGCGCCGCTCGCGCGATACCGATCCGCCGTTGCGCCGTTTTCTGACCCGCCGCTTCTATCGCATGCTGGATGGCATGTCGGAAGTGCCCCTGCCCCGCGATGCTGGCGACTTCCGTCTGATGGACCGCGCCGTGGTCGATGCGCTGAACCAGATGGGCGAGCGTACGCGTTTCATGAAGGGGCTTTATTCCTGGGTCGGCTTCCGGCAGGTGGCGGTTCCGTTCGAAACGGCACCGCGCCATGCCGGCACGACGACCTTCAGCACCTGGAAGCTGTTCCGTTTCGCTATGGATGGCATCGTTTCCTTCTCCACCCTGCCGCTGCGCATCTGGTCATGGCTGGGGCTGGCGGTGGCGGCCATCGCGGTGTTGTATGGTGCCGTCATCCTGCTGAAGACCATGATCTTCGGGATCGATGTTCCGGGCTATGCCTCGTTGATGGTGGCGACCCTGTTCATTGGCGGGGTGCAGTTGATCTGCCTGGGCGTGCTGGGCGATTATCTGGGCCGGGTCTTTACCGAAGTGAAGGGGCGGCCGCTCTATCTTGTGTCGGACAGCGTCGGCTTTGCGACCGGTGCCGCGGCAGAGACAGCCGATCACCGCCATCCGGCGGCGAGCCTGCCCGACCGGCGCAGCGGCGCGAACTGACCTGTGATGGGCCCATCCGGCGCAAGGGACGAAGGCCCTTCCAATTTCTGGGATATTGTGGCGCAGCTCATCTTGGCTGGCGCCTTGTTGTTCGTTGCCTCCACCTTCAAGCAATATGGCATCACCTGGGATGAGCCGCTGCACCTGGAAAACGGGCGCCGCGCGCTGGACTGGTACCTATCGCTGGGGGAAGACCAGCGGGTGCTGGGGTTCCAGAATCTTTATCTCTACGGTGCCCTGTATGACACGGTGACGGCGGTTGCCGGCATCCTGCTGCCCTTCGATGCCTATGAGACGCGGCGGCTGGTCGGCGGGCTCGTGGGGGTGGCGGGGCTGGCCGCGGTTCGGGCACAGGCAAGGACGCTGGCGGGGCCACGCGCCGGCGCACTGGCCGTCCTGCTTCTGGCGCTGACGCCGGAATGGATGGGGCAATCCTTTGCCAATCCCAAGGACGTGCCCTTTGCCACCGCCGCCGCCTGGATGGGCCTTTACCAGATCCGCCTGATCCGCGACCTGCCCAGGCAACAGATGCGCACGCTGCTTGCCTATGGCATCGCGTTCGGGGCCGCGCTGGGTATCCGTGTGGGCGGGATTGTGTTGATCGGGCCGTTGGGCATCGCCTGCCTGTACTGGCTGTTTCTGCGCCTGCGGGAACGGCCACTGGGTACGGCCCTGTGGGAAGGGGTGACGGCGGCGGCGCGGCTGCTGCCGGCCTTTGCGCTGGCCTGGATGATCATGCTGGCCTTCTGGCCCTGGGCACAGCTGGACCCGATATCGCGCCCGCTGGAGGCCTTGGCCGGCTTCTCGCACTTTCCGTTAGAATTCAGCTTCCCGTTCGCGGGACGGACGCTGGTTACGACCGACCTGCCCTGGTGGTATGTGCCGGTGGCCTTTGCTGTGAAGCTGCCGGAAATCACTTTGGCAGGCATTGCGGTCGCAGCTGTCATGGCGGTCCGTGCCCTGCGCCGGCCCCTGGCCATTTTGCCGGAACGGATCGGGCTGGTAGCGGCGATCCTGCTGCCGCCTTTGATCGTGATCGTTACAGGTGCCGTGCTTTATGATGGTATCCGGCATCTGCTGTTTTTGTTGCCGCCCCTGTCGGTGGCGGCTGCCATCGGGCTGGACCGGCTGGCTGGCTATTTGACAACACCGACGGTCACTGACCGCCTGCCCATGGCCAGCCGCATCGCGGGTGGCATGCTGGTCCTCTGGGCGGGATGGCAGACGCTGACCATCACTCGTCTGCACCCGTATGAGGCCATCTGGTACAACGCGCTGGTCGGTGGGGTGCGCGGAGCCGAGGGCCGGTTTGAACTGGATTACTGGGGCAGCCCCCTGTCAGAAGCCGCAGACCGGCTGCGCAACTTGGTTGTAGGACAGGAAGGCGGCGGCGCCGTTGCCCATCCCTACCGTATCCGCATCTGCGGCCCGCATGACAGCGCCCTGCATTACCTGCCCCCCACCTGGAAAGCGCCGAAGGATGGCCAGGGGGAGGCCGATTTCTATATCGCCTTCACACGCGGCCAATGCGGCCCCGTTCCAGAGGGTCGTGAGTTGCTGCGGGTGGAGCGCATGGGGGTTGTCCTGGCCTATGTCCTCGATCTGCGGGATAAGCCATAGGCTGGCGTGCGGATGGTTGTGGAAGGATGGAAGTGCAGTTCCCCACCCCCATCTGTAGAATGATCGACACCATCCACGGCACCCCGGTCCGACATGCCCCACGCCCCTTCCTGGTACGCCGCCACAGCCCACCCTGCCCCCGCCCGCCCGCCGCTGGTGGGTGATGTCTCCAGCGATGTCTGTATCGTCGGGGGTGGCTATACGGGTCTGGTGACCGCCATTGAGCTGGCGGCCAAGGGCATGTCCGTCACGATCCTGGAGGCCGAATCCGTCGGCTGGGGCGCATCCGGTCGCAATGGCGGACAGATCGTCACCGGTTTCAACAAGGGGATCGGCGATATCGAGGGCTGGGTCGGCAAGCAGGATGCGCGGCACCTGTGGGACCTGTCGGAAGAAGCCAAGACCATGCTGTCCGACCTTATCGACCGGTACGGCATCGATTGTGACCTGAAATGGGGCTATCTGCTGGCGGCCCTGAAACCCCGGCATATGACAAGTCTGGCGGAGCATCAGGGGGAACTGGAGGGGCTGGGTTACGACAAGACGCGCATGGTGGGGCGCGATGAAATCCGCTCCATGGTGGCGACCGATGCCTATCTGGGCGGGTTGTTCGATGGCGGCAGCGGGCAGTTGCACCCGTTGAACTATGCGCTGGGGCTGGCGGTTGCCGCCGAAGGGCTGGGCGTGCGTATCCATGAAGGCAGCCGGGTGGTGCGCATCGATACCGGGGCGGCGCCAAAGGCGTTCACGGCAACAGGATCGGTGTCGGCCAAGTTCCTGGTCCTGGCCGGCAATGCCTATCTGGGGGACTTAAGCCCCCCCATCCGCGCCAAAGTGATGCCGGCGGGCACCTACATCATCGGGACCGAGAAGATGGAGGCGGAGCGGGCGCAGGCACTGATCCCGTCAGGCATCGCCATCGCGGACGTGAATTTCGTGCTGAACTATTACCGGCGCAGCCCGGATAACCGGTTCCTGTTTGGCGGGGGCGTCAGCTATTCCGGGTTTGACCGGCCCGACCTGAAACAGTCGCTGCGCCGGACCATGCTGAAATATTTCCCGCAACTGGCCGATGTCGGCGTGGAGTTCTGCTGGGGCGGCCATGTCGCCATCACCATGAACCGCATGCCGCATCTGGGCAGGGTCAGCCCCACGACCTACTTCGCGCAAGGATATAGTGGCCATGGCGTGGCCCTGACCGCGATTGCCGGTCGTGTGATTGCGGAGGCGATTGCCGGTCAGGCGGGCCGCTTCGACATTTTCGCTCGTGTGCCGCACCGGGCCTTTCCGGGACCGCCGGGCCTGAAAATGCCTGCCCTGGTGCTGGGCATGCTCTGGTATCGGCTTCAGGATTGGTTATAGCAGACAAGGCTCACGCCGTGCGGCGGCGCCATATCCAGCGGATGGCGGTAATCACCAGGGTGATAACAAGCGCCTGGGTCAGCAGGGTCGACAGTTGGAACAGCGGCTGCTGATCCAGGCGGTTGAAATATTGCCACCAGAATTGGGTAACCGGGTCACGCAGGGGGCGTAACAGGCTGTCCCAGGCATCGAACAGCCCGTCGGGAATGCTATCCCGGAAGACCATGGGCAGGGTCAAAAACAGGACCACACCGATCAGCGTGGCGATAAAGCGCAGCAGACCCCACATTCCCGTCCATCCCTTATCCCCGGTTTCAGCCTCTCACCATAATGTGCGGCGCTGCCGTTCGGGAAGGGCGGCGTCATAGGCGGGGCCGCCTTCGGCACCGTGACTGGCGTCGGCCGTCATCTGCCCGGCCGTGGGAACGCCATCCGGGCGGCCCCGCGCACCCCGTGCCCAGAGGTCAGAACGGATCAGGGCGCGGGCGCATTGGAAATAGACCTCGTCGATTTCCACCCAGATCACGGACCGGGGCAACTGCCCCTCCATGGCAAGACGCTGGCAAAGGTCGGCATCAATGCTGATGGCGGCGCGGCCATTGATGCGCAGGCATTCATTGACACCGGGGATCATGAACATGCAGGCCACGCGCGGATCGGCGATGATATTGCGCAGGCTGTCGATGCGGTTATTGCCGCGCCGGTCGAGGATCAACAGGGTTCGGTCATCCAGGATGGTGACCGCCGTACCCGCATCCCCGCGCGGCGACACGTCAAGCCCACCCGCCCCCACGGACCCCAGCGCGAAGAAGGGTGCTGCCGACAGCCAAGCGCGGTAAGCCGGCGTCAACCGGTCCGAAACTTTGGCCAGCGACGGCGCGCCCGGCGAACCATACAACCCTTCCAGCACCGAGATATCGCTGACAAGTCCGGGCGGGTTCGGGGGGGCGGGATGCGGCATGGCGCGAGACCTTTGGTCGTGAGAACAAGCCCAGTGTCAGGGCCGGGACGGGTGGGAACAAGTGCGCGGGGCACATGGGGGCTTTCCATTCCGGGCACGATGCAGGATGCTCATCCGGCTGGCACGGCCGCAGGGGCCGTTGCCGATGGGAACGGGGAACCCATGCTGAACGAATTCAAGACCTTCATCAGCCGCGGCAATGTCGTGGATCTGGCCGTCGGTATCATTATCGGTGCGGCTTTCACCGCCATCGTCACCTCGCTGGTGAACGATATCCTGATGCCGCCGCTGGGATATCTCCTGGGGGGAATCGACTTCTCCGATTATTTCATCAGTCTGTCGGGCGGGGACTATCCATCCCTGAAGGCCGCCAAGGATGCCGGCGTCACCACCATCAATTACGGCCTGTTTATCAATGCCGTGATCAAATTCTTCATCGTGGCCTGGGCCGTGTTCATCCTGGTCAAGCAGGTAAACCGCTTCAAGAAGAAGGAAGAGGCCAAGCCCGTGGAGCCGACCAAGAGCGAGGTCCTGCTGACCGAAATCCGCGACCTGCTGAAGGCCAAGGATTGATCAATCGCTGACGGGAAGGGGCGTCAGATAGCCCCCTCTCGCAACAGTTCCACCGCATGGCTGGCGGCACGCGCCGTCAGGGCCATGTAAGTCAACGAGGGATTCTGTGTGCCGTTCGACGCCATGCAGGCCCCGTCGGTAACGAACAGGTTTGCCACCTCATGCGCCTGGTTCCAGGCGTTGAGGACAGAGGTGGCGGGATCGCGGCCCATGCGGGCCGTGCCCATCTCATGCGTCTTGAAACCCACCGGATGGTCGAAGCGGGCGCCCGCTGTCACATCCTCGCAGCCGCCGGCACGCAGGATTTCCGCTGCCTCGTCCCTGCCCCTGGCGATCATGGCCAGTTCATTTTCGCGCAGGGTGCAGTCCAGATGCGCCAGCGGAATGCCCCAGCGGTCCGTCTTGGTCGGGTGCAAGGTCAGGCGGTTATCGGCGTGGGGCAGCATTTCCCCGAACATGTCGATGCGGATGGTCCAGGGGCCATAGTCTGTGGCGGCATCCTTCACTTTGGCCCCGAACCCCGCCCGTCGCCCTGCCCCGTCCATAGCGCGGCCACGTGTGGCCCCACCCTGAAATCCGAAGCCGCGGATGAAGCCGTCACCCGGCTTCTGCCCCCGGGCCCGGACGTTGGGGATATAGATATTATTCGGACGCCGACCGTACTCATACCGATCCAGCATTCCTGGCACCCGGCCTGCCGCCCAGGCACCGCCGACATGATCCATCAGGTAACGGCCCAGCGCGTCACTGCCATTGGCCAGCCCACGCGGATGCGCCTCGCTGCGGGAATTCAGCATGATATGAGCGGACCCGATGGCCGAGGCACACAGGAACACCAGCCGCGCGCGGTGAGTGCTGGTGGTCATGCTGTTGGCATCAATCACCCGCACGCCCGTCACGCGGCCCGTGGCCGGATCATGTTCCAGGCTGTGGCAGATCTGATCGGTCAGAATGGTCAGGTTGCCGGTATTCTTGGCCGCCGGCAGGGTGGCGGACAGGCTGCTGAAATAGGCGCCGAAGGAGCAGCCCCGGCTGCAATGTGACCGCGCCTGACAGCGCGAGCGGCCCAACGCCTCCTGCTCCGCCGTCGGTGCCGTCAGGTTGGCGGTCCGGCCCATGATCATATGCAGATCGGGCCGCTGGCGTTTCAGCCTCTCCGACACCCGGCGTTCGGCACAGTTCATCTCAAATGGCGGCTGAAACACCCCGTCGGGCACCTCGTCCAGCCCCTCAAGGCTGCCGGAAATGCCTGCAAACCGTTCGACATGATCATACCAGGGCGCCAGATCAGCATAGCGGATGGGCCAGTCCACGCCGTGTCCGTCGCGCAGGTTGGCGGTGAAATCCGCTTCCCCCCAGCGATAGGATTGCCGATACCAGGTCAGCGACCGTCCCCCCAACTGATAGCCCCGCGTCCACATGAAGGGCCGGTCTTCGGGATAGGAGAAGGGATAGGTCTTGGTATCGGCAAAGAATTGCAGGTGCTGCATCTTATAGATCCAGTCACCCTTATCCTTCATGTAATGCCAGCCCTTGTCCGGCCAATCCTCCGGCACCAGATTGCGGAACTCCACCTCCCATGGGGCCTCCATGTCGGTATAGTCGGGTCCGCCATGGTCGATATGCCGACCGCGTTCGAGGACCAGGGTCTTCAACCCCTTTTCACACAGTTCCTTGGCCGCCCAGCCGCCAGTGATGCCGGAGCCGACGACAATGGCGTCCCATTCCATCAGCGCGCCCCCGCCACCAGTTGTTTCATCTCCGTCCGCGTCAGGTCGCCCCGATACTGGCCGGGAACGGCGACATAGTCGGGGTCGGCCCCTTCGGACGTGAAATAGGCGTACCAGATCAGTTGCTTCAGCCGGCGATAGGCCTGATCCGCCAACCCCTGCCCCCGAAAGGCGGCGATGTCGATGCTGGTCAGCAGGGCGGCGCGTTCGGCAGGCGGGCGGGCCATGAAGCCATGGGGTGCCGCCCTGGCATCAATATCGGCCAGGGCCTGACGGAACTGCGCCCGCGTCGCCGGCACCGCCCAATCCAGCATCAGCCCGTCAATCACACCATGGACATTGGCGGCCATGGCGCCGGGTGTATCGGTAGCGGGGATCATGATCTCCGCCACATCGGTCAGCAGCGCCATTTCGCGGACATTGAAGAAACGGCCCGGCTGGCCCTTGGCCACCCTCGTCCCCTCATAGGCCCAGACGGGAAGCGCGCCGTCCAGGAAGGTGCCGCCTAACAATGTGATGGCGGCCAGCAGGGCCTGTCGCCGGTTCATATGCGACGTTCCTTACAGGGGATGGATACGGACGGAACGAAATTCCAGACGACCCTGTCCAGGACGCAGCAGGACAGGGCCTGACGTTGGCAGGCCCAGGGCCGCCCGGCTACCCTCCACCAGCTTTGATCCATTCAGCCAATGTTCAATCCGGTCGCCGCGCGCCAGGATACGGACACGGTTCCAGTGGCCGGCAGGCTTCATGGAGGGCTTGTCGGGATTGGGATCGGTCAGGTTGCGGGCCGGCACCTTGCCGATCAGGGTGCCGCTGGCGGAATCCCCCTGCCCCTGCGGCCCCTGTGCCAGACGGTATTCGGCACTGCCCAGATAGGTGACGGCGCCATCGGCGCCATCGGTCGCGCGCACATCCATTTCCAGATCGAAATCCGCAAACCGGTCGGCGGTGACCAGGGGGGTGGCGGCACTGTCGCGGATGATCACCCCCTGCTCAATGCGCCAGCCCGCCGCAGACAGGCCGGACCAGCCCGCCCCATCCTGTCCGTTCCACAGCAGCCGCCAGCCCAGGGCAGCGCGTTCGGCGCTGATATGGTTGGCGATGAAGTCCTGCTCATCCGTCACGTCCAGCGGCCTGCGCATATAACGGGCAGGATCGTCGGTGATGATGCGCAGGTTGCGGAACCGCACCTCCAGCCCTGCATTGGCGGGATCGGGGCCGACATCATGCACCTGCAACCCGATGAAACCGCGCGGCGTCATGTCATCGACCATGACAATGGCGGGCAGACCGTTCAGCCAGGTGCGAAAACGGGTGCCCACCGCCTCCACCCGCAGATGGTTCCAGCCGCCAGATTTGAAGCTGGCCTGGGTTTCAGGCCGATGGGCCGGTGTCGCCAGCCAAAGCCGGCGCTGTTCATCATACAGCCCGCCGGTCCAGCGGCGGGCGGCATGGTCGATTTCCACCTGATAGCCATGGACGACGCCATTGCGATAATCCGGTTTGGACTCAGCCCGGATCATCACGCCGGTATTCAGGCGCGGATCGGTCTTCACCTCGAACTCCAGGATGAAATCGCCGAACAGTTCCTCGGTACAAAGGAAGGTATTGGGCGATTTCTCCACAGATGTCCCGACAATCTCCCCTGCCTCCAGCCGGTAGGTGGCGCGTCCACCCAGGGAACGCCAGCCGGGGATCGAACCATCCGGGGCGACCGCTGGCGGGATCAAGGAATACCAGGGTGGTGGGCTGGACGCCCAAGACGGGGCCAGGGGGGCGGATGCGGTCCCGGCCAGCATCCCCAATACCGCACGACGCGTAAGGGCCATTATCGATCCTCCCTGCTTCACCCGCCGGATCATTCTATCGTCCAGCTATGTGACAACCTTGTCATAACGGATCACAGAACGATGGGAAAGTGTCTTCTTTATTGCATTATGCAAAAACGCATGCTTTGCATAATGCAATAATAGGTGTTACCCAACCACCAGATCATTGCATAATGCAACGAAAACCTTACATTGTGGCCCGGCACTGCCTGGAATCAGTCTTGCTTTGGTACAGGAACGACCGGCACCAGCCGGCATTCAAAGGCCCCAAGGCCAGAACCGAGGTTGTCACATGGTCCGCAAAGACCACGCATGCGCGGCATTTGCCGCCACCCTGCTTTTGGCTTCCAGTGCCCTTCCGGCACTGGCGCAGTCCAACGGCAGCATTGGCCTGCGTGGCACCATGGAAACTATCTGCTTCGTGCAGATCAATCAGACAAACACCAGCAGCGTCGACCTGATCAAAGGCACCAGCAATCTGACCATCGGCACTGTGGGTGAAAAGTGCAACCGTGGAAACGGCTTTACCGTCACCATCTCATCCGCCAATGCCGGCGCCCTGGTCAATGCCACCGGCGCACGCGCCGCCTATACGGTGCAGTATGACAATTCGGGCGTGAAGTCGCTGGCCAACCCCGTCGTCCTGACGCGGACCAGCGCCAAGAAGACGGTGTCCACCAAAAGCTTCAAGGTCAACATCCCCGCCAACCCGCAGGCCATCGCCGGCACCTATGCCGACACGATCACGGTGGCGATTGCGGCCCGGTAAGACGGAACCATCCGCACCGTAACGCCGTTCCCTCTCCATGAACCGCATGGTCAGAGGAGGGGAATATGCGCGGCATTCTGCTTTGGGTCCTCGGCATCCCGATCCCCGTCATCATCATTCTGTATCTGGTTGGCGTGATTTAGCCGCGCGGACAGGTGGCGGCCCGGTCAGGCCGCCACCGTCGTCACGCTCTTGTTTTGCTCCCGCGTCTTCAGGAAGCGCAGTTCGGGGAAATCCTCCTGCGCGCGGTTCAATTGCCAGCCATTGCGGGCCAGATAGACCAAGGCGCCGTCATGATCTTCGGCCAGATCGGCACGGCGGCTGTCGATGAAGTTCTTCAGCGCCACCGGATCATCGCTTTCCACCCAGCGGGCCGCGTCATAGCCCGCGGTCTCGAACCGGGCCTTCATGCCATATTCCGCCTCGATCCGGGCGGCCAGCACCTCGAACTGCAGCTGACCAACCACGCCCACCACCCAGTCAGCGCCGACGATGGGCTTGAACACCTGCGACGCCCCTTCTTCGGCGAAATGCTCCAGTGCCTTGCGCAGATGCTTCACCTTCATCGGATCATCCAGGCGCACACGCTGCAACAGTTCGGGTGCGAAGCTCGGCACACCGGTATAGCGCAGTTCTTCGCCCTCGGTCAGCGTGTCGCCGATCCGCAGGGTGCCGTGGTTGGGGATGCCAATGATATCGCCGGGGAAGGCATCTTCAGCCAGTTCGCGGTCGCGCGCCAGGAACAGAACCGCATTGTTCACGGCCAGGATCTTGCCGCTGCGCATATGTTTCAGCTTGGTCCCGCGCTTGAAATGGCCGGAACACAGGCGGAAAAAGGCGATACGGTCGCGGTGGTTGGGGTCCATGTTGGCCTGGACCTTGAACACAAAGCCCGTCACCTTGCCCTCGTCCGGTTCCACCATGCGGCCATCGGCCTTCTGATGGCGCGGCGGCGGGGCATATTCAGCCAGACCCAGCAGCAGCTCACGCACGCCGAAATTATTGATGGCAGAGCCGAAGAACACGGGCGTCTGGTGCCCTTCGCGATAGGTTTCCAGATTGAAGGGCGGGCACAGTTCCCGCACCATCGCTACATCCTCGCGCAGCTTGGCTGCCTGATCGGCGGGCAGCATCTGGTCGATCTTGGGATCGTCGATGCCGTTGCATTCCACGCCATCGGTCGCCACATCGCCCGACCGGCGATCCATCAGGATCAACCGGTCGCGGATCAGGTCATAACAGCCCCGGAAATCCGATCCCGACCCGATGGGCCAGGAGGCGGGAGTGACCTCCAGCTGCAGGTCGCGCTCCACCTCGTCCATCAACTCAAACGGATCGCGCGCCTCGCGGTCCATCTTGTTCACAAACGTGATGATGGGCACGTCGCGCATACGGCAAACCTCAAACAGTTTGCGCGTCTGGCTTTCGATACCCTTGGCCCCGTCGATCACCATCACGGCGCTGTCGACGGCGGTCAGAGTGCGGTAGGTGTCTTCGGAAAAGTCCTCGTGGCCCGGCGTATCGACCAGGTTGAAGGTGCGGTCGGCATAGTCGAAATTCATCACCGACGCCGTGACCGAAATCCCGCGCTCGCGCTCCACCTTCATCCAGTCCGACCGGGCGCGCCGCTGTTCACCGCGTGCCTTCACGGCGCCCGCCATCTGAATGGCCCCACCGAACAGCAGCAGCTTTTCCGTCAGCGTCGTCTTACCCGCGTCAGGGTGCGCGATGATGGCAAAGGTACGACGCTTGGCGACTTCGGTTTCAAGGATATTGTCGGGCATGGGGGCAACACTCTAGACGACCAGAAACGGAGCACGCCCTCAATAGCTCAAATCACGCCAAAACAGGTTGGAATCTTTTGCAGGCGACCCGTGATAGCGCCACCTTATCGATTGAGGTCTACAGACCCTGCCTCACAAGATGGCTGAGATCGACTGCATTGGGCACTTGGCTGGCCCATTTCTGATTGAGACCATCAGCATCAATCAGATGGTGATTACCCCAATTCGCCCGTTGATCATGATCCGAAAGACGTGTCTTGATCTGCAGCTTGCGACGTTGGAAAGGCTCACACCACGGCGACATTGAATACCAAAAGACTGTTCCCAGCCCATTGGCCTTAGCCAGATGCGGCAAGTGTGACTGGTGACGCCCCGGCATGTACGCGCCAATCATGCCACGATGGTACAGGCGGCCATGATTATTGGCAGGGTCCGTGTTCATGTAGCCATGAAACTTCTGTTCAACAAGCGGCAAATGGTGGACCGGCACCTGATCCGGAAATGGGTCCACCATCACGGCGCTTTCGAAGTAACAGCCGGTCAATTGCTGTTGCTTGATGAGTTCCTCCAAATGCGGAAAGTTAACCCCCACAAGGAACTCTGTCGTATTCAACACAAGCTTCCAGCCCGGCAGTCCGGCTTCATACTGCTGGACTTCAAAATCGATGGCGATGGCGTCAAACTGAATATTCCGTGAACGCACGACACGCCAATGCGGGGCCAGCGTTCGACAGATATCTATTGAATTATCGGTCGAACTGTAATCAATGAGAATGCCCTGGTCAAACATCTCTACATGATGCTTCAGCCACCACGGCAAAAGATACTCTTCATTATAAAAATGGGATATCAGCGTTCTCATTTATACTCCCTGACCTCCGGAAAATGAACCAGGAACTTCATGTTCTTCTGCCCGGCGATCCTCTTGACCTTCATCGACAGCTCTTCCCAAAAATTCCATGCAGAAATGACGACGAGTGGATTTCTGGCTTCAATGATGGCCGTGAGTGGCTTGATGACACGATCAATGCCTGGAACCGTGCGCCCAATTTTCAAAGGTGCCTCGTCATACAGATGATCCGGTCGAATACCCGCCGCGTGCATAAAGGTGATCGCCTTTGCTGCGGCACCGACAAAGCAGACTTCTCCACCTTCCTGCCTGTGCGCAAGAACGATATCACGAATCCGTGCCATACGGGCATGCGCCGCATCAGCAAACGCCTTGTACTGCTGGACCGAGCCGGTAATCGTGCCGGCAACCGGTCCCAACGGCTGACCATGCTCCACCATATAGGCACCGGACGCCAGCAGCCGTGCAGCATCCCGGGTGCATCCGGGCTTAGCCAACACGAACGCAAAACTGGTTCCGTGCACATCGACCAAATCGACGGCCCGAACTTCAAGGCCAGCCCGCTTTGCCAATACTTCCATGGAATGTGGAGTAAAGAAGGAAAAATGCTCATGATAGATGGTGTCGAATTCACCATTGATCAGCATTTTAGCCTGCGATGTCTGAATGACGCAGAGGCCATCATCCTTCAATGCTTGTTCAACACCCTGAAGGAAGGCGAACGGGGTCGGCGTATGCGCCAACACATTCATACCGATAATCAAATCGAACTTGCGGTCGCCAATCAGTTTCGGGCACGGCCAGAACGCGGTCACGATCTCCAGCCCGTTTTTCCTCCCCTCCTCTGCCAGATTGGCCGCTGGATCGACGCCAAGGGTTCTGAAACCCCGGTCTGCGAGGCGGGCTAGGAGCGATCCATCATTGCATGCCACCTCCAGCACGTCGCTGTCTGACGCCGCGAATTCGGCCGCGGCGCGGTCACAAAACCAATCGAAATACCGGCCTAATGAGCCACTGGTGCCGCTTGCGTAGAGATAATCCACGAAGAGATCTTCAGGTGGGACGAAATGGGACAACTGCCCGTGACCACATTCCTGACAATAAACCAGTCCCAGCGGATGGATGGTGAACGGCTCATCAGCGTGTTTAAGCAGGTGATTGGCCAACGGCTGTTGCCCCAAATCAAGTGCCGGAGCAATATTTTTGCTGTCGCAGGCAAGACAACGCATTCCATCCTCACAGGCGCAAAAGCTAAACCGGGCGAGCCGGTATCATTTCAGCAGTAAACTGGACGCATCGTTTTGCAATGTCACCGTCGAACATAATGCCGAGTTGTTCCTGCGCCTTACTTGTATCAAGCTTGAAGGAATAAGTCGGCGACGATGGCATCATCTCAATCGCTGCTCCATGAAATTCAGCGATCTGCCCCCCCAGATCTCCGACAGTCATGGTTGCACTTGCCAGATTGATGAAGCCGTCCTGAAGCGCGGGACGTAACAGGCATGCATGAACTGCTGCAAAAAGATCGTCGAGAAACAGGATGCTGCGAAACGCATGCGGGTTGGCGACACGGACACGCCGTTCCTTCAGCGCCGAGATATTCATGGCATTGAACAGCAATTCAGGGCGCATATTCGGCGAGCAGCCAGAAACTGTTCCCAAACGCAGCCCAATGAAATTCTTCAGAAATCCCTTGGCAATATAGTCAAAGACAAATTTAGACATATCATAAGCGTTAATATTAACAACAAGATCGCGATCCTCACGCGAAAGCGGCAAATCCGGCCCTTGATCACTGACGGCTGCTGAATAGAGGCTTGCTGAACTGGCATAGATCAACCTTGAATCCGGCGGCAGTTTTGATCGCAACGCCACCAATTCAAGGCAATTGTTGAGCAATGCACCCCAGGGATCGTTGATCGCTGTCATGACGCTGGAATGACCGGCGAACCACAGGACATTCGCGTATGGCTCCAGATCCTGGGCCGTAAGTTGTGCATATGGAAAAGGATAGCGGACCGGACCAGGCGGATGACCACGTAGCCCCATGTCACACACATCGACGCAGAACCCCCGCGCAATAAGGCGCGGTAACAAAAATGTCCCAATATATCCGGAACCGCCGATTAGGAGTATTTTGGACATTTGAGCCCTTTAAGGGATTACACGTCACAATCAATACAGAATCATACCGATTTTGCCACTTGTTTCAATATGATGCACAGGCAAGCGTCACCGTTCACCGGTATCTGCCGACCACAATACATTTCACGCGAGAGCCGCCCAAACAAAACGCCCCCATCCGGTCCGGATGGGGGCGTTTGCATTTGAATAGCAGAGATGGTGAGACAGGGAAGCCCTTGCATCAACCCTGGCGGAAGGGGCGACGCGTGGGGGCGTTGCCACCCTCGGCGCGGGCTTCACCCTGGCGTTCGCCGCGGAATTCGCGGCGCTTTTCACCGCCCTGGCCCGCGTCGCGGAAGTCAGCGCGGCCTTCGCCGCCATGGCCATGGGGACGGCCCTTGCCGGCATGGGGCTTGTAGGGGTTGGCCTTGTGGGGGTGGGGGCCACGGCCCTCACCAGCGACGGGGGTGGTGTCCGGGGTCCAGGCGCGCTGCGGGCGCTCGCCGCCCTGATGCTGGCCTTCGCCCTGGAAGTCGCGGCGTTCACGACGCTCACCCTGGAAGCCGCCTTCGCGGCGTTCGCCCTGCCAGCCGCCCAGACGCTCGCTCTGCGAGCGCTGTTCGCCGCCCTGGTAACCGCCATCCTGGCGTTCAGCGCGGAAACCGCCTTCACGGCGCTCACCGCCCTGGAAGCCGTCACGACGTTCACCACCGCCTTGATAGCCACCGTCACGACGCTCACCGCCCCAGCCGCCTTCGCGGCGCTGGCCGCCATAGCCGCCCTTGTTGCCATAGGGCTTGCCAGCCTGGTTGCTGCGGGCGCCATAGGGCTTGGGACCGGAACCGCCGGGACGGAACTTGCTGCGCTCCGGCTCGGGCATCGGCTCCAGGCCCGGCAGGGTGGTCTGGATATGCGGCTGGCCGGTGTACTGCTCAATCGCGCGGACCAGGTTGCGGTCATGGCGGGTGAACAGGCTGTAGGACACGCCTGTGGCGCCGGCCCGGCCGGTACGGCCGATACGGTGCACGTAATCTTCGGCCACGCGGGGTAGGTCGAAATTGATGACGTGGGACAGATCGGAAATATCGATGCCGCGGGCGGCAACGTCGGTGGCGACCAGCACATTGATGCGGCTGTCGCGCAGCCACTGCACCACGCGGTTACGCTCGCGCTGCTGCATGTCGCCATGCAGCGGCATGGCGCGATGGCCCTGTTCGGACAGGCGGTCGGCCATCACATCGCAATCGGCCTTGGTGGCCATGAAGATGATGCCCTTGCCGAAGGCCTCATCCTCCAGCAGGCGGGCCAGCAGCTTGTGCTTGTGGTCCAGCCCGTCGGCGCGCAGCCAGCGCTGCTCGATGGAGGTGTTGGTGACGGCCTTGCCGGCCACATCGACCCGCACCGGGTTCTTGGTCAGGCTGGCAGCCAGCTTTTCAGCGGTACGGTCCAGCGTGGCGGTGAACAGCAGGGTCTGGCGGCCTTCGGGGCAGGCGCCGGCAATCTGCTCCACCGCGTCGCGGAAGCCCATGTCCAGCATGCGGTCGGCTTCGTCCAGCACCAGCATTTCGATGCAGGACAGATCAACCTTGCCGTTTTCCAGATGGTCGATCAGGCGGCCGGGCGTGGCGACGATCAGGTCGGCGCGGCGGCGCAGCATTTCGATCTGGGCGCGATAGGGCATGCCGCCCAGCACGGTGCCCGTCTGGATACGACCGAACTTGGACAGAAGGCGAACCTGCTCCAGCACCTGGCTGGCCAGTTCACGGGTCGGGGTCAGCACCAGGACGCGCGGGCCCCAGGAACCGGCCTGACGCTCCGACGCGGCGATACGGGCCAACGCCGGCAGCACGAACGCCGCGGTCTTGCCGGTGCCGGTGTTGGCGGATGCCACGACATCCTGGCCCTCCAGCGCGGCGGGAATGGCCTGCGCCTGGATCGGGGTCGGGTTGACATAGCCCAGCTCGGCCACGGCCTGCATCAGGGAAGCGGGAAGAGCGAGATCGGAAAAGGTAATGGTCAAGGAACGTGCTTTCTTCGGACAAAGCCAAACGCTCCGCACCGCCGGCCCTTCACGGGTCCGGACGCGGGTTGGAGCGCAAGGGATGCCAAACGTCGGGTCATCCCGGCGCTGGCGGTTGCGCTTCGGAGCGGCTTCTGCTGGTTCGGAAAGCGAAGGGCGGCACCATCAGGGCGATGGGCAGCGACACGACCCGACTCTCATCATTCGGGGCGTATCTTGTTGGTGGCATGGGTGGCCACCGGGGGCCCCACAGCCACTCGGTTACGGCACGGACCATGACGGAAACCACGCTGTTGCACCAGCGAAATCCGTGCAGCCCCATCACAAGGCTGGGCAGCGCGCGACGCAGGGCGAACGCAAAGGCAGAAACATTGCACGAGCCAAACTTTCCCCGCTTGAGCGGAGATGCAAAGCATCGTAAGTTACATTTAACTTTTTACTTGACATTCCCAGGAGGTTGCATGTTTGCAACGAAATTGATCCCCGTCGCAGCGTGCGCGCTATTGCTGGCTGGCCCAGTACAGGCCGCATCCAGCTGGCAGGAAGCCAACAAGGCTTCTGTGGCGTTGATGGTGGAAGGCAAGTTGCAGCCAGCCTTCGACTTGGCGTGGCAGGCCGCAGAACTGTATGAGAAGGCCCCCAACTACAAGCCCAGCAACCATGAACGGCTGCTGCTGAACGCCGCCGACATTTTCCTGCAGATCCAGAATCCGGCCAAGACACCGGAAATGCTGCAGAAGGCACTGACGGCCATTGGCCGGCATGTGCCCGAGGGGGCACCGGAAACCATCGCGCTGAATGAACAACTGGCCAAATCCTATCTGGCGCTGGGCGACAAGGCCAAGGCCAAGCTGATCTATGAGCGCGTGGCCACGCTTTATGAAAAGAACTATGGCGCCGACAGCGTGGGCAGCGTGAATGCGCAGCTGGAACTGGTCCGTACTGCCAAGGCGGCCCGCGATGCGGCCACGGCCCAGCGCTATCTGGACCGGATCGACGGTCTGACGAAGAGCCTGCCTGCCGATCACCCCATCCGCCTGCAAGTGGAGTTTGAGCAGGCCATGGGTGCCATTGATGCTGGTCGCGACAGTGCTGCCGGCGCGCAACTGCGTTCCATCGTGAAGCAGGCGCGGGCATCGGAGAATGTCGCCATGCGCAGCCTGGCCCGTGATGCCTATGGCATGCTGGCCTTCATTGCGCAGCGCGAAGGCGATCCGCAGACCGAGGACCGCATGGTGGAAGCCACGCGTGGCCTGCCGCAGCATGCCGGCGGTCCGCAGCCGCTGTTCCGGTCCATCCCGGAAAGCATCGAAAGCGGCTTGACAGGGTCCGCCACCATGGAACTGCGCGTGTCCACCGCCGACGGCAAGGTCAAGGAAGTGCGCGTTCTGGAAAGCTCCGGCGATCCGAAATATGTATCCGTCATGAGCAAGTCCATTCTGAACTGGCGGTTCCAGCCCACCGCGACCGAAGGGTCAGCCGGATCGCTGGTCACCGTGCGGCAGAGCGTCAGCAACGCGGCAAGCTGACAGGTCAAAAGCACACCATACGATTGCATGAATTTTAAATCATGCAATCTACTGCGTTGAATGCCAGCCCTCGGAAAGATATCGTGCAGCCCGCAATGTCTTTCCGGGGGTTTCCGTGCGTATTGCCAGTCTGGCTGTCTGTGCCCTGTTGCTTTCATCCTTGCCGGCATCGGCCATGACATGGCAGGAGGCGAACAAGGCCTCCGTGGCGATGATGAATGAGGGCAAGCTGAACGAGGCCTTCGATCTGGCCTGGCAGGCAGCCGAACTCTATGAGCAATCCCCCACCTATAAGGCGGCCAGCCATGAACGGCTGTTGCTGAATGCCATCGATATATTCCTGCGTACCGGCAAGGATAGGGCTGCCCCCAGCACTATCCGCAAAGCCATCGTGGCTCTGAAACGCCATGTCGGTCCGGAGGATGGAACCCTGATCGCCGTGCATGAGCAATTGTCGCTGGCGCTGATCCGTGCCGGGGATTTCGAGGCGGCGCGCGATGCACAGGATCAGGTCATCAACCTGTATGCCAAGAATTTCGGCGCGGAATCGGTGGGGCATGTCAACGCCCTGTTGACCCAGGCGCGGCAGTTGAAGGGTGCCATGGACATCGTTGATGTCCGCAAGTACCTGGATCGCGCCTCCGCCGTGGCCCAGGCCGTGCCGGCCAATCATGTCGTCCGCCTGATGGTGGATTATGAACATGCCCTGCTGACCATGGAAACCGGTCGCAAGGATGAGGCCGAGGCCATGTTCATCTCCGTTGCGGACAGGGGTATTGGTCAGGAAGACGCGGCGGTGAAGGCGGTTCTGCGCCCCACCTATGGCATGCTGGCCTATATGGCCTTCAAGCGTGGGGACAGCGTGACGGAGGACAAGTGGGTCGAGGCGACGCGCGGGTTGCCGGTGCCGGAGGGTGAGGTGAAACCGCTGTTCCGGGAGGTGCCGGACACACCGGACAACCGCATCTCCGTCTCAGGTCAGGTGACCATCGAATTCTTGGTGTCAACCGCCGATGGCAGGGTGAAGGAAACCAAGATTCTGGAGAAGTCCGGTAACCCGCAATATGCGACATCGGTTGAAAAGGCCGTTCGCACATGGCGTTACCAGCCGACAGTGCCGGTGGGCGATCCCGGCACCCTGATCCGTCAGAAGCAGACCTTCGGTTATCAGTATGAAAACGAAGAGGCCGAGATCGGGTCACGGTTCAAGCGGCGGAACTGATGCGTGAAGACCGGGGTATCCGGACGGACACCCCGGCACTTGCGGTCAATCCGCTGCCTCCCCAACCGGCGGCACCGGTGCCACGCCCCAGATCTCTGTCGCATATTCCATGATGGTGCGGTCGGAAGAGAACCAGCCCATACCGGCGGTATTCAAAATGGACTTGGCCGTCCATTCCGCCTTGTCGCGATAGAGCGCGCGGGCGGCGGCGTGGGCGTTGCGGTAATCCTCGAAATCGGCGGTGACCAGGAAATGGTCGCCGTACAGCAATGCATCGACAATGGGGCGGAAACGTCCAGGGTCATCGGGGCTGAAGGCACCATTGCCGATCATGTCCAGCGCACGCTTCAAATGCGGGTTGGCTCCCACGACGGCCCGCGGGTCAAATCCGCCACCCGACCGCAGATCCTGTACCTCCTGCGCGGTCATTCCGAAGATGAAGATGTTGTCGGCGCCGACATGGTCGCGGATTTCGACATTGGCCCCGTCCAGGGTACCAATGGTCAGGGCACCGTTCAGCGCCAGCTTCATATTGCCGGTGCCCGACGCCTCCATCCCCGCCGTTGAAATCTGCTCCGACAGGTCGGCGGCCGGCATGATGATTTCCGCCTGGCTGACATTGTAATTAGGCAGCATCACCAGTTTCAGACGCCCGCGCACCAGCGGGTCATTATTCACGACCTTGGCAATGTCATTCGCCAGTTTGATGATCAGCTTGGCCTGGTGATAGGCGGGTGCTGCCTTGCCAGCCAGGATTTTGGTGACGGGGGTAAAGTCCCGGTTGGGATTGTCCCGGATCTCATTATAGAGCGCCACCGTCTGCAGCAGGTTCAGCAACTGCCGCTTATATTCATGGATGCGCTTCACCTGCACGTCGAACAGGCTGTCGACATCGACATCAATGCGCAGGTGTCGGGCGATATAGGCGGCCAGACGCTTCTTGTTCTGACGTTTGGCGCGTCTGAATTCCTCCTGGAATATCTCGTCCCCTGCCCTGTCCTTCAGGGCGGCCAACTGCCCCAGATCAGTGATCCAGCCATCGCCGATGCGGCTGCTGATCAGGCGGGACAAAGCGGGGTTGGCCTGATGCAACCAGCGGCGCGGGGTGATGCCGTTGGTCTTGTTGGTGATGCGGTCGGGGAACAGACGGTGATAGTCGGCAAACACCGTCTGCTTCATCAGATCGGTATGCAGGGCCGACACGCCGTTCACCTTGTGACTGCCCAGGAAGGCAAGCCCGCCCATGCGCACCCGCCGCCCGCCATTCTCGTCGATAAGCGACAGGCGACGGATTGTATCGATATCGCAACGAGACCAAACCCCTTGCAGGAACTTGGCATTGATATCGTAGATAATCTGCATGTGCCGGGGCAGCACATGTTCCATCATGCCAACCGGCCAGCTTTCCAGCGCCTCAGGCAGCAGGGTGTGGTTGGTATAGCTGAAGGTACGGCGGGTGATGTCCCAGGCCTTATCCCAATCCAGCCCATGGATATCGATCAGGATACGCATCAGTTCGGCGATACCGATGGCCGGATGCGTGTCATTCAGCTGAATGGCCGCCTTTTCCGGCAGCGCATCGAAATCCTTATGATGCTGCATGTAGCGGCGCAGGATGTCCTGTATGGACGCGCTGGTGAAGAAATATTCTTGCTTGAACCGCAGTTCGCGCCCCACCTCGGTCGCGTCGTTGGGGTAGAGGACGCGCGACAGGTTCTCCGACAGGACCTTGCCTTCCACAGCCTTCAGATAGTCGCCATCATTGAAATGGTGGAAGTTGAAATCACGGGTGGCGCGGGCGGACCAGAGGCGCAGTGTGTTAATCGTTTCGCCACCGTAACCGACGACGGGCGTGTCAAACGCCATGGCATGGACGGTTTCGGTGTCGACCCAGCGGCGGCGCTCCACGCCGGCCCCGTCAAGATAGGTTTCGACCCGGCCATGGAAATGGATCGGGTACAGCACCTCCGGCCGCGCAAACTCCCACGGGTTACCGAAACGCAGCCAATTGTCCGGGAACTCCACCTGAAAACCCTGATCGAACCGCTGTTCGAACAGCCCATATTCATAGCGGATACCATAGCCATAGGCCGGCAGATGCTGCGTCGCCATGCTGTCCAGGAAGCAGGCGGCGAGGCGGCCCAGACCGCCATTGCCCAGCGCCGGGTCGGGTTCGGCATCCAGCACTTCTTCCAGGCGCAGGCCCAGCCGGTCCACCGCCTCCCGACAGACCTCCGTCAGGCCTAGATTGTCCAAATTGTTGGACAGAAGCCGGCCAATCAGGAATTCCATGGAGAAGTAATAGATACGTTTGGCATCAGCGGCATAAACCCCGCGCGTCGTGTCCATCCAGCGATCGACGACACGGTCGCGCACCGACAAGGCGCCCGACGTGAACCAGTCGCGGCGCGTCGCCGTCTTGGCATCCTTGCCCACCGAATAGACCAGCCATTCCAGGAAAGAGCGTTTCAGCGCGTCGACATCTTCGGCCTTGCGGCCAATTTCGCGGGAACGGTAACGGGCATCCATGGTGGGCAGGCTTTCAACAACGGCAATGACAGAAAGATGTCACCATTCCGCCTTGCCGCCGACCGCTTGGCAATGGGAAAAAGCGGTGACCGGCCCTTGGGCCATCAACCTTGTCAAACTGTTACAGGCTTGACCTTTCACGCCCGCCACCGCATTTCGAGGATGATGAGTTCCCCGCCCCCTCCTTCACCCCGGCGTTCCCGACAGAAGACGGAACCGCCCGTCATCCTGATGGGCCCCTTGCTGCGCGCCCGTGGCGCCCAGGGGGCCACGGGGTCGGGGCAGCGCTGGCGCGTGTCTGCGGTCTTCCTGCTGGCGGGTGAGGCGGAACCGCCCGATCTGCGGGTGGAGGGCGTCGGCCTGGCCGTACCCCCGCGCTTCCTGCATGAATGGAAGGACATGCCGCCAGTGGGGCCAGTGGGTGTCCCCTGCCCGCCCGGCACGCTGCGCCTCTGGCGTTATGATTTCGCGGTACCGCGCGGGCTGCAGGATGGCCGCGCCACCTATGGCTTTGCGGAGGATGAGCGGCGATGGATGCTGTCGGTGCCCGGCACCGCCATCGCGCCGCGCATCGGCTTTGTGAGTTGCGGTGGCTGCGAGGATGAGGACAGCATTGAGGCCGCCGGACTGCGGCGCAATGCCCTTTGGGCACGCCTGCTGGGCCGGCATCGGTCCAGCCCCTTGCATCTTCTGCTGATGGGCGGCGATCAGGTCTATGCCGATGGCCTTTGGGAACGGGTGCCGGCCCTGCGCACATTGTCGGAAGCCAAGCTGATGAAGCGCCTGGGCCTGTCCGCCGGCCCGGATCTGGCCGCACAGCTGGATGCCTGGTATCTGGCGACATACCTGCATGCTTGGACTCAAGCCGAACCGGCGGCCCTGCAAAGCGGCGTCGCATCGCTGTGCATGTGGGACGACCATGACATTATCGATGGCTGGGGCTCCCACCCGCCCGAACTGCTGGACAGCCCAGCCTATCGGGCGATTTACGAGGCGGCCCGCCGCGCTTTCCGCCTGTTCCAGATCGGTATGGGCGATGATGACCCCGCCGACACGCTGCTGGCCGATGGACCACCCTCGTTCAGTCAGGCCCTGATGTTGAACGGTGTCGGCGTGCTGGCCCCCGATCTGCGCAGCGAGCGGACGGAGGATCAGGTCATGTCGCCGCAGACTCTGGCCGCCCTGCCGGAATGGCTGGATCGGTTTGCGTCCTGCCGCCACCTGCTGCTGATGTCGTCGGTTCCGCTGATCTTTCCCGGTTTCGGACTGGCCGAACGGTTCTTGAACCTGCTGCCGGGGCGGCAGGCGATGGAGGATGATCTGCGCGATCAGTGGCGCAGCCCCGCACATCGTGAGGAATGGCTGCGGGTTCTGCGGATGCTCACCGATTTCGCGCGGCGCAGCGGCGTACGCGTCACCATCCTGTCGGGGGAGGTGCATCTGGCGGCCCATGGAATGCTGACCAGCCCCGGCCTACGCATCCGACAGCTTGTCAGCTCCGGCATCGTGCATCCGCCACCCGAAGGGATTGGCGTCAGCGTCATAGAACGGCTGGCCGGGCGGCGGGAAAGCCTGTTCGATCGGCTGACCCTGTCCATGGAGCCAATGGATGCGGACGGACGCCGCCTGCTGGCCAAGCGCAATTACCTGACCTTGACGAGCCAGGACAATGGCGACCTTTTGGCTGAATGGCATATCGAGGGCCGTGACGATCCCTGGACCGTAACCGTCGCCTGATCAGGCCTTCGCTGCCAGCGCGATCCAGCCCGGAACCGGCTGTCCACGGTCAATACGGGTACTGTGATAGGCCAGATGCGTCAGGGTCAGACCAGCGGCAGCCACAGCATCTCTAATATGTGCCTCCCCATGGGCGAAACGCCGGCCTTCGTGCAGTTGGAATCCCGGCCCGTCGCTGCGCTCACAGGTGAAGGCGAACCGGCCCCCGGAAACCAGGGTCGTGGCGGCGGCATCCATCACCGGCGCCAGATCACCGATATAGACAAGCACATCCGCCGCCAGGACCAGATCGAACGCCTCTGGCCGCTCCGCCATGGACCCCACCAGTTCCCCCACCCATAGGGCGTCATAGACATCCCGCGTGCGGGCCTTGTCAACCATGCGGGGTGACAGGTCAAATCCCGCCAGGTAAGAGGCCATGTCCCGAACCGCAACGCCAGCCAAACCGGTGCCGCAGCCGGCATCGAGCACGCGCAAGCCCGTCAGCCCCCCCTGATCCAGCAGCAACTGCCGCAGGGCCTGCGGTGCGTCGTACCGCAGCTTGCCCACCAGTTCGCGGTCGAACCGGTCGGCATAGGTATCGAACAACGCGCGCACGAAGGCCGGCGGTAGGGAGGTTTGCGCCCCGGCCCCGGCCACACCCGCAAGCAGCGGGGTGGCGCCGGCGGGGTCAGCCTCATCCATCTCCAATGCATGCTGCCATGCCTTGGCCGCTTTCTCCGGTTCCCCCAGATGCAGCCATGCCTTGCCCAACGCCACCCATCCGAAGGGCTGGGCCGGGTCTGCGGGGTGGGCCTGACGCAGGGCGGCATCCAGGATCTCTACGGCAGCCAATGCCTCATCGGCATCGGTCAGAATAGCGGCGGTCGCGGTCGTGATGTCCAGATCGCCCTTGGCCAGGAACCGCGCCTCGCGCGCATGGCCAAGGGCGGCATCCCGTTCACCCCCATCCAGCAGCAGGCGGGCCATCCGAACCTGTCCCACGGCATCGTCGGGGCGGCGGGTCAGCAGGTCGCGGCATTGGGATAACGCCTCTTCCTCCCGGCCCGCCATCATCAGGGCAGTAACCAGGGCACGGCGCCAGGGAATGTGGTCTGGATCAGCAGCCACCGCACGCGACAGAGCGCCCGCCGCCTCCCCCGCCTGCCCATCCTCCAGCAAAAGCTCTCCCAACAGGCCCGCGGCCTCAAGACCATTATCCTCCCGCAGCAGGGCCATGGCCCCCGCGCGGTCCTGGGCATGCAGCAATTCATAGGCGCGGGCGACGGTATCCGACATGGCGAATCCTGGGACGGGCAAGGCGTGGTGAAACCTGTTCACCCGCCCTATAGCATGAGTGTCGTTCCATGAGAGACGGCTTCCGGAGGCGCTAAAGGCCCAATTTTCTTTGATCTGTGACAAAGACGCATCAATCAGGACGATTCTTGGTTGACCCAATGCGTCAATTCTGGGATTGGTATGCGGACGGCGCATGAAGCCGGTGACTTTGAGGGAGCGACCACCGCATTCCAGTAACGGTGGTCTGATTGCAGGGCCCGCACGCAAGCGGGATTAACCGGCGGGGCAACCCGCCACGGAAGACCGGAACCAAAGGGGACGATTGAGATGACGATGCGCCAATCCCGCGTTGCCACCCGCTCCCGCCCGGACTCCCGCCTGCTCCTCGCCTTTACCTTCCTGATCGCTTTGATGATCCTGGCGATACCGGCCCGCGCTGGCTGTCTTGACCACATCGTCGATGCGGAGAAGGAATTCAATATCCCCAAGGGTATCCTGCTGGCCGTTTCGCTGGTTGAAAGCGGCGGTGGCGGCACGCCCAGCCCGTTCATCATGAATGTGCGTGGCCGCGTGATGTTCCCGCGGACGGAGGCAGAAGCCGCCACCTATCTGCGCGACAATCAGGGTAACCTGCGCGGCAATGTCTATGCCGGCTGCATGCAGCTTTCGCTGGCCCATCATAAGCAGGCCTTCCGCCCGGTCGAAAAGATCGTGAACCCGGAAGCCAATGTCCGTTATGCAGCGAAGTATCTGGTCAGCCTCCGCCGTGAGACTGGCAGCTGGGCTGCCGCCGTCACCCGCTATAACGGGTCGTCGGGCGTCAAGGCTGCTTCCTACCAGTGCAAGATCAAGAATCAGCTGGTCAGCCTGGGGGCGCAGGGCAGTGCTGAACTGATCAGCACCACTGGCAAGTGCGATGTCAGCGACCCGCCGGCGGTGGGTCCGCGCACCCGCCGGGCGTTTGAAAAGCACGACGAGAACACGCCCGTCGGCTGATCTCCGGGAACGGCGCATCCACACGCCTTTGAATCTTTAAAATAAAATCAACACGGCTGCCCATGTCAGCCATGTGAACGATTGGCTGGTCTCTGGCCCTGGTTTGGCGCACCCATGATGTTCTGCCATCACGGTCGCTGAAACCGCCTGTCCATGCCGCGTCTTTCCACATTGCCGCCTGTCGCCCGCGCTATCCTGGCGATGATTGCTGCTGTCACCCTGTTCAGCGCCATGAATGCCAGCATCAAATGGCTGGGTGGTCGCTATCCGGTCAGCCAGATCATCTTCTTCCGGGCGCTGTTCGCCATGGTGGTTCTGCTGCCGCTGATCTGGCGCGCGGGTGGGCTGATGTCGCTGCGGACGAAAAGGCCGCTGGGCCATCTGGCGCGCAGTGTCATCGGCGTCATTTCCATGACCTGCGGATTCACCGCCATCACTTATCTGCCCCTGGCCAATGCCTCGGCCCTGGCCTTCACGGCCCCTCTCTGGACCACGACATTGGGCGTTCTGGTGTTGGGTGAGAAGGTGCGGTGGCGGCGGGCACTGGCGCTGATCGTCGGTTTTTCAGGTGTGCTGATCATGGTCCGGCCAGACGCCGCCCTGTTTCAGGGCATCATGACCGGCGGCACGCAGGCGATCGGCAGCCTGTTCGGCCTCGCTTCCTCCTTCCTGGCAGCATGCGCCATGATTTCGGTGCGGCGGCTGTCGGCAACGGAGCCCAGCACCAGCATCGTGTTCTATTTCATGGCCACCGGCATCATTGTGGCCGGCATCGCCATGTCGCGGGAATTCGTGATGCCGACACCGCGTGATGCCGCCATGCTGGCCCTGCTGGGCATTATCGGCGGGCTGGCCCAGGTGCTACTGACCACCGCCTATCGTGGGGCACCGGTGGCGGTGATCGCACCGTTCGATTACACTGCCATGTTGTGGGCAACCGGCTATGGCTTCCTGATCTGGGGTGAGGTTCCGCACCCGGCGGTGGCGGTTGGGGCCTTGATCGTGATCGCCAGTGGCGTCTACATCACGGTTCGCGAAACCCGCCTGGGCGTGACCAATCCCGTCAAGGCACAGACGATCACGAAGAACGCCTGAGATGAATTACCGCCACGCCTTCCATGCCGGCAATGCCGCTGATGTGATGAAGCATGCCGTCCTCGCCTGGGTGCTGGACCGGCTGCGGACCAAGGATGCGCCTTTCTTCGTGCTGGATACCCATGCGGGCATCGGCCGTTACGATCTGGATGACCAGGCCGCGACCCGCACCGGCGAGGCACTGCGCGGCATCCGCCGTGTATTGGCCGATGGCGGCGCCGATCGGTTACCGGAGGCGGCGAAGCCTTATCTCGACCTGCTGAACCGCTTGAATGACGGCGTGTCGCCGATCCGCACCTATCCCGGCTCCCCCCTGATCACCCGCATGATGATGCGGGAACAAGACCGGCTGCTGCTGGCCGAACTACATGCCGAGGACGTGCAGACGCTGCGGAACCTGTTCCGGGGTGATGCGCAGGTGGCGGTGCATCACATGGATGGGTGGCTTTCGCTGAAGGCGCATCTACCGCCCAAGGAACGGCGCGGTCTGGTCATCATCGACCCACCATTCGAGGCCCCGGACGAATATGAGCGGATGGTGGCGGCCCTGGCCCTTGCCCATCGCCGCTGGGCCACGGGACAGTATCTACTCTGGTACCCGGTGAAGGACAGGGCCGCCGTCTGGAAGTTGCATCAGATGCTGGAAGATACCGGCATTCCAAAGATGCTGGCCGCTGAACTTTGCTGGTCCGACGATGACCAGTCTGGCCGCCTGAATGGCTCTGGCCTGATTCTGGTGAACCCGCCCTGGAAGACGCAAGAAGCACTGTCCGAATTGCTACCGGCACTTGGCACGGCGCTGGCGGCGGGCAACGGCCCTACAGGTTGCCGCTGGATCCGCGACGAGAGCGGAAAAACGGCGTGAGTGCCGGTTCACTCTCTTCATCTTTTGGTCATTGATCGCGTCTTGCAGGCGCTCGCCGCATCGGTCACAGTGCGGAAGCGTTTACCGCACCCGATGGTATGAAGCCTTTTGGACAGGTCGGGTGACGGCGTTCTTGTGTGACGGGGGAGAGATGGGAATGGTGCAGACGCCGCGACGGCCCTTCATGGCGGAAATCCAGATGGCCAAGAGGGCGCCAAACCGTGGCGGTGAGGTGGCAGCCGCTGGCCCCGCCCTTCCCCCGCCCCCGCCGGCACCCGTTCATGTCGAAATGGACAATAGCGAGGTGATGGCGGCCATCGGCGCCCTGGGCGCCAAGCTGGACCGTTTCCTGACCGTCGATCATACCCAGATCGAAAAGATCCAGATTGAAATCTCCGACATCGCAGGCCGCATCAAGGCCACGAAGGTGGAGATGGCGGCGCTGCGTCACCCGCTGTCCAACCAGGACACGTTCATGGAGGCCAGTGAACAACTGTCCGCCGTGGTCCGCTCCACGGAAACCGCGACGAACAGCATCATCTCCGCCGCCGAGGAGATCGAGGATATCGTCAACGAGGTGCGGTCGCAGTTGCCCGAAGGCTATCAGAACAGCCGCCTGAAGGATCTGAACGACGTCACCCTGCGCATCTTCGAAGCCTGTAACTTCCAGGATCTGACGGGCCAGCGCATCACCAAGGTGGTGCAGGCGCTGGCCTTCATCGAAGAACGTATCGATGGCATGATGTCGGTCTGGAACAGCAAGGAATTCGAGGCCCTGCCCCTTCCGCCGAACATCTCAAAGCATGATGATGGTCTGGCCCTGCATGGTCCGCAGGAAAATACGAAGGCCAGCATCTCGCAGGCCGATATCGACGCGCTGTTCGATTAAGACAAGGCACAGGGCGGCGGCCAACAGGCCGCCTCTTCACGCCACGGCGCGACGGACCATTTCTTCCAGGCGCGTCGTGCGCATGTAAAGACTATGGCTGCGTTCCAGCAGGGAGCGCAGGGCCGATGGCAGCAACAGATTTTCCGGCCCCGACGGGTCGGCACAAACGGCCCCGCCTGACAGGGCGTAATCATCGCCCACCGCCTGTGCCGGGGTTATTTCGCCCGCATGCACCGCCTTCTGCGCCAGCATCCAGGCCATGACCTGGGTCAGGCGGCTGGTCACCCGCATGCTTTCATAGGATACCTGAAGACGGACGGTTGGCGGCAGACCGCGCTGGTCTGCTGCCTCCTGATAGGCGACATAGTTCCGCGCCTCGACCAGAAGAGACATGGTCTCGTCGTACGCGCGGTTAAAGAAAGCTGTTGGTCCGTTCACCCGCGGCTCCTTCCAGGCCGTCCGCTCACGGGACCGGCCTCTGTCGTTGCTTCAGTGTGGGGCCATCCATCCCGGCTGACAATTGCGGCGAAAGTAGGTGCCGGGGCCTTCTTCGCGCCTTTCCGGCATGTGACCATTTTTTGGGACATGGCCCCTTGAAGGCGGGCTGGACGTTTCTTAAGTCTTGCAGTGTGAGGACGGCGCCCGCGAACGGGGTCGGAAATTCTCACTGAACCAAGGGGTTGGCCGATGTCGGGAACCCCGTACCTTAAACGTATCGCTCTTGGAGGATACCTATGCGTAGCTATGATCTGTCGCCGCTGTTCCGTTCCACCGTCGGTTTCGACCGTGTGACGCGCCTGCTGGAAAGCGCGCTGAACGGCGAGGATAACAGCCAGAACGCCTACCCCCCGTACAATATCGAAAAGCTGGGCGACGATAATTACCGCATCACGATGGCGGTCGCCGGTTTCGGCATGGGTGATCTGGAGATCACCGCCCATCCCAATCTGCTGATCGTGCAGGGCAAGGCCAAGGAACAGCAGGCCGGCACCTTCCTGCACCGCGGCATCGCGGGCCGCGCCTTCGAACGCCGTTTCCAGCTTGCCGACCATATCCGCGTGAACAATGCCGCGCTGGAAAACGGCCTGCTGCATATCGAATTGGTGCGTGAGGTGCCGGAAGCCATGAAGCCCCGTACCATTCAGATCAACAACCTGACGCCCGCCGCCCTCCCGGCCACCACGACGGCGGCTGCGGCCTAAGATCAGGGCTGATAGCAGTGCCAAATAAAAAGAGGGCCGCTACGTTGGCGGCCCTCTATTTTTTACCCGTTTCCCTGAAGCCCCACCCGTTCAACTCTGCCGAACGAGCAAGCCGACCCTATGTGCGTGGGGCGGCCCGGTCAACCGGGCTTGTCAGCATGACAACGATAACCGTAAAGAAATCGTCATCATTGTTGCCGAATTAACGCACCCCTTATCCTATCCTTTCGCATAGCCAGCGGATTTCAGCGCCTCGCCGATCTCCCCCAGAATGGCGGGATCATCGATGGTGGCCGGCATCTTCCAGGTCTCGCTGTCGGCGATCTTCTGCATGGTGCCACGCAGGATCTTGCCCGACCGTGTCTTGGGCAACCGCTCCACCACCAGGGCCTGTTTGAAGGCGGCAACGGGGCCGATTTCGTCGCGTACCTTCTTCACCACTTCCTTGATGATGTCGGCATGGGGCCGGTCCACACCACGCTTCAACACGACAAAGCCCAGCGGCAATTGGCCTTTCAAGTCATCGGCCACGCCGATCACGGCGCATTCCGCCACGTCCGGATGGCCGGACAGCACCTCCTCCATCGCACCGGTCGAGAGGCGATGGCCAGCGACATTGATGATGTCATCGGTACGGGCCATGACATAGATATACCCGTCCTCATCGATGAAGCCGGCATCCGACGTCTGGTAATATCCAGGGAAGTCGGCCAGATAGCTTTTGAAGAAGCGGTCACGCGCGTTCCACAGGGTCGGCAGTGTGCCTGGCGGCAGGGGCAGTTTGGCCACGATGGCGCCAATATCGCCCCGCTTCACCTCCGTCCCATCCGGTGCCAGCACACGGATGTCCCAGCCGGGCAGTGGGACAGCGGTGCTGCCATATTTCACCTTCATAAGGTCGATACCCAGCGGATTGCCCGCCACGGGCCAGCCGGTTTCCGTCTGCCACCAATGATCGATGACCGGCACCTTCAGGTGGGTTTCGGCCCAGTTCAGCGTATCCGGGTCCGACCGTTCACCGGCCAGGAACAGGGCGCGCAGGCAGGACATGTCATACTGGCCCAGCAGCTCGCCGTTTGGATCCTCACGCTTGATGGCACGGAAGGCGGTGGGAGCCGTGAACTGTACCGCCACCCTATGCTCCGAGATCACCCGCCAGAAGGCGCCGGCATCTGGGGTTCCCACGGGCTTTCCTTCGTAAACCAGCGTGGTGCAGCCATGCAGCAGCGGGCCATAGACGATATAGCTGTGCCCGACGACCCAGCCGACATCACTGGCGGCCCAGAACACCTCTCCCGGCTTCACGCCATAGAAATGCTCCATGGTCCATTTCAGGGCGACGGCATAACCGCCGGTATCCCGCACCACCCCCTTGGGCTGCCCCGTCGTGCCGGAGGTATAAAGCACATAAAGCGGGTCCGTCGCCTCCACCGCCACGCAGTCTGCGGGTTCGGCAGTGGCGGCAGCTTCATCCCAATCGATGTCACGACCGGGGATCAGGCTGGCCGCTGCCTGCGGACGCTGGAAGATCACGCAATGGTCGGGCTTGTGGCTGGCCTGGTCGATGGCTGCGTCCAGCATGGGCTTATAGGCCAGGACCTTCGTCCCCTCGATCCCGCAGGAAGCGGACAGGATGGCCTTGGGCGTGGCATCGTTGATGCGCGTCGCCAGTTCGTGCGGGGCAAAGCCGCCAAACACCACCGAATGCACCGCCCCTATGCGGGCACAGGCCAGCATGCCCACCACTGCCTCCGGGATCATGGGCATATAGATGATGACCCGGTCGCCCTTCCCCACGCCCAGATCACGCAGCACGCCGGCAAAGCGTGCCACCTTGTCCAGCAGCTGAGCATAGGTCAGGGTCTGCTTCACGCCCGTCACCGGGCTGTCATAGATCAGGGCGGCTTGTTCCGCCCGTCCGCCCGCCACATGCCGATCCAGGGCATTATGACAGATATTCAGCCGGCCACCTCGATACCAGCGGTAGAAAGGCTTGTCGCTGTCATCCAGGATGGTGGTTGGGAAGGTATCCCAATCGATGGCCCGTGCAGCATCCGCCCAGAAACCCGTCGGGTCTGACAGGGACCGTTCATGCATGGCCTGATATCGACCGGACATTTTGTAGCCTCCCCATATTTTTCCGCTTTGGGTAGTGCACCCGATAGTCTATTCCCATCCGCTTATGGATCGACCTGTACGATTGGGATAGAAAAGCCGGAGATCACCACGCCACATTCTGTGCCCAGAATCACCGGAACGTATGTGTGGTTTCATCCCCGACCTTGGTCTGCGACATTCGTGCCCTTCATTGCCTGACCGGAAATACTGCCCCCCATGATCGTCGACAGTCGCCACATCATGTTTTCCCCCGAAGCCATTCGGGAAGCCGTGAAGACCTATCGCGAATTGTTTCCCACCAAGCAGCCGCCTGGGTTGCTGGGTCCTATTGTCATCCGTGGCGCGGATCCGCTGATCCTCGGCGTCAAGGTGCAGGCCATGGGGTCCAGCACCTACCGCGAAGTGGAAATGGATGAAAACGAGATCGCGGCAATGCTGATCGTTTTCTGCCGCAAGATCAAAATCCCCCTGCCCCGCACCGCCAACAAATCGTTTGAGGTGGATGGGGAGAACATTGCCCTGGTCGTCTCCAAGGCCATGATGATGCAGCGGCCCACGGGCGCCTGATATCTTAGCGGTCGGCCTGCCGATTCACGATGGCTGTGACCGGGGCAAGAACAATCCCACGGTCGCGCAGACTGGCGGACCATGCCGACAGGCGTTCCAGGCTGACGGGGTTTGTCACTTCCACAAATCCCACGGCAACGCCATTGGCCTGCGCCAACCGTTCCAACTGCGCCAGTTGCGCATCGATGCCGATACCGGACGGGATGCGGTCGATCTGCAAATCACTGATGGCGCGAGGTAGCGACAGTTCCTTGGCGACCGAGGCCGCCTTGCTGCCCGATACCTGCCAAAGGTCAAGATAAACCAGCCCCCGGCGTTGCACCTGCAACAGTACGCCGCGCAGGCTCTCCCGCTGGGTCAGGAAATCAGTGCCGCTGTCGGTCTTCGAGGTCACGCCGACATAGCCCGTGAAGGCCGCCAGACTGGCCTCCAGCCGGCGCGCATTCTCCTCGTCCGACAGGTTGGACAGAAGCGTGTTGGGGCCGGGATCGTTGGCGGGATAACCCAGCGGCTGCATTGGTACCGACAACAACACCTCATGCCCCTTGCCACGCGCTTCATCCACTTGCGTCTGCAAATTCTCCCCCGATGGGGTGAAGGCGAAGGTTACGGCACCCGGCAGCCGGTCGATGGCCTCATGCGTGGCCGCCGCCGCCTGTCCCAGGCCCGTCACGACGATGGCAATGCGCGGGCGCTTGTCATCCTGGGGGAAAGGACGCGCGTAATATTGCCAGGGCGTGGTGCCATCCGCCGCCACGCGGGGCACCCGGCCCACGCGCAGCCGTTCCAGCAACTGATCATTGCGCGACGGTTGCAGGGTGACCGGCATATCCACCGGGTCCAGCGGCACATCCTCTGCCGGTGCCGCCTCCGCTGCATCGGCAAAGCGCGGGCTGCCATCCGGCAGCATAACCGGAACCGACCGCCCCAGACCGCGGGCCGCCTCTAGCCGCTCCATCGTGTGCGGGGCCTCAATCGCCAGCCAGCCGGCGGTGCCAGCCAGGGCCAGAACCACGACCATCGCGGCGACAGCCGGCGGCGACGGTTTCGGCAACTTCCGGGCGGCCTTTATCGGCGCGTCACCGCCGTTATCATCCGCTGACCCACTGTCATCTGCCATGAAAGACAGATCCAGGTCGTCACCGCCCTTGACCTTCTTGCCCTTGCGGCCAAAGGACCAGCGTTTGCGATCCTTCTTTGGCGACCGGTCATGCGCCTTGGCCGGCTTCTCCCGCTTGGCCCCCAGACGGGACGCCAACACGGCCGCACTTCCGCCATCCGCCGGGTCGGCATCCTTCTTTTTCTTCCTGGCGAGCGGGAACAAGGCCACGGTTCAGATGCTTTGCGGGTTAATTGGTGTGCTTGGGCTGGTTGAACATCGACACCCCCCGCAGCAGATCAACGGCACGCGCCAGTTGATAATCCACGGGCGGCGCGTCGGCATTGTTATTGGCCGCAACGGGCGTGGCCGCAGGATTCGGCGTGCCCGCAGACGGGGTGGCAGGCGGCTGTACCGCTGCACCAGGGGCCGGCGCCGGTGCCGGCTTTGCCGCAGCACCCTGATCGGTGTTGCGCAGGGCGTTGGGCAGGTCGGCCTCACGCCGGCGCTGACCGGCAGCGGCCAGTTCCTCGATTTTGGCGGGCTGCACCTCGATATCCGGCGTGATACCCAACTGCTGGATCGATTTGCCCGATGGGGTGTAGTAGCGCGACGTGGTCAGGCGCATCGCACTTTGCTGCCCCTGCAACGGGATGATGGTCTGGACCGACCCCTTACCAAAGCTCTGGGTACCCATCACGATAGCGCGTTTATGATCCTGCAGCGCGCCGGCCACGATTTCAGAGGCAGAGGCCGACCCGCCATTGATCAGCACCACAACCGGCAGGCCGTCAGCCGCGTCACCGGGCTTGGCCGTGTAACGGTCGCCTTCCTTGCCGCCGCGTCCACGGGTGGACACGATCTCGCGGCCCTTATCCAGGAATGTGTCGGACACCGAAACAGCCTGATCCAGCAGACCGCCGGGATTGTTGCGCAGGTCCAGCACATAGCCGATCAGTTTCGGCCCCAACTGTTCCTTCAGCTTGGCCATGGCCTTGTCCAGACCGGGCTGAGTCTGCTCGTTGAAGCTGGAGATACGGATATAGCCGACATTATCCTCGGCCCGGAACCGAACGGACTGTACCTTGATGCTGGCGCGGGTCAGGCTGAGTTGGATCGGTTCCGCCACGCTGGCGCGGCGGATGGTCACCTTGAGGTCGCTGCCCACAGGGCCGCGCATCTTCTCCACTGCCTCGTTCAGGGACAGGCCGACAATCGGCTCGTCATTCAGATGGGTGATGAAATCGCCGGGCTGCACGCCGGCGCGGGCGGCGGGAGTGTCATCCATGGGGGAGATGACCTTGACGAAGCCATTCTCCGTCGTCACCTCAATGCCCAGGCCACCGAACTCGCCCCGGGTCTGCACCCGCATATCGGCGAAGTTCTTCTTGTTCAGGTACGAAGAGTGCGGATCAAGCGAGGTCAGCATGCCGTCGATGGCCGCCTCAATCAGCTGCTCGTCGGTCACCTCCTCCACATACTCAGACCGCACCCGCTCGAACACGTCGGCGAAAAGGTCCAGCTGCTTATAGGTTTCCGACTTCAGCGGCTCACGTGCCAGGGCATCCGCCGTCACGCCAAGGGGGACAGTGAAGGCCAGCAGGGCCGCGATGGCGGCAGTGGAGAAGAGCTTGCTCATGTTCAACCTTGTCCTTTGCCGTCGGAGACTGCAAGGCCGCGCGCGGGGTTGACCGGCTGACCACCGCGCCGCAGCTCATAATACAATGTCGGGTCCCCATCCCCCGACAGAAGTCCCACCGGCTCCCCGCCCAGCACGCGCTGTCCAACCTGGGCATCGATACGGCCCAGGCCCGACAGAAGAGAATGATATCCGTTGGAATGTTCAAGGATCAAGAGAAGCCCGTAGCCCTTGAACGGTCCTGCGAACATCACAGCTCCGTCCGCCGGGGCCACCACAGGCCCCCCGGCGCGGCCGCTATAGGTCAGGCCCCGGCTGGTGGCCCCCACATCGTCGGTCTGTCCATATCGCCGGACCACCTTGCCGCTGACGGGTGCCACCAAGCCACCCAGGATGCCCGCCGATTGTGGCTCCTGCGGGGCGCGTTTCAGGCCGGCCACCTTGTCGCGTGCCCGCTGCTCCCGGTCGGCCTCAAGCTTGGCCTGACGCTGACGCTCGGCCTCTGCCTTGCGGGCGGCGGCGGCCTTGCGCTCCGCCTCGATCTTCTCGATCAGTTCCTTCAGGTCGCCGGCCTTGTCTGCCAGGGACGCCATCTGGGTCGCCAGCCGGGCCCGCTCACTGTCCGTGGTCTTCGACAGTTCCTCGCGCTTTGCCACCAGGGTGGCCAGATCCTTCTGACGCAGGGTCAGGCTTTCGGCGGCGCGGGCCGCTTTGTCCTTCTGTTCGGCCAACTGCCGGCGCAGATCGACCAGCCCTTGCAGTTCCTTGGCCAGCGCATCGGCGCGGGTCTTCAGTTCCGGCACGGCAGAGCGCAGCAGCAGAGCGCTTTTGACCGTGTCACTGGGTGATTGCGGGGCGGCAATCATGGTGTCCGGTGGTAGCCGCGAAAGACGCTGCAACGCGCCCAGCAGGTCGGCCAGGGCAGCGCGATCGGCCTCAATCTTCTCCAGCCGGGCCTTTTCTTCCGTCCCCAACTCACCCAGGGCACCTTCCAGACGAGCCAGTTCGTCGGCCTGAGTCCGCTGCTGATCCGCCGCCTCAATGGCACGGGCGCGCAGGTCGGCCAGGTCCTTTTCCAACTGTTCTGCCTTGGCGTCCAGTTCGGCCTTGGCCTTGTCCGCTTCCTTCAGATCGCGTTCAACCTGCTGCAACTGCTTGGCCGGATCGGGCTTCTTCTCCTGCGCCAGAACAGGTGCCGCCAGCAAGGCTGGCAGCAGCAGAAGCAGGGGGACAGGGGCAGAACGCAGGGACAAGAACACAGGTTCCCGAATCGGTACGAGATTTGACATGAGGAAATTACAGCAACCACTTGAATTTCATAGATTGCCGCATTCCCATCACCATCCGTTTTGCAGTGTAAGGGGAACTGACCGCGGCGTCGATGGGCGTTGATGGCTGTCTTAATTTCCCTCCAAAAGCCACTCCCGTAACGGCGCCCAGACCTTGGCCTTGGCCCCGCCGCTGACCACCATGCCAATATGGCCCAGCGATGGTTGCCATACCGTGGCACCGGGCAAGGCCGTGCCCAGGGCGGCGGCAGAGGCCGGGGGTACAATCCGGTCACGAGCCGGCACGATCACCAGGGAGCGGCAACGAAGCGCCTGGGGCTGGACCGGAGCATCGGCCACGCGCCATTCGCCCCGGCCGGTCGTATTCTCCCCGTACCAGCCCGTCAGGCATTCGCGCGCGATGGCGGATGGCAGGGTCACGCCGTCATTCAGCCAATCCTCCAGCGCCACAAAATCGTCCGCTTCGTCGCTCGCCATATCCATGGCGGCGAACCGGCTGAACTTTTTATAGGCCAGCAGCGGGTCCAGGGTGGCGAACAAGGTCTGGACCGCATCGACCGGCAGTTCGCCCAGCATCCGCATGACGGGATCAAACGGGTTGATCAGGGCCGCCGTACGCTGCGCCACCGCCGCGTCATCGGCATGGAAATCCCACGGCGTGGCCAGTGCCACATAACCCGACACCAGGTCAGGCCGGCGCAGGGCCGCCCCCAGCGCCAGGAGCCCGCCCATGCAATATCCGACCAGGGTCACCGGCCCGCCGGCACGGGCGCAGGTTGCCTCAAGTGCCCTGATCAGGCGACCCGCCACCACGTCGGACAGGCTGTATCCCCGCTCCACGGCACCGGGATACCCCCATTCCAGCAGGAAAGGCCGGATGCCGCCGCCACCCGCCGCATCGCCCCCCAGTCCTGCCAGCCAGCGCAGCAGGCTTTTGCGCCAGGACAGGTCAAGGATGTAGCCGCGATTGACCAGGGACGGCACGAACAGAACGGGCTTGCCCGTCTGTCCCACTTCCAGCAAGCGGGTGGCACCTTCGCACCAGACGGTGGGCGCGTCGTCGATATCACGCTGATAGGGATGGTGGCGGTAACGCTCCAGCCCGGTCAGGAACCGGTCGAGTCGCCGCCGCATCTCCCGATCGACCGCCATCGCGAAGGGCGCGAAGGCCTCTGTCGGTAGAGGCGCGTCAGGCGGGTTTGGCGGCTGGTTTGCGCTTTGCGCGAGGTTTTGGCGCAGGTCGCGGCGCAGATTTTCCGCTGTCTGGCGGACCGTCGGGTGCCAATGCGGCCAATTCGCGTTCAAGAGCGGCAATGCGGCCGGCGAGCTCAGCAACAGCGCCGTCCCCATCCCCAGATGCAGGCCCAGGGGACGCGGCCCCTGGCGCAGTGGTTTGGGTCCCGGCGGTTCGGGCCTTTTCCTGGCGTTCGTCATGGGTTTCCGCCCCCTTCGCCGCCGCCGCCATAGGCCACAGCGATTTCATCATGTCCGCCCAGGGGTTCACGGCATTGGCCGATCCCAGGGTCTGTTCCAACATGCCATTGATTGTCAGTGCCGTCTGGCCGAAGGCCGTCATGGTCCGCGCCATGCTGTCGGCCACAGTTGGATCGGCACAAACGGCAGCCCACTGGTCCTGCCAAAGGTCCAGATAGCGCCGGGCCAGATCCTCCATCGCGGGCGGGTCGTCGCGTTCACTCACCATCGCATTCCCGTCTTGGCGCACGGGGGCCGGATTGGTCCCCGCCTGCCCTTCAGCATAGATCATACCGCAGCGACCGCAGAACAATAGTTACGCTTTCAACGTTCGGCATTGCGGAAGGCTTGCGCTGCGACCGCGTAATGACGTACTCCTTGATATAACGGTTCGCAGCATTGTCCGGGGGAAGCGACGCCAAATGGCTGAAAAAGAAGACACCAAGCCCGCACCGGTCACCATCAAGAAGTACGCCAACCGCCGGCTGTACAACACGGCGACCAGCAGCTACGTGACCCTGGACCACCTTTGCCAGATGGTGAAGGACGGGACCGATTTCGTGGTCTATGACGCCAAGACTGGTGATGACATCACCCGCTCTGTGCTGACGCAGATCATCGTGGAAGAGGAATCGAAGGGGCAGAACCTGCTGCCCATTCCGTTCCTGCGCCAACTGATCAGCTTCTATGGCGACAATATGCAGTGGCTTGTGCCGCGCTACCTGGAACACTCGATGAAGTCGTTCACGGGTAACCAGGACAAGATGCGCGAATATTTCCAGACCACGTTCGGGGGCATGTTCCCCTTCGGCGGGTTCGAGGAAATGAGCAAGCAGAACATCGCCCTGTTCGAACGCGCCATGCGTATGTTCAGCCCCTTCAACGCTGAAGGCGGCGGCGTTCCGATGACCGACGCTGCACCTGCGGCCACACCGGAGGCCAAGCCCCGGGCGGAGGACAAGTTCTCCGAGCTGCAAAAGCGGCTGGACGAATTGCAGACCCAGATGGAAAGCCTGACCAAGCGTAAGGATTGAGGTCGGCATTAACGGGCGAAGATGAGAAAGGGGCGTCCGCTGGACGCCCCTTTTTATTTTACACCGTCACAGCCTTGTCCCGCCCCGCGAAACGCCGGATGACGACATAGAAGACGGGCGTGAACAGCAGGCCGAAGAAGGTGACGCCCAGCATGCCGAAGAACACGGCCGTGCCCAGGCTCTGCCGCATCTCCGCCCCCGCCCCCGTCGCAATCATCAGGGGCACCACGCCCAGGATGAAGGCGAACGACGTCATCAGGATGGGGCGCAGACGCAGACGGCAAGCCTCGATCACCGCGTCATAGCGGTTGCGTCCTTCCGCTTCCAACTGTCGGGCGAACTCCACGATCAGGATGGCGTTCTTCGACGCCAGACCGACCAGCACCACGAATCCGATCTGGGCCAGAATATTGTTATCCATACCCCGCATCATCAGCCCTGCTACCGCCGACAAAAGGCACATGGGCACGATCAGCAGGATGGCGAACGGCAGGGACCAGCTTTCATACTGCGCCGCCAGCACCAGGAAGACGAAGAAGACGCAGAGCGGGAAGATATAGAGAGCGGAATTGCCCGTATTCTTCTCCTGGTATGACAAGTCGGTCCATTCCGCCTTGAACCCCGGCGGCAGGGCGGTTGCCGCCGCCTGCTCCATGGCCTTGATGGCGGTACCGGAACTGACGCCCGGCAGGTTGTTACCCTGCAACTCCGCTGCCGGATAGAGATTGTAGCGCAGCACACGGTCCGGCCCGGTGACGAAGCGGAAGTCGACAAAAGACCCCAGTTGCACCATCTGGCCCTTATCGTTGCGCGTCTCCAACCGGCCGATATTCTCCGGGTCCAGACGGAAGGGGCCATCGGCCTGCGCCGTTACCTGAAAGGTTCGCCCGAACAGGTTGGTATCATTGACATAAGCAGAGCCAAGATAGATGCCCAAGGTCTGAAACACGGATGTCATGGGCACGCCCAGCATCTGCGCCTTCACCCGGTCAACATCCAGATAGACCTGCGGCGCCCGCGCGCTGAACGGCGTGAAAACATTGATCAGGCCCGGCACCTGATTACCGGCCATGGCCAGGGCCCAGGTTGCCTGTTCCAGGGCCGCCGGCCCGGCGCTGGCCAGGTCCTGCACGCGCAAGGTGAAGCCGCCGGACGTGCCCAGACCGCGGATCGGCGGCGGCGGCACCACGAAGATCAACGCCTCGGGAATGGCCATGGCCACCCGCTTTTGCAGGTTCTGCAACACGGCCACCGCCGTCTGGCCCTTGGGCAAGCGCTCCTCAAACGGGTCCAGCGGCGTGAAGATGGCGCCGGCATTGGGCGCAATCGTGCGGGTGGCGCCGGAGAAGCCGGCGAACTGCACCGAATGCGCGATGCCCGGCGTTTCGCGCGCAATCTGCGCCGCCTTCTGAAGCACCTTGGTGGTATTGGCCAGCGAGGTGCCTTCCGGCGTCTGAATGGCCATGATCAGATAGCCCTGATCCAGGGCCGGGATGAAGCCGCCGGGAATGCGGGTGAACAGAAAACCGGTGGCGGCAATCAGCAGCACATAGACACCCACGACCAGGGGGGTCAGGTGCGTGATGCGCGCCACCAGCCGGCCATAGAAATCGGCCATCCGGTCGAACATCCGGTTAAAACCCGAGAAGAAGCGGTCGATCAACGCCGACACCGCCGCCAGCCGCGCTGTTGCGGCCCGGTGTCCCTCGGTATGAGGCCGCAACAGCCGGGCGCAAAGCGCCGGTGACAGGGTCAAAGAGTTGAAGGCGGAAATGATGGTGGCCGCCGCGATGGTCACCGCGAACTGCCGGTAGAACGCGCCCTGGATGCCCTCGATAAAGGCGGTCGGGATGAACACCGCCGACAGGACCAGAGCGATGGAAACCAGCGCCCCTCCCACCTCATCCATCGTGATGCGCGCACTTTCGATGGGGGAATGACCCAGCGCCAGATTGCGCTCCACATTCTCCACCACCACGATGGCGTCATCGACCACGATGCCAACGGCCAGCACCAGCCCAAACAGGGTCAGGTTGTTGACCGAATAGCCCAGCGCCGACATGACGGCGAACGTACCGATCAGCGATACCGGGATGGCCAGCACAGGGATGATGGCCGCCCGCCAGCGCTGCAAGAACAGCATCACCACCAGGACCACCAGAACCATGGCTTCGCCGATGGTCTTGATCAGTTCATGAATGCTCTCGGCGATGAAACCGGTGGTGTCATAGACAATGCGATATTCCAGGCCGGGGGGGAAATCCTTCGCCAAGGTCGCGACCGCTTCGCGCACCCGCGCCGCGGTTTCCAGGGCGTTGGAGCCGGGAAGCTGTGAAATGGCCAGCACCACCGCCGGTTTTCCATCCAGGAAGGAGTTGGTAACATAATCGCGGGCACCCAGTTCCACGCGCGCCACGTCCTTCAATCGCACGATACGACCATCATCGCCATGCTTGACGATGATGCCCTCAAACTCCTGCGGTTCGGTCAGGCGGCCCTGAAGGGTGATGTTGAGCTGATAATCGCGGGGATTATCCAGCGGCGGCTGCCCCAGGCCACCACCCGCCACCTGCACATTCTGCTGCTGGATGGCTGCCACCACCTCCCCCGCCGTCAGGTTCAAGGAGGCGATTTTCTGCGGGTCCAGCCAGACGCGCATGGAGTAATCGCGGGCGCCAAACAGGTTGATATTGCCGATGCCTTCCAACCGGTTCAGCACATCGCGCACCCGCAACAGGGCGTAGTTGGAGATGTAGAGCTGGTCATAGGTGTTATCGGGCGACAGCAGATGCACGACCATCATCAGGTCGGGGCTATCCTTGCGCGTCACCACGCCGTTGCGGCGCACCTCCTCCGGCAGGCGCGGCTCCGCTACGGCCACGCGGTTCTGAACCAGCACCTGAGCCTTGTCGAGATCGGTACCCAGCTTGAAGGTAATGGTCAGGTTCATTTGACCGTCGCTGGTGGAGTTGGACGACATGTACAGCATGCCCTCCACCCCGTTCACTTCCTGCTCGATCGGGGCAGCAACCGTATTGGCCACAGTCTGGGCATTGGCACCGGGATAGCGGGCGTTCACGGTGACCGTGGGCGGCACGACCTCCGGATACTGAGTGACCGGCAGCGTGAAATAGGCGATGGCGCCAACGGCGATCAGCAGGACCGACAGGACGACGGCAAAGACCGGCCGGTCGATAAAGAAACGACCGATCTTCATGGCGTGCCTCCCGTGGGGGCGGTGATGGGCTGTTCAACCGGGGTGACGGCGGCACCGGGTTTCACCCTTTGCAGGCCGCCGACCACCACCTTGTCGGTTTCCACCAGACCGTCGCGGATGACGCGTAGCCCCTCGATCAGGGGACCGGTTGTCACGCCCCGATAAGTTGCCTTGTTGTCCTTGTCCAGGACATAGACGAAGCGCCGGTTCTGATCGGTGCCGATGGCGGCATCGGGCAGCAACAGTCCATCATAGCTGGGCCGGCCCACCAGCCGCAGGCGGGCAAACATGCCGGGCGTCAGCACCATGTCGGGATTGTCGAAAACCGCGCGGGCCCGGATGGTGCCGGTACCGTCATCGATCTGGTTATCGACGAAATCAATATGGCCCTTATGCGAGAAATCCTTCTCATCCGGCAGGGCCAGGATGACGGGGTTGGGATTGTCGCGGCTGCTGGCCCGTTCGCCGGATCGCGATTGCCGCGTGTAGCGCAGGTACGAGGCCTGGTCGGCGTCAAAGTAGAAATGGATCGGGTCCAGCGACACGATGGTGGTCAGCAGGGTCGATTGCGCCGACCCGCCGCTGACCAGATTGCCGACCGAGACGCGGTGGTTGGAGACGCGGCCCGTGACGGGCGCCTTCACTGCTGTGAACTCAAGGTCAAGCTCTGCCGCCCGCACCTGTGCCTGTGCTGCCAGCAACTGTGCCTGCGCATTCTGAAGCTGCTGGGAGCGGGTATCCAATACCGCCTGCGACACCGCCTGGGTCTGACGCAGGTCGCGGGCACGGTCCAACTCCCGCTGCGCCAGTTGAACCGAGGATTGCGCCTGCGCCACACCAGCGCGCGCAATATCCGCCGCCGCCTGATAGGGGCGCGGATCGATCACGAATAACGGGTCGCCTTTGAAGACAATCTGCCCATCCTGGAAATTCACCGCCGTCAGATAGCCGCTGACCCGGGCACGGATCTCCACCTCCTCCACGGCGGCGAAGCGGCCCGTATACTCATCCCATTCCTGGACATTCTTCTTCACGGGCTGTGAAACAACGACCTGCGGTGCTGCTGATGGCGGCCCGCCCGCCTGCTGTCCACCCGGCCCACACCCGGCCAGCGCAATCAGCCCTGACAGTCCAGCCGCCAGCAGAACAGCGCGGCCGACATGGTGCCCACCCATGGAATCCTCCACCCCAACAAATCCGGTCAGCTTTCAGCATGACAAGGGTTTGCGGGGATGAATTCCATATTCTTGCTATGACATTGCTGCGGACGCGAAGATCGCCGCAATGGTGATATCCGGGGTGGCTGTGCGCCCCATCACAGACAGGGAGATGCGGCCATCAGGCCGGCCGCGTCACATGCCCCATCTTGCGGCCGGGACGCGCCTCCCCCTTGCCATAGAGATGCAGGCGGGCGCCGGGTTCGGCCAGCATCGCCTGCCACCCGTCAATATCATCGCCGATCAGGTTGGTCATGACGCACGGGGCCGTGACGCCGACCGCGCCCAGCGGCAGACCGCAGATGGCGCGGACCAACTGTTCGAACTGGCTGGTTTCGGCGAAATCGATGGTCCAGTGGCCGGAATTATGGGGGCGCGGTGCCATTTCATTGACCAGGACACGGCCATCGCGCGTCACGAACATCTCCACCGCCAGCAGACCGACCACATGCAGCTCCGCAGCCAGCAGCTCCGCCACACGCACAGCCTCGGCGGCGATTTCAGGCGTGATGCCGGCCGGCACAATGGTGGTGTCCAGGATGCCCGACTTGTGCCGGTTTTCCACGGGCAGATATGAGAGCATGGTGCCATCGGCGCGGCGCGCCGTGATGACCGAAATCTCGCGCTCGAAATCGACGAACCCTTCCAGGATCGCCTCATCGCTGCCGATGGCGTCAAAAGCGCCGGAAAGGTCATCGCCCGGGTTCAGGCGCATCTGCCCCTTGCCGTCATAGCCCATGCGGGTGGATTTCAGGATGGCAGGCAGACCGATCTCCACCACCGCCTGCTTCAACTCATCGAGGGTGCGAACGGCGCGGAAGGGAGCGGTGCCGATCCCCAGCTTGTTGGCGAAGCTTTTCTCCGCCACCCGGTCCTGGGCCACCGACAGAACGTTGGAACCGGGATGCACGCCGACATGGCGGGCAAGGAAGTCCACGGCATAGGTGGGCACATTCTCCCATTCCAGCGTGATGACATCGACGTCATCCGCAAAGCGGGCCAGAGCGCGCAGGTCATGCCAGCCGGCCTGAGTGTGATAGGCCACGACCTGACCGCAGGAACTGTCCATGCTTTCCGGCGCGAAGACATGCACGCGGTAGCCCAGGCGGGCGGCGGCCAGCGCCGTCATGCGGCCCAACTGGCCAGCACCAAGGATGCCGATGATGGAGCCGGGGGGGATCACGGTCATGGTCTTTGTTCCTTCAGGCAAGGCCAGTTGGATCAGACGGGTTCGTCAACGGGCACCAGGGCCACGTCATCCGTCGCCTTGGCACGCCACGCGGTCAGGGCGGCATCAAGGCGCGCATCCGACAGGGCCAGGATGGAGGCGGCCAGCAGGCCGGCATTGATGGCCCCGGCCTTGCCAATGGCCAGCGTGCCGACGGGCACGCCGCCCGGCATCTGCACGATGGACAGAAGGCTGTCCTGCCCCTTCAGCGCATGGCTTTCCACCGGTACGCCCAACACGGGCAGCGTCGTCATCGCCGCCGCCATGCCCGGTAGATGCGCCGCACCGCCGGCCCCGGCGATGATCACCTTGATCCCCCGCTGCTTGGCGGAGGTGGCGTAACTATAAAGCCGCTGCGGCGTACGGTGGGCCGACACGATCCGCGTTTCAAACGGAACGCCCAGGTCCGTCAGCACGATGGCCGCATGCTTCATGGTAGCCCAGTCGGACTGGCTGCCCATGATGATACCGACGGGCACGGGCGTGCCCTGGCTGTCGCGGGTGATATCAAAGGTCACGGCTGCCGGCTCCCCTGTCGTTCCATGCGACGTTTCCGGAAAGCGCCGGATTATAGGCACCCGCCCCCATGACACAACAGCCGGGCACGCAGGGCGGCCCGGCATAAAATCGGGTATTGGCGGGGGAACAGGGCGGGATGGAACCGTGGTTCCCCTTGACCCGGCCTCAATCAACCCATAACCCCAGAGCGGCAATCAACAGGGTTCATGGGGCGGGTCATGGCGGTACGGCAGGCGGGTAAGGCGATGGTGATGACGGGTGGACAGCCGTCGGTGCCAGGGCGCGATTGCGGCCTGTGCCCGCGTCTGGCGGAATTCCGCGCCCGTAACCGCGCCGCCTTCCCCACCTACCACAATGCGCCAGTCCCAGCCTTCGGCACGCTGGATGGGCGGCTGCTGATCGTGGGTCTGGCACCTGGCCTGCACGGGGCCAACCAGACGGGCCGTCCCTTCACGGGCGATTATGCCGGCGATCTTTTGTACGACACGCTGATCCGTTTCGGCTTTGCCACCGGTGCCTATGGCAAGCGGCCCGATGACGGTGTGCAACTGATCGACACCCGCCTGACCAATGCCGCCCGCTGCGTCCCGCCAGAGAACAAGCCGACACCGGCGGAGATTGCCACCTGCCGGAACTTCCTGTCCGAGGAAATCGCCACCATGGGGAACCTGCGCGCCATTGTGGCGCTGGGCACCGTCTCTCACGCCAGCACGCTGACCGCATTAGGACGCCGACCGGCACACTTCGCCTTCGGCCATGGCGCGCGCCATGACGTGCGGGACAGGGTTGTACTTTTCGACAGCTATCACTGCTCCCGCTACAACACGAACACCGGGCGTCTGACGACGGAGATGTTCCAGGCGGTGTTTTCCGCCGTGCGGGAGCATATAGATCAGAACGGCTAAGGCGCCATCCAGGAAACTAATTGGGAAACACCGGCCCCGTCATTGATGAGTGATGGGCCGGATGGGATCGTCACGCCCCCAGGGCGGCGCCGACCACAAACCACGCATACATGGTGCCGAAGAAGCCGGTGATGGCCAGGAAATCACGAACGTAAGCAACGCGGTTCATGTGAGCCTCCTTCGTTTTCGTGAGGCCACAATGTCAGAACAAAATGTGAACATCAAGGGGTTTGTTCTCACTTCGTTCGCATTCCTGACCCCCCATCTCATGCCCGGAACGCATGCCTATCCTCCCGCATAGTTTGCCGGGCAAAGGGCCATTCCTGACCCTACGGTTAGTTGCCCAGGGGGTGGAACAGGGTCATGGTTCCTCCAAACGGGATTGGAAACAGCCATGTTCAAATTGTTGCAGCGATCACCCCCCATGCCGCCGCCAATACCGGCAACAAGCCGGCTCCGTGAATTTCAGGACTACTGGTCTGGGATTGGCGCAGAGGGAGTAATACCCGGACGTCAACATATCCAGCCAGGCGATATACCAGGCCTTCTCCCCTACATCCTGATCCTTGACTATACAAATGGTCAGTATCGCTGCCGCCTCGCAGGTACGGCAATCGTGGAAGGGCTTGGTCAGGAACTGACAGGCCGCGTTCTAGATGATGAATTGCTGGGTTCCGCATTCGCCGGCTGGTTCCGCCGGCTGGAGACGGTGCGGCGGCAGGCCCGCCCCTTGAGCGGGGAAGAAAACCTGTGGTGGCTGAGCCGCAGCTACCGCAATTTCCACTGGCTGTGCCTGCCGCTCGCCAGTGACGGGCGGCGCGTGGACAAGCTTCTGATGTGTATCGACTGGACCTGACCAGTAGAGTTGTCAGGAGGGCGGGCGACGGTCCTGCCCCCATCCGCCCCATGAACCGGGCGTACTGTACCGCCGCTCCACGGCGCCCGCCCTGCCATCGGCGATGATCGCATCCAGCGCTTTCTGCATGCGCGCGATCGTAGGGGCTGGCACCTTCTTGTTACAAGCCATGGCGCCGATTGACCGGGTAAGCCGCATGACCATCCGGACCGGCATATCCACTTGGCGTGCCTGATAAGGCGCGGCCCAGGCGCCACCCGCGTACAAGTCGGCCTTGCCGTTGAAAATGCTGCCGATTTCAGCAGCCCCCTCCTGCGCCACCAGGGTAACGTTGGGCACGTCGCGGGTCAGCTCGATCAGATGCTTCTCCACCGCCGCGCCCCCCTGCACTGCGATGCGCAGACCTGACAAGTCTGCTGGACCATTGATCCGCCGTTGAAAGCCCAGCGGCGCAAAGAGAGCCCAGCCCCCCTCCATCAATGGCACCACCCATTGATAGTTGGGCCGACGTTCATCAGTGAGGTTCATCAGAAAGATGCAGGCATTGGGGGTATTATCGACCATGGCCTGCGCCTCTGGCCAGGGCATGATCCGTATCTCATGCGCCAATCCCGTTTCCTGCATGATCAGGCGGACCTTATCAGCGGCAAGGCCAATGATCTGCCCGGTCAAGGGGTCAGTGAAATTGACCGGCGGATTGGGCTCTGTCAGAAGCAGCAGCGGCGGTTCGGGTTTACGGGCCTGCTGGGCAGGCACGGCAACAGCAGACATCAGGCATGTCAGCACGGAAAGCCCGAGAGCCAACCGCCCCTTTTTCCCCGTCAGCATACCCGAACCAACCAGATCCACGTTCCATCCATATGAAAGCGGCTGCTACTGCAACCTGGATGGCATTAAGTACGCACCAACCTGAACGTTCGCGCAACGGGTAAACAGCGGCCTATGTCCAGTTTCATAGGCCGACAGCTACACAGACAATTGTGTGTTTTGACGCTCTACACGTCACATATCATCATACAGGGTGGAACTGCCGGGCATTTCCGCTTCCGGTGCTTCCCGCGCACCGGCATTGCGCTGCCATTCCCCGCACCAGTCGGTGAAATTCGTGGTCGGCATGGCACCCGATGGATAGCGGTCCGTTACAACGGGCGGATACCGGCGGCATGTGCCCTTCGGTCCGCGTTCCCGCACCCCATGCCCCACCCAGAACCGGCAGCTGTAGCAATTATCACCGCGACGCAAAATCGCCCTCTCCCCCTCGGCATCAGACCCATATCCTATGCTGTGCCGGAGGGATTGCAAAGGGAGAGCAAGGGGATCAGCCCTTGGTCAGCGGCTCAGTACGCGGCTTTGCCGGGCGAAGGTTCTGCTTATGTTGATGATAATAGGTCTGGATATCGGCGTTCAGGGCTTCTCTGCGGGCGGCACTGTCGGAACCTTCAGGGGCATTGCGCAGCCGCTGATATTCCTGAACGGCATTCTCCAGTTCATGATCGGTCCGGATGGCCATAACCCGCTCCTTCCTTCTCTGTCCATTCAAACAACGGCAGCGAAGGAAGGAGGGTTCCCGTGACCTTCAGGCCAGCAGGCTGTCAATGCTGGCCCGGCTGCGCAGGGTGCGGTGCACGGGGCAATTGCCGGCGATTTCGAGCAGGCGCTGGCGCTGTGCCTCGTCCAGCTTGCCTTCCAGCGTGATGGTGCGGGTGAAATGATCGACCTTGCCGCCCGCATTCTCCGTCACCTCACCCTCCTGCGGGTCGCGCTTTTCATGGCTGACGACCACGGAGACGCGGGTCAGGGGCAGGTTCTTGCGGTTGGCGTACATGCGGATCGTCATGGAGGTGCAGGCACCCAGTGCCGCCTGCAGCAGTTCATAAGGGTTGGGGCCAAGGCCCGTACCGCCCACATGCGTCGGCTCATCCGCCGTGAAGCGGATACCCGCCGCCGTGACCAGATTGTGGAAGGTGCCCTCCCCCGTCTCCGCGACGGTGACAGGGCCTTCATGTTCAGCCCCAACCGGTTTGGGCGCATTGGCGGCGTCCAGGCGCAGAGCACGGCGGGCCCAGCCGTCGATCAGCCCGGCCACGAAAGCCGTATTGCGTTGATCGGCCACCAGATGCCCGGCCCCATCCAGCGCCACGAAGCTTTTCGGATGCTGGGCCAGCGATATGATGCGGTCCGCCTCTGCCAGCGGTACCACCGGGTCCTTGGGATCATGCAGGACGAGCAGCGGACGACCCAGCCCGCCGATGACGGATGCCATGTCATGGCGCGCGACATCGGCCACGAAATCCGCCGTGATCGGCATTTCCCGGTCGCCGACATTCAACTGCACCCGCCCGTCCCGCTGCATCTCCGCATCGCGACCGGCGATCTTGGCGAGCAGGGTGTGCGGGCCGGACGGTGAATTGACGGTGACGACCGCACCGACCGACGGCAGGTCCTGCGCCGCGCGCATCACCGCCGTTCCACCCAGGCTGTGTCCAATCAACAGGCGTGGGGCCGATATCTCCACCGTCAGGGCGGCAGCGGCGGACAGAAGGTCGGCCACATTGGTGGAGAAATTCGTCTCGTCAAAGGCGCCGCCGCTGGCCCCCAACCCTGTGAAATCAAAGCGCAGAACGGCCCAGCCGCGTTCCGCCAGCCCCCGACTGATTCGGGCCGAGGCGTGGTAATCCTTATTGCAGGTAAAGCAGTGGGCAAAGATCGCGGTGGCCACCGGATGCCCGTCCGGCAGGTCAATCCGCCCCGAAAGCGTGGCCCCAGTCGAACCGGCGAAGTTGAAATCCTGCGTCACGCGCGCCATCGTGGCCCCCGTCTGCTTTTGCCCAAGTTAACCTGTACGGTCCCTAAGCTGGACCGGGGCCATGGGCCGGCGCAAGTGATTTACCAACCGATGGATGCTTCATGACCCGCCTTCCCAACCACCCGCCCCTGCCCGGCCAGGACAGCCCCACGCGCGTGGAGATGACGGAGAATGACTTCCGGCACCGGGGGTTCATGGATTTTTCCGTCATGAGGCTGCGTCATGAACGGTTCGCGGGCGGGATGACGCCCATGATCGAACGGGATGTCTGCTACCGCAGCTATGCGGTTGCCATCGTACTGTACGATCCGAAAGCCGATCTTCTGGTCATGGTGGAACAATTCCGGGTGGGTGCCTTTGCCGCCGGGGTTAATCCCTGGATGCTGGAATTCGTGGCCGGCATGGTGAAGCCCGGAGAGAATGCGGCAGACGTCGCCGTGCGCGAGGCGCAGGAGGAAGCGGGCTGCGTGCCTTATAATGTGCGGCTTATCTATTCCATGCTGCCCAGCCCCGGTGGCTGCACCGAGATTGTGGAGATATTCGCGGGCCTGGTCGACAGCACCGGCATTGGCGGCATTCATGGGGTGGAGGAAGAGGTAGAGGATATCCGCGTTCATCTGGTCCCCGCCGAGAGGGCCATCGCCCTGATGGATGAAAACCGTGTACCCAGCGGCTTCACCCTTCTGGGCCTGTCCTGGTTCGCACGCCACCGCGAGGCGTTGAGGCGCTAGGCCGGTGTGGTTTAAGGAATTCTACACCCCGCATTGCAACAACCGATAATCTGCGGTGCGGAACCACCCCTGGTAATTCCGCAGCCGCGCGGCCATATTTGATCCTAAGTTTCACACATGAACCAAGGTTATTTACCGTGGATGTACGCACCGGATTCCTGGACAGCATCGGTCGCACCCCCCTGATCCGCCTGAAGGGCCCGTCGGACCTCACGGGTTGCAATATTTATGGCAAGGCCGAATTCCTGAACCCCGGCGGGTCGGTGAAGGACCGCGCCGCCCTGGCCATCGTACAGGACGCGATTGAGCGCGGGCAGTTGCGCCCCGGCGGCACGATTGTGGAGGGGACCGCCGGCAATACTGGCATCGGCCTGGCCCTTGTCGGCAATGCCCTGGGTTTCCGTACCGTCATCGTGATGCCGGAAACGCAGAGCCAGGAAAAGAAGGACATGCTGCGCCTGTGCGGGGCTGATCTGCGGCTGGTGCCTGCCGTGCCCTTCAAGGATCCGGGCAATTACGTGCATGTATCCCGCCGCATTGCTGAGGAACTGGCCGCTACGGAGCCGAACGGCGCCATCTGGGCCAACCAGTTCGACAATCTCGCCAATCGTGAGGGCCATCGCCGGACCACGGGGCCGGAGATTTTCGAACAACTGGGCGGCAAGGTCGACGCCTTCACTTGCGCCACCGGCACCGGCGGCACCCTGGCCGGCATCGCACTGGCGCTGAAGGAACGCAAACCGGATGTGAAGATCGTGCTGGCCGACCCGATGGGATCGGCCCTGTTCAGCTGGAAGAAGACCGGCGAACTGAAGTCCGAGGGCAATTCCATCACCGAAGGCATCGGTCAGGGCCGAGTCACGGCTAATCTGGTCGATGCACCCATCGACGACGCCGTTCAGGTGACGGATGAGGAGGCACTGCCCATCGTTTTCGACCTGCTGAAGAACGAGGGTCTGGTGCTGGGCGGGTCCAGCGGCATCAATGTTGGTGCCGCCATCAAGGTCGCCAAGGCACTGGGGCCGGGCCACACGGTTGTGACCATCCTGTGCGATGGCGGCTCACGCTATCAATCGAAGCTGTTCAATCCCGCCTTCCTGCGCGAAAAAGGTCTGCCGGTGCCAACTTGGCTTGAATGAATTGAAGGTGGATGCCCATGACCCTGCTGTTCCGTGACGATCCGTACCAGGTTGAAGCTGACGCGGTAGTAGTGGCAGCGGGGCCGGAAGGCATCCTTCTGGACCGCACGCTTTTCTACCCCAATGGCGGCGGGCAGCCAGGTGATACGGGCAGCCTGACCTGGGACGGCGGCAGCACCGCCATCATTGATGCGCGCAAGGCCGAGGCGCTGGTGGAACGCGGCGACCAAGTCTTGCACATTCCCACCCCCGACGCAGTCTTGCCACCCGCAGGTGCGCGCGTGACGCAGAAGATCGACTGGGAGCGCCGCTACCGCCACATGCGCATGCACACTACCTTGCACCTGCTGTGCGCGGTGGTGCCGGGCGCCGTGACAGGCGGACAGGTGGGGGCCGACCGCTCGCGCCTGGATTTCGATGTGCCGTCGGCCAGCCTGGACAAGGAACAGATTGAGACGGCGGTGAATGAGTTGATCGCCGCCAACCACCCCGTCCGCGAACGCACCATCACGGATGCGGAACTGGAAGCCACGCCCGATCTGGTCCGCACCATGTCGGTGAAGCCGCCCACCGGGTCCGGCTCGGTCCGCCTGCTTCAGATCGGCACTGACGACGCCATCATTGACCTGCAACCCTGCGGCGGCACCCATGTGGCACGGACGGGCGAAATTGGCGGCATCACGATTGTGAAGATCGAAAACAAGGGCAAGCAGAACCGGCGCGTGCAGCTGGCGCTGCGTGACTGAGGGCTCCATCATGACCGAAGCCCCCAACACCACCCAGCAGATCGACGCGCGCATCGCCGAACTGGGCGATTGGCGGGGTGAAACCCTGGCCCGCATGCGCGCCTTGATCCATGAAGCGCTGCCCGATGTGGTGGAAATGGTGAAATGGGGTGGCGTTCCGGTCTGGGAGCGCCATGGCATCATCTGCACCGGTGAGACCTACAAGGACAAGGTCAAGCTGACCTTTGCCAAGGGCGCGTCGGTGGAGGACCCGGCCGGGCTGTTCAATGCCAGCCTGGATGGCAATGCCCGCCGCGCCCTGGATCTGCTCCGGGATAGCACGATTGATACCGAGGCCTTCAAGGCCCTGATCCTGGCGGCAGCTTCATTGAACAAGCCGAAGACACGCGCTACCAAGGGCTGAACAGATACTCGTTTGACATTATTCCAGGATCGGAGAGCGTGCGATGACGGACCCGTTGGTTTCCCCGCTGTGGCTGGAAACGGAACTGCGCAATCCGAAGCTCCGCCTTCTGGATGCGTCCTGGCATATGCCGGCAGCCCAGCGCGACCCGAAGGCGGAATGCGTGACCAAGCGTATCCCCGGGGCGCAGTTCTTTGACATTGACGCTATTTCCGATCCCAACAGCCCCCTTCCCCACATGTTGCCCACTCCGGAAAGCTTCAAGGCGTCGGTGGAGGCGCTGGGCGTCGGGTCAGACAGTATCGTCGTCGTCTATGATGTGACGGGCCTGTCCAGTGCTGCACGCGCCTGGTGGATGTTCCGCGTGTTTGGCCATGACAATGTTTTCGTGCTGGATGGTGGGCTGCCGGGCTGGATCAATATCGGCGGCCCGGTAGAAACAGGACCGCTGACGGCCCCTGCGCAGGGCAAGTTCACCCCGCATTACCGCGCCCATCTTGTGAGGTCGGTGGAGGATATGCGGGCCAATCTGGAAATCGGTGCCGAACAGGTTCTGGACGCCCGTGCCGCTGGCCGGTTTGAGGGGACCACGCCGGAACCGCGCGCCGGTCTGCGTGGCGGCCATATCCCCGGTGCCCGCAACCTGCCCTTCGGCGACATCCTGGACCCGGAAACCAAACTGATGCTGACCGGCGACGCCCTGGGCGACCGGTTCTCACGGGCCGGCATCGACCTGTCCAAGCCCATCACGACGTCTTGCGGCAGCGGCGTTACGGCCGCCGTCCTGACGCTGGGGCTTTACCGCCTGGGCGTCGACAATGTGGCGCTTTATGACGGGTCGTGGACCGAATGGGGCGGGCGCAGCGATCTGCCGGTGGCGACCGGCCCTGCGGCTTGAGCTGTCAACCCCTTGAAGTGTAAGGGGAGGATTGACGGACGCGGGGTCGATCAGAGCATCACAGGCGTTATTGTGGGCTGATCAAAGGAGAAGCAGGCATGACCGACAGCCTCCCCACCCCGCCGCCGGGCCATATCAAGGTCACGGTGACCTATCTGGAGATGACGGCCAAGCCGATGCGCCGGCAACGGCCGCATCCGCATGGGCTGTCGCTGCTGCGGGCGGAGAACTGCACCTTCTCCTTCTACCGATACCTCTATGACACTGTGGGCGAGGAATGGCTCTGGTGGTTCCGCCGGGCCATGCCGGCGGACGAGCTGCGCGCCATCCTGGCCGATGAGCGGGTGGAAATCTATGTCGCGTATATCAGCGGGGTTCCCGCCGGCTATGTGGAATTGAGCCGCACCAATCCGGGGGCTTGCGAAATCCAATATCTGGGCCTGATCCCCGAATTCATCGGCAAGGGCATCGGTCCCTGGCTGCTGGATTGGGCGGTCGAGGCGGCATGGAACGGGGCCGGGGTGGAGAAGGTGACCGTCAATACCTGCGACCTGGACCATCCGCGCGCCCTGATGACCTATCAAAAGGCGGGCTTCCGCCCTGTCGGCCAGGAAGTGCGCTTTGATCCCGATCCGCGTCTGGCGGGCCTGATACCGCTGACCGCCGGGTCCCATATCCCCCTGCCCGCCCCGCAGTTGCCCCCGTCAAAGGCCACTCCCGCATGAGCACGCATGACCGCGACCAGCCGTTCGCCGAGAATACACGCCTGATCCACGCGGGCCGCGCACCGGAGAAGTTTGGCGGGGCCGTGAATATCCCGCCCTTTCGTGCCTCAACGGTGCTGTTCCCGACGCTAGCGGAACTGGACGCCTATGATCCGGCCCTACGCACCGTGCGCTATGGCCGTACAGGCAACCCGTCCAGCCATGCTTTCGAAGCCGCGATGACGGAGCTGGAGGAAGGCCACGCCGCCGTGTCCTATGCGTCGGGCTTGCAGGCCATCACCAGCAGTCTTCTGGCATTCACCCGCCATGGCGACCATGTGCTGATTGCTGACACCGCCTATGCCCCTACGCGCAACTTCGCCAATGGCATCCTGTCGCGGTCCGGCGTGACGGTGGAATATTTCGATCCTGGCATTGGTGCCGGCATCACCAGCCTTCTGCGCCCGACCACGAAGATCGTGTTCCTGGAATCGCCGGGATCGCTGACCTTCGAGGTGCAGGACGTGCCGGCCATCAGTGCCGCTGTCACCGCCGCCAATGCCGACATTGTCGTGATGATCGACAATACCTGGGCGGCGGGCCTGCTGTTCAAGCCGTTGAAGCATGGCGTTCATGTCTCCATCCAGTCGGCAACCAAATATGTGGGCGGCCATTCCGATGCCAGCCTGGGTGTCGCCGTCTGTGCGCGGCAGGATCACTGGCTGCGGCTGAAAAAGACGGCGGTGGAACTGGGTGCCTGCGCGTCTGCCGATGAGCTGTTCCTGGGGCTGCGTGGCCTGCGCAGCCTGCCCGTGCGCATGCGCCGTCATCACGAGTCCGGCCTGAAAGTGGCGCAGTGGTTGGAAACCAGGCCAGAGGTGACGCGGGTGCGTCACCCAGCATTGCCCGCCTGCCCCGGCCACGACCTTTGGAAGCGCGACTTTACCGGCGCCTGTGGCCTGTTCGCCTTTGAAATGGCCCCCACCCCGCGCAAGGCGATGGCCGCCATGGTTGATGGCATGGCGCATTTCGGTATGGGCTATAGCTGGGGCGGCTTTGAAAGCCTGATCCTGCCCTCAAATCCCACCTCCATCCGCACCGCCGTCTCCTGGACGGGCGGGGAACTGGTCCGGCTGCATATCGGGCTGGAGGATGTGGATGATCTGATCGCCGATCTGGACGCGGGCTTCGCCCGCCTGAAGGCGGCGCTGGAGGCATGATGAGCACCTTTCCCCTGCCCGATGCCAGCATTGAGGCCGCGATCGCCGCCGTTAAGTTTGATGCTGACGGTCTGGTCCCCGCCATCGCCCAGCAGCATGACAGCGGCGAAGTGCTGATGATGGCCTGGATGAACCGCGACAGCATCGCGGAGACCCTGCGCACAGGCCGCGTCTGCTACTGGTCCCGCTCGCGCCAGAATTTCTGGCGCAAGGGTGAAAGCTCCGGTCAGGTGCAGATGCTGATCGAATGGCGGGTTGATTGCGATGGCGATACGATCCTGCTGCGTGTCGATCAGCAGGGCCCCGCCTGTCACACCGGCCGCCGGTCCTGCTTCTACCGCCGCGCCGACACCGAGGGCCTGACTATCACCGACCCGGTGCTGCTGTCACCGGAGGCGCTTTATGGGAACAAGGGCCAGACACCCGGCTTTTGAATGCCAACGCGGCGCGCACCATCCAAAAGTTCATAGGTTCCGGGCTGGGCCATGCGAATGGATCGGCGTAAGGTGACTTCCTGATCTTGCTACCGGACGTTGCCCCATGAAGGAACTACGCTGCATTCTGTTCACCGACCGCGAGGTTCTCGTGGCCGTGCTGGATCGCAAGCGCCGCCTCAAGGAAGAGCTGCCGCTGGGCCAGATTAGCGGGCTTCGGATGGATAGCGGCGACGAGGGCGTCACCTGCACCCTGAGTTATGACCAGGGCCGCGAAACCGTTACGGTTCCGGAGAACGAGTTGCAGGCCGCCTTGATCTCCCATTGCATGGCCCGCAAGGTGCCGCTGCCGGTGGATGCGGAAAAGAATGTCCATCTGATCCGTGGCCGCGCCACGCTGATGATCACCATGAATTTCAACAAGGCGGCCCGGCTGGTCCACGTCGCCGCGGCAGAGAAACGCGGCCTGCCCAACTGACGGTCGGCCCACCACGCTAAGCGGTCAATCGACGCGGCGGCTATCGGGCCGGCGGCGGCGGCGCAGTTCCAGCACCAGACCGATCAAAGCCAGCGGCACCACAATGACGGCGCCCTGCTTCACGTAGGGCCAAGCCCAGTCCGCAACGCCAAGCACCCAGGCCGGCAGATGGCCCAGCAGGTGCCAAAGCCAGCCAATAAGCTCGGCTGGCGTCCAGCCAAGCCAGGCCAGCACCAACCCCACCACCAATGACCAGATCAGGATGCGGATCACGAAGCGCATGTGATCGGCTGTACCCTATTGCCTTGCGATGGGCAATGAGAGATTGGCTTTGCATTATTCCAACGAATTTACCTTAAATTCTTTTGTAATGTTCCTTGATATCTGCATCGCATAAAGAAAGGGCGACGACCCTGCGGCCGCCGCCCTCTTTTCACTCCAACCCGGTCTCTTAGAAGAGACGCAGGATCGCCTGCTGGGCCTGGTTGGCCAGCGAGAGGGAGATGGTGCCCAGCTGCTGACGGGTCTGCAACAGCAGCAGGTTCGCACCTTCCTCGTTCTGGTCGGCCTGGACCAGTTTGTTCGAACCCTCTGTCAGGACGTTGGAGAACTCACTGGTGAAGTTCTCACGCGTCTGGATGATGTTCAGGTTTGTCGACAGGGCCTGAGAGGTTGACCGGAGTTTCGCCGTGGCGAAGTCCAGGCTGGACACGGCCTTGTCAATGTCAGCGCGATCCAGGAAGTTGTTCTGGGCATAGTCGAGGCGCAGGCCCTGACCGTCCGTCTGGATGTTCTGGGACACGACCGAGATGGTGGAGGTGTTAGCCTCGTTGAACTGCACCGTCAGGTCGTTCTCGGTGTTGGCATCGGTACGCTGAACCGTGATCAGGTTGTTCGACCGCTGGGCCGAAGCAGCCTGCTTCAGGGTGGCGCTGTCAACTTCGAAGCGGACCGTACCGCTGTCGAATGCCAGCGAATTCTCACCGTCCGAGAGCTTTCCCGAACCACGGGCGTTGGCCGCCGAACGCTCGATAGTGACGCCGTTCAGGTTGGTCGCCGACACGGTCAGATCGACATTCTTCTCAACCGTCGAGGTGCCGTTACCGCTGGTGCCCAGGTTGTCCAAGGCTGTGCGGTCAACCGTGAAGGTAACCACAGTGCCCGAGGAGAAGGAGATCGAAACCGCCTTATCAAGGGTGTTGGTGGAGGTAGCACCCAGGTTGAAGGAGACGCCCGTGCCGGTGGTCAGGTCCGACTGGATTTCGAAATAATCGTTGGGGGTGCCATTGGTACTGCCGTAAGCAATGTTGAAACGGGCCCCCGTATTGTCGGCAGTTCCCAAGGTTGTCGGAAGCGGATCGCTTGCCGCAGTGGTGCCGTCACCACCAAAATCAGTGCTCTTGGCAACTTCGCCAGCCAGCTTTGAGGCCACCTGCTGGCGCAGCTCGGCAGGGTTACGCGTGACGCCAGCGCTAGTGACCAGATCGTCAGCCGTGACCTTATAGCTGTAGGCCTTACCGTTGACGGTTGCCGTGAAGGTATCGCCTTCTTCGATCGAGCCGCTGATGGTCACCTTCGACACCTGCGCCGTGCCGGAGGTACCGGCCGTTACGGTGCTGGCCACAGCAGCCTGTGTATTGTCAAAGAACTTCACCGTGCGGCTTTCAGCACCCTCGGTGATCACCAGGGTACGCTCGCGGCCCACATTGCCACGCATTTCGATGCTGACATCGGCGAAGTTGCCGGCGGTGGCAGAGATGGTACCCGAGACCTTCAGCGACGCGATACCGCGTGCGGTTTCGGCCTTGGCAATATCCTCCAGATCGGCGCTGATAGCACCGGTGCCGGTGACGCGGATGGAGTAGGTGTCGGCGCTGACCACGTTGGTCACGCGGCTGTTCGACATACCCTCAATGGAGTTCACGTTGGCACGGCTGCCGGCCGTGCTGTCCAGCGTCAGGCCGTTGCCGACCAGCAGGTTCTTGCCCTGATAGCCGCTGTCACGGGCGATCTTGTCGATCTGGTCCTTCAGGCGGTTGAACTGATCGGCCAGCGACTTACGGGTGGCGACGCTGGCAGCGTCGGTACCCAGATTGCCGTATGCCGTGGTGGTCAAGCCCTTCGCCTGTTCGATCAGGCTCTCAATGGCCGTGATACCCTTGTCGCCAGCCTGGATCGTGCTGATCGACTGACCCATGCTTTCCTTCAGCTTGGACAGGTCGGTGGCACGAACGCTGAGGCCCTTGGCCGCGAAGAAGTTGGTGGGACCGTCAAGGGCGGAATTGATCTTGTTGCCCGTGGACAGACGGTTCTGGATGCTTTCCACCTGCTTGTTGGTCTTCTGGAGCAGCAGCAGGTTGTTGCGCATTCCTGCGGTCAACTGAACGTCACTGGTCGACATGGTATATCTCCTTTTGAGCCGTGAGAGGGGCCGTTTCGGCCCAAATCGATCTCGTGGACTTGTCAGGAAGGACGTCGCCGTAACCCGTGGAAGACGCCGGGTGCAGTGCATGACCGGCAGTTTCTTATCGGATCGGGCAATCCGTTTTGCTGATCGCGGTATCAGGCTTGCTTGGCTTACGCCTTAAAGGCTGGTCTGCACCGCTACTCGCTCAACGCCTTGTCCAGAGCTTCGGTCTCTTCCTCCTGAGGGTGAACACGATTGGGTTCGACAGGGGATAAGCAGGAAGCGTGCCAAGTTCGCAGAAGCCGGAAGACCTATACTTTAGAGGTATATTGCAGGGTGCGCAGAGCCTGAAACGGCGCATTCTTGCCGCCTTGGGGCCGGTCTGGACGGGGGCTCTGGGCGATTTTTGCCTAGGCAGGCATTTCCTGCCGGGCTCCGGAAACAGGCCAGGATGGCAACGCGGCGGCGGCTTTTGCCGCCTGGAACGGGTTCGTTCAGCGCCGCTCCGGAAACAAAAAGGGCCGCCCGTCACACCGGACGGGCGGCCCTTTGGACCAGATGTTTGGCGACCCCAGCAGGATTCGAACCTGCGACCGCTCGCTTAGAAGGCGAGTGCTCTATCCAGCTGAGCTATGGGGCCGGATAGGGGAAAGGATCAGAACCGGCCGATGCGCGGACGGTCGGTACGGAAATTATCCGCGTAATTCTTGGGGATCACCCGGCGTTCCTGCCATTCGGCGACATCGGCGTCCCAGCCCTTCTTGGCGACGAAGGCCAATGCTGCCTCCTTGGTCGGGAACTTGACGCGTACCTGGTTCAGTGTGTCGCCGGAGCTGGTCCAGCCCATCATGGGCTCCGGGCGGCGCGGAGTCGCCAGTTCATATTCCAGCACCCAGTCACCGACCTTGCCGCGGCCGGACTGCATGGTGGTCTTGGACGGCTGGTAAATCCGGACCTTCATGGCGAACCCTGTGACCTGATGGTTGAACCGTAAGGGAAATGGTCGGAGCGAGAGGATTCGAACCTCCGGCCTGCTGGACCCAAACCAGCCGCGCTACCAGGCTGCGCTACGCTCCGCCAATTCAGCGGTGGGAATACACCACCGAAAGCATGGGGGCAAGCATCCCAACACGCGCAAAGTGCGCATGGCCCCAATCTTCTGCCGATCAGGCCGGCTGACGGCGCAGAAGGGCCCCCAATGAGGCCGGTGCCATGACCAGAAGATTGCCCAGAACGGCCAGAAGCAGGCCGGCAATGCCGGCGGGCGTCCAGTGATAATCCTCGAACATGGTCGAAACGATCAGGGCGACAACCGGCGTCATGATGGCGACATAGCCCGACCGGCCCGGCCCGATACGGCCCAGCAGAGTGAAATAGCACAGGAAAGCCGCGATGGAGCCGAACAGCGCCAGGTAGGCCAGTGACAGGAAATAGGGGGCCGACGGCACAATGGCGAAGCTGGCGCCTTGCACCAGGGCCACGACCACCATGATGCCGGCACCGACCAGCATCGACCAGGCCGTGGTGCCGATCAGCGGCATTTCCGCCTTGCGCGTCTTGGAGACGACCATGTTGCCCAGCGAAGCAGAGTAGTTCGACACCATCATCAGGCCGAATCCGATCAACGCCCCACCGGTCAGCACCCCGCCATCCAGTTCCGGCGTAAACAGCAGCAGCACCCCCACCACACCCATGAAGCCACCGGCCAGGACGGCGGGCCGCATCGGCTGCCCCAGGAACAGCCGGGCATTGACGACATTCATCAAGGACAGAACCGACCCCGCCACGGCCACCAGACCCGACGGCAACAGTGCGGTGGCCTTATAGACCATGAAATAGTTCAGGGAGAAGTTCAGCAGCCCCGCGCCCAAAATCAGGCCCCACCCGCCCCGCTTCGGCAGGATCGGTTGCCGGCGCAGCGCCAGCCAACCCAGCAGCACGCCACCCGCCAGCAGGAACCGGTAGGCCACCGACACCGCCGGATGCACCGCCCCCAACTGGAACGTGATGGCGTACCAGGTCGAGCCCCAGATCAGGACGGAACAGAAAAACAGAGCGAGATTGACGGGCATGAAGGCACCGGTGGCGGATATCCAGGCCCCAGCCTATAGACCCGCCACGCAGTGCGTCCAATCCGATTGTTGTGGGGGTGACAAGTCCAACGGATAAGGGCCACCCCCGGCACCTTAGCGGAGCATCACCTTATTATTGTTGGCGCGTGCTTCAACGGCCCCGCCATCCAACAGGACATCCACCGACACCGCCGCCGGCGGAGCCTTCAAGGTAACCTTCGCGATCTTGGGCTTCAGGTCCAGCGGTGCCGCGATGGACGACAGCGGCACCGCTGCCAGGACGGAGCCATCGGCGGCCAGCAACCGGACACGGCCCGTGGGGGCCGGCACCGAACCAATATTATGGACGGTCACGTCCACCCTGCCCTTCACCTGCACCACGTCGCGTGCCGCGATGGCAAGGTCCGGGCGCTGGGTCAGATCCTGTTCAGTCCCTGACAGGGCGAAATCGAACACGCTGGTCCGGCCGGGCGTCAGCGTGACCGAAACCGCCTGTCCTTCGCCAAAGGCGATCTTGCGGCTGGCGCTGCTCTCCGCCTTGTCATCGCCGTCGGCATCAATACCTTCGGCCAGCGCCCAATCGCCGGTGGCGACATCGGCACCGATGATGCGGGCGGTGACCGGCCTGTCGGACAGGTTATGGGCCAGAACACGGAGTCCGGTCCGGGTCGGCTCCTTCACCAGGATGGCGACCTTTTCCGCCCCATCCTTGTCATCGAAATCCCATTCGATGCGGTTGCCGCGCACAATGGCGTTACGATAGAGCGCAACACCGCCCAGACGCTGACGCTGCAGTTCCTGGGTTGGCAGTTCGACACGGTCGGTCCACCAATGATCGGCGGTCATCATCTCCATACGCAACGCCGCGAACTGCCGCTGATTGTCGTACTGCTTGACCAGCCAAGCCTTGTCGTCAGTCGCGACCCAGGCCGTGTGGTAGGTGTACGGGCTGGCATAGCGGTCAGCCTTTGCCTGCTCCAGAACGGCGGCACGCAGTTCGGTGCGCTTCAGATCGATGGCCAGATCGCTGCTGACGATACCGGCCAGCGCCGACAGCCCGCCCTTACGCAGCACCTGTTCGATGGGCCGAAGATATTTGGCATCACCCGTCCAGCGATACGCCGCCCACATCAACAGATTGGTCTGTTCCGGCCCGGCAGTGCCCCGCGTGGCGCCGTCTGGCCAGTTGATCTCCGACGGGAAGGTCCAGGTGCCGTCAGCGGCCTGCTTGCCATGGGCCAGATAGCCATCGGCCAGTTCCAGCAGCAGCTTGCGGGTCGCGGGATCGCCATTGATCTCCACCAGCCGGATACCGGGATGGAAGATCAGGTACGAATAGGGCTTCGACCATTGCCATGGCGCTTCCTTGACGATGTGCCCGGCCCCGAAATAGTTGGAGACCAGCAGGCGGTTGCCCTTTGGATTGACCGCCGTCAGGTCCGGGAAGTTGGCCGCCGTCTCCATCAGCCGTTCCACCGCCTGTGGATCGCCGGGGGTCAGCAGGGACATCTGCGACTGCGCGTTGATCCCTTCCTCATAGACATGCAGTTCATCGGTGACGATGGTGCCCAGACCGCTGGTCAGCATGCCATTGGCATGCACCGCCTCAATCATGTCGGACAGAGACTTGGTCAGCTTCTCCCGGTCCACGCCCATCAGAGCTAGGCCCGGCCATTGGTTCGTCAGGTCGGTATCATCCGACAGGCCACCGCCGAATTCTCCCTCCACCTGCCGGTGGTCGATCCACCAGTTCACGAAGGACCGGACCTGTGCCAGATATCGTGTCTGGCCCCAGGCCCAGGCGGGCACACCCGGCGGCGCTGACTCCAGATCGACGGGCGGCAGCGGCTGCTGCGGGTTCCATTCCGACCAATAGCCATTCCCGACCTTGTTGTCGGGATCAATGCGCAGAAGGTCGGTTACATCCTCATAAAAGCGTTGGAACAGGCCAAGATTCCGGCTGCTTTGCCGTTCCTCCACCAGGAAGCCGTAATTGTCCTGAATCTGGCGTTCACGGTCGAACGCATGCTCGTCCTTGGCCTCCGCCTTGGTCTTGAACACCAGCCGCAGGGCGGCTCCATCCAGCTTCGCGACCGAAAAGTCCGGCGCAGACGAGGCGATGGTCAGGTATAGCGGCCTGTCGGACGGCAGGATGCGGTCACGCGTATCCAGCCACAGGGTCCGTGCCTCCCCCGGCTTGACCGCAACATTGACATCCATCAGGTCACGTTCGGGCGTCAGCGGGTCTTTGACCCGGATATTCAGGGCGACCAGTCCGCCCTTGTGCGTCGGCTTCACGTCCAGTGCCGGGATCACCAGTTCAATCCCATCCAGACCGCCGATATTTTCAAACCCCTCCGTGCTGGCGCGGTACAGGGGCAAACCCGGCTCCTGCCGGCGGAAATCCATGGGAATGGCGATATGGGCCACGGGCCGGCCCTTCGTCGCCGGCGGTGTCACACGTTTGCGGGTCGGCACGCCGCCATCGGGAATAGCGACGATCACGTCGCGTTCCCCCTCCGGATAGCGGCCTTCAATGAAACGACGCAGCGGCAGGATGGCTGTGAAATCCGGTTCCGCCGCCAGACGCAGGTTGAAATGGAAATCACCCAGGCCCGCGGGTGCGGCGCCAGGGCCGACATGATAGGCACCGATCTCCTGAATCGGCGTTTCCTGTACGTCGTTCACGAAGCGCAGGGCACCGCCCGCCGCCTCCTGCTTCAGACGGGTGGTGCTGCGTTCGGTACCTGCGCGGCGTTTGGCAAGCAGGTCGCCATCCGTGGTGATCTGACCATTTCCTTTGGGGACGGTGACCCCCTTCACCCAGCCCAGCTTGCCATGGGCCGCACCCTGAATTTCGACCTGATTGAACGGTTCGTCGGGCAGGAACCATGTGCCGGACTTGCCACCCATCGAATAGACGTTCCAGTCCGGCAGGGTGAAATAATCGTGGCGGCCGGCCAGACGGGAACGGTTATAGACACCGGGCCAGGTGGTTTCCCGGATACCATCATTGCCCTTCCACATGCGCTGCGCGATATCGCGCTGTTCGGTAAATTCCACCTTGCGGATGCGTGTGCTGGCATCGGCCAGATAGGGCGGCGGATCGTCAGGACGGTCAAAGCCGTTGCGATGCGCCCACGCGGACCAGCCATCTGGCGGCACCGGCATTGACACCGGTTCCCCACCCTGGGCCAGGGTCTTGATGGATGTTGCATCCAGGGCACGGTCATGAATGCGGATATCGTCGATGTCGCCGCCACGCAGGAAATTATAGCGGCTTTGCACCTGGATCGGGCTGATGATGCGGCTGTGCGGCCCGAACTGATCCAGGCTGGCATCCAGGGAGGCCGGCTGATCCTTGCGGGCCACCAGGGCACCATTGACGTAAAGCTGCACCCCCGTCGCTTCGTCCCAGGCAAACGCGATATGGGTCCAGGCGTCGGGCGCCGGGGCGGCGGACATTTCCCATGAAACCCGCACGCGTGCCAGATTCGTATCCGTCACGAATCCGTCAAAACCCCTGCCGTTCCAGTCCAGGCGCAGGAACACCATGTCCCAGCTGCTGTGATTGGCGAACGACACGCGGAACAGCGGAAACTGATTGCTACCAACGGGATAGCGGGACCGCCAGAAGAAGCTGAGCGTGCCGCGCTGCGCCCGGATATTGCCGGGGGCTGCCCAGGCCAGGACCTGATCATCGGCGGCCTGGAGATAGGCACCAGACGCGCCGCCCTGCGGGACCACAGCCACCTTATCAGCGAAGGTGGGGCGCGCGTCGCCCACGGCACGGTCGGCCACCAGCCCCTTCTCGCCCGTGACCTGGAACAGCAGCCCATGGGGCGCGTCCGCCCCCGCCACAGGCAAGGCCCCCGTCAACAGGGCAAGCAGCGCCACCCCTGTCCGCAACCGTTTCGCATGCGCCATTTTCGGTGTCCTTCCCTGGCCATGGCGGCGGTTCATCCGCCTGCCCTGTTTATCGCCGGTCGTTGGTTCGCATCCGTGCCACAGGAACAAAGTTTGTTCCGTTTCCTGTTTCCACCGCTTGCGTTCCGTTTCAAACCATGCATAGTTTCTTATGACACCGGTGACAATTGGCAAGAAAAATCGCCCGTCGCTGATGCAAAAAGGGGATAAACGGTGCGGTAAAGCACCGAGGTCCCGAACAGGAGGAGGAATCCCATGTCCCGTATCCATCGTGGCCTTCGCCGCGCAATTCCTTATGGCGTCTCGGCTTTCGCCCTGTCCATGGCCGTTTCCGCCACGAATGCACAGGCCCAGCAGGCCCCGGCCCAGACCGACAGCGGTGCGGTCCTGGAAGAGATTGTGGTTACCGGTTTCCGTGCCAGCCTTGCCAACTCGCTGAACATCAAGCGTAATGAGGCCGGTGTCGTCGACGCGATCAGCGCGGAAGATATTGCGGATTTTCCTGACACCAATCTGGCCGAAAGCATCCAGCGCATCCCCGGCGTTTCCATCGACCGCGACGCGGGCGAGGGCCGGTCGCTGACGGTGCGCGGCCTGTCATCAGAATTCACCCGCACCCGCATCAACGGGATCGAGGCGCAGGCCACCACCGGCGCCACCGACAGCTCCGGCGGCACCAACCGTGGCCGCGGTTTCGACTTCAACGTCTTCGCATCCGAACTGTTCAACAACATCACGGTGCGCAAAACCGCGTCCGCCGAGGTTGAGGAAGGCTCGCTGGGCGCCACGGTCGATCTGAAGACCTCGCGCCCCTTCGATTTCAACGGCTTCACTGCCGCAGCCTCCGCCCAGGCCGGTTATAACGACCTGTCGGAGAAGGTGGACCCGCGCGGTGCCGTCCTGCTGTCCAACACCTGGCTGGATGATCAGGTGGGTGCGTTGCTGTCGGTCGCCTATTCAGAACGTGACCTGCTGGAAGAAGGGTTCAGCTCTGTGCGCTGGGGCCCGGCCAATGGCGATAACGGCTTCCAGAATCCGGCGGCCCTGCCCGGCGGCGCCTCATCGGCCGGCGGCGTGTTCCACCCGCGCATCCCGCGCTATGGCCGTCTGGTCCATAGTCAGGAACGCACCGGCGCCACCCTGTCCTTGCAGGCCAAGCCGAACGAGGGCAACACCACCGTCAGCTTCGACGTGCTCTATTCCAAGCTGGACAGCACGCGTCAGGAAAACTTCCTGGAAGCCTGGTCGCTGAGCCGCAACGCGTCTCAGGGCGGCAAGCCGGAAGTGGACATTGTCCAGGCCGTTGTCGATCCCCAGACCGGTGAAATGGTCTATGCCAAGCTGGATGACATGGACATCCGGTCCGAACAGCGCTTCGACGTGCTGAAGACCGAATTCACGCAATATACGCTGAACGTGGATCACGAGTTCAGCGAGACGGTGCGCGGCAGCGTAACGGGTGGCCGGGCCAAGTCGAAGTTCGACAATCCGGTCCAGACTACGGTCCTGATGGACCGGCAGAATACCGACGGCTATAGCTGGGATTTCCGCGAGAATTCCAACCTGCCGCTGATTGATTACGGGTTTGACGTCACCAACCCGTCCAGTTGGACGTTCACCGGCCCGACCGGTCCCAATCCCCGGTCGGAAATCCGCATGAACCCGACCTTTCAGACCAACACCTATGATACCGCACAGGGTGATCTGGCCTGGGACATCAATGACACGTTCAGCGCCAAGGGCGGCGTCAACTGGAAGCGGTTTAAGTCCGACGCCCAGGCCTTCGCCCGCCCCTCGGCCACCAGCAATGTCGCCCCCGCCCTGCCCGCCGGCACCACGCTGGCCAGCGTGACCAAGCTGCTGACCGGCTTCGGCAAGGGGCTGGACCTGCCCACCGGCACGCCGACCAGTTGGCTGGTCCCCGATCTGGCGGCGTTTGAGAAGCTGTTCAACATCAACTGCAATTGCGATACGGGCGTTGCCGGTGGTGACTTCCGCAGCCTGGGTCTGGAGAACAGCGCCACCCTGGCCAACTGGCGCAATGTGAAGGAAGAGTCGCTGGGCTTCTGGGCGCAGGTGGACTGGAACACGGACATTGGCGACATGCCGTTCCGCGGCAATGTCGGCGTGCGTCAGGTGAAGACCGACGTCACCGCCACCGGCTATTCCTTCATCAACAACGCCACCCGGCCCGTCACCGGCAAGAACAGCTACAAGGACACCCTGCCCTCCATCAATATGTCGCTGGAGCCGGTGGATGACGTGATCCTGCGCGCCGCCGCTGCCAAGGTGCTGTCACGGCCGCCGGTCACCAACTTGACGCCGGTCTTTACGCTCACGGCCCTGAATGCGCCAAACCCCGCTGCCTCGCTGGGCAATGTCACGCTGGAACCCTACCGCGCCGATACGGTGGACCTGTCGCTGGAATGGTACTTCGCGCCGGAGTCACTGATCTCCTTCGCGTATTTCTACAAGGACATCTCCACCTTCGTGCAGACCACCCAGCAGACGCTGACCTATGCGCAGTTGACCGCCATGAATGCGGAAGCGTTCCCGGCGGGCGGCGGGCGTGATCCCAACCTGACCTATGTGTTCAGCACCCCCACCAACACGCCGGGTGGTCCGCTGAAAGGCTTTGAAGTCAGCTTCCAGGCGCCGTTCAGCTTCCTGCCGGAAGGGTTCGACAATCTGGGTGTGCAGGCCAATTACACGCATGTGTCGTCAAAGATCGACTATTGCTCGACCTCGGCCTGCTCGGCTTATGTCACGGCCAATCTGGTCAACTTGTCGCCGGATGCCTGGAACGGCACGCTGTATTATGACGACGGGGAGAAGTTCAACGCCCGTGTCTCTGTCGCCTACCGTTCCGGCTATTATCAGCAGGTTCCCGCGGCCAACGCCGGTACGCGCGGGATTGTGGCCATCGGCAAGGCGGCTACGACCACGTTCGATGCCTCGGCGTCTTATAACGTGACCGAGAATTTCACCGTCTCGTTTGAGGCGTTGAACCTGACCGACGAGGCCAACCGCCAGTACCATGGCGAGTTGGATGGCGTCCGCAACTCCACCTATGTCTATCATCACACGGGCCGTCAGTTCTATCTGGGCGCCCGCTACAAGATGTAAACTGGTTGGTTCAAGGGGGCCGGGATGCATGCCGCGTCCCGGCCCCTTTTCCATTGGATTGAGGGAACGTTCCGCCCATGACCGTGATCCTGTCGCGCCGCACCCTGCTCTCCTCCCTGGCAGCGCTGCCGCTGGCCGGATGCGCGACGCGGGCGGCGCAAAGGCCTGGCGTGACGGAACAGTTGTTCGGGCAGATGCCGGACGGCGCACCTGTCACGCTCTACACGCTCTCCAACGGTACGGGCGCCAACCTGCGCGTCATGACCTATGGCGCCGCCGTCACCAACCTTGTCATGCCTGACAAGGCGGGGAGCTTCGCCGATATCGTCCTGGGCCTGGATGATTTCGAAAGCTACCGCACCAAGTCCCGGAACTTTGGCACGCTGGTCGGCCGTTACGCCGGGCGCATCGGCAATGGCCGCTTCCCGCTGGATGGGCGGGAAGTGGTGTTGGACACGGGCGGGTCCAAACATTCCTCTCATGGCGGCCCGGTCGGTTTTGCCAAGCGCAACTGGCGGGGCCAGATCCTCGATGGGGCTGCGGTCCGCATGACCCTGCTGTCGGCGGACGGGGATCAGGGGTTTCCCGGCGAACTGGGCATCAGCGTCATCTACAGCCTGACACCGGATAATCGCTTCTGCCTGGAGATCGAGGCGCTGACGACACGCCCCACGGTCTTGAACCCCACCCATCACGGCTATTTCAACCTGTCGGGCGTGTCGGGTTCCCTGGTCCATGATCACCTTCTGACGATGGAGGCAGACGGCTTCACCGCTTTCGGCCCGGACAAGATGGTGACAGGGGAGATCAGGTCCGTGGCGGGTACCGCACTGGATTTCCGCACGCCCAAACCCATTGGCAGGGACATCGCTTCAACTGAGGAACAGATGCGGATCGGTGGCGGCTATGATCATTGCTTCGTGATCCGTGGCCCCCATGGCGGCAAGCCCCGCAAGGCCGCCCGCCTGTCCCATCCCGGCAGCGGCCGGACAATGGAGCTCTGGACCACCGAACCCGGCGTACAGCTCTTCACCGCCAACGCCGTCGATATGGTGGGCCGAGGCGGTGCCATCTATAAACCCCATTGCGGCGTCTGCCTGGAACCCCAGCATTTCCAGAACAGCCCCAACCAGCCTGGATTCCCAGGCACGCTACTGCGACCGGGTGAACGGTTCCGGTCGCGCAGCGAGTATCGGTTCGCGGTGGCGCCCTAAGCCGCCACCGCTGCCACCACATCTGCCGCGAGGAACGCTGTCCATAGCGCTGGCAACGGCTTCAAGGCGGCAGCGGCGCGCTTGCGCAGGGCATCGGCGGCGGCGGACTGTTCAATCTTGTCCAGCAAACCAGCCGCGTTCATGTCATCCGCCACCTGCTTCAATGGCGTGCGCAGAGCATCGACGGCGCGCTGCAACGGGTCCACCCGTTCGGCGGGCCACACGGCGCGGCAGAAATCCAGGTCATAGCGCAGCTTGCGCAGGCGTTTATGCGCCTTGATGGCGGTGGCGACATCTCCCGGCAGCCCAACGGCGCGCAGTGCCTCAAGGCGCTGGCGCAGCATGTCGCCGGCGATTTCCGACAGTGTGGTGCCGAACGGGCAGCCATGGGGCTGCTGTGCCCAGTCACCAGCTTCCAGCCAGGCGGCAAATTCCAGTTGCCAGCCCGTCCATTCCGGTGAGGACAGCAGTCGCATGGCCTTGTCCAGTGCCTTGGCCCGTGCCGCCGATACCGGCCCGACGGCACCCTTGCGGGCCTCCTGCGGTAGTTCGGTCAGGGCCATGGCCAGCTTCTGCCAATCACGCGCCTTTTCCAGTTTGCGGCCCAGCACCTTCAGTTGGTCGCGCAGGGCGTCACCCTGATCGGTATGGATCAGGTCGGCGAACAGGCTATAGGCCGTGATCAGCCGCCGCACCGCCGACGCCATTTCGCGCAGCGCCGCCGGATCGCCCATGCCGTCGGTAAAGGCCGGCTGATTGTCCAGCAGATGGGCCAGACCGTTGCGGCCGATATGACGGAACGCCTCCATCACGGTGGTGATGGGCGTGATACCCAAGGGCCGAACGGCATGGGCGCGCGGCTGCGCCCCCGTCAGCAGGGCCAGACCCAGATCGGCCTTGCTGCGGGTCGACAGGCGCAGCGGCACGCGGGCATGGATGTCGGCGGCCAACCGGAACAGGTCAGCCACTTCGCCCTGTTTCAGCTCCAGTTCCACCTCACTGATCGTGTGCCGGGCAGACGGCTGGCCATCGGGGGACATGACCAGGGCCTGCCCCAGATCCAGTGCCAGTTCCACCCGCCCCTCATCACCCGCACGCAGCAGCAGGATAGTGCGCTGCACATCGGTGGTGAACAGGGGGGACAGGCTGTCCAGCGCGTCGGCGGGAATCAGTTCCGACAGGTCCCCCTGACGCAGCAGGCCGGCATCCAGCCCATCGCCGGCCACATCCCAGCGCCATTCGCGGCGAACGGCAATGCCGGCACCATCGCCCGCCTCGCCCGACGACATGGTCTTCACCGACTGTTCGCGCTTCATCCCCTGCCGGCGCAGGCGCAGGGCCAGACCGCGCTTGGCCAGCGCCAGACCCGGCGTGTCATAATAGGCCGTATGCTGACGCGCCGGCTCTGCCTGCATCACCAGCCGTTCGCGGACCAGCGACAGGGCCGCGATGCGGGGCAGATCCGCCGGATCGGCCAGCAGTTTGATTTCCACCTCCCGCTCCGGGCGGGGAATGCGGGGGGCCTTGGGCTTGGCGTTCAAGGGGGCTCGCGCCTCGGTTCCGTCAGGGAATGATCCCTTCACATACCGCAGTGCGGCATGGGACGGAAGGGGCAATGACCCCCGGTTACCGGTCTTCCAGATCGCGCGGTCGCGTGAAGCCCGCTAGGGTACAGCTTCCCCAGCCCAGGTCCCGCCAGGACAGCCCATCCGGCACATTGATTTCGACAAAGGAACAGGTGGGCAGCTTGGTCGCCAGCGACTGACGCAGTGCCGCATCCCCCCGACCGCACAGATCACGGGCCAGAAGCTGGAAGTCCGGATTATGGCCCACAAACAGGGCCGTGCCTGTCTGTTCTGGCAGGGCCTTTACCCGGTCCAGCAGCAATTCCTCTCCGCACAGATAGATGGACCGGTCGAATGTAGTGGGCGGCAGGCTGGTGCCCCAGGATGCCGCCACAATCTCCAGCGTGGCGCGGGCGCGCGTGGCGGTGGAACAGACCACAAGGTCGGGGCGCGGCGGCCCGCCCTTGCGCGCGGTCCAATAATTCGCCATCGTCGCGGCGGCGCGGTGGCCCCGCGCGCTCAACGGCCGGTCATGGTCGGCCAGCCGCGGGTCATCCCAGTCCGATTTGGCGTGCCGCAGCAGATAGAGTGTCTTCATGACCACCAATGGCAAGGATAGCGGAACCGGAACAGCAGGGCAGCGTCGCCGCCCGCGCGGGACGCGTGTACCCAAAACCGTCACAGAAGCAACATATACTGCACCTGCCCCGCAGGACCAGAAGGACGAGATCGCTGTGACCGCCGCCCCCGACACGTTGCCGACCGCCACGCAACCCGATTCTTTGCTGGCCGACACGCTGGTCGCCAACGCGCTGATCCCGTCCAAAAGCGGCATTGCCGCCGACAGCCCGGAGCGGTTCATCAACCGCGAACTGTCCTGGCTGGCCTTTAATCAGCGTGTTCTGGAAGAGGCGTACAATAATCAGCATCCGCTGCTGGAACGGCTGCGCTTCCTGTCCATTTCGGCCAGCAACCTGGATGAATTCTATACGGTCCGTGTCGCCGGCCTGAAGGCACAGGTCGCTGCCAAGGTGACGACTCCGTCCGACGACAACCTGACCCCGGCGCAGCAACTGGCCGCCATCAACTACCGGGTGACGGAGGTCATGCGCGACCAGCAGGTGTGCTGGCTGATGCTGCGCAAGCTGCTGCGGACCAACGGTATCGCGGTTGTCGACCCCGATGAACTGACGGCGTCGGAGCATGACTGGCTGGAAGCCCGCTTCATTGACGAGATTTTCCCCGTCCTGACCCCCATCGCGGTCGATCCGGCTCACCCGTTCCCCTTCCTGCCATCCAGCGGCTTTGCGCTTGCCCTGCAATTATTCGACCCGCAAAAGGGCGCCAACCTGGATGCGCTGGTCATGCTGCCGACGCAGTTGGAGCGGTTCATCCGCCTGCCGGGCAACGAGACGCGATATGTCCTGCTGGAACAGGTTGTCCTGACCTTCATTTCCCGCCTTTTCCCGCCCTTCGTATTGAAGGGCAGTGGCGTGTTCCGCGTGCTGCGCGACAGCGAAATGGAAATTGAGGAAGAGGCGGAAGATTTGGTCCGCACGTTTGAGTCGGCACTTAAGCGGCGCAAGCGCGGCAGCGTGATCCGGCTGGCCGTGAATGCCGGCATGTCGAAGGAATTACGCGCCTTCCTGGTCGATGAACTGAACGTCTCCAACGATGATGTCTTCGTGCTGGATGGCTTGATCGGGCTGGCGGATACCAAGCAGATCATCGGCGATGACCGACCCGACCTGTTGTTCCCGCCCTATAATGCCCGCTTCCCGGAGCGTATCCGCGATTTCGGCGGCGATTGCTTCGCCGCCATCCGCCAGAAGGACATCGTCGTCCACCATCCGTTCGAAAGCTTCGACGTGGTGGTGCAGTTCCTGCGCCAGGCCGCCGCCGACCCCAACGTCCTGGCCATCAAGCAGACCTTGTACCGCACGTCGAAGAACAGCCCCATCGTGGCGGCCCTGATCGACGCTGCCGAGCAGGGCAAGTCGGTAACCGCCCTGGTGGAACTGAAGGCGCGGTTCGATGAAGAGGCCAATATCCGCTGGGCCCGCGACATGGAACGCGCCGGGGTACAGGTGGTCTACGGTTTCGTGGACCTGAAGACCCATGCCAAGGTCTCGCTGGTGGTCCGCCGTGAAAGCCAGGGGCTGCGCACCTATGTGCATTTCGGCACCGGCAATTACCACCCGATCACGGCTAAGGTTTACACCGACCTGTCCTTCTTTACCTGCGATGTGGCGCTGGGCCATGACGCGGCCCACATGTTCAACTACATGACGGGCTATGCCACGCCCAAGGCGCTGGAAAAGATCGCCATCGCCCCCATCACCCTGCGCCAGCGTCTGGTCGATCTGATCGATGCCGAAATCGCGCATGCCCATGCCGGCCGCCCGGCCCAGATCTGGGTGAAGCTGAACAGCCTTGTCGATGCCAAGCTGATCGACAAGCTGTATGAGGCGTCGCAGAACGGGGTGAAGATCGAACTGGTGATCCGCGGCATCTGCTGCCTGCGCCCTGGCGTGCCCGGCCTGTCGGAAAACATTCATGTGAAGTCGATCGTGGGCCGGTTCCTGGAACATGGCCGCGTCATCTGCTTCGGCAATGGTCATGGCCTGCCCTCACGTCAGGCCAAGATTTACATCTCGTCCGCCGACTGGATGCCCCGCAATCTGGACCGCCGCATCGAAACCCTGGTGCCCATCGAGAATCCGACGGTGCATCAGCAGGTGCTGGACCAGATCATGGTCGCCAACCTCAAGGACAATACGCAAAGCTGGGTCCTGCAACCCGACGCGACATACCGCCGCGTGGAGCCTTGCCTCGAAAGCTTTAACGCTCATACCTATTTCATGACAAACCCCAGCCTTTCGGGTCGGGGCAGTGCCACAACGGAGGCGCGTCTGCCGCCGAAACTGGTGTTGAGCAATTTCCCGTAACCCGGCATTCTCCCCGATGTTGTCACTGAAAGCGGATCACCCCAACGTGGATCACGCCCATGCCGACGACCGCCTTGCGGTCATCGATGTCGGTTCCAATTCGATGCGCTGCGTCGTCTATGAGAAGCTGACGCGCTCGCCCGTCGCCCTTTTCAATGAAAAGGTGCTGCCCAGCCTGGGCAAGACGGTGGAACGGACGGGCAAGCTGAACCCCGATGGGGTGGTGCTGGCACTGGATAACCTTGTCCGCTTCCGCCGCCTGCTGGAAGGGATGCAGGTCCGCCGCATCGACGTGCTGGCCACCGCGGCTGTGCGTGATGCCGCCGACGGGGCCGATTTCGTGGCGGAGATCACGCGCCGCACCGGCTTTCACGTGGATGTTCTGTCGGGTGAGGAAGAGGCGCGGCTGGCAGCACTGGGCGTGCTGTCGGGTGCCCCCAATGCCGAGGGGCTGGCCGGTGACCTGGGCGGTGGCAGTCTGGAACTGGTGCTGCTGGAAAAAGGGGAGATCGGGGCGCAGGTAACCACGCCGTTGGGTCCGCTGCGCCTGCTGGAGGCGACGGAGGGCAAGCCCGGTCCCGCTGCCAAGCTGATCGATCAGCATCTGGCCAAGCTGGACTGGCTGTCGCGTGGCAAGGGCCGCACCTATTACCCGGTGGGTGGTGCCTGGCGTGCGCTGGCCAAAATGCATCTGGAGCAGGTGAACCACCCGCTGCACATCATCCACCAGTACAGTGTGGATGGTGCCGCCATGGCGGAATTCGCCGGCACTGTTGCCCGCGCTGGACGCAGCAATCTGGAAAAGATGCAGGGCGTGTCGAAGCGTCGCCTGGATACCCTGCCGCTCGCCGCGCTGGTCATGGAACGCGTGCTGAAGGCTGTGCAGCCATCGCGCGTGACCTTCTCCGCGTACGGTCTGCGTGAGGGGCATCTCTACGACCTGCTGGACGCCTCCGAAAAGCGGCAGGACCCGCTGATCACCGCGTGTGAGGACGTGGCCGAACGGATCGGTCGTTTCGGCCATGCCGAAATCCTCACCGGCTGGACAGCGCCGCTGTTCGTGGGGGAAGACCCGACGGCGCGGCGCCTGCGTCAGGCCGCCTGTCTGCTATCCGATCTGGGTTGGGCCGAACATCCCGATTACCGCGCCGAACATGCCTTCCTGCGTATCCTGCGCATGCCGTTCGCGGGCGTGGACCATGCCGAGCGCGCTTTCCTGGCGACGGCTGTCCATGTCCGCTATGCTGGCACTCTGGACAGCACCATCCTGGCCCCCGCCCGTGGTCTGTTAAAGGAAGGGGCGCTGACGCGGGCCTATATTGTCGGCCTTGCTCTGCGCCTTGCCCACACGCTGACCGGCGGTGCGGCCACCCTGTTACAACGGACCCTGCTGCGCCTTGGCGATCAGAAACTGACCCTTTTCCTGCCCGAAGATGCCGCCATGCTGACCGGTGACAGCGTCCAGCGCCGGCTGGATGCGTTGGCCAAGGCGCTGAACCGTACGGGCGAAGTCAGCGTGCAGTCGGGCCCGAAACTGGCCCGATGACACTAGCGTGATGGCGATTACCTGACGGGTAATCGCCCACCGCTGATGCCGTCTCTATCCTGCCCGTTGAATAAATCGGGCGGTGGTCATGGCGAAAAAAAAAGTGGTGAAGGTGGCATGGCTGCTGTTGGCTTTGGTGCATCTTATGCCGACGGCGGTGCTTTTCGCGCCCGATCTGGCAATGCGGCTTTACGACGTGGCGCCAGCGGGGCCGACAGGCGTTCTGATCATCCATCGCGGCGCACTGTTCCTGGCCGTCATGGTGGCGGCCCTCTGGGCGATGATCGACCCGACCGCACGTCGCATATCCAGCCTGACCGTAGGCATCAGCATCATTGGCTTTCTGGCGGTCTATGCCCGCGCCGGCCTGCCGGATGGACCGCTGCGGATCATTGCGATGGTCGATGCCGTGGCCCTGTTGCCGCTCGCGCTTGTTACCCGACAGGCCTGGCGGCGGCCCGCCTTCATTGTTCCATGACCTCCTTCACCTTGCCGGCCAGTTGTTTCAGGCTGAACGGCTTTGGCAGAAACTCCACCACCTCCCCGCCGCCAACGGAACTGCGAAACCGCTCCTCGGCATAGCCGGAAATGAAGATCACCTTCACATCAGGCATGAACTCTCGCACGGCGCGGATCATGGCCGGACCGTCCAGTTGCGGCATCACCACATCGGTGACGATCAGGTCCACCTCTGGCCGGTCGGGACGGCGCAGCAGGTCAAGCGCCGCCTCCCCGCTTTTTGCCTCCACCACCTCATACCCTTTGTTGCGAAGGGCGCGGGCGGAGAAGACGCGAACGGCGTCTTCATCCTCCACCAGCAGGATGCGGCCCGTCCCCGTCAGGTCGGCACTGCCCTTTTCAGCCTTATCCAGGGTGGCGGCCTGCACGCCCTCCTCCTGGTATCGCGGCAGATAGATGGAGAATTTGGCACCATCGCCGGGCGCGCTGTCGACAAACACAAATCCACCCGTCTGCCGCACAATGCCATAGACGGTGGACAGGCCCAGGCCAGTGCCGGACCCCAGCTCCTTGGTGGAGAAAAACGGCTCGAAGATGCGTTGCAGGTTCTCAGCCGGGATGCCCACACCGGTATCGATGACCTCAATCACCACATAATCACCGGCGGGCATCGTCTCCGTCGCGCGCTGCACCGGATCGGCAACATGCAGGTTGGAGGTGACAACGGTCAGCCGTCCACCCGTCTCCACCATGGCGTCACGGGCATTGACGCAGAGATTGATGATCACCTGCTCAAGCTGCCCCTGGTCCACCTTGACCAGCCCCAGGTCGCGGCCATGCAGCATCTTCAGTTCGATATTCTCACCGATCAGGCGGCGCAGCAGATTGGACAGTTCGGCCAGAACGTCGGTGACCGACAGAACACGCGGCTGCAAGGTCTGCTGCCGGGAGAAAGCCAGCAACTGGCGCACCAGATTAGCGGCGCGGTTGGCATTCTGCTTGATCTGCATGATATCGGTGAAGGAATGGTCGCCTGGCTTGTGCCGCAGCAGCAGCAGGTCACAAAAGCCGATCATCGCTGTCAGCAGATTGTTGAAATCATGCGCCACGCCGCCGGCAAGCTGCCCGATCGCCTGCATCTTTTGAGACTGGACGAACTGCGCCTCCAGATTCTTCTGGTTGGTCATGTCGACCATATGCAGGACCACACCGGCGGCGGGCGCGCCATCGTCGCGGCGGGCATAAAGATGCACGATCGGGCCGTGGGTGCCGCGCAGTTGCGCCTCATGCACAGGCCCTCCTTCACCGCCATCACGGATGGCCGACAGGCGCTGCTGAATGGCCGTACGCTGATCCCGTTTGAACAGATTGGCCACAGGGCGACCCTGCGCATCGTCACGCGACAGGCCGGATAGGGCCAGGACGGTATCATTGCATTCGGCCAGCCGCAGATCGGCATCGATCAGCGCAATACCGATGGGGGCATAATCGAAGAACCGCCGAAACCGTTCCTCGATCCGCGCCAGATCGCAGCGCAGCCGCTCAATCTCCCCAGAATCGGCGGCCGGTGCGGGCGGCGCCGGGGTAGGCTCCATCACCGGGGCGGGTGCGGCCTCCACGGCCTGAACCTGCCAGACCGAACAGCCAGCGATGCCATCAAGCGGGCGGGCGGTTATGCGGAACCGGCGTGCATCGGCAAAACTGATATCCGCCTCCCCGTCCAGCCCGCGCTCAACCGCTGCCAGCAACCGTTTGATCTCCAGCGGAGCCAGACCGGTCCCCGCCGCAGCACCCAGCGCCGACAAGGGCGGCTGTGTCCCCGGCTGCGCCAGATCGCGGAAGGCGGGATTATAGTGCAGGGCACGACCATCGCTACCAATGATGACGGTCGCAACCGGTGCCGCCTCCAGCGCGCGGGCCAGAAGATGGCGGCGTTCCTCGACACTGCCCGCCCGCTCCGCCACCGCACGGATCAGCATCACAGCCCCAAAGGCCAGAATGCCGCCGCCCAGCCAAACCGCCACACCCCCACGAAGCCCGGCAGGCCATTCCACCGGTGGCGGGCCATCCAGCCGGGCCAGCCAAACCATAGCGGCAATGCCCGCCAGCACCATTACCAACGCCCACAGGCCGGCGACGCGCGCGGTCGGGTTCAGGCCGGAACGGGCGACAGGGGTGGATTTGCGCATGGGAACACCGGTCGGATTATCGGCAGGCTCCTATCCTACACGAAGAAGAATGTCAGGCACGACAAACAGTAAGGAACCGGGGTCACCGGGGGATGGGCTTGCGCTTCATCTTGAAGACGTAGGAGATGATTTCCGCCACCGCCTTGTAATGATCGGTAGGAATTTCCTCGTTTACCTCTGCCGTTGCATAAAGCGCACGGGCCAGGGCGGGGTTGGTGATCAGGGGGACGTCATGTTCTTCCGCGATTTCGCGGATACGCATGGCCAGATGGTCCACGCCCTTGGCAACGACCGTCGGTGCCCCCATCACGGCAGGATCATATTTCAGGGCAACGGCATAGTGGGTGGGGTTGGTCACCACAACGTCTGCCGTTGGAATATTGCCCATCATGCGGTTACGGGCGCGCTCCATACGCAGTTGCCGGATCTTGCCTTTGATCAGCGGATCACCTTCCGCCTGCTTGAACTCTTCCTTGATCTCCTGCTTCGTCATGCGCATCTGCTTCATGAACGTATAGCGCTGATAGACGTAGTCGGCGCCGGCCAGCGTCAGCAGAACCAGGATGACGGCGAAGATGATCTTGGCGGCCAGATGCTGAGTCTCCTTCACGATGTCGATGATCGCCATCGAAATGAAGTGATCCACAGAATCCCAGAGGGGCCGCAGCATAATGTAGACAACGATGGAGACGATCACCAGCTTGACCAGCGATTTCAGAAACTCCACCAGATTCTTCATCGAGAATTTCTGGGCCAACGCCGGCAAGGGATTCAGGCGGTTCAGATCGAACTGCAAGAATTTCTCAGTCGTCACCAGAAAGCCAACCTGCACGATGGAGGCGGTGACACCGGCAACCAGCAGGATGGCCAACGGCACCACCATGGAGATCAAGGTGCTGGTGATCAGGTCGGTGAAAACCGTGGTCAAGGCCCCACCATCCATGATGATGGCGTGCGGTTGCTCGATGAATGGCGTGATGGATGCCGATATTCGCCCGAATGACCAGGGCAGCACCATCAGGATCAGGACCAGAGACGCCGTCAGCACGAACAGGTGGGTGAATTCCTGCGACTTTGGAACCTGACCTTTATCACGGGCTTCCTGAAGCCGTTTGCCGGTAGGTTGTTCTGTTTTGCTGTCTTCATCCTGATCTTCAGCCATGGCGTGCGCTCCCCATCACAGCTGCAGGATATTGACAAGCTGACCCTCGAACCGGGTCAGCCAGAAAGTCATCAGCGCTGTCAGGCTGAGGCCCAGCAACAACAGGCCCAGCAGGATCTGGATCGGTGCACCGACAAAGAACACCTGAATCTGTGGCACCATACGTGAAATAAGGCCAAGGCCCAGATAGAATAGCAGCCCGATCACGGTAAAAGGTGCCGAAAGCTGCATTCCGATCAGAAAGCTGTCGGCCATCACACGCGTCAGATGCTGTGCCACGTCGCCGATCGGCAGCCATTGCCCCGGCTGAAAAAGTGAGTAGCTGTCAACAACCGCCAGCAGCAGCATGTGATGCATGTCGGTGGCAAAGATCAGCATCAGGGCCAGCACACCCAGGATGGAGGATATCGCATTGCCCGGCGACGACATGGCCGGATTGAAGGCCTGCGCCGCCGAAAGCCCCACCTGATTGGCGATCAGCATGCCCGCCGTTTCCAGCGCCGCCATCAGCATGCGGGTAATGGTCCCCAGGAAGATGCCGATCATCGCCTCTGAAATGATCAACAGCGTGAGATCAGCCGGACTGGCCGGCGGCTTTGGCATGGATGGCAGCAGAATGGGCAACAAGATGAACGACACGGCCAGCGCGAACAGCAGGCGGATACGCGGCGACACGAACTGTTCGCCATAGCCGGGCATGATCAGAAAGGCGGAACCCAGCCGCACGAAAATCATCAGAAAAGCATAGACGGACCCGCCCAGGATCGCATCCAGCGACATCAGCCATCATCCCCGTTATCGATGCCGGTCCCCACCGCGATGATGCGGTCCATGATCCGTTCGGTGAAGACCTTCAAATGCCCATTCATGAAGGGCAGCAGGAACACCATGGCCGTGAACAAGATCAGGATTTTCGGCACGAAGGTCAGGGTCTGTTCCTGCAGCTGCGTCAGCGCCTGGAACAGGGAAATGGCAAGGCCGACCACCAGCGCAATCAACATCAAGGGCAGGCTGACGATGATCGTGGTGAACAGCGCATCGCGCACGATCTCGATGGCTTCGGCCTCATTCATGATGATAGATCCGGCTTGCCGTCACATCGGCATGCGCAGGATTTCCTGATAGGCGGAAATCACCTTGTCACGCACATTCACCACCGCCTGCAGGGTCACCTCGGCGTTGGTGACGGCATTCACCACATCGGCCAGATCGGCCTTGCCCAGAACGCCCTTGGCCGTCATCTCCTCGCCCTTGTGCATGGTCTGGATGGATTGCCCGACGGCACTTTCCAGCATGTCACCAAAAGACGGCCCCTCCGTCGGGCCGGACCGGGAAGGCGCACTGAGGCCGCGGGTGGCGGCACTGGCATAGGCGGCGGCGGCACCGCTGATGGGAATGGCCATGGCTCTGTCTCTTCTGTCCGGAGGGGAGGGTCAATCAGTTGGAACGCAGCAGATCTATGGTACGCATGATCATGGAACGGGTGGCGTCCAGCGTATTCAGGTTCGCTTCGTATGAACGCTGCGCCTCGCGCATGTCCATGCTTTCCACCAGCGAATTGACATTGGGCAGCAGCACATAGCCATCGGCATCCGCCGACGGATGGCCGGGATCATAACGGCGCTGGAAGTCGCTGCGGTCCACGTCGATCTTTTTGACCTGGACCAGGTCGGTTTCCATCTGCTTGTCCAGCGCGTTCTGGAACATCACCACCTTGCGGCGGTACGGCAGGTCGCCCGGCGACGGGGCCGTGGAATTGGCGTTGGCCAGGTTTTCGGCGATGACACGCAGGCGCGTACCCTGCACCTTCATGCCGGCGGCCGATGCCGCCATTGAATTCATCAGATCCATGTTCCGGTCCCCCTAACAGCCAGCAGCAGCGCGCCTTAACGCGGCGGCGTCATCGCGGTTTTCAGCATGCCAACCTGCTTGCGGTACAGGTTGGTGACGGTCTGGTACTCCATGGCATTCTGGCCGACCTTCATCATCTGTTCTTCCAGGACGACGGCATTGCCGGCGGGCGCGGTTTCATAGGGGTTGCGTTCCTGCCCATCCTTGAAACCCGTCTTCGACACGATGGTGCCGGACAGATGACCGTTTTCGCCACCGGCCAGCGGCATGCGGGCCGTTTCGCGCAATTGCTTCTTGAAGTCGAATTTCACCAGATCGTGCGGACGGAATTCCGGCGTATCGGCGTTGGAGATGTTCTTGGACAGAACCTCCTGCCGCTGATTATGCCAGGCCATCTTGTCCGACATCAGGCGGAATATGCCGCTATCCTTCAGATCCATGGCGATACCCTTCTTCCATCCTTGCCCATGAAGGCGCCCGACGGGCACCCTCTCCAGACCAAATTTGATGCAATTTTCGCGCCATTTTCGGCTGTTCGGGTGGGTTTTCGGCCACCCTGCCCGCCTTTTGCGGGGACAAAACCACAGGGCCGGGGGAGGCCCAGCGGTTTTCATTCCCAACATAGCGCAAGTGCGACGCCAAGGAACGTGAAATCGCATGCGCGAAGCCGCCTCGCACTGGACAATCGCATCTGCTAGGATGCTTTCCGCCGCAAGGGTGGTTTCGCGCCCGGAATGGCACATCCGACAAGGGCCATGCCGTTGCTTCCACCGCCTGAAAGCCCCCCGCCCACCCCCGCCCGCCGACAGGTGGCCGTGGCCCTGCGGCACGAACGGGGCGATCCCAGTCTGCCGCGCATCGTGGCCAGTGGGCACGGCGCGGTGGCCGAACAGATCTTGGAACTGGCCTTTGCCCACGGGGTAAAGGTACGCACAGATGCCGACCTTGCGGAAATTCTTGCCGCGGTCGATGTGGAAAGCGAAATTCCTATTGAAGCCATCGCCGCTGTGGCGGAAATCCTTGCCCATGTGTACCGCGCCAATGGCACGTTGAACGAACGCGCGGGCGAACTTGACCTGAAGCCCCTGGATCGGCCGACAACGCCATGACCGATAATCCCACCATCCCCACCCTGCCCGCTCCGGACGATATCGGACATACGCTGGACAGTCTGCTGTCTCTACTGACCCAGGGTGACAAAACTCTGTCGGAGGGGGAGATGGTTGATCTCTATGGTCTGGAGCGGGAGGTGAAACCCATCCTGGACACCATCCTGGCCCTGCCGCCGCCGCAGGCCCGATCCCTGCTGCCGAAACTGGAACAGGTGATGGCTGCACTGGACCAAGTGGCCGGCACGCTGGAGCGCGTGCATGGTGACAAGTTGGGGGGACGCGAGACGCACGCCACCCGCATGCGCGCCGCCCAGGCCTATCGTACCGGCAAGGATATGTGAATGGACGCGGCCAATTACCTGCGGCTGATCCTGGCGCTGGGTGCCGTTCTGGCACTGATCGCGGTTTTCGCGGTTCTGCTGCGCCGTTATGGGCCCGCCGCCGGGCTGGCCGTACGCCGGAAAGGTGATAAAAGGCTGAGCGTGGTGGAGGTGATGGCCCTGGATGCGCGCCGCCGGCTGGTGTTGGTGCGGCGCGATGGGGTGGAACATCTGCTGCTGCTGGGCATTGGGGAGGACCGGGTGGTGGAGACGGGGATCATGCCGCCAGGGGATTTCAAGGCGGCGCTGGACCGCCAGGAACAGGCGGGGTCCGCACCATGATGGCGCCTATGCTGTTGCTTTGCCGCCGCCTGACGCTGCCGCTGCTGGGCCTAATGCTGCTGTCGGCAGGGCCGGCGGCGGCGCAAAGCCTGTCGCTGGACTTAGGCGATCAGGGCGCCAGCGGCACCGGCCGTATCATCCAGTTCGTGATGCTCCTGACGGTGCTGTCCCTGGCGCCCAGCATCCTGATCATGATGACCTGCTTTGTCCGCATCACCATCGTGCTCAGCTTCCTGCGGTCGGCCCTTGGCACCATGCAGGTGCCACCCAATCAGGTGCTGGTCAGTCTGGCCATGTTCCTGACCTTCTTCATCATGGCGCCCACCCTCCAGGCCTCCTACGAACGCGGCCTGCGTCCGCTGATCAATGAAGAGATTGACGAGATCACGGCCTTCAAGCGGGCGGTGGAGCCTTTTCACGCCTTCATGACGCGGCATGTGCGCGAACGTGACGTGCAACTGTTCATGGACATGTCGAAGACGGCACCTGTGGCCAAGCCCGAAGATGTGCCGATCCATGTCCTGATCCCCGCCTTCATGCTGTCGGAACTGAAGCGCAGCTTTGAGATCGGGTTTTTGGTCTTCGTGCCGTTCCTGGTGATCGATATGGTGGTGTCATCGGTGCTGATGGCGATGGGCATGATGATGCTGCCACCAGCGATGATCTCACTGCCGTTCAAACTCATCTTCTTTGTGCTAATTGATGGCTGGTACTTGATCGTCGGATCGCTGGTGCAGAGTTTCGGGGAGATATAGCCTCCCCGAACGCCAGAGCCTCAGCCGTTGTTCCGTCGCGCCAGGAAGGCCAGACGTTCGAACAGGTGGACATCCTGTTCGTTCTTCAACAGCGCGCCATGCAGCGGCGGGATCAGTTTCTTTGGGTCGCGCTGACGCAGCGTTTCCGCCGACACATCCTCCACCAGCAACAGGCGGATCCAGTCCAGCAGTTCCGACGTGCTGGGCTTCTTCTTCAGACCCGGCACGTCGCGCACTTCATAGAACAGGGTCAGCGCATCGCGCAGCAACTCGGCCTTCAGGTCAGGAAAATGCACCTCCACAATGCGGGCCATCGTGTCGGCATCGGGGAAGCGGATATAGTGGAAGAAGCAGCGGCGCAGAAAGGCATCGGGTAGCTCCTTCTCATTGTTGGACGTGATGATGACCACGGGCCGCTTGGCCGCCTTGATGGTCTCCCCCGTCTCGTAGACGAAGAACTCCATACGGTCGAGTTCCTGCAACAGGTCGTTCGGGAACTCGATATCGGCCTTGTCGATCTCGTCAATCAGCAGGACCGGCGGCTCCTCCGCCTCAAACGCGTTCCAGAGCGGGCCTTTGCGGATATAATTCTTGATGTCCTTGACGCGCGGATCGCCCAGTTGGCTGTCGCGCAACCGGCTCACCGCGTCATATTCGTAAAGGCCCTGCTGCGCCTTGGTCGTCGATTTGACATGCCAGGACAGCAATGGCCGGCCCAGCGCCTTTGCCACTTCCTGCGCCAGCACCGTCTTGCCGGTACCGGGTTCGCCCTTCACCAGCAGCGGACGCTGCAACGTGATGGCGGCATTCACGGCGACGCGAAGGTCATCGGTGGCGACGTAATCCTGGGTGCCTTGGAAACGGGTCATGGTCTCTGATGCGCTCGGGCCATTGGGTTCGCGCAGCATCATTGCTGGAACGGCCCGGAATGGCTACCCTGAAAACATCGTCACGCGGAGGCCCCGGACATGCGGCAGGTTCTGAACGACGTTACGCCCGAACAATTACCGGAAATTTTCCAACGGCTTGGCATCGTGCCGGGTCAGCGCTTTCGCATAACGCTGGAGACGCTGGACGAGGATGTGACCCTGCCGGGCGATGAGGAAGAAGCGGCAGCCTTTGACTGGGCGCTGGAAGAGGTGGAACGGGCTTAACAGATGCAGGTGGTGGGGCGCGATATCGTGTCGATGCAGCCACACCACCTACACCCGACAAACTTACCCCCGCTTCCAGGTCGTCCCCTTCGGCCCGTCCTCCAGGATAACGCCCTGGGCGGCCAGATCGTTGCGGATGCGGTCGGCCTCGGCAAAGTTCTTGGCCTTGCGGGCGGCCAGACGGTCGGCGATGGCCTGTTCGATGGCGGCGTCATCCAGGCCGGACGCGCCGGCCGGCTGCCACTTGAACCAGGCTTCGGGGGCTTGCGTCAGGAAGCCCAGCAGGTTGGTGGCAGCCTTCAGTGCGGATGCAGAGGCCATACGCCCCGCATCGTCACCCGCCTTGTGATAGGCATTGGCCAGTTCATGCAGGACGGAAATGGCCAGCGGCGTGTTCAGATCGTCCATAAGGGCGGACATGAATTCCGCCGGGATGTTACCCGCCGGCACGTCTCCCGCCGCGCGCAGCACGCCATACCAGCGGTCCAGAGTCTGGCGCGCCTGGGCCACCTTCTCCTTGGTGAAATCCAGCGGCTGGCGGTAATGGGCCGACAGGATCGCCAGACGCAGCGCCTCTCCCGGAAATTCATCCAGCAGCTCGCGCACCGTGTAGAAGTTGCCCAAGGACTTGGACATCTTGTCACCGGCAATGGTCAGGAAGCCGGAATGCAGCCAGACATTGGCCATCACGGCGGTGCCATGGGCGCAACGGCTTTGCGCGATCTCATTCTCATGGTGCGGGAAAATCAGGTCCAGCCCGCCGCCATGGATATCGAACACTTCGCCGAAATGCGCCGCCGTCATGGCAGAGCATTCGATATGCCAGCCGGGGCGCCCCTTGCCCCAGGGGCTGTCCCAACCGGGTTCGCCATCCTTGGCCGGCTTCCACAGCACGAAATCGGCGGGCGACTTCTTGTAAGGCGCAACCTCCACCCGCGCGCCGGCGATCAATTCATCCTGGCTGCGGCGCGACAGCTGGCCGTAATCCGACATGGCAGGCACGTTGAACAGGGCATGACCTTCGGCGGCATAGGCAAAGCCCTTGGCGATCAACGCCTCGATCATCGCGATCATATCGCCGATATGCCGCGTGGCGCGCGGTTCGATATCGGGGCGCAGCAGGCCCAGATCATCCATATCGGCATGGAACTGCGCCGTGGTCCGCGCCGTCACACTATCAATCGGTTCACCCGACTGGTTCGACCGCTCAATGATCTTGTCATCCACGTCCGTTATGTTCCGGGCGTAGGTGACCTGTGGATACAGATGCTTCAGCAGCCGGGCCAATAGGTCAAAAGCGCTGAAGGTCCGGGCATTGCCGATATGGGCATAATCATAAACAGTCGGACCGCAGACATAGAGCTTCACATGAGCCGGGTCGATGGGCGCGAACGCTTCCTTGGTCCGCAGCAGCGTGTTGTAGAGCGACAGGGTCATGGGAGCAGGCTTTCCGTCAGCAGAAAGATCATCAATAGAGATAGCGGCGGCGGGTCAGGCCGTACAGCCCGACAGCCGCGCCAGCGCCCGCTCCCGCCCGATCAGCGGCAGCAGCGTCTTCAGCTCCGGCCCATGATCATGGGCGGTCAGCGCGCGGCGCAGCGGCAGGAACAGGCCCTTGCCCTTGGCTCCCGTGGCCGCTGACACGGCCTTGGTCCAGACACCCCAGGTCGTATCGTCCCAAACACCATCGGGCAGCAACTCGGCCGCCTTGGACAGGAAGCCAGCATCATCGACCAGCGGTGTGACCGCCTGCTTGGTCACGGCCCACCATTCTTTCGCGTCCGACAGGCGCGACAGGTTGGGCCGCACGGCCAGCCAGAATGCCTCATCCACCCCATCCATGCCCAGCGCCACCAGACGGTCGGCGACAGCGGCGAAGGAGGCGGCGTGCAGCACCTGGGCGTTGAGCCGCATCAGCTCATCGGCATCAAACTTCGGCGTGCCGCGCCCGAACTTGGCAAAATCGAACCCTTCGGCGAGTTCAGCCAAGCTGCCGGCGGCAGCGATGGCGTCGGACGTGCCCAGCCGTGCGAGGTACGCGGTCAGGGCCAGCGGCTCCACCCCTTCCTCGGTGCGCAACGACCGCACGGACAGGGAACCCAGGCGCTTGGACAGCCCCTCTCCCTCTGACCCGGCCACCAAGGGCAGGTGGGCGAAGGTCGGGACAGCACCCTCGCCTTCAACGCCGATCACGGCCTCGAACAACTGCACCTGCACCGCCGTGTTGGTGACATGGTCCTCACCGCGCACGATATGGGTGATGGCGAAATCCAGATCATCCACAACCGAGGTCAGGGTGTAGAGCGGGCGCCCATCCTCGCGGATCAGAACGGGGTCAGACAGGTCGGCACCCCGGAAATGCTTATGCCCCTGCACCAGATCGTCCCAGGTGATGTCGGCATGGTTCAGCTTGAACCGCCAATGCGGCCGCCGCCCTTCACCCTCCAGCCGCGCACGGTCGGCATCGGACAGGCGCAGGGCGGAGCGGTCATAGATGGGCGGGCGATGCTGGGCCAGCATGGCCTTCCGCTTCAGGCCCAACTCCTCCGGCGTCTCATAGCAGGGGTAAAGGCGGCCTGCGGCCTTCAACGCGTCCGCCGCCTCGGCATAGCGGACATAGCGGTCAGACTCGCGGGCAAAGCGGTCCCAGGTCAGGCCCAGCCAGGTCAGGTCCTCCGCAATCGCGTCAGCGAAAGCCTGCGTGGAGCGTTCCTCGTCCGTATCGTCCAGACGGAACATGAAGCTGCCGCCATGCCGGGCCGCGAACAGCCAGTTCATGATGGCGGTACGGACATTGCCAATATGCAGATGGCCGGTCGGGCTGGGCGCGAAGCGGACGGCGACGTTCATGGCTCGGGATCAGACTGGTGATGGGCGTGCAGCGATAGCATGGGCGCCATCAACAGGGCACGAAAATCTCTTCCGGCTGATCCAATCCCCGCACCTCATGCACGCCGACCGACCGCATCATGCGACCAGAGCACCCGGCGAAGGCGGTAGAGACCACGAAATGGCTGTCCAGAACCTTCGCCACCTCCAGCAACCGGCTGGCCAGATTGACGGCGGGGCCGACCACGGTGAAATCCAGCCGGCGCTTGCCGCCGATATTGCCAAAGGCGACATGGCCCAGATGCAGCGACAGGCCGTAATCGATGCGGCTCTGCCCATTGGGGCAGGCCTCATTCCAAGCCGTGACGGCATTGTGCAGGGTGGCGGCGGCGGCCAGGGCATGGCCACACGCTTCCCGCGGGTTCATCATATCGGCGGGGAAGATGGCCAGCATGCCATCGCCCATGAATTTCAGCACCTCACCACCATGCGCCTCCACCGCGTCCACGGCCAGATCGAACCAATGGTTCAACCGTTCCAGAACAGTGGTGGACAAATTGTCGGCGGTGAAGCGGGTAAAGCCGCGCAGATCGGCGAACAGGATGGCGGCAAAGATATTGTCGGCATCGCCGCGCGAGATTTGCCCCGCATAGACCCGGTCACCGGCCCCCGCACCCAGATATGTGGCCAACAGGTCGCGCGCGATGTTGCGCACCACGCGGGCCTCCAGGATCGGCGAGACGGCAGCCACGATATGGGTCAGGTCGGTGATGTCCTGATCGCTGAACTCCGTGCGCTTGGCGGCGAACGACATGGCCGCCGACCGGTGCTTGTCCTGCACCTGGATTGGGGCAATGAAATAATCCTGGAACCCTTCCCGCTTCAGCCGGGCCAGCAGCGGCATGTCGGTATCTTCGACCGCCAGACGCAGACGATACGGCTCCCCCGTTTCATCCACGCGGTGCACAGGAGAGTTCAGATACTCGCTCATGTCCGTGTCGACACGGTTCAGCCGGTGCGTGCCGGTGGCCTGACCACAGAGCCAGACACGCCCCTCCCCCACCACTTCGGGATGGAGAAGCTCCAAATTCAGCGAGACGCGACCGATGGGAATGCCGGCCAGGGCAATCCGGTCGACCAACTGTGCGAACAGCAGATCGATGTCAAACAACTGGTTGCCTTCAAGCAGCAACCAGTCGGCGATGGAACGGACGCGGTCGGACAGGAAGGCGTTCAAGGGGCGGGCTCTCCGGCATCGGGCGGCATAAGATTGGGGTGCCAACCCGTTCGGCGCAAGTACCGGTTAACGCAGGCGTGGCCTGACCAAATCAGATGTAACCTGCCCGATACACCCGGAAATTCCGCACCCGCAGATGGCTTTGCGTCGTGCGCAGGGCGAAATGGCCGCTGGTCAGCGGGGCCGGGTCCTCAAAATCAAACAACAGCCGATCATCCCGCCAATACCGGATGCGCGACCCGACCGCGGCCAGCGTCACCGTCTGCCAGACATTGCCGACCAGCATATCCGCCGGCAGCCGCCGGTCATTCTCCGGCAGCAGGGGCCGATCACCCGCCCGGCCCGTGTAACGACGAAAGCGCGTGGTGCTGTTGGAGTTGCCGCCCTGACCGACATAATAGAGGACCAGATCGTCATAATCCTCGAACCTGCCCGTCCGCACCTTTGCCAGCGCGTCACCGCCCGGTGCTGCGGGATCATTGGCCATCCAGAAGGCGTTCAGGTCCGACAACCGGTCATTCGTCCCCCCTTCCGCCACCATCAACGCCTCATACCGGATGGCGATAGGGCCTGATAGGCGCGGCTTGAACCAAAGGCTGGTTCCGGCGGGAACATCAATTTCAAGCACACCATCGGCCGCCGTCACCCGGCCCGGCCGATGGGCCTGCAACAGCCATTGGCCCAGCCCATCCCGGAAATCGTCAGCATGGAGCAACTCGCCCAGGGACAGACCCAAAGATGCGGCAACGGCTGGACCAACGGCGGACAGGGCAGCGGCGGACGCAAGGAAGGTGCGACGGTGGATTTTCATGCGACTGGCAAACTCCTAAACAACATCACCCTCCACCCTTCTCTGCCCTGAGCCTGGCCCAGTAATCCTGACGCTTCTTGATCTCCCGCTCGAACCCGCGTTCCACGGGTCGATAGAACTCTCGCCGTCCCATCTCGTCTGGGAAATAGTTCTGGCCGCTGAACCCTTCCGCCGTGTCATGGTCGTAATTGTAGCCATGACCATAGCCCAATTGCTTCATCAGTTTGGTCGGTGCGTTCAGGATGTGCTTGGGCGGCGACAGGCTGCCCGTTTCCTTGGCGGCCCGCACGGCATCCTTATAGGCGGTGTAGGCGGCATTCGATTTGGGCGCCGTGCCCAGATAGATGACAAGCTGAGCGATGGCCAACTCGCCTTCAGGACTGCCCAGCCGTTCATAGGCTTCCCACGCCGCCGTCGCCTGGGTCAGGGCCGCCGGGTCGGCCATGCCGATATCCTCAACCGCGAACCTTGTCAGGCGCCGCGCGATATAGCGCGGGTCCTCACCCCCGGCCAGCATGCGGGCATACCAGTAAAGCGCCGCATCCGTGTCCGATCCGCGCAGAGATTTATGCAGGGCGGAGATCAGGTTGTAATGCCCCTCCTGCGCCTTGTCATAAAGGGGCATGCGCCGCTGCACCGCCGCAGCCAGGGCATTGGTGTCCAGGATCTTGTCCGCCGGCAGGGCGAACAGTTCCTCACACAGGTTCAGGCAGTACCGCCCGTCACCATCGGCCAGCGCCTTCACCGACGCCCTGGCATCCTCGTCCAGCGGCAGCGGCCGCCCCTCCTCCGCCTCTGCCCGCTGCAACAGCTTTTCCAGGGCGGCATCGTCCAGACGGTTCAGAACAAACACCTGAGCGCGTGACAGCAGGGCGGCGTTCAGTTCGAAACTGGGATTCTCCGTCGTGGCGCCCACCAGCGTGACAGTCCCATCCTCCACATAGGGCAGGAACCCATCCTGCTGTGACCGGTTGAAGCGGTGGATTTCGTCGATGAACAGCAGGGTGCCCTGGCCCGCTTGCCGCCGGGATTTCGCCGCCTCGAACACTTTGCGCAGATCGGCCACGCCGCTGAAAATCGCTGACAGCGGTTCGAAATGCAGGTCCGTGGTCTGGGCCAGCAGCCGGGCCAGCGTGGTCTTGCCACATCCGGGTGGGCCCCACAAGATCATGGAGACCAGCCGCCGGGCACGGATCATGCGACCAATGGGGCCATCGGGGCGCAACAGATGATCCTGCCCCACCATCTGATCCAGGCTTTGCGGCCGCAGCCGGTCGGCCAGCGGCCTTGGCGCCTGTGCTTCAAACAAACCCGACACGTGGCAAATCCCTGATCAGCCGATCCCGCTCCGCCCCACTATCCCAGATGGGCGGCGGCAGAAGCAATGTCCATGGGTTTACGATGGCGGCGTCGCGGGTGGTGTGGCCGGCGCGGCGGCGGGCGGCGGGGTGGCGGCTTCCTGGCGCACCGTGCGGTAATTGTCCAGGAAGCTGCGGAACAGGTCGATCTCGGTGATGCGCTGGCGGATTGTATTGGCATCGGCCAGACCCGCCGATTCCTCCGGCCGGGTCAGCAAGCGGAAGAAGGTCGCGTCCTTCGACTTCTCCATGGCCGGTCCGAAATCGCGGCGCAGGGCGTCCAGCGCGGCATTGTCGCCGGCCAGCGACAGGGCCGTGGCACGGTTCACCACCAGACTGGAAACCTGCGGGTCCAAGGTGGCACCGGCGGCGGGCGGCGGGCCGATGACATCGGCCAGGGCCTGCGCCGCTGCCTTCCACTGCTTGTCGCGCATGGCGATGTCGATACGCAGCAGATTGGCATTGCGCGACTGGTCGGCGGCCAGCAGTTGCACCGCCTCCGTACCCTTGTTGATCTGTGACAGGGCACGGGCACGCAGCAGCTTGCGTTCCTCCGCCAGTTCCGGCGTAATCTCTGGCACCTCGCTCTTGTCCAGCGCCGCCACCGCCAATTCCGGCGTGCCGTCCAGCAGACGGATACCGGCCAGCCGTGTGCCAACCTGCGCCTTTTCCAGGCCCTGCAACCGGTACTGCACCTGATGGTCCAGCAGTTGGCCGGCACGGTCCAGCAGGTCGATCTCCACCAGCCGTTCGGCCAGCTTGCGGATGATGCGGTCACCATCGGGGCCGGGGGGTGTCAGCTCCCGATATTGCTCATACAGCCCCATCGCCTCCAGCGGCGACATCTTCGCGGCCCCGTCGGTCGCGAACAGGTCCGTGAAGGTCCGGGTCATATCCGCCGCGATCTCCTTAGCCTCCGGCGTATCCGGGAAGGCGGAGATGGTGTGGCGCATGCTGTCGAAGGCCTGAGGGTAGTTCCCGGCAATGGCATGCACTTCCCCGATCCGGCGCAGATTGGAGAGTTCCAGCGCATCGCCGCGCCAGGCAAAGCGCATCTCCTCCATCTTCTTGGCCGCCTCCTTGGGCGGCATTTTGCCGGCGGCAAGGGCCGTGTCGATATAGTCGCGCTTGGCCCGCATGGAATAAAGCCGGTCACGACCGGCCTGCGCCTGCTTGAAATAGGACAGAGCCTTGTCATTGTCGCCCAGGGCTCGGAACACGGCCCCCCGGAAATACTGTACCGCGGGCGCCTGATCGCCGCTTTCGCCGCCCCGCTTGGCCACGCGGTCCATGATCAGGGCCGCCGCCTCTGGCTGTCCGGCGCGCAAGGCGGCATCGGCGGCAGACAGGGCAAGGCCGGTGTAGAAGGGCTCCGGATAGCGGTCCAGCAGGTCCTTGGAGGCCTGGAAGGCGGCATGCGCCCCGGCATAATCGCCCTGCCCCGCCAGGGCCGCCGCCCGCCACAGGGCCGCGTCGGGCTCATTGGCCAGTTGCCGGTTTGACAGGTCGGCCATGCCGCCCGCGAAATCACCGGTCAGCACCCGGCCAATACCGCGCACGGCCAGGAATTCGGGCCGCCGATCCACATCGGGCTGCAAGGACTGCACGCGGGTCAGCATGCCCAGCGCCTCATACCCCATGCCATTGGCCAGATAGAAGCGGGCGATGTCCAGGCGGCCGCGCGTTTTTTCCGCATCCGGCAAGGCCGTCAGACGGTCCCATTTCGCCTGCCGCGTCTTGTTGTAATCGCGCGCCGCCACCTGGCCCCAGCGCTTGAAATCGAACAGCTTCTCCTGCTCCACGGGTGGTGGGGGCGGCGGGATGGCAACCTGGATATCCGCTGGCGGCGACAGGCGCAGGCCGCCCGGCACCGTAACCTCCACCCCTTCACGCACCGGCTGTACCGCCAGTCGGTCATCCAGGGGGCGCATGACAAGGCCCTGCAGGGTCGGCAGGAACTGCACCTCGGTATAGCGCAGCGGCGCGTCCACATGCTGGCCCGGAAGCGGCAGCGGCACGACGGACAGGGTGTCGCCCACCACGGGGTCTTTAAAGGCGATTACCTTTTCCGCCTCTGCCGCCGGCACAACCAGCCGGGGGCCCAGGGCGAAATCCGGGTCGGGTCGGGGTATGATGGAACTGTTGGTGGTCTTGGCGCCTGTGGCCTGCCCCAGGGTCACCTGCCAAGCGGTGCCGTCGCGCCCGACAGACGCCTGCATCAGGGCTGGCATGGACAGGCGGAATCCGGCCCCACCCTCAACGGCCACCGGTTCGATGACCGATTGCAGACCGGCGGGCACCGGCGGCGCCGTTTCGGACGGCACCGTGTCATCGAACAGGATATAGAGATAGCCGGCACGTTCAAAAATCGCTGCCGCCCGCGCCACTTTGGGATCAAAGGGCAGGGTCACAGGCGCAATGGCAATCTCCCCTGCCGGCGCGTCTGCCGCGCTGGCAGCAGGCGTGGCAGCCGGTGGCGACGCCGCCGCTGTCGGTGCGGGGGGCGGTGGTGGCGCGACTGCCGTGGGTGCGGCGGTGGCTGTCACGGCGGGGGCTGGCGCAGGGACCGCGGCGGCGGGGGCCGCATTGGCCGGCGGCGGCGGAGGCGGGCTGACGGTCAGCGGGGTCGGGGCGCCGGATGCCGTAGCGGCCCCATTGGGCGCTGCATTGCCCCGTAACTGATAAAGTGGCGCCCCCTCACGCGGTGCGCGGGGATCGGCGGGACGCGACGTCGCCTGTGCGGTGGACGTCTGGGCGGGCGTTGCCGCTGCCTGCTGCTGCGTCGCCGGGGGTGGTGGCGGGCTAGCGGGCGCCGGGGTGCTACCGGGCGGCGGTTTGTCCAACACATCAACGATGATGCGGGTACCGGCACGGCTATGCTTGATGCCAGCCCCGGCGGGAATATCGAACCGCACCGTCACCGACCCATCCGCCGCCGCCTGAGTCAGGCCGTTGATGCGCGATGGTCGGGCGCGCAGAACACCGGCCAGATCGACCTGTGCTGCGACGGGAAAGCGGATGCTGACGCCTGCTCCGTTCTGTTCAACAGTGTAGGGAACCTCGCGCGGCCAGTCGAAGACCAGACGGCTATAATCGGGATGCACGCCGCTGCGCACCGGCACACGCGGTGCCGTATTGCTGCTGGCGGCGGCAGGGGCCGGCGGCTGCTGTGCCCAGACGGGCGACGGCAGAAGCGCGGTGGCCGCCACCGACAGGGCCAGAGTGCCGGCCAGAATACGGGCCGCCTTCATGGCGTCACCCCATGCTCACGCACCACCAGATCGACGCGGCGCGCATCGGCCTTCACCTCGCCCCCCGACTGACCATCGCCATGGCCGCGTACAGTGATATCGCGCAGATAGCCGGCCTCGCGCAGGGCATCGGCCACCGCCTGCGCACGGGCCAGCGACAATTCCCAATTGCTGGGCCAACGGCGGCCCGTGGGAGAGGCGTCGGCATGGCCGACCACATCCATGGCATTGCCGACATTGGCCGCGACGCCGCCCATCACGAACAGGGCCTTCCTGCCCCCCTCCGACAGGGTGGCATCGCCGGGTGCAAACAGCAGATCAGAGGGCAGCGACAGGATCAGCGTGCCATCGATGCGGTTGATCCGCACATCAGCCAGTTCCGGGTTGCGCGCCATCTGGCTTTCGAACACCCGGCCCAGATAGCCCAGGTCGATGGCCTTGCCCCGGTCTAGGCTGGCGGCGGAAAAGGCGGCCTCTGGCCGTTCTTGGCCCACCTGATCGGGTTTCGCCCCCGGCACGCCCGCCGCCAACGCCTTGTACCGGGCCGGATCGGGGTCGGACATAGCGTAGAGCATAACGAAAAATGTCAGCAGCAGGCAGATCAGGTCAGTGAAGGTGACCAGCCAGGCCTTGCCTGCAGGCGTATCCGGCTTTGCAAAACTGAAAGGGGAGAAATGGGCCTGCGGGCGCATTAGGCACCCTCCTCATGCACGCGGAACAGCAGGCGCAGTTGCCCCGCCTCCGCCCCCTTCTCCAACCCGACCGACAGCCAGGCAGGATTGGCACCCAGTGCCGATACGGCACGGGCCAGGGCACCGGCGCGCGCCACCAACGGGGCCGTATCCTCCACACCCTTCGTGGCGAACAGGAACTCCGCCCGTACCGAGACGCCGCGGGGCCTGTTCTCCAAAGCGCGTGAGATGCGGTCCATCAATGCCTGCTGGCTGGGCCGGATCGCCAGACCGTCGCCCGCAAACAGATTGGAGGCCGGCATGGTGACATGCAGGGTACCCGTCTCGGTTCCCGCCTCCACCTTGGCCAGCGGCAGTTCGGCGCGGATCAGATCGCCCAGATCCTGAATGGCACGCGCCGCCTCGCGCCGGGCCTGCTGCCGGTCGCCGGGGGAGCCTGTCAGCAGCGCCTGGGTGGAAAAGGCATCATCCACACTGCGGATGACGGCACCCACCTTCTCGTCATGGAAATGCGAGATGCTGTTTAACAGGATGAAAAAAGCCAGCAGCAGGATGAAGACGCCGAGATAAAGAAGCGTCGCCCCTTCCCCGCCCTCGCCACGGTCACCGGACGCGCCGAACCGCAGGGGAACCGCCATATCAGGATCGGTGCTGCCGGATGTGTGCGTCTCGGGCATTCAACCTCAATCAAACAGGCTGTCGATGAAGGCCTGGTCGATGCCGGCGCCGGGCATGGACGGACCGTTCAGCAGCTTGGCATCAGACGGCGCCTCTGGGGCGGCTTTCTCCATGGTGGGATGGCGGCGCTGCACTTCCTCACCCAGGGCGACCAGCAGGGCTTCCACCTTCTGTTCAATATGTTTCAGGGCGCGGACCACCTTGGTGATGCGCTGGCCGGTAATGTCCTGGAAGTTGCAGGCCTCATAGATGCCGGTGGTGATGTCCATCAGCTTGTTGGACACTTCCGCCGGCACGTCGCCGGCCAGGGCCATCATCTGGTCGCAGGCGTCCATGATGCGGTTCGTGGCATCTTCCGTGGCGCCGACCACGGCATCCAGTTCGTCGGTGGCCAGCGGAATATGCTCTGAATGGATATCCGCCGGCTGAATGCTGGCGATTTCCTTCTTGGCGTTATTGATGAACCGAGCCAGCCCCTCCAGTTCTGCATAGAGATGCAGGTCATGCTGGCCCATGTCCCCGCCCATAGAGGACAGGACGGATGCGACGATGGTCGCCACTTCTTCGCGCGACAGCGGCTGCCGCGCCTCGGCGCGGGCATTGTCCAGCCGTTCCTGGAGCACGGGATCGGCGGCGGTGGCGGTGCGGAACATCAGGACACCTTCAAAGCGCGAGTACTTCGGGGCCGGCAGAAGCCGGGGTCACACGGGGGATGGGCTCCCCTGGAGGCCTTCATACAATCATTCGGGCACCGTTGGCAGCCTCTTCCGTGCAGCCAGAAGGATGGTAACCTCCTGTGCCCGTTTCTCGTCCATGGCGGCGAATACAGGGGCAACCTTGGCTTCCTTCATGCGGCTGATCACGTTCAAGAGCACGTCGTTTTCCAGATTGTTGAAAATCTTGGCCGCGTCGGCAGGCTTCATCGTCTCGTAAATCTTCACAAGACTGTCCAACTGTGCCTGCTGTTCGGCGTTGGCCTGAGTCAGAAGACCCTGGATTTCCTTCTTCAGGTTCTGAAGTTCGGTGATCTTCTGGTCGAATCGCGTCTCGGCGGCGGTCAGCATCGCTTCGCGCTGATCCAGTTCCCGTCCACGGCTGTCGAGTTGTTCCCGCCGTTCCTGCAGCCGTTGCAGGATTTCCACCTCGGTGGGGGTGAAACCCTGTCCGGGCGCACCGGACGGGGCCGGGCTGTTGGGATCGGCGGCGGGTGCGGTGGCGGGGGCTTGGGCATGATCGCCTGCCGCTGCCGGCTGCGCATGCTCTCCCCCGGCGGCGGGTGGGGTCTGGGCGTGCTGCTGCTCGGCCTCCGCCACCTGAACCGGTGCGGATGGAACCGATGCCGGGGCAACAGCGGGCTTGGCCGGTGCCACGGTGACCGCATTGGCCTGCTTGATTTCCGGCAAGCCTTGCGGTGCGGTTTCTTCTGCAATCGAAGTCGGGATCAAGGACAGGCCCTTGCCCGTCGTCACGGTCAGCCAGATATCCCCAACCTTGAAGCCCAGAACCAGGGTCGCAACAAAGATCGTGGCCGGCAGCAGACCGGGCCGCATCAGGGCGCGGCGCGCCTTGGGCGGTTTGGGTGCCGGCTTGCCCCGTGCAGCAGCGCGCGCGCCGGGTTTCGCGGCGGGCTTGGTACCAGCCTGCGCCGCGGGTTTGGCTGCCGGTTTGGCGGCGCCGGGGGCGGTCCCGGCTGCTGGCGTGGGTGCGTCGGTCATTGCCGCAGATTCTCCAGCGCCTGCAACAATTCCTTCTCGGCCCGCGACCGGGGCTCAGCGCCACCGGGGGCCGGGGCCGCCGCCTGCTGGGGCGGCGGTGCTGCTGCGGGTGCGGAGCGGGGCGACGGGGCGGCGGCCGGACGCGGTGCCGCCGGGGCGGCCGTCAGGGGGGCACCCCCACCCTGAGCCGGCATCACGGCGGCGCGTGCCTTGCCCGACGCGGCTTCCAACCGGTTGGCCAGACCGTCGGCAGCCTGCACGATCAGCTCCATCTCCTCTTTCAAGGTCTGGGCACGGTTGATCAGGCTGGAGAGCGTTTCACCAGACTCATGCGCCGCCTTGCGCATGCCCTTCACGGAACTGTCGGCCTGGGCCGTGGCCTCGGCGAAACCCTTGACTAGTTCCTCCAGCTCCGCACGGCTTTCCTTGACCGCCGAGAGCTGTTTATTCAGGCGCAGGGCGTAAATGATGGTGGCCACCAGCAGGCCGACAATGGCCACGTCCAGCAATAAGGACAGGATCGAGGCGATCATGGCTGGCCCTCCGGCTTGGGTGATTCCTTGTCGATACGCACCGCGATGTTACCACCCTTGCGGCCCATGCGGCCCAGGAACATCGGCACGTCGCCACATCGAAGCTCAATCGTCTCGTCCGGCGCGACATTCAGCAGCACACGGCTGCCCACGCGCCAGGACAGGACCTCGTTCAGCGGCAGCACAATCTCGTCCAGAACCGCCGACAGATGCACATCCGTCTGCCACAGTTCCGACGCCAGGTGGGTTTCCCAGATGCTGTCGCGACCGAACTTTTCACCCATGAACATCTGCAACAGCAATTCGCGCACAGGTTCCAGGGTGGCATAGGGGATCAGCAGTTCCAGGCGCCCGCCACGGTCTTCCATGTCGATGCGCAGCTTGACCAGCACGGCGGCGTTGGCCTGGCGCGCGATGGTGGCAAAACGCGGATTGGTTTCCAGGCGGTCAAAGCGGAAGGTCACAGGCGACGGCGGATCAAACGCCGCCGACAGGTCCGACAGGACCACATGCACCATGCGCTCAACCAGATTGCGTTCGATGGTCGTATAGGGGCGGCCTTCGATACGCATGGCCGCCGTACCGCGGCGACCACCCAGCAGCACGTCCACGATGGAATAGATCAGCGCCGAATCGATGACCATCAGGCCGTAATTGTCCCATTCCTCCGCCTTGAACACGGCCAGCATGGCGGGCAACGGGATGGAGTTCAGGTAATCACCAAAACGGACAGAGCTGATCTGGTCCAGTGAGACTTCGACGTTATCAGAGGTGAAGTTACGCAACGAGGTCGACATCATGCGGACAAGGCGGTCGAACACCACCTCCAGCATGGGCAGACGTTCGTAGTTCACCAGCGCAGAGTTCACCAGCGCCATGACGCCGGTATTGTCGCCGTCGCCGGCACCGTCCTTGTCGAAGCCCAGCAGGCTGTCGATTTCGTCCTGGTTCAGAACGCGCGTGGCACCGCCGCCACCGCCGCCGCCCATGTCGCCAAAGGCGTCGCCAGCCCCTTCATCCGCCATGGCGGCCCATTCGGCCGCCATGCGTTCTTCTTCACTAAGCTCCTCGGGCCCGGCCATCACGCATCCTCTCGCATCATTGCTGGACCAGGAATTCCTTGATCAACACGTCCTTCACCTTCACTGGTGCCGCTGCGGCATTCACCCGCATCAGCAATTCCTCCCGCAGGCGATACATGCCCGCCGACCCGCGCAGGTCATCGACCTTCAATTCGCGCAGGTAAACCTGGAACGCATCCGTGATGCGGGGCATGGCCTGATCGATGGCCGGTACCTCCTGCGGGTGGCCGATCTCCAGCGTGATACCCAGCTTCAAAAGCGTCGCCCTCCGCTCACCTGTGTTCAGGTTGACCAGCATGTCGGGCATGTCCTTGAAGATCGGCGGCCCTTTATATTCAGGCAGTTCGGGCTCCTTATGCTCTTCCTCCACATGCTCCTCGCCCTCGGCAGCATGCTTCTTGCCCAAAAGTCCGTCGAGAGCGCCCATGAAATATGCGCCCGCCGCCCCCGCCACGATCAGAAGGATGGGCAGAACAATGAACAGCACGATTTTCTTGCCGCTCAGTTTCTTGCGCGGCAAATCGGCTTCGGTCGAACCGCCGCCATCGGTCTCCATCGACGTCATACTGTACCACCCCTGACCCCGGCCAGCATCCGGCCCCAAGCTCCTCGGGCATACCCAAGGGATTCCGGCATCGCTGTCGAACCGGAATGATACCAAGCCGATTCAACGCTTTCCACGCATTTACGGTGGTTCAGGAAGAAATTCCGTATAATTCGATGCATCGCTGGCTTTTCGGCCCTTACGCCGGGTCAGCACTACCGGACATAACTTGTCCTTTTCCGTCCGCTCCTGGTCCGGCCCGTGCCTTTCCTCTATGCTGGAACGCTCATACTGTGCCGGCCATCGCAACCCGGAACCGGAGCATGAAATGTCCGCCCGTGATACCGCCCTGCTGGTCATCGATGTACAGGAAAGCTTCCGTCAGCGCCCCTATTGGCGGGAGGAGGAGGCAGCCCCCTTCTTTGACCGGGTGCAGGCCCTGATCGACGGCGCCAAGGAAGCCGGCCTTCCCATCGCGCAGATTTTCCATGTCGATCCGGATGGCCCGTTCTCCAAGACTTCCGGCCATGTGAAGCTGCTGGCCCCGGTGCGGATCGAACCCGACGCGGTGTTCGAGAAGCCGCGCCACAGCGCCCTGGTGGGCAGCGGCCTGGACGTCTGGCTGGTGGCAAAGGGCGTGCGCCGGGTCATCATCTGCGGCATTCGCACCGAACAATGCTGTGAGACGACGACGCGCCACGCGTCCGACCTGGGGTACGAGGTTGATTACGTAACGGAGGCGACGCTGACCTTCGCCATGACCGACGCCAAGGGCCGCACATGGTCCGCCGATGACATCCGGGCGCGCACTGAACTGGTGCTGGCGGGTCGTTTCGCGACCATCACCAGCGTGGAACAGGCGCTGGCCCGCGCCCTGGATGATACCGGAACACGGGAGGCGGCCTGACCATGAACGAGGGGGCGAACCAGAACCGGCAGATCATTCCCGTTCATGTCGTGCTGCCGCCGCGCGCCATGCTGCTGGACGTGGCCGGCCCGACAGAGGTGCTGCGCCGCGCCGGGGTGGAGCAGGACCGGCTGCGGTTCGAGCTGAACTTCGTCGGGCCGGAGCCGGAAATGTCCAGTTCGGTTGGCCTCGTCCTCTCCCACATCGCGCCCCTACCCGACCGGTTGCCCGATGACGCCATCGTCATGCTGTCGGGCAATATCGATCCGCTGCCGGGGCAGGATGTGCGGGCCGATAATGTGCAGGAACAGGTGATCGTGGATTGGCTGCGCCGGACGGTGCGGCCCGGCCACCTGATCCTGTGTATCTGTTCGGGTGCGGTGCTGGCCGCCCGCGCCGGCCTGATGGAAGGTCGGGCCTGCACCACGCATCACAGTTCGTACGAGGAACTGCGGCGGGCGGCCCCCTCTTGCCGCGTCATGGAAAACCGGCTGTTCGTGGAGGATGGCAATTGCTGGAGCAGTGCCGGCATCACCGCCGGCATTGATCTGGCGCTGCATTTCATCGGGCACCGCTGCGGCCCTGGCGTGGCGGCGGCCGTCGCCCGTTATCTGGTCGTCTATATGCGCCGCGCCGGGGCCGATCCACAGCTCTCCCCCTGGCTGGAGGGGCGCAACCATCTGCACCCGGCCATTCACCGGGTTCAGGATGCCATTTCCGCCGATCCGGCGCGCGACTGGTCACTGGCCACCCTGGCCGATATCGCCCATGCCAGCCCCCGCCACCTGTCCCGCCTGTTCCGTGAACATGCCGGAATGACCGTGCCGGACTATGTGAACCGGCTGCGCGTCGGCCTCGCCCGCCGCATGATCGAGAATTCGCGCCTGGATATGGAGGCGGTGGCCGAACGGGCGGGTTTCGGCTCCACCCGACAGCTGCGCCGCGCCTGGGGCCGCCTTCACGATGCACCACCCAGCGCGGCACGGCGGATGGGGTAAGGGGTTGCCATCCGGCACCTGCCCGCTTCACCATGGCGGCAACCCGCAACAGGACGCCACCATCATGACGCATCTGGGAAATTCCGCCGGCAGCCGTGACATCGCCTATCACCTGCACCCCTACACCAACCTGAAGGCGCATGAGACGACGGGACCGCTGGTGATCGCGTCGGGCAAGGGCGTGACCGTCACGGATGAGGCGGGCAAGGACTATATCGAGGGGGTGGCGGGCCTCTGGTGCACCAGTCTGGGCTTTGATGAACCGCGCCTTGTCGATGCCGCCATCCGCCAGATGCGGACCCTGCCCTTTTACCACGCGTTTGCCCACAAGTCGCATGAACCGGCCATTGATCTGGCCGAACGGCTGATCGCCCTGGCCCCGGTACCGATGAGCAAGGTGTTCTTCGCCTGCTCGGGGTCGGAGGCCAATGACACGGCGGTGAAGCTGGTCTGGTACTACAACAATGCCCTGGGCCGACCGCAGAAGAAGAAGATCATCGCGCGGCAGAAGGCCTATCATGGCGTCACTGTCGCTGCCGCCAGCCTGACGGGCCTACCGAACTGCCACCGCGATTTCGACCTGCCCATCCAGGGCATCCTGCATACCGACTGCCCGCACTATTACCGCTTCGGACAGGAGGGGGAGAGCGAGACGGAATTCGCCACGCGGTTGGCCGGTAATCTGGAAGCCCTGATCCTGCGCGAAGGCCCCGACACGGTGGCCGCCTTCTTCGCCGAGCCCGTGATGGGCGCCGGCGGCGTCATCCTGCCGCCCGCGACATATTTTGAAAAAATCCAGGCGGTCCTGAGGAAGTACGACGTGCTGCTGGTCGCGGATGAGGTCATCTGCGGCTATGGCCGCACCGGTAATATGTGGGGCAGCCAGACCTATGGCATGAAGCCGGACATCCTGACCTCTGCCAAGGCGCTGACATCCGCCTATCTGCCACTGTCTGCCGTACTGGTGTCGGACGCGATCTATCAGGCCTGCGTGGCCGAAAGTGCCAAGATCGGCACCTTCGGTCATGGCTACACCTATTCCGGCCACCCGGTCTCTTGTGCGGTCGCCCTGGAAACCCTGAGGATTTATGAGGAGCGGGACATTATCGGCCATGTCCGCGCCATGGCACCGCACCTGCAAAAGGGGCTGCGCGCCTTCCGCGACCACCCGCTGGTGGGTGAAGTGCGCGGCATCGGCCTGATCGGCGGCGTGGAACTGGTGGCCGACAAGGCCACGAAGCGGCCCTTCGATCCGGCCCTGGCCGTGGGTGCCAAACTCGTCTCCTTCAGCCACCAGCATGGCGCCATCCTGCGCCCCATCGGCGACAGCATCGGCTTCTCCCCGCCCCTGATCATCAACGAGGAAGAGATCGAAACCCTGCTGTTCCGGTTCGAAAAGTCGTTGGCCGATACGGCTGACTGGCTGGTGCGGGAGGGGGTGAGGGTCGGATAAGATTAGCGACACACCTGTCGTCCAAAGCCCCGCATGGCCCGTCATTGCTGACTTTTTGCGCTGCTCCTGTTATACTCTCCTTCATCAGCGCCAAACCCATATCCACCAGAATTCGACGCTATCGGCTTTCGAAAATGGATAGCCGCAACCTCTGCAACATCAACCCGTTCCGTGTTTCACAGCGTTGCGCAGGGCAGCACGCAGGCGCGAGTGCGAGAGGCATGGCCTGAAACATCGCACCTGTTCGTGTTTCACAGCGTTGCACAAGACGGCGGGTCGGCAGCAGTGAAAGGGGCGTAACCACTGAAACATCGGCTCTTTTGATGTTTCACAGCGTTGCGCATCGCCGCGCTGGGGGCAGGCCATCCGACCCATTCTGATATGTCACGTGTCCGCACCATAGCCATGCGCGGAACACCTCTTGGACAGAACGATGAATTGACCGAAATCAACGCAGTCTTCATCAATCGCGGCGATGCTGCGGGTCTGTCGCCCGTCCGCATTGTCGGGAGCCGGCGCGACAAGCCGTCGCGCGGGGTTTTGCTGGCGATACCTTTGAAGTAAGAAACAAGGGTAGACAAAAGGCACGGTCGGCGTGACATTCCTTTAAGTGGTGCAGACGGGACAGCGGCCCATGGATTACGAGAATTTTTTCAAGAGCCAGATTGACGGTCTGAAGCGTGAAGGCCGTTACCGCGTGTTTGCCGATCTGGAACGCCGCGTGGGCGAATTCCCGACCGCAACCTTCCATGGGGAGGATGCGCCGCCCAAGGATGTCACCGTCTGGTGCTCCAACGATTACCTGGGCATGGGCCAGCACCCCGTCGTCATCGGGTCCATGGTCGACAGCCTGCACAAGTGCGGGGCTGGCGCCGGTGGGACCCGCAACATCTCCGGTACGAACCACTATCATGTGATGCTGGAACGCGAACTGGCGGACCTGCATGGCAAGGAAGCGGCGCTGCTGTTCACCTCGGGCTATATCAGCAACGAGGCGACGCTGTCGACCCTGCCGCGCATCCTGCCCAATTGCGTCGTCTTCTCCGACGCGTTGAACCATAACTCAATGATTGAGGGCATCCGTCATTCGGGTGCGGAAAAGCATATTTTCCGCCACAATGACGTTGCCCATCTGGACGCACTGCTGTCGCGCTACCCGAAGAACCAGCCCAAGCTGGTGGCGTTTGAAAGCGTCTATTCAATGGATGGCGATATAGCCCCGATCAAGGAGCTGTGCGACGTCGCGGACAAGCATGGCGCCATGACCTATCTGGACGAAGTGCATGCCGTCGGCATGTACGGCGTGCGCGGTGCCGGCGTGGCGGAACGCGAAGGCGTGATGGACCGCCTGACCGTGATCGAGGGCACGCTGGGCAAGGCGTTCGGCGTCATGGGCGGCTATATCACCGGCTCCACGGCCCTGGTCGATTGCGTGCGCAGCTTCGCACCGTCCTTCATCTTCACCACCTCGCTGGCCCCGGTGCTGGCCGCCGGTGCCCTGGCGTCGGTCATGTTCCTGAAGGAACATAACGAAATCCGCATCCGCCATCAGGAGCGGGCCGCGACCTTGAAGCGTCGTCTGGCCCAGGCCGGCCTCCCCGTCATGCCGTCGGTCAGCCATATCGTGCCGCTGCTGGTGGGCGACGCGCATCTGTGCAAGCAGGCAAGCGACGACCTGCTGCACTATCACGATATCTATGTGCAGCCGATCAATTACCCGACGGTGCCGCGCGGTACCGAACGGCTGCGCCTGACCCCTACCCCCTTCCATGATGACCGCAAGATGGACCATCTGGTCGATGCCCTGCTGTCGGTCTGGAAGAACCTGGAACTGAAGCGCGCGGCCTGATCGGATCGCTTTGTTATCACCGTTTTCTGAAGGCCCGGATGCAGCGCGCATCCGGGCCTTCGGCTTTTATGGCATGGCGGCTGTAACCCATCGGTTATCCCGCCGCACTTGATGCGGACAGGCCCGGCGGGGTACAGGGATATGTCTTGCGGATAGAAGGAATAACAGGATGGCCGAAGTCGATATGGAGGAGCTGCTTGAACAGCTCAAGTCGGAATTCAGCGACTATATCAGCGACCGGTTGTCCTCCATCTACGCCACGCTGGATCAGGCGAAGACCGGCGAGGTCAAGGGCGGTGATGCGCTGCGTGAACTGCGCCGCGAAATCCACTCGCTGAAGGGCTCCGGCTCCACCTTCGGTTATCCCATCGTCTCCCTCATCGCGCAGCGTCTGGAGACCTATTGCTCCGATCTGAAAGATCTGGACGAAAAGCAGATTGCCGCCATCCAGACCTTCGCCGACCGCATCGCGGAGATGGCGGAGCTGGAAGAACAGCCGGACATTGCGGCCACCAATCAGATCATCCGCCGTCTGCCGACACGGTTTGAATTCGACATCACCGATGTCGAGGTGCGCGACGTCGAAATCATGCTGGTCACGCCAAACAAGCTTGTGGCGCGTAAGGCAGCGGGCGAACTGGCGGCCTGTGGTTTCCGGGTGAATATCGTGTCCGACCCGATTGAGGCCATCTCCATCGCGGTGCGCATGCCGCCCGACATGCTGATCGCCTCTGCCGTTATGGACGGCCTGGGCGGCATCGATCTGATCCGTGGCCTGCGCGCCATGTCGGTGACAAGCCATGTGCCCGCCGCCCTGATGACCAGCATGGGTGCCGATCAGTTGAAGGGCGTGCCCGCCGATGCCGGCATCATCCGGCTGGGCGCGACATTTGGTGACGACATTGCCGCGACGATTACCCGTTTCAATCTGGGATGAAGACCCCCATATCCCGCGTTAGTAGGGTGAAGGGGACGCCGCACCGCAAGTCCCCTTCATATTCCGGTAACCCGCGCGGGGTATAGAGGGCCGGCGGACAGACTGTTCCGTCGGCATAAAGGTTGATCCGTGGACACACAATTGCCGCCCGAACCCGATGGTCTGGAACAGGTCAGCAGCTTTCAGAACGCAGGTCCCGACAAGACGGAACCGAAGCGCACCACGGACGTGCTTCTTGAAACGATTGAAAAGGTTGAAGGCGAGCGGGTCAGCATCGGTCAGTTGATTGATGGGCTGGGGGAGCGGGCCTATGGCATCCTGATGCTGTTGTTCGCCCTGCCCACCATCCTGCCCGCCCCGCCCGGCATGTCGGCAGTAACCGGCATGCCAATCGTTGTTTTTTCCATACAGTTACTGATTGGGCACCCGCATCCCTGGCTGCCGGCCTTCCTGCGGCGGCGCAGCATTCTGCGTACCGATCTAATGGCCGTCCTGACCAAGGCAGAACCATGGCTGCGTCGTGTGGAACGGGTGACCCGGCCTCGCCTGACCCGTCTGGTCGATGGGCGGATGGAGCGTTTGGCCGGTCTGGTCGTATTCTTCCTGTCTATCGTCCTGATCCTGCCGATCTTCATGGGCAATATGTTTCCCTCCATCGCTATCGCGCTGATCGCGCTGGCCCTGATGGAAAGGGACGGCATCGCGTTGATCGCCGGCTATGTCTCAGCCGTGGCCAGCACCATCGTGGCCTTCGGGTTCATTGTGCTGACCTTCAAGATCATGCTCTACGCCGTGCATGAGTTCCTGGGGCTGTAGGCCGCAGGGGTTACTGTTGCCGCCAGGGGCCGGGCGGGCGTAGCATCGGTGCGTCCTTATCCGAACAGGTCTGATGATGCAGAGCTTTCCCCGCACCCGCCCGCGCCGCAACCGTGTTGATGGCTGGACCCGCCGGCTGGTGGCGGAAAACCATCTGACCGTCAATGACCTGATCTGGCCGATCTTTGCGGTGGAGGGGCAGAACCAACGGCAGCCGATCGCCAGCATGCCGGGGGTGGAACGTCTGTCCCTGGATTTGCTGGTCCCCGCCGTCGCGGCGGCGCGCGACCTAGGCATTGCCTGCGTGGCCCTGTTCCCCGTCCTGCCCTTTGACAAAAAGGACCCGGAAGGGCGCGAGTCGGGTAATCCCGACAATCTCATGTGCCGCGCCATCCGCGCCATCAAGCGGGAGGTGCCCGATATCGGCATCCTGGGCGATGTGGCACTCGACCCCTATACCAGCCACGGCCATGACGGCATCGTGAAGGATGACTATGTCCTGAACGAGGAGACGGTGCAGGCTCTGGTCTGGCAGGCCCTGGTCCAGGCGGATGCTGGCTGCGATATTGTGGCCCCGTCGGACATGATGGATGGCCGCATCGGGGCCATCCGCGATGCGCTGGAGGACCGGGACCATACGCTGACCCGCATCTGCTCCTACGCCGCCAAGTACGCGTCTGCCTTCTACGGTCCCTTCCGCGATGCCGTGCAGACGGGCGGCCTGCTGAAAGGTGACAAGAAGACCTATCAGATGGACCCCGCCAACAGCGACGAGGCCCTGCGAGAGGTCGGCATGGACATTGCCGAAGGGGCCGACATGGTGATGGTGAAGCCGGGCCTGCCCTATCTCGACATTATCCGCCGCGTGAAGGATCAGTTTAGCGTGCCCACCTTCGCCTATCATGTCAGCGGCGAGTACGCGATGCTGAAGGCTGCATCGGCCAATGGCTGGCTGAACTATGACGCCGCCCTGCTTGAAACCCTGCTGGGCTTCAAGCGCGCGGGCACCGATGCCATCCTGACCTATGGTGCCATCGATGCCGCCCGGTTGCTACGGGAGCGGGGCTGAGCGTTAACCCGGCGGGCGCCAGGGGGGCACCGCCGCCGCTTCCTCCTGATCCAGGCGGCCGGCGCAGGTGATCTTCGGCGGGCCATTACCGAAGGCGTCGGCCTCTGGCACGCGCAAGGTCACCTCCAGCAGGACCATGTTGGTCAGCATCTCTGCAAACGGCTCCGGCCTGCCCCCACCAGGACCGCGCGTGTCGGACCCGAAGATGCGCTGCAGGTACCAGCCCGCCGCCGAGATGCCGCCGGGGGCGCCGGCCAGGAGATGGTCGCGCAGCATGCCGTAGAGTTCCCGACAGCGGGGCAGGCTGCGTTCGCGCGCCGGCATGGGCAGCGAGAGGTAGGCCAGGACACGGCGGTCGAAAGGCCGGTACAGCGTTCCTACCTTCACCGGCCCGTCCCGCCCATCTTTCAGGCCCAGCGCCGTCACCGCCTGCCGCACCTCCCGGTCAAGCCGCAGCATGCCCCAATCCAACAGGGTGACAGGCGTGGTGGAGAGCCAGCCAGTCAATGCCGGGTCCACCGGCTTCTCCTGCGCCACCGCCAAAGGGGTCGCCGCCAGAAGGCAGCAAAGCAGCAAAGCCTGCGAGACGCGCATCCAATCCCCCTCTGGTCAGGGGGGACAGGGTAGCGACGGCAGATGACAAACGCGTTACAGCCCATCCAGAAAGCGGGCAAGGCACAGGTCCGACCAGACGCCGCCCACCCCGTGGAAGCCAACATGCCCGCCGGCCCGGCTGAGCGCCGGGGACAGCCAGGGATTGGCGGACCAGCGGAAGTCCTGATAGGCGGCGGGCGGTATCCAGGGATCGTCCAGGGCATGGACGACCAGGGTGGGAACGGCGATCCGGGGCAGAAAGGACAGGGCCGAATTGACCCGGTAATATTCCGGCGCATCAGCCCAGCCATTCCAGGGCGCCACGACCTTGTCGTCGAAATCCCACAGATCATGGGCGGCCAGCGCCGCATCGGCCCAGAGATCCCCAACCTTGGACCGGTTGGCCTGCATATCGGCCTTCATCTGACCCAGAAGGCGGCGATGGTAAAGCCGGTTGGGGGGCGAGCCGAACAGACGGCTGCTGGCGGCAAGGTCAATGGGGGCGGAAATGGCGGCGCCGGCGACCACAGGCACGGGGAAATCCCCCTCCCCCAGAAACTTCAAGGTACAGTTCCCGCCCAGCGACCAGCCCACCATAATGACGCCGTCGGCCACCAGATCGACCGGCAAAGCCGCCAGGACGGCCCGGACATCGCCTGTCCGCCCCGCATGATAGCGACGCGAACAGGTCACTGCCGACGGCCCCGCCCCGCGCAGGTTCAGGCGCAGGACGGGATGGCCCCGGTCCAGCAGCAGGCGGGTGGTAGCGCGGACATAGAAACTATCCTCACTACCCGTCAGGCCATGCAGCAGCACCGCCAGGGGCCTTGACACCGCCAACGCCGGCGGGTTGAGGCGGGCCAGCAGCACATCGCCGCCGCCATCGGGCATCGCAAACCGCATCTCCCGCCCCGGCGGCAGGGGATAGGCGGGCTTCACGATGGTATTGCGGATGGTCTGCAGGTGCCGGCCCCACCAGGGAAAGCGGGGCCGGAAGGGGGGCGGCGTGAACGGCGGGGCGCCGTCAGTCATGGGCCAGAAAATCCCGTACCGCCGCCACCTGATCCGCCGCCATCAGGGCCGGGGCATGACCGGCATCGGGCACCGTATAAAGGCGGGCGCGGGGCCCTTCCTTCGTCATCCGGTCCGCCGTATCGGCCAGCAGCAGATCGGACTGCCCGCCACGCACCACCAGGACCGGCTGTTGGATCATCGACCAGAGCGGCCACATGTCCAGATCATCAATGGCGCTGGTCTTGAAAATACGGGAGATGCCAGGATCGAAGGCCAGACGATAGCCACCATCGCGTGCATCGGCACTGGTTTGCGCCATATGCCGCCATTGGGCATCGGTCAGGGCACCGAAACCGGCATAGCGACGCCGCAGATAGGCCTCAACAGCGTCCAGGTCGGCGAAGAACGGGTCCAGCCCGACATAATCGCCAATACGCTCCAGCGCCGCCTTCGGGATGAAGGGGCCGACATCATTAATGACCAGCCGGCGGATGGGGCTGTCCGGCTGTGCCGCCAGCATCATGCCGATCAGGCCGCCCATGGAGGTCCCAACCCAGTCCACCTGCGGCACATCCAGACGCGCCAGCAACACCGCCATATCGGCCAGATACTGCGCATAGCTGTAATTGTCGGGGTTGGCCAGCCGGCCCGACCGACCACGCCCCACGACGTCCGGACAGATCACCCGCGCCTTCAGATTTTCGGCCAGATCGGCGGCCAGAACATCGAAATCGCGGCCATTGCGCGTCAGCCCATGCACACAGACGATGGCGCGGTCACCCGTGCCCCACTCCCGATAAGCGATACGGTGGAACCCGGTCGCCGACAGGCCCTGGCAGGATTTTTCGACAAAGCTGGACATAGGAAACGCACTCCGGCGGACTGACGGGTCTGTAAATTACTGAAACATGAATCAGGTTTCAACCCCGACCATCATTCAGCGCGGCGTAACCGCCCCGGTAGTACAGCAGCGGCGCGCCGGGCTGGTTGGCGAAACCCCGCACCCGGCCCACCAGGATCGTATGGTCCCCGCCTTCATGGATCGCATGACGGGTACAGTCCAGTACCGCCAGCGCACCCTGGATCAGGGGGGCGCCGCCCTGCCCCGTCACCGCCGCAACACCGTCCCAGCGCGTGGCATGCGGGGCACGGGCGAAGGTGTTGGACAGGGCCTGCTGTTCAGCAGACAGGATGGATAGGGCGAAGCCCGGCGCTTCCAGAAAGGCCGACAGGCTTTCCGATCGGTTATCCAGACAAAACAGGACAAGGGGCGGATCGAGGGACACCGAGGTGAAAGAATTCACCGTCAGGCCCACGGGCCGGCCATCGGCGCCGGTTGCCGATGCGATACAGACGCCGGTGGCGAAGCAGCCCAGGGTGTCACGAAAGGCGCGGTGGTCGAAACTCATACCGGGCAAGCTCCTGTCCTTACATAAATAGGGGTTAACCCGAGGTAGGGCATGCGCGCAAGGCCGCAAGGGCCGTGACCCACGCCAAACAGCTTGCTACACTGCACCATCGATCAGCGTACCGGGATGGCATCGTGGCAGGCGGCGAAGAAAAAGCCCCCATTGTTATCAAAAAGATCAACAAGGGCGGCGAAGGGCATCATGGCGGTGCCTGGAAGGTGGCCTATGCCGACTTCGTGACGGCCATGATGGCCTTCTTCCTTCTGCTCTGGCTTCTGAACGTCACCACGGCCGAACAGAAGATGGGCATCGCCGATTATTTCAGCCCGGCCAGTGCATCCAAACAGACCAGCGGGTCCGGCGGTATCCTGGGCGGCCAGACGATCCGCGTGGATGGCGCCATGGTCAATGCCAGCAGCCCGCCCGGCGTCACCGTCCCCACCCCCACCATGCCGGCCGCCGCCAATTCGGACGAGCAGACGGACGATATGCAGGAAAGCTCCAGCGGACGTCCGACGGAGAAGGACTCCACCGGCAAAGGGGCCGGCGACAAGGAAGGTGGCTGGACCCGCGGCGACGTGGTGAACGGCCTGGCCGTCCTGGAACGCGCCGGCGAGAAGGATGCCGCCGACAAAAACAAAGATGGTCAGGTTGACGAGCAGGAACTGAAAGAAGCCCTGGCCAAGCATGAGGACGCACAGTTCGCCAAGGCAGAAGCTGAACTGCGTCAGGCCATCCAGCAGATCCCGGAACTGCGTAACCTGGCCCAGAACCTGATCATCGACAAAACGCCAGAAGGCCTGCGTATCCAGTTGGTCGACCAGGAAGGCTATTCCATGTTCCCGTCGGGCAGCGCCAAGATGCAGCCGCAGACGGCCCAGCTTCTGTCGCAGGTGGCACAGGCCGTCTCCAACCTGCCCAACAAACTGTCCATCAGCGGCCATACCGACAGTATCCCATTCGGGGCTGGTGCCTCCTACACCAACTGGGAACTGTCGTCAGACCGCGCCAACGCCACCCGCCGCGCACTGGAGGCGATGGGCGTGAACGACACAAGGATCGAGACGGTGGTGGGACGCGGGGACCGCGATCATCTTTTCAAGGATGATCCCAACTCCCCCCGCAACCGCCGCATCTCCATCGTGCTGCTGCGCGACAGCCTGATGGCTGGCAACCGTCCCTCCCAGGCGCCCACCCCGGCCCCGGATGGTGCCGGCAGCACCGCTCCGCCCGCCGCAGCCCCACGCGCGTCGGTACAGCCGGCACCGGCGGTCGTGGGAACGTCCCGCTAAGTTATTGCTACAGCTTGCTTATTCAGAAAAAGCCCAAGAACGAAGGCGAAAGTGCCGCCGTCTGTGAAACCGAGTGAAACACGCACATACCGCGTGTTTCAGACTTGGTGGTCGACGCAATCAAGTACCGACACCTTCAGACGCCGCGCCAGACCCGTATGATTGCAGCAGTCTACGCAACCATGTGAAACACGGCAAAGTGTGTGTTTCGGAGTCTAATACCTGCCCACTCCGAATTTTACCCCGTCCGCTACGCAACCGCATGAAACACAAAAACGCAGGTGGTTTCACCGTCCACGCCTTTTCCATATCCGAAGGCCGGTGGCCCCGAATAGATGGATATGGCTGTGGCGCTGAGGGGCTCACGATAGCAAAAATGGGGCGGGAAGTCAGCAATCCTGCGGGTCAGTCCGCCCCATCTCATAATGTCAGGCGTTGTAATCCAGGCCCCAGGGTTCGTACTGGTCGCGTTCTTCGGCCCAGTTCTCGCGCAGCTTCACGAACAGCATCAGGTGGACGGGGCGGCCCAGGAATTCAGCCATCTCCACACGGGCGGCCGTGCTGATCTGCTTGATGCGGGCACCGCCCTTACCCAGAATGATGGCTTTCTGCGTGTCGCGCTGGACATAGATTACCTGACCGATGCGGACAGAGCCGTTCTCGAACTCCTCCCAGGTCTCGGTCTCTACCGAAGTGGCGTAAGGCACTTCCTGATGCAGTTGCAGGAACAGCTTCTCGCGCGTGATTTCGGCAGCCAGCAACCGTTCGGGCATGTCCGACAATTGGTCTGGCGGATAGAGCCACGGGCCTTCAGGTACGGACGAGGCGAAGAATTTCAGCAGCCCTTCCAGACCATCGCCGGTCAGGGCGGAAACCATGAAGGTCTCCGTGAACACGTCGTATTCCGCAAATTCGGCGGCGAGCGCCAGCAGGCGTTCGCGCTTGATCAGGTCGATCTTGTTCAGGACCAGCACGGCCTTGCGGCCCGCTTCCTTCAGCTTTTCCACAATGCCGCGCGTATCGTCATCAATGCGCTTTTGCGCAGCGTCGAACAGGACGGCGACCTGATCGGCATCGGTCGCACCCTGCCATGCAGCGGCGACCATGGCGCGTTCCAGACGCTTCTTTGGCGTGAAGATACCGGGCGTATCGACATAAAGAATCTGGCTATCACCAGCCATGCCGATGCCCAGCACACGGGAGCGCGTGGTCTGGACCTTGGGGCTGACGATGGAAATCTTGGACCCGACAAGCGCGTTCAGCAGGGTGGACTTGCCCGCGTTAGGCGCCCCCACCAGGGCCACAAAGCCGCAGCGCGGATGCGTGGGCGCCGGCCGGGCCGGGGCATCGCCGCTGGCATCCTGGCCTGAAAGAAAACGGGAAACGATATCGTCGCTGTCGGTCATTGAGTCCTAATCCGGGAAAGCAGTGCTTCGGCGGCGGACTTTTCCGCCGCGCGCTTGGAAGGGCCGGTTGCCACCACCGGTTCAAACCCCTCTACAGTCACACTGACCTGAAAAATGGGGGCATGATCGGGGCCAGTGCGGCCAATATCCGTATAAAGCGGCAGTTTGCGCCCGCGCGCCAGCGCCCATTCCTGAAGGCCGGTCTTCGGGTCCTGCGGGGGTGCCGCTTTCGCCCCCTCCAACGCCGCATCCCAATGCTGGCGGATGAAGCCAGCCGCGGCCGGCAGACCGCCATCCAGATAGAGGGCGCCGATCACCGCCTCACACGCATCGGCCAGGATCGCCGGCTTCACATCGCCCGCCTGTTCACCCGGTGCCAGACGCAGATACTGGCCCAACCCGATACGATCCGCCACAACCACCAGGGCCTCGGCCCGGACCAGGGCCGTCAGGCGGCGGGCCAATGCCCCCTCCTGCTCCTTGGGGAAGCGTTCCAGCAACCATTCGGCCACGACCAGACCCAGAACGCGGTCGCCCAGGAATTCAAGTCGCTCGTATCCCTTGCCGACCTTGGCCCGGTTGACCCCGCCCACCGACGGGTGGGTCAGGGCCTCGTTCAGGCGGGAAACATCCTTGAAACGATGGCCCAGGACCTCCTGCAACGCATCCAGTTCCATCAATCAACCCTTTCCCAGAAACGTTCGGTGCGGATGGCCGAGCCCCAGCGCCAGAAACGCCAAAGGCTCTCCTCCTCCTTCACCGACAGGAAGATGTTGGTGGCACGGCCCACCAGATTCTCGACCGGGATGAAGCCCACCACCTCCGGCACGCGGCTATCCTGCGAGTTATCGCGGCTGTCGCCCATGCCGAACACATAGCCGGGCGGGACCGTGAAGACCGGCGTGTCATCCAGCAGGCCCTGATCGCCCGACATCTCGATCACCGGATGCTGACGCCCGCCGGGCAACGTCTCGATATATTGCGGGGCCGTGAAGGCGCCGCCAAAGCCTTCATGCAGCACGAAATCGGGGACACGGATGCGGGCCGCCATCTCCCCGTTCACATAAAGCGCGCCGCCGATCATCTGTAGCCGATCACAGGGCAGGCCGACGATGCGTTTGATGTAATCGACGCTGGTATCCTTGGGCAGCTTGAACACCGCCACATCACCACGCTCTGGCAGGCTGCCGAACAGGCGGCCGGGGGCGGCCTTGCAATCCTTGGTCACCGGCGGAGCCGCATCACCAAAGCGCAGGAAGCCCGGCAGCGAATAGCGGCTGTAGCCGTAAGACGCCTTGTTCACGAACAGATAGTCCCCCACCAGCAGAGTGGGCACCATCGATCCGCTGGGGATGTTGAACGCCTCAAAAGTCAGGGTGCGCACGCCGATGACCACAAGGATGGTGGCCAGGATGATGCGCAGCGTCTCCCCCCAGCCGCTGCTGATAGGGTGCGGGTGGGTTTCTACAAGCGGGGGCAACGGCTCGGGGGCAGGACGGGATGGGGGCGGCTGACGGCGTGGGTTCATGCGTCACATCCCCGCCGGTTGGGCCGAAATGACGACAAAGGCCTGGGCATAAGGCAGTTCATCCGTCATCGACAGATCGATGCGGGGCACCATGCCCACGGGGACCATGGCGTGGAGGCGGTCAAGCGCACCGCCCGTCAAATGCAGGGTCGGGCGGGCCTTGCCGTCGGACAGGACCTCGATATCCTTGAAATGCACACCCTCTGCATAGCCGGTGCCCAGTGCCTTGGTCGCCGCCTCCTTGGCCGCGAAACGCTTGGCATAGGTGGCGGCGCGGACAGTGGCATTGCCCGTCGCATCGGCACGGGCCCGCTCGGCATCGGTAAAGACACGGGCAGCGAAACGGTCGCCGAAACGATCCAGGCTGGCCTGGATGCGGCGGATATCGACCAGATCGCTACCGATGCCCAGGATCATGCAGCCCCCGCACGACGACCGGCATCCATGCGGGCACGCATCTCTGCGATGGTGGCGGGCAGGCCGATGAACATCGCCTCCCCCATCATGAAATGCCCGATATTCAGCTCCACGATGGACTGAATGGCGGCGACGGGGCCGACATTATCAAAGGTCAGGCCGTGACCGGCATGGCATTCCAGGCCGATGGCAGCGGCATGCGCCGCGCCCTTGACCAGCCGCGCCAGTTCGGCATCGCGGGCCGGGCCATTGGCGGCGTCGGCATAGGCGCCCGTGTGCAGTTCGACAACGGGGGCACCCAGGTCACGCGCAGCATCCAACTGATCCACATCCGCCCCGATGAAGATGGAGACGCGGATGCCGGCATCGGCCAGACGTGCGACATAGGGCTTCAGATGCGCGCGGTTGCCGATGACATCCAGGCCGCCCTCTGTCGTGCGCTCCTCCCGCTTTTCGGGAACCAGACAGACGGCATGGGGACGGTGGCGCAGTGCGATGGCCAGCATCTCCTCCGTCGCGGCCATTTCCAGGTTCAGCGGCTTGTAAAGCTCCGCCATCAGCCGGTCGATATCCTCGTCCCTTATATGGCGGCGATCTTCGCGCAGATGGGCCGTGATGCCGTCGGCACCGGCATGGACGGCCAGAAGGGCGGCGCGTACCGGACAGGGATTGTCCCCGCCGCGCGCGTTCCGCACGGTGGCCACATGGTCGATATTCACGCCCAGACGCAACGGCTTGGCACCCATCATATCCACCCTCAAATACCCTTGCCCACGAGCACACGACCAGCCCGACGCCGATCCCGTCGCTTTTCCTGATAGAACCGGATCAGGGGCTTGGCAATCACGTATGCGATGATGCCCGCCGCAACCCCCATCACGGCGCCACCGGCCAGCATGGGTGCAAACACCTGCCAGGGATGGTCGATCAGGAAGGCCAGGGTCAGGCGGGCCTGATCCTCATGCCCCGGCGCCATGCCCAGCAGCGAACAGCCCAAACGGTAGCTGGAGTACCAGATTGCCGGAAAGGTCCAGGGGTTGGCCACTATTGTGCCCACCATGGCGCCCATGATGGACGCGCGCGTGACCCAGGCCAGCAGGAAGGCGATGGGGAAATGCAGACCCAACAGCGGCGTCATGGACAGCGCCACACCCCAGGCAATGCCCAGCGCAATGGCATGCGGCGAGCCCTGAATCCGCGCGATCCGGTAGGCGACATAGCGCCCGGACCGCACCAGCCCCATGGAGGGCCAGAGCAGCCGCCGCAAGCGCCCCGCCGGGGTCAACGGTTCACGCCGCCTGAACATGATGCCTTATGGTTCCTTCCCAGTCCCCTGTGGGACCGTCAGCGCCCACGTTCGACCGAATGGATCACCGGGGTGGCCCGCAACGCCGCCATGATGTTGGTCAGATGCTTGACGTCTTTCACGTCCACATCGATCAGCATCTCGAAATAGTCATTCGTGCGGTTGGTGATCTTCAGGTTCGTGATATTGCCGCCATTCTTGCCGATGACCGTGGACAAGGTGCCCAGCGCCCCCGTCTCATTGGCCACCACCACCGACAAGCGGCCCACCAGATCGTTGGGTGCGTCGGCATCCGGGTCCCAGGAGACGTCGATCCAGCGTTCAGGACTGTCGTGGAAGCTTTCCAGCGTCTCACAATCAATCGTGTGGATGGTCACGCCCTTGCCCGTGGTGACGATGCCCACAATGCGATCGCCCACGATGGGGTGGCAGCAACGGGCATAATGCACAGCCATGCCCGGGATCAGACCGCGGATGGCCAGCGGTGTAGTGCCCCTGCCCTTGGTCGCCGGCTTCGGCTTGGTGGCGATGGCCACCACCTTCTCGTCCGCCACAACGGGATTGACGTTGCGGTGGCCGGGGAAGATAGAATTGAAGACGTCGCGCTGGCCCTCAGTGCCGGCACCGATGGCGGCCAGCAGATCGTCCACACTGGGCTGCTGATAAATTTTCAGAACGCCGTCGAAGGCCTTTTCCGAATATTCATAGCCTTCCTGCTTGAACAGCCGCTCCATCAGGCCACGGCCGAGCTTGATATGCTCGCCCCGCTGCTGGGTGCGGATGAAACGACGGATGCGGGCGCGGGCCTTGCCGGTGATGACGAAGTTTTCCCAGTCCGGCGAGGGCGAGGAATTCTTCGAGGTCAGCACCTCCACCTGGTCGCCATTCTGCAAATGGCTGCGCAGCGGCTGCATGCGGCCATTGATCTTGGCCCCCACGCAGGTGTCGCCCACCTGGCTGTGGACGGCATAGGCGAAATCGACCGGCGTGGCCCCGCGCGGCAGGGCGATCAGGTCACCCTTAGGCGTGAAGCAGAAGACCTGATCCTGGAACAGTTCCAGCTTGGTATGTTCCAGGAACTCTTCCGGGCGCGTCGCATGTTCAAGGATATCAAGCAGTTCGCGCAGCCAGCGATATTGCCGTCCCTCGGTCTTGGGCTGCGCCGCCTCGGGCGCGCCCTGCTTGTAGGACCAGTGGGCAGCCACACCCATATCGGCCACTTCATGCATGTCGCGGGTGCGGATCTGCACCTCAATGCGCTGCTTTTCCGGACCGATGACGGTGGTGTGGATCGACTGATAGCCGTTGGGCTTGGGCGTGGAGATGTAATCCTTGAACCGCCCCGGCACGACCGGGTAGCGGGCATGGATGATACCCAGCGCCTGATAGCATTCGCCCAGTGTATCGACCACGATGCGGAACGCCATCACGTCGGACAGCTGTTCGAACGCCACATTCTTGGCGTGCATCTTGCGCCAGATCGAATAGGGCGATTTCAGGCGCCCATAGATCTCGGCATTGGCGACGGCCGATTCGTTGTTGAAGCGGACAGTCTTGTCCAATTCCTCGATGATGCGATCAACACGGGCCTTGCCCGTGGATTGCAGATCATCCAGGCGGATGCGGATACTGTCATAGGCGTCCGGGTTCAATTCCTTGAACGCCAGATCCTCCAGTTCGTCCTTCCAGCGCTGAATACCGATGCGTTCGGCCAGCGGGACGTAGATTTCCAGCGTCTCACGCGCAATGCGGCGGCGCTTTTCCGGCTTCAGGAACTGGATCGTGCCCATATTGTGCAGGCGGTCGGCCAGCTTGACCAGGAGGACACGGATATCCTCCGACATGGCCAGCACCAGCTTGCGGAAGTTTTCCGCCTGCTTGGTGCTTTCGCTCTGCTCACCGATATTCTGCAGCTCGATGCGCGACAGCTTGGTCACGCCATCGACCAGACGCGCGACCTCTGGCCCGAACAGACGCTGGATTTCCTCCAGCGTCGTCAGGGTGTCTTCAACCGTGTCGTGCAGCAGTGCCGTGATGATGCTGTTGGCGTCGAGCTTCAGCTCCGTCAACAGCCAGGCCACCCAAATCGGATGGACATAATAGGGATCGCCACTGGCCCGCGTCTGCGAGCCGTGCGCCTTCATCGTGAAGACGTAGGCGCGGTTGAGCGCGTCCTCATCGGCATTGGGGTCGTACCCCATCACGCGCTCAACCAGCTCGTACTGGCGGATGATTTTGGTCTGGCGGCTCATGCTACACCGCCAATCCAGGTCTTATCGCGCCAACACGGGCCTTCCATTTGCACGATCCCGTTGGCTTTACATGTCCTCGTCGGCCAGATCGGCCGAGCCGACATCACCTTCGGAGAAGTCCATCTCCCCGCCCAGCTCGTCCTCGGCCTCGGCACGGGCGGCATCCGCACCCCAGGCGGTCTCGCCGGCCATCAGCTCGACAATCTCTTCCTCGGGCTCGTCCTGCTCCGGCACGCGCTGGTGACCCTTGATCAGGCTGTTCTTCAGGTGATCCAGCACCACCGTCTCATCCGCGATCTCGCGCAGCGCAACAACGGGGTTCTTGTCATTGTCCCGGTCGATCGACAGGGGCGAACCGGACGCGATGTCACGGGCGCGCTGGGCAGCCATCATCACCAGTTCGAAACGGTTCGGAATCTTGAGGACGCAATCTTCAACGGTAACGCGGGCCATATCCAGATACTCTCCAGCGACGGATAAGCTTTGATTTATAGGGGGCTGCATTCCCCATTGCAAGGACGCCCGCCCTTCGCTGAAATCATTCCAGCCCCGACAGCGGACGGATGGCCTGATCCGGGGGCAAGGCAGCGATCAGATCAGCGATGCCACGACCGTCGGCGGGATGGGTCCAGTCTGGCGCCACATCAGCCAGGGGTAGAAGGACAAAGGCGCGATCCGCCATGCGCGGGTGCGGCAGAATGGGGGGGCCGACATCAACCATACGCCTGTAATCGATCAGGTCGAGATCCAGAACCCGCGCCTCGTTCCGCTCACGCCGAACTCGCCCGAATTCCTGTTCCACCTGATGCAGGCAATCCAGCAGGGCGGCAGCGTCCAGATCACACTCGACCCGCGCCACGGCATTCACGAACCAGGGCTGGTCAGAAACCGGCACAGGCGCGGTTTCGTAGAACCGCGAGAGGGCGGCAACGATGATTCCCATGGAGTCGAGCCGGGCCAAGGCCTTTTGGCAGATATCCAGGGGTTTGCCCAGACCGGGAACATGGAGATTGGAGCCGACGGCAATGAAAATCACGGGTGTTTTCCTGGAAATCGCAAGGGCCACACCCTATCTCGATAGATGCAGTGTTACGGCGCTTGCTGCCAACCATGTGATGGCATACCGTGCCGGAAATCATCCGTCACCTGCCGTGTGGTCCGGGCACCTTAGATTGGTGCAATGGCGTCGCGGTACCCGGACTGCCCTTCCCGGTTGGGCGTCCGGTGCAAATATTCCGGGGTAAACCATTTTTGACAACGTGATTAGAGGAAGCAATGGCACGCAAGATATTTTACCAGCAAGAACGGCTGGCAATGTTCATCGATGGCGCCAATCTGTATGCAGCGGCGCGATCCCTGGGTTTCGACATCGATTATAAGCGATTGCTGGAACTTTTCGCGGCTGAGGGCCGGCTGATCCGCGCCTTTTATTACACCGCTCTGGTCGAGGACCAGGAATATTCGCCGATCCGTCCGCTGGTCGACTGGCTGGACTATAACGGCTACACTATGGTCACCAAGCCGACCAAGGAATTCACCGACGCGTCCGGCCGGCGCAAGATCAAAGGCAATATGGATATCGAACTCGCCATCGACGTGATGGAGATGGCGGAGAATGTCGATCATATCCTGCTGTTCTCCGGCGATGGCGATTTCCGCCGGCTGGTGGAAGCGGTACAGCGCAAAGGCGTGCGCGTGACGGTCATCAGCACGGTGCGGTCCACCCCGCCGATGGTTGCCGACGAACTGCGCCGTCAGGCCGACAATTTCCTGGAACTCCAGGACTTGGCCAACTCCATCCAACGCAGCCATTCCAACCGCTATCAGCAGTCCCCGCTGGCCCATGAACATTCCGGCACCGACGATCACGCGGTGCAGCCGGACCATCATACGGAACAGGGCGAGTAAACAACGCCCCCCTTCCGAGAATGACAAAGGCCGCAGCGGAAACGTTGCGGCCTTTTTCTATGACATTTTTCGATGGCGTTGAGCGCCGGTCAGGCGGCATCAGGCGATGATGTCAGGCACCATCTGGCTTTCCAGGCGGGCAATCATGTCCTTCAGCAGAAGCTTGCGCTTCTTCAGACGCTGAATCTGAAGCTGGTCGACGGGGAACTGCTCCGTCAGCCGCTGGATGACATCATCCATGTCGCGATGCTCTGTCTTCAGAGCCGCGAGTTTTTCTTTCAAAACGAGCTGGTCGGTCATCGGGTTCCGCGTCGCACACCTTGTCCCAGGCGCTGCAACGCCTGGCGCATCCATACCACAAATCGCATCCCCGGTGGGGCACGCAATTTTCGTAAACGTGGGTTGGTCAGCGAATAGTACCAGGCTTGGCCAGAAGATTGGTGGTGTCCGGCTTGCGGATGCCCAGCAGTTCAACCGTGAACAACAGGGTCGCATTGGGCGGGATGCCGCCATCGGGTTGACCACGCAGGCCATAGCCCAGATTGCCGGGTACGGCCAGTTCCCACTGCTCCCCCACCCGCATCATGACCAGTGCTTCCTGCCAGCCGCGCACCAGCCGGTTCACGGGGAAGGTGGCGGGGCGGCCCCGACCATAGGAACTGTCGAATTCTTTGCCGTCGATCAGCACGCCCCGGTAATTCACCGTCACCTCATCCGACAGAAGCGGACGCGGCGGATTGCCGGCCACACGGCGGACAACGCGGTATTGCAGGCCGGACGGCGTCACCTGCCAGCCGGGCTTCTTCTGGTTTTCCACCAGATACTGTAATTGCGGATCGACACGCGGCATTGACAGCACGTCATTGACGCCCCCCGCCGGCGGCGATGCCGGTGCCTGCTGCGCACAGGCCGGGGCGGCCAGCGCCAGGGTCAGGGCGATCAGGGAGGCGGCATTCTTCAGGCGGCCGGTCATGTCAACGCTCCGCATTGCACAGGATAATGGAGAAGCAGCGGGTTACCATGGATCGGGCCGCGGGTCACGCAATGCGTGCCCCTGCGTGCCCTATAATCCGCTGCTGAGCTTGGGCTTCACAAAACCCAGCACCTCGATCGTGAAGAAAAGGTTGGCATTGGCCGGCACCTTGCCACTGGCAGAACCGGAGGGGCCATAGCCGGCACTGGCCGGAATGGCCAGTTCCCAGACATCGCCCTTGCGCATCAGCGGTAACACCTGCTTCCAGCCGGCAATGGCGCGGGTCAGCATCAGCTGCGCCGGCTGTCCCATCTCACGCGTATCCTCGAACACCTTCCCGTTTTCCAGTCGTCCCTGATAATGCAGGGTGGCGGTGGAGACGAGCGGCACGAGAGGCCCCGTGGCCGGACCCGATTTTATAACGCGATAACGCGTGGGGCCATTGGTCACACCCTGCCAGTCTGGCCCCAGTTTGGCCAGGAACGCCTGTTCAGTGCTGCTCAACGCCTGTGCCCGGACGGCGGCGGGCAGCAGAATGGTCGGCAGGGCGGCCAGCAACAGTGCACGACGTTTCATTTCGGTGCCCCCTCCTTTGCCGCCTTCTCCTTGTCGGCTTGAAAGGCGGGCGGCATGCGACCTTCAATCGGGTCCAGCGTCATGACGGAGAGGCCGGCGGGCGGCGTGAACAGGGCCGGGTCCTGGGGCCCGCGCCGTATATCCGTCAGGGTCATGGCGATGCTGACCGCCCCCTCCCCGCTGGTCCTTCCTTCCATCTTTACATAAATGCCGTCGCGGGTAACCCAGACGCGGCCGTCGAATCCGGCACCATCGGGCGTGATATCCTGCACCCGGTACCGGGTCACAGTCTCGCCGGACAGGGTTTCACTGCCCTCCCTGGTGCCCGACAGCTGCGCCAGGCTGCTGGCTACCATCCCGACCTCCGGATCGGTCAAAGGCAGCTTCATGCCCATGTTGCTTTCCGGCTGCACCACCAGCGCCTCGCCCTGATCGGGTCGGATGATCAGCAGGTTGTTCAGGCCATCCACCCGGCTTTCCCGGCGTTCCAGCCCCTTATCGTGAAAGATGCGGGCCGACAGAGCCACGCCATCGACGTTCAGATTCTGGGCGGCGGAGAAGGTGGCAACGGGGACCGGCAGCTTTTCCGCCCAGGCCGGCCTGGCGATGAGCAACAGGCCGAGCCCCAGCAAGACCGAACGGGAAAGCGCCATCATCAGGCTCCACAAGGATTCGTTGGCGGCACGTTACGGGTGCCGAAACAGCACCGCAAGCCGGGAGAAGCAAGGCGGCCATGCCCACGCTGCCAGCGGAGGGCGGCTTGACCCCTTATACTCAGCAAGAGCATATGAAGGGCGAACCGCGCCACACCCAGGCAGAAGTTCCGGCAGGACAAGGTATCATGACCGATCAATTGACCATCGCGCTGGCACAGATCAACCCCACCGTGGGTTCCCTGGACCACAATGCCGCCCTGATCCGCGCCGCCCGTGCCGAGGCAGCCACCGCCGGTGCCGACCTTGTCGTCTATCCCGAGCTTTCCATCTGCGGCTATCCGCCCGAAGATCTGGTCCTGAAGCCCTTCTTCCTGGACAAGGTCGAGGATGCAGTGCGCGCGCTGGCGGCGGAAACCGCCGATGGCGGCCCGGCCTTGCTGGTTGGCGCCCCCTGGCGCGTTGATGGTCACCGATACAATGCAGCGCTGCTGCTGGATGGTGGTGCCATCGCGGCCGTGCGGTTGAAGCATGACCTGCCCAATTACGGCCCCTTCGACGAGAAGCGGGTTTTCACCGCTGGCCCCCTGCCCGGCCCTGTCAATTTCCGCGGTGTGCGGCTGGGCGTGCTGATCTGTGAGGATATGTGGAAGCCCGACGTGGCCGAGACGCTGGCCGAGACGGGGGCCGAACTGCTGGTCGTTCCCAATGGCAGTCCGTTTGAGATCGACAAGGCCGACCGCCGCCTGGAACTGGCGGTATCGCGCGTCGTGGAGACGGGCCTGCCCCTGATCTATCTGAACCAGGTCGGCGGCCAGGATGAGCTGGTTTTCGATGGTGCATCCTTTGTGCTGAACCGCGACCGATCGCTGGTGGCGCAATTGCCGGCCTTTGCAAGCCGCGTCGCCATTACGCGCTGGGTACGCGGTGCCGATGGATGGACAGGGGCGTCGGACGAAAAGGTGGCCCCGCCGGATGCGCTGGGCGCGCTGTACGGTGCCATGGTGCTGGGCCTGCGTGATTATGTGGGCAAGAACCGGTTTCCGGGCGTCATCCTGGGCATGTCAGGCGGCATCGATTCGGCCATTTCCGCGGCCGTGGCCGTCGATGCGCTGGGGGCCGACAGGGTGCATTGCGTGATGATGCCCAGCCCCTATACCAGCCAAGACAGCCTGGATGATGCCGCCGAATGCGCCGGCCTGCTGGGTTGCCGCATCGACACCATCTCCATCCGTCCGGCCATGGATGCGTTTGCAGAGATGCTGGCCTCGTCCTTCGCGGACACCAAGCCCGACATCACGGAAGAAAACCTGCAAAGCCGGTCACGCGGCCTGACCCTGATGGCCCTGTCGAACAAGTTCGGCAGCATGGTCCTGTCCACGGGCAACAAGTCGGAAATGTCGGTCGGCTATGCCACGCTCTATGGCGATATGTGCGGCGGGTACAATGTGCTGAAGGATGTCTATAAGACGACCGTCTACAAGCTCTCGCACTGGCGCAATCAGAACCATCCAGAAGGGGTGATGGGGCCGGCGGGCCGGGTGATTCCGGAACGGATCATCACCAAGGCCCCGACGGCAGAGCTGAAGCCCGATCAGAAGGATCAGGACACGCTGCCCGAGTACCCGGTGCTAGACGACATCCTGGAATGCCTGGTCGAGCGCGACCTTTCGTTGCATGACATCGTGGCGCGCGGGCACGACGCAGAAACGGTAAACCGCGTCTGGCGCATGCTGGACCGGGCCGAATATAAGCGCCGTCAGGCCCCGCCGGGCGTGAAGATCACGTCACGCAGCTTTGGTCGTGACCGCCGCTATCCCATCACCAGCGGGCTTCTGTCCCTGGTTCGTGGTGCATAAGCATAGATTGCCGGGGGTCATGGCTTGACAAGCCAGGGACTGCCTACCAAAGTGCGGCGCTGTAACCCGGATCGGGGTGAACTTGATTGGCTTGTCAGGCCGGATCGGGTAACCTGAAAGGGTAGTCGGCGCCCGTTATGGACGCCGGGCAAATATTCGGTAGATTTCCTTTGGTGCAACACGTTCAGGTGGGGGTTCCGCAGTGTCCTTGAACATTCAGGTGCTGGTTGTCGACGATTACGCGACGATGCGGCGTATCATCAGGAACCTGCTCACCCAGATCGGGTTCACGAAGATCGATGAAGCCGCCGATGGTGCGGAAGCGCTGTCGAAGCTGCGTTCCGCAGCCTTTGGTCTGGTGATTTCCGACTGGAACATGGAGCCGATGACCGGCCTGCAGCTTCTGAAGGAAGTGCGCGCCGATGTGCGTCTGAAGGCCACGCCCTTCATCATGGTGACCGCCGAATCGAAGACGGAAAACGTCATCGCGGCCAAGGAAGCCGGCGTGAACAACTACATCGTCAAGCCCTTCAACGCCGATACGCTGAAGAAGAAGATCGAAAGCGTTCTGGGCGCTCTGGGCTGATCCGCTGTGTCCGAACCGATCTTCGATCTGTCCGATCAGGATTACGACGAGATCGAGGACGCGTTGATGTCCAGTCCGCGCGGTCGCGCCTTTCTGCGTGCCCGCGACCGGCGTAACCGGGTGGTGGCGGTGGATGATGTCCGCCGCCTGATCCGCGATCAGCGCGACCATCCGGAAGTTGATCCGAAATCACACATCAAGGTCCTGCGGCGTGAGCTGCAGGACCTTTCTTCGCATATAGCGGAGACGCGGCGTGAGATCGCCGCGCTGAAGCCCGACGACCCGTCAGCCGACCGCATCATGCGCGCGACGGAAGAGTTGGACGCCATCCTGCAATCCACGGAACACGCGACGACCGAAATTCTGAATGGGTCGGAGCGTATCCAGTCGGTGGCTGACCGGTTGCGCAAAGATCGCCCTGACCTTGCCCAGACCCTGGACAATGAAGTCACGGAGATCATGACGGCCTGTTCGTTCCAGGACATTACAGGCCAGCGCATGACCAAGGTGGTGAACACCTTGCGTTATATTGAGCGTCGCGTGCATGCCATGATCCAGATCTGGGGTCTGGAGAATCTGGATGCTGACGAGATGGCGGCTGCCCTTGCCAACGAACCCAAGGATACGCGTCCCGACGCCCATCTGATGAACGGACCTTCCCTGAAAGGCGCCATCAATCAGGATGCGGTCGACATGCTGCTGACCGGCGCGGCAGCGGCCCGCGCCGCCGGTGCCGACCCGCTGGCGCCGCAGCCGATTGCTGTCACCCCGGCAGCTGCCCCTGCTCCCCCACCACCTCCCCCGGCTGCAAAGCCTGCCGCCAAGGCGGTGGAAGATGAACCGGCCAGCAGCGGTCCGGCCCTGTCGCAGTCCGCCGTCGACGATTTATTCCCGTAACCTACGGGATCAGCAGTTTTCCGCTCGATCCAGGCTTTTGCGCCAGCGTGCCCGCAATGCTGCGGGGCGTTCCGGATAGCGTTCGCCCGTGAACTCCGCCCGGACCACACGGTCCGTGCGGAAATGCCGGAAGTCGGCCCGCATCTCGCACCAGGCGGCCAGCGTGCGGGCATTGTCGAAATAGGCGATCAGGACGGGCCAGACCGACCGCACCGTTTCCCGCCCCTGTTCATCGCGATAAGTAAGATACAGACGGTGGCCGGCATGGATGGCGGCGCGCAGGGCCACCATGTCGATACTGTCCTCAACGGCGCGCGGGCGCGGCGGGGCGACACTGGCCGGACGCTGCACCACGGGGCGCAGATCCTCCGGCACTGCCGCCTCAATCTTGGCCATCAGATCGGCGGCGGCGCGGGCCAGCACGGGATCGCCATGGCGGGACACCCATTGCGCACCCAGCATCGCCACCTCGATCTCATCCGGTGTCAGCATCAAAGGCGGCATGTCGAATCCACCCTCCAGCATATAGCCGACCCCGGCCTCCCCCCGGATAGGCACACGCTGTCCGATCAGCGTGGCGATGTCGCGGTAGATGGAGCGTTTGGAGGTTTCCAGTTCCGCCGCGATGGCATCCGCCGTGATCGGGCGCGGTGCACGGCGCAGAATCTGGATGATCTGAAACAGCCGGTCCGCACGCCGCATGATGTCATCTCCCTTAGTCGCCGGGCGGGCGCATCCGCGCCCTTGACTCACGGTGCATGAGCGCCGGGCTGGCAGTCGCCAGCCTCCCAACCGTCAAGGGTAAACCCTTGGCGGCTTGGTAATCTCTGCCCTTCTGACAGGATGCTGACAGTAGGGTGGCAGCAGGGGTGCTGTAAACCATTCCCATCACAGCAACCGACGCGACGATGGAGCACCCCGATGATCAAGCTGCACGCTTTCGGCCCCGCCTTTGGCCTTCCCGAGCCCAGCCCCTATGTCACCAAGACGGAAGTGCAGCTGCGCATGGGTGGGCTGGCCTTTGAAAAGGTGAAGGGCGATCTGGAGAAGACACCCAAGCACAAGCTGCCGATCATTGAGGATGAGGGCGTAATCGTCGCCGACAGCACCTTCATCCGCGCCCATATCGAGCGCACGCGCGGCATCGACCTGGATGAGGGCCTAACGGTGCGGCAGCGGGCGGAGGCCTGGGCCATCGAGCGCATGCTGGAGGATCATTTCTGCTGGGCGCTGGTCCATGAGCGCTGGATGGATGAGGGCAATTTCCAGAAGGGCCCCGCCCAGTTCTTTCAGGCTGCACCCGAGCATCTGCGCGCGGCCATCATCAAGGATGTGCGGGAGCGGGTCGCCGCCAACATGTATGCCCACGGCATCGGGCGGCACAGCGATGCCGAGCGGCTGGAATTGGCCAGCCGGTCACTGGCAGCCCTGGCAGCCCTGCTGGGGGACAAACCATTCCTGATGGGCGACCGGCCGACCGGCGTGGACGCCTTTGCCTTCGCGGTCCTGGCCGGTGCCCTGGCACCGCTGTTCGACACGCCGCTGCGCAGTGCTGTGGAGGCGCACGGCGCCTTTACCCCCTATGTGCAGCGTATGGCGGGACGGTTCTATCCTGATCATGCCTGGTGGTGGGATCAGGTCCGTCAGGCGGCGTGATCAATCTCCGTCCCGTACACGCCGCCATTTCACGACGTTGCGGTTATGCTCCTCCAACGTCTCGGCAAAGGCGTGCCCGCCCGTACCGTCGGCCACGAAGTAGAGATACTTGTGGGCTTCGGGCTTCAGCACGGCCTGAAGCGACAGAAGGCCGGGATTGGCGATGGGGCCGGGGGGCAGGCCCGGGATCACATAGGTGTTGTAGGGGCTTTCCAGCTTCCAATCGGCGCGGGTCAGGTCACGATCGATCTGTCCGCGTCGGTCCGACAGGGCATAGATGATGGTCGGGTCGGATTGCAGTCGCATGCCAATGCGCAGGCGGTTCACGAACACGCCCGCGACGCGCGGCCGTTCCGACGCCACCCCCGTCTCCTTCTCCACGATGGAGGCCAGGATCACGGCCTCCTGCTTCGATTTCAGGGGCAGGTTGGGGTCACGGTCGGCCCAGAGTCGATCCAGCGCCTTTTCCATGTCGTCCGACATGCGCGACAGGATGTCGGCGCGGGCATCATCGCGCAGATATTGATAGGTTTCGGGCAGAAGGGTGCCATCAGCGGGAATGTCGGTGACGTCGCCCGACAGCGTCTGCTCACCACGCAGGCGTTCCACGATCTGCCAACTAGTCAGCCCCTCCGGCACCGTCACGCGGTGGACGATGACCTTGCCGGAGATGATCAGGTCCAGCGCGTCTTTCACGCTGATCCCCGCCGGGAACAGATACTCCCCTGCCCGCAGCCTGGCCCCATCGCCACGCAGGCGTGAGGCGATGACGAGTTCCAGAGGGTGACCCACCACGCCGGCATCGACGAGACGCTGCGCAATGCCCTGCACGCCCGTTCCGCGCGGAATGACCACGGGAGTATCGGCGGTCAGCGGGCCCGGCCCGACATAGCGCTGCCAGCCCAGCCAGGCACCACCGGCACCCACCGCCGCTAGGACAAAAAGCGACGCCGCCGTCGGCAAGAGCCAACGGCGGCGCGGTTTTGTCTGGTTTTCTGGCGTCTCGGTCACGCTGGTGATCAGGACACAGCCTTGAACACCAGCGAGGCGTTGGTGCCGCCAAAGCCGAAGCTGTTGGACAGGGCAGCGCGGACCTTGCGTTCCTTCGCCACCTTCGGCACCAGATCGGCACCCGCCGTACCTTCGTCCGGGTTCTCCAGGTTCAGGGTCGGGGGAACGATCTGATCGCGGATCGACAGGACGGAATAGATGGCTTCGACCGCACCGGCGGCACCCAGCAGGTGACCGATGGCCGACTTGGTCGAGGACATAGAGGCACCGGCCAGATCATTGCCGAACAGGCGCTTCACAGCCCCCAGTTCGATCATGTCGCCCAGCGGCGTGGAAGTGCCGTGCGCGTTGATATAGTCGATGTCGCCGGGGTTCAGGCCAGCCCGCTTCATAGCCATGCGCATGGAGCGGAATCCGCCATTGCCATCTTCGGACGGCGAGGTGATGTGATAGGCATCGCCCGACAGGCCATAGCCAACCACTTCGGCGTAAATCTTGGCCCCACGCGCCTTGGCGTGTTCCAGTTCTTCCAGAACCACAACGCCGGCCCCTTCGCCCATGACGAAACCGTCACGGTCCTTGTCATAGGGGCGGGAGCCGCGTTCGGGCGTGTCGTTGAAGCCGGTGGACAGCGCGCGGGCGGCGGCAAAGCCGGCAATACCCAGACGCGAACAAGCCCCTTCGGCACCGCCGGCCACCATCACGTCGGCATCGTCCAGCGCGATCATGCGCGCGGCATCGCCGATGGAATGGGCACCCGTGGAACAAGCCGTGACCACAGCGTGGTTCGGGCCTTTGTAGCCATGGTTGATGGAGATATGGCCCGACGCCAGATTGATCAGGCACGACGGGATGAAGAAGGGCGAAACGCGGCGGGGACCCTTTTCGGCCAGCACCAGCGACGTTTCGTAAATGCCGGGCAGGCCGCCGATGCCGGAGCCCACGGACACGCCCGTGCGTTCAAATTCCTCGTCATTGGACGGCTTCCAGCCGCTGTCCTTGATGGCTTCCTCTGCCGCCGCGATGGCGAACATGATGAAGTCATCCATCTTCTTCTGTTCCTTGGGCGGAATGAAGAGATCGAGGTTCAGCGTGCCGTCGCTGCCGTCACCGCGCGGCACCTGGCCCGCGATGCGACAGGGAAGATCGGAGACATCGAAGCCCTGGATGGTGCGAATGCCCGACTGACCTTTGATCAGCCGATCCCAGTTGGTTTGCACCCCGACCCCGAGCGGAGTCACGAGACCCATACCGGTGATGACGACGCGGCGCATGTATCCGACCTTACGAAGTGAAGACGATAACGGGCACAGCCGAAGCCGCCACCCGGGTAGAGATGGTGCAGAGCGAGGAGGATTGCCAGGACCGGGAGCGGCCATGCATGGCCGCCCCCCGCCCTTGTCCCACCTTCGCTATCAGTCCTTGGCGGCGCTGATGAAGGAAATGGCGTCCTTAACGGTCAGGATCTTCTCAGCGGCGTCGTCCGGGATCTCGATGCCGAACTCTTCCTCGAAGGCCATGACCAGCTCGACGGTGTCCAGGCTGTCGGCGCCCAGATCGTCGATGAAGCTGGCTTCGTCGGTGACCTTGGCCTCGTCGACGCCCAGGTGCTCGACAACGATCTTCTTCACGCGTTCAGCAACATCGCTCATTTATTTGACCTTTCAGGATCTTCCGGTGGGACCGGCCAGGGCCGGTTGTTAAGGGTCGTCACGGGAAACGAACAAGCAGTCTCCTTGCCCGGCCCGCGACGCCGGTCAGGAAAGAGCCGTCATCTAACATGAACGGCGGCCCCTGACCAGCATTCGCAGCAGGTGGTGCCGAGGGAGCCTTTTCGAAAGCCCCCAACCGGCACTGCCCGCATCAAATCATCGCCATGCCGCCATTCACATGCAGCGTCTGACCCGTGACATACGCGGCCTCGTTGGAGGCCAGATACAGCACCGCGCCGGCGATATCATCCGGAGTGCCCAGACGGCCAGCGGGAATACGGCTGTTCATCGCGTCCTTCTGGGCGTCGTTCAGAACATCGGTCATGGCCGTAGCAATCATGCCGGGCGCCACCGTGTTCACGGTGATGCCGCGCGTCGCCACTTCCTGGGCCAGCGCCTTGGACATGCCGATCATGCCGGCCTTGGAAGCGGCATAATTCACCTGACCGGGATTGCCGGTAACACCCACGACCGAGGTGATGCCGATGATGCGGCCCCAGCGGCGCTTCATCATGCCTTTGACGGCGGCGCGCGACAGGCGGAAGCCGGCGGAGAGGTTCACATTGATGACGCTGTCCCAGTCCTCATCCTTCATGCGCAGGATCAGACCGTCGCGCGTCAGGCCGGCATTGTTGACCAGGATATCGACGGTACCGCCCAGGGCAGCCTCGGCCTTCTTGAACAGTTCCTCCACCTGTGCCGGATCGGACAGGTTGGCGGGCACCACGACGGCATTATCCCCCAGTTCAGCGGCAAGCGCGTCCAGCGCCTCCACCTTGGTGCCGTGCAGGGCGACCTTGGCGCCCTTGGCATGCAGGGTGCGGGCGATGGCGGCACCAATGCCCCCCGATGCACCCGTGACCAGGGCCGTCTTGCCGCTCAGATCGAACATGGAAAACCTCCAGATATGAAAAGCGGATCAGGCCAGGGAGAATGCGTCGATATCGGCGGGCAGACCAACGGAACTGGCGACCAGCTCCTTGTCGATGCGCTTCACCAAACCGGCCAGAACCTTACCGGCGCCCAGTTCCACCAGTTCAGTCACGCCCTGTTCCTTCATGAACAGCACGCTTTCGCGCCAGCGGACGGCACCCGTGACTTGTTCCACCAGCAGGCGACGGATGGTTTCCGGGTCGGTGATGGCCGACGCCGTGACATTGGCGACCAGCGGAGCTGCTGGCGACACGATGGCGGTACCGGCCAGCGCCTCTGCCATGGCGTCGGCGGCGGGCTGCATCAGCGGGCAATGGAAGGGGGCAGACACGGGCAGCAGCATGGCGCGCTTGAACCCGCGCTCCGCCGCGATCTTAATGGCGCGCTCCACCGCTTCCTTGTGGCCTGACACTACCACCTGACCGGGCGCATTGTCGTTTGCAGCGGTGCAGACCTGACCCTGAGCGGCCTCTGCCGCGATCTCACGCGCCGCGTCCAGATCGGCACCCAGAATGGCGGCCATGGCGCCGACACCCACCGGAACGGCCTTCTGCATCGAACGACCGCGCAGCTTCAGCAGGCGGGCGGTGTCGCCCAGGGTGATGGCTCCGGCGGCACAGAGGGCCGAGTATTCACCGAGGCTGTGCCCCGCCACAAAGGCGGCCTTGGACAGGTCCAGGCCCTTCTCGGCCTGCAACACGCGGGCAACGGCGACAGACACCGCCATCAGGGCCGGCTGGGCATTCTCCGTCAGGGTCAGGTCGTCGCCGGGCCCCTCGAACATCAGGGTCGACAGCTTCTGGCCCAGGGCCTCATCCACTTCGGCAAAGGTATCGCGGGCGATGGCGAACCGTTCGGCCAGTTCACGGCCCATGCCGACGGCCTGGCTGCCCTGACCGGGAAAGACGAATGCGCGGCTCATAGATAGGTCCTGCAATAAATCACGTGCGGCCTTGATACAGCGACAAATCGCCCTGTCAAGCCATCCGGCCCCGCAGAACAGGCGCAGAAGCCCGTAACGATTACGGAAGGTGACACTAAGCCGATGGAAATACTGGCGGTGCTGAAGGTCATTCACTTCAGCGTGCTGTTTGGGTCAATGGTCCCTTGTATGGGCTGGAACGCAGTTCGCGATGGCGACTTTCGACTCCGCGAGCGCCCTTTGCGGGAGCGGATAATAGGCTTACACTATCCATCAACCACAAGTCGGGACCCGCCCCATGGCAAGCCCGCGTCGCCACCCGTTCCTGTTGCTGCCTTTCCTGGCGCTGTCGCTGGCCCTGGCCGGTGTTTGGACGCCCGCAAAGGCGCTGGATGAGGAAATTGGGCCGGAGGGGGCACCGCGCATTACCCTGATGGTGCCGCTGACCCCGCTTCTGGTGGACGATCATCAGCAATTGCTGCCGCTGGTGCGCCGCTGGCTGGCCCATGTTGCGAACCGCAGCGAAATGCGGATGCGTATGCAACCCGGCAGTTTCGACCGACGTCTGGCGGAGATCACCCGATATCCCGACAGTTGTATCCTGGGCATGGCGCGCCTTCCGGAGCGGGAAAAGCTGACAAACTGGTTGAGCGTGATCCGCCGTGACCGAGTAATCTTCATCGCGCGGAGCGGTGATCCGTTCCAGGGGGGGATGGCCGACCTGCTGCGGGAGGCCGACAACCGCATCGCCGCACCGTCCGGCCTTTACCGCCCCATTCTGGAAAAGCAGGGTGTGCGTTATGCGCCGGTGGACGATCAGCGCGCGCTGGCCCGGATGGTGGCACTGGGCCGCATCCGGTTTGGCATTGTCCTGGCCGGCACATTGGAGTCGCCCGACATCCGGTCGTTGGGGCTGCGCACCGTCGCGGAAATGGAGCCACTGGAATATTGGTTCACCTGCAGCCGTGAACTGCCGGCCAGCATGACCCTTCGCCTTGCCCAGGTGCTGCGGGGGACGGAGGCGGAGGCGCTGCGCCGGGTGGCCCTTGGCGATGCGCAGCAGCCCAGCCAAGCGGCACCATTCAACAATGACGGACCGCCCACACAGTAGCCACGGCGTCGGGACAAGCGGTCTTTGCCGGCAACCGCAGGTGACGTATAATGGTGGCTTGTCGTCCAACGGGGTGGTGCATGGCGACCCTTAACCGCATCGTCCGGTTCCTGTGCGTCGGCATCGTCATGCTGATGGCGCCCGTGTGTGCGGTGGCAGGTGAAATCGCCAGTTATGGCGCCGCCGATGATCCCCCGGTGTCGATGATGATCTCCATCGCGCCAACCACCGTGGACGCAATGGGCGCACCCCGCCCTGCCCTGGGCCGTTGGTTGGCCCACGTCGCGGAGGAGGCACGAATCCATATGGTCCTTCGGCCACTGACTAATGACCAGCGGCTGGACGAGGTGATGCGGCAGCCTGATGGATGCTCACTCGGCTATGCCCGACTGCCCGCCCGGGAAAAGGATGTGCATTGGTTGATGGAGGTGAAACGCGACCGGATGGTGTTCGTTGGACGGCAGGATGATCTGTTCGGCGGTAACCTGTCCGACTTTCTGCGGCTGGCCGATGGCAAGCTGGGGGCACCCAGCGGGATCTACCGCACCGTCCTGGAGAACCGGAACATCCGGCATATTGCCGTGGACGATCAGCGGCAGCTGGCGCATATGGTGGTGGATGGCACGCTGCGTTTCGGGCTGCTGATCGGTGGTTCGATGAACACGCCGGAGATCAAGGCTCTGCCCCTGCGTATCGTGGCCGAACTGCCGGAACTCGGCTTCTGGTTCGCCTGTTCACAGGCGATGCCGCTGCCGGTGGTGACCCGGATCGCCGAGACACTGAAGACAAAGGCGTCGCAGCAGCTTCATCGCGAGGCATTGAGCCATTTACTACCTGGTATAGCGGCAAGCCTTTAGCAGCCCCATGCGGCAGGGTCACCCCGCCCATGCCGGGCCAGGGCGGCAGCGGGCCTTGCGTGTGGCCGCCCATTCTGTATAGTGCGCGCCTTCCGAAACCCCGCCGGTGCTTTGCCAAGGCGCCGGCTAGGACCGTGCGGCTGATCCAGAACCCGTTCTGGCCACAGCGGCGGACCATCAATAGCCATGGGGAGTTATATGGCACTGTATGAAACCATCCTGATTTTCCGTCAGGACATCTCCTCGACTCAGGTTGAAACCCTGACCGAGACCTTCAGCAACATCCTGAAGGAACAGGGCGGCTCCGTCGTCAAGACCGAGCAGTGGGGTCTGAAGACCCTGACCTACCGGATCAAGAAGAACCGCAAGGGTCATTACGTGTATCTCGGCCTGGACGCCTCTGCGGCGGCCGTTGCCGAAATGGAACGTAACCTGTCGATCAACGAAGACGTGCTGCGCGTCATGACCGTCAAGGTCGAGAAGATCGAAGAAGGCCAGACCGCCATGCTCGCCAACAAGGGTGAGCGCGCGGAGCGTGGCCCCCGCGGTGGCTTCGGCGACCGTGGCCCGCGTCGTGAATTCGGCGACCGTGGTCCGCGCGAGGGCGGCTTCAGCCGTGGCCCGCGTCGTGACGCCGCCGTTGAAGGTGAAGGAGATCGCGCATGACCACCGAACGTCCCCAGGGCGCTCCCACGGGTGGCGCTCCCCGCTCCGGCGGTGGCCGTCGTCCGTTCTTCCGTCGCCGGAAGACCTGCCCGTTCTCCGGCCCGAACGCGCCGGCGATCGATTACAAGGACATCAAGCTGCTGTCCCGGTTCATCTCCGAACGCGGCAAGATCGTCCCGTCCCGTATCACCGCCGTTTCGGCGAAGAAGCAGCGTGAGCTGGCCCGTGCTATCAAGCGCGCCCGCTTCCTGGCTCTTCTGCCGTACGTCGTGAAGTAAGCGAACCAGGAGCAAAGACAATGGACGTCATTCTGCTGGAACGCGTCGAAAAGCTGGGCCAACTCGGTCAGGTGGTCAAGGTGAAGCCGGGCTATGCCCGTAACTTCCTGCTGCCGAAGAAGAAGGCCCTCCGTGCAACCAAGGAAAACCTCGCCTATTTCGAAGGCCAGAAGGCGCAGATCGAAGCGCGCAATCTGGAACTGAAGAAGGAAGCCGAGGTTGTGGCCAAGAAGGTCGATGGCGTTTCCGTCATCGTCGTTCGTCAGGCCGCCGAGTCCGGCGTGCTGTACGGTTCGGTCACCTCGCGCGATATCGCCGAGGCTGTGACCGCCACCGGCACCACGATCGCTCGCGCTCAGGTCGCCATTGCCGATCCGATCAAGACCCTGGGCCTGTTCAAGGTCAAGGTTGTCCTGCATCCGGAAGTGGCCGTGAGCGTCACCGTGAACGTGGCCCGTTCGGTCGACGAAGCCGCTGTCCAGGCCGCCCGTGGCGGTATGGTCGTCGGTAACGATCAGGACGAGGACGAAGACGAGACGGTCGAAGAGACCGAAGCAACCGAGGAGACCGAGGCCTGATCAAGGCCCCGGACGCCGGATGGAAACATCCGGCACCCAGGTAGCGATAGAGGGCGGTTCCTTTCGGGGGACCGCCCTTTTTCTTTTGGCCAGGTTTGCGGCGATGCATGGCGTGACTACCTTTCCAAGACGTATCAGCGGCTTGGGGTGCACCGACATGCTGTTGTTCCGTTTTCTTCGCTCCATCATCCGCCAAGGCAGCCTGACCGTCATCGACGCGCGCGGCCAGCCCCATCGTTTCGGTGCGGAAACAGACGGTGTCAGGGCCGTCACGATACGCCTGACCGATCCGGCCCTGGAATGGAAGCTGGGTCTGCATCCCGGCCTTTATGCCGGCGAGGCCTATATGGACGGCACGCTGCAGATGGTGGATGGCAGTCTCTACAACTTTATCGATCTGGTGACCCGCAATGCGGGGTTCAGCCATCTGGGCCCCGCCGGGGCGTTTGCGCAACGGATCGGGGTGGGGGTGCAGCGCGTCATCCAGCAGCGCAACCCGTTGGACCGGTCCCGGCGGAACGTGGCCCATCATTACGATCTATCTCTGCAATTCTACGACCTGTTCCTGGATGCCGACCGCCAATATTCCTGCGCCTACTTCCCCCGACCAGGCATGAGCCTGGATCAGGCGCAGGAGGCAAAGAAACGGCATATCGCGGCTAAACTACTGCTGAAGCCCGGCCTTCGTGTTCTGGATATCGGCTGCGGCTGGGGCGGTATGGCCCTGACACTGGCAAAGCTGGCAGATATACAGGTCACGGGCATAACCCTGTCCAAGGAACAACTGACAGTGGCGCGGGCACGGGCGGAAGTGGCGGGCCTGTCGGACCGGGTGCGATTTGAGCTGTGCGATTACCGCGAAGTGCCGGGGCGGTTCGACCGGATCGTCAGCGTCGGCATGTTCGAACATGTGGGCGTGCCGCAATATTCGACCTACTTCACACGGGTGCGCGACTTGTTAACCGATGATGGGGTGGCCCTGCTGCATGCCATCGGGCGGTCAGAGGGGCCGGGCACCACCAATCCCTGGATTCGCAAATATATCTTCCCCGGCGGCTACTCCCCTGCCCTGTCGGAGGTGACGCCCGCAATTGAGAGGACGGGCCTGTGGTTGACCGATATGGAAATCTGGCGCCTGCACTATGCTGAAACCCTGCGGCACTGGCGTGAACGGTTCCTGGCGCGGCGGGATGAGGCAAAGGCGCTGTATGATGAGCGTTTCTGCCGCATGTGGGAATTCTATCTGGTGGGGGCGGAATGTGCCTTCCGTTACCAGGGTCATATGGTGTTCCAGATGCAGTTGGCCCGCGATATAGGTGCCGTGCCGTTGGCCCGCGATTACATGCTGGTCGATGAAAAGCGGATTGCCCATAACCAGATACGGGCGGCCTGAGCGCATGCCGGTGGGCCGTCATGCCGGTTGGAGAAATGTTCCGTGCCGTTGAATCCGCCTGTATCAGCCATCGGCCCCTTCTATCTCTGCGCCATCGTCCGCGACGAAGAAGAAGGTCTGGCGGAATGGATCGCCTATCACCACCTGATCGGCATCGACCATTTCGTCATCTATGACAATGGCAGCGCGGACGGTACGACAACCCTGTTGGACCGGTTTGCCGCTGCCGGTATCGTTACACGGATCGACTGGCCCGACCGTCCGCCGCCTCAGTGGCTAACCTATGGCGGCATGCTGCGGCTGCTGGATGCGGTTCCTGATCCGCGGACGGCGTCATGGGGCAGCCTTGGCGCGCTCGGCCCCCAAATCAGCGCCTATAATGACGCCTTATCCCGGTTTGGTGACCGGGCGGCCTGGATGCTGTTCATCGATGCCGATGAATTCCTGCTGCTGCCCGAAGATGGTCACCTCACCCGGTTTCTGGATCGCTTCCCCAGGCCGGATATCGGGGCCATCGGTCTCCACTGGCGCTATTTCGGGTCAGCGGGGCAGCTTGAACCGGATGGACGGCTGGTGGTTGAACGGTTTACCCGCTGCGCAGAAGCAGCGTTTCCCGGTCATGCCCATATCAAGACCTTGGCACGCCCGGTCGCCCTGGACAGGATGGCCGTTCACGCTGGACTGTTACGGCCTGGGTACAGCTACGTGAATGATTGCGGGACAGCATTCACTCCCCGGCACTTGGCCTTCAACGACCCGATCTCCCATCGGTACAGTCAGCTAAACCACTATTCAGTAAAGTCCCGGGCCGAGTTTGAGCGTAAGCGCGCCAAGGGCAACGCAACGCTGGGCAGTCGCCACCCCGAGGGGGCGATTGAAGCCGAATATTTCAAGCGCCAGGACCTGAACGACGTTGAGGATCGGCGATTAGCTATGTGGACGGCGACCGTGCGCGATCATGCGGCCCGGCTGCTCTCCGGCCCGCGCTGAAGATACCCACAGCTTATCCACAGGTTTCATCCCCTGCCATTCTGGACCCGTACCCGCCTGATCAGGTGACGTCGGCGAAGCGGGTCGCTAGAATGCCGCCGCCATGGATACCAAGCTGATCGACCCGTCCGGCTTTGCCGGTGCCGCCCCCGTTTCATACCGCACGCCGCCGCACAATGAGGAGGCGGAGCAAACGGTGTTGGGCGCCATCCTTGTGAACAACAAGGCCTTTGAAAAGGTTGGCGAATTCCTGCGGCCCGAACATTTCTTCGACCCGGCCAACCAGAAGATCTATCAGGCCGTCCTGAAGATGATCGACCGGGGCCAGGTGGCGAACCCGATCACTCTGAAAGCCTATTTCGAGCAGGACCGCGACCTGTCGGAAATTGGCGGGCCGGAATATCTGGCGCGCCTGGCTGCCGCCATCGTCACCGTCCATAATCTGGAGGATTACGGGCGGGTTATCCACGACGCCTTCCTGCGCCGGCAGTTGATCGAAGTCGGCGAGGATATGGTCAATCAGGCCTACAAGCACGATATCGACATCGCGGCCAATGACCAGATCGAGGATGCCGAAAAGAAGCTGTTCGAACTGGCGGCAACCGGCGACATCAAGGGCGATTTCATCCCCTTTGACCGGGCGCTGACCGCCGCCATCGCCAGTGCCGAGGCCGCTTTCCGCCGATCCAGCCATGTCACGGGCGTCACCTCGGGCCTGCGCGATCTGGACGCCAAGCTGGGCGGGTTGCATCCCAGCGATCTGTTGATCCTAGCCGGACGCCCCTCCATGGGTAAGACGGCACTGGCCACCAACATCGCCTTCAATGCCGCTAAGGCCTATATGCTGTCGGGCGGCAAGGAAGGGGCGCCGGTCGGTTTCTTCTCCCTAGAAATGTCCGCCGAACAGTTGGCCCTACGTATCCTTGCCGATCAGGCGGAGGTGTCGGGCGACAAGATCCGCCGCGGTGAAATTACGGCCACCGATTTCCCGAAATTCGTGGAGGCCAGCCAGTATCTGGCCCGCGTGCCTTTCTTCGTGGATGACACACCGGCGCTGACCATCACCGCTGTCCGCACCCGCGCCCGCCGGTTGAAGCGCACACACGGGCTGGGCCTGATTGTCGTCGACTATTTGCAGCTTCTGCGCGGCGGCGGGTCGAACCGGGGCGAGCAAAACCGCGTGCAGGAAATTTCTGAGATCACGCGCGGTCTGAAGGCCATCGCCAAGGAACTGGACCTGCCCGTGATCGCCCTTTCACAGCTTTCACGTTCGGTGGAAAGCCGCGAGGATAAGCGGCCGCAGCTTTCGGACCTGCGCGAATCCGGCTCCATCGAGCAGGACGCCGACGTCGTGATGTTCGTGTTCCGTGAACAGTACTATCTTGAGCGTGCGGAGCCTGGCCGCCGCCCCGACGAGTCGGAAGACAAATACAACGACCGCTATGCGCAGTGGCAGGACCGGCTGGCCCAGGTCCATAACACCGCCGATGTGATCATCGGCAAGCAGCGTCACGGCCCCGTCGGCACCGTGCGCCTGTATTTCGACGGCAATTACACCCGCTTCGGCGATCTCGACACGCAGCATGGCGGCGGATCGTATGACGAGTGATCTGGCGGGGCTGTTGAACAGCCCCGATGCGGCCCGCGTTGGCGCCGTGCTGGTCATCGATCTGGCGGCCCTGGTCGCCAATTGGCGCGACATGGCGGATCGGGCACCGGGGGCCGAGTGCGCCGCCGTGGTCAAGGCCAATGGTTATGGCTTGGGGGATGTGGCCGTTGCCACGGCCCTGTGGCAGTCGGGTGCCCGTTCCTTCTTCGTGGCCGATATCGAGGCCGGTGTGCGGGTGAAGACGGCCCTGCCCCAGTCCCGCACCCTGGTACTGCATGGTGTACCTGCCGGGACGGAGGCAGAGCTGTCGGCGCGCGGTCTGGTGCCGGTGCTCAGCAGCCTGTGCGAGGTTGAACGCTGGGGTGCCTATGCCCGCAAGCTGGGGCGCAAACTGCCCGCCCTTATTCATATCGATACCGGAATGAACCGGTTGGGCCTCCCACCTGCTGAATTGGATCGATTATGCAATGATCCAGCCGGACTGCTGGATGGCATCGATTTACAGGCCTGGATGAGCCATCTGGCCTGCGCCGATGATCCGACCAATCCCTTCACGGTGGAACAGTTGCGGCGGGTACGGGCGGCATTGGCCCGGCTGCCCAATGCGCCGGTCAGTCTGTCGAACTCTGCCGGTATCTTCCACGGGACCGATTATCATTTCGATCTGGTGCGACCCGGTATCGGGCTTTACGGCCCCAACCCCGCCCCTTGGGCACCCAATCCGATGCGGCCCGTCATCCGGCTGCTGGCCCGTATCCTGCAAATCCGCGATGTCGCCCCGCCCGACACGGTCGGATATGACGCGACACACCGCGTGGCGGCGCCAGGAAGGGTGGCGGCCCTGGGCATGGGCTATGCCGATGGCTATCCCTGGTCGCTCGCTGGAAAGGGTGTGGCGATGGTGGCGGGCCACGCCGCCCCCCTGATCGGGCGGGTATCGATGGACCTGCTGACCGCCGATGTCACCGGCGTGCCGGATCATCTGCTTCAGGTCGGTGGCTGGGCCGACATTATCGGCCCGCACCGCGATGTCGATCAGGTCGCCAAAGAGGCCGGTACCATCGGGTATGAGGTGCTGACGCGATTAGGGGCGCGGTATCACCGAATTTACATCAACGGCTGATCACGCCGTGATCGACACGAACGATTCCGTAGTCTGGATGGCGATGGTCAGCGTCTCGGTATAGGTGCTGGTGTAGGTGACATCCATCACCGTTCCAGCCGTGGTACTGGCGGCGTCCGCCGCCCCGCCGGGATCGATGGTTTCCAGAGTACCGTTCAGCCGTTCCAGGGTTTCGCCCGCCGCCGCCAGATCGTCGCGGGACGCCTTCAGGCTCTCTTCGAACTTCTGCTTCTCCTCCTCGCTCATCCACAGGGTATTACCCTTGTTGGCTTCGGCCTGGGTCAGCAAGGTGCGGGCGCGGCCCGCAATGTCGCGCACTTCCTGCACATAGGCGCGGGCGTAAGAAACGGGAACGCCACCCGCCGTCATACCGGGCTGCGGCTCCGCAGGCGTGGCAGGATCGGGTTCACCGCGCGCGATGGCGGCGGCGCGTTCAGCGGGATCGACATTCCGTCCCTCTACCAAACCTCTTGCCTCTTCCGCCAGTTTGCGGGTCATGCCGGTGGCTTCACGGGCGATCTGCGCCAGCTTGCGGGCATCGCCGCGCGCGGCGGCCTGACGCGCCTCCTGCTCCAGTTCGCCCATGCGGCGTTTGGACTGGGTCAGTTTCTCATTGGCGGCCTTACGGTCGATCTCCGACCGGGCCTGATCCATGTATTTGCCCAGTTCCTCGACACGCGCAGCGCTTTTGGCGGCTTCCTCGAACCCGCCACCGGTAAGGCCGATTTCCATCAGGCGTTTATATATGTCTTGCTGTGACCGGCCCTGATATTGCTGGGCATCGGCCTTTTTGAATCGTTCTTCGACCGCCTTATCGACATGGCGGTCGATAGCCGTCTTCATCGCCATGGAGTTCGTGGCGCTGAAGAGCGGACTCGCGTTTAGCGAGATCATGGGCTCCCCCAAAGGCGATCATTTTGATCCACCCAAAGGGTAAGACACTCGCGTGATACGGGCAAGTCGATAAAATTGTATCTTTAGTGATAGTCGCCAAAACAGAAGCCGCCCGGCAGGTCTCCCTGCCGGGCGGTTTCTTACTGTTCCCTCAGGCGCCGGGCGCCGCCATCCAGCGGCTTGGCTTCCCTTCGGTAACTGGCTTAGTTCTTGGACTTGTCCACCAGCTTGTTGGCGGAGATCCAGGGCATCATGGCGCGCAGCTTGGCGCCCACTTCCTCGATCGGGTGCTCGGCCTCAATGCGGCGGGTGGCCTTGAAGGACGGGGTGCCGGCCTTGTTTTCCAGCATCCAGTCGCGCACGAAGCGGCCCGACTGAATGTCGGTCAGAACGCGCTTCATCTCGGCCTTGGTCTCGTCCGTCACGATGCGCGGACCGGTGACATAGTCACCATATTCGGCCGTGTTGGAGATTGAGTAGCGCATGTTGGCGATGCCGCCTTCGTAGATCAGGTCCACGATCAGCTTCACCTCGTGCAGGCACTCGAAATAGGCCATTTCCGGGGCATAGCCGGCTTCGACCAGGGTTTCGAAACCCGCCTGGATCAGCTTGGTCAGGCCACCGCACAGGACAGCCTGCTCGCCGAACAGGTCGGTTTCGCACTCTTCCTTGAAGGTGGTCTCGATGATGCCCGAACGGCCACCACCAACGGCGGAAGCGTAGGACAGGGCGACGTCGAAGGCATTGCCCGACGCGTTCTGGTGAACGGCGACCAGGCAGGGAACGCCGCCGCCCTTCTTGTATTCACCGCGCACCGTGTGGCCGGGGCCCTTCGGGGCGATCATGAACACGTCCGTGTCCGGGCGCGGCTCGATCAGGCGGAAATGCACGTTCAGGCCGTGGGCGAACGCAATGGCGGAACCCTGCTTCAGGTTCGGGCCGATCTCGTTATTGTAAAGCTCGGCCTGATGCTCGTCCGGCGTCAGGATCATGATCACGTCAGCGGTGGCCGCCGCCTCCGCCGGGGTGACGCACTTGAAGCCGGCGGCTTCGGCCTTGGCGCGGGTCGGCGAATTGGCCTTCAGCGCGATGATCACGTCGGTTACGCCGCTGTCGCGCAGATTCTGGGCGTGGGCATGGCCCTGGCTGCCATAGCCGACGATGGCCACCTTCTTGCCCTTGATCAGGTTGACGTCGGCGTCGCGATCGTAATAGACGCGCATGGGAATGTTCCTTCGTTCTGCTCTGCTGTGGTCAGGTCCGGCCCCCGGTGCGGGGTGCCGGCATTGGGGTAAACTTGAACTGATCTTAGAGGGTCGACGTGCCGCGCGACAGGGCGGCAGCGCCCGTCCGGCTGATATCAACCTCACCCAACTGCTGCATCAGGTCGATGAAGCGGTTCAGGTCATCGGCAGTGCCGGTGATCTCAAACACAAAGCTGTTGATGGTGGCATCCACGACGCGGGCCTTGAAGACATCACCGATGCGCAAGGACTCCACCCGCTTCTCGCCATTGGCCACAACCTTGACCAGGGCCATCTCCCGCTCGATGAACGGGCCTTCCAGGGTCAAATCCTTGACCTTGTGGACGGGGACCAGACGGTCCAGCTGCACTTTGATCTGTTCGATGATCATGGGCGTGCCCGATGTGACGATGGTGATGCGCGACAGGCTGTCGCTCGCATCAATCTCCGCCACGGTCAGGCTTTCGATATTGTAGCCACGGCCAGAGAACAGGCCGATGACGCGCGCCAGCACGCCCGGCTCGTTATCGACGAGCACGGAGATGGTGTGGCGACGGATGCTGGTATCTTGGGTCACGGGGCGAGGCTCCGGGAATTCTGGTCTTTATCGGGCGAAGGGGCTGGGATGGCTGGCTTACACCAGCACCATCCCCTCCTCCGGCGTGGCTTCAGAAACCTTGTCCGCCGGACCCAGCAGCATTTCATTATGCGCCTTGCCACCGGGGATCATGGGGAAACAGTTTTCCTTCTGGTCCACGCACATATCGACGATGACCGGGCGCGGAATGGCGATCATCTCGGCAATGACATCGTCCACTTCCGACACTTTGGTGGCGCGCAGACCAACACCGCCGAACGCATCGGCCAGCTTCACGAAGTCTGGCAAAGCCTCCGAATAGCTTTCGGAATAACGTGAGCCGTGCAGCAGTTCCTGCCACTGCCGGACCATGCCCATCCATTGATTGTTCAGGATGAAGACCTTGACCGGCAGGCGATATTGCAGGGCCGTCGACATTTCCTGGATATTCATCTGGATCGACGCTTCGCCGGCGACGTCAATGCAGAGCGCGCCGGGATTGGCGATCTGTGCACCGATGGCGGCGGGAAGGCCGTAGCCCATGGTGCCCAGGCCGCCCGAGGTCAGCCAGCGGTTGGGCTTGTTGAAGGGCAGGAACTGGGCCGCCCACATCTGATGCTGGCCCACCTCGGTGGAGATGAACACATCGTCGCGACCGGCCACGGCGGCGCGCAGACGCTCCAGCGCGTATTGCGGCTTGATGACCTTGTCGGTCTTCTCGTACTTCAGGCAGTCCTTGGACCGCCAGACGGCAATCTGGTCCCACCAGGACTTCAACGCAGCCTGATCGGCACGCTTGTTGCGGGCCTTCCAGATGCGGATCATGTCTTCCAGGACATAGGCCGCGTCGCCGACGATGGGCAGATCGACGCGAACATTCTTGTTGATGTTCGACGGGTCGATATCGATATGGATTTTTTTCGAATTCGGGCTGAATTCGCTGACCTTGCCGGTGACGCGGTCGTCAAAGCGGGCGCCGACGCAGACCATCAGGTCGCAGCCATGCATGGCCAGATTGGCCTCGTAGGTGCCGTGCATGCCCAGCATGCCCAGCCACTGCTGATCATGGGCCGGATAGGCACCCAAACCCATCAGCGTGGTGGTGCAGGGATAGCCGGTCATGCGGACCAGCTGCGTCAGCAGTTGGCTGGCGACCGGGCCGGCATTGATGACACCGCCGCCGACATAGAAGATGGGACGCTTGGCATTGGCCAGCATCTCCACCGCTTCCTCAACCTTGTTGAGGTCGGGTTTCACCTGCGGACGGTATGACTTAGGCTGGCTTTCGCCCGGCGTGCGATAGACGCCGTCGGCAAACTGCACATCCTTGGGGATGTCGATGACGACGGGGCCGGGACGGCCATTCTTAGCCACATAGAACGCCTCGTGCAGCGTACGGGCCAGATTGTTGACGTCCTTGACCAGGTAATTGTGCTTGGTCGCGGGCCGGGTAATGCCGGTCGTGTCGCATTCCTGGAACGCGTCATTGCCGATCAGGTGCGTCGGCACCTGTCCCGTCAGGCAGACGATGGGAATGCTGTCCATCAGCGCATCAACCAGACCGGTAACGGCATTGGTGGCACCGGGGCCCGACGTGACCAGAACGACACCGACCTTGCCGGACGAACGGGCATAGCCCTCTGCGGCATGGACGGCAGCCTGTTCGTGGCGGACCAGGATGTGCTTGATCTGGTTCTGCTTGAACAGCGCATCATAGATGGGTAGTACCGCCCCGCCCGGATAGCCGAAGATCGTATCTACACCTTGGTCCCGCAGGGCCTTGATGACGATTTCCGCACCGGAGAGGATGGTTCCCGAAGACATGGCAGACGCTTTCAAACAGTTCCAACAGGGTTGAAAAACGCCGCATCTCGCAGGGGCGAAAGGCGACGTGGCGGCACCCTAGACGGAACCGGAAAGATGGTCAACCGGTTTTGGCAATGATCTTAGTCATGCCTGTCATGATACGGTCATAAAATTTCGCGAACGCCCCTTCAGATGCAAGTTCCGTCGAATCCAACCGCACTGCGGAAGGCATCTGGTTACGAAACCATGTCAATTGCCGCTTGGCATAATTGCGGGTCAACTGCTGCGCCCTGGCGATGGCTGTTTCGCGGTCCAGCGTGCCGGACAGGATGGCCGCAATCTCCGGCACGCCCAGCGCCTTCATGGCCGGCAGGGCGGGATCGAGGCCCTGGGCCATCAAGGCCGCCACCTCCGCCTCCGCCCCCTGCTCCAGCATGATCCGGAACCGCTGGTCACATTGCGCGTAAAGGCGCGGGCGGGGTGGTTCAACCACCAGGGTCGTGAAGGACAGGTGTGTGGGCACATCGGTCGGCGGGGCCGCCTGCCAGTCGCTGATCGAACGGCCCGTGGCCTGCATCACCTCCCAGGCACGGATCAAGCGTTGGCTGTCGGTTGGGTGCAGGCGGGATGCTGTTACCGGATCCACCGCTGCCAGACGGGCATGCAGGGCGGGGCTGCCGATCTCCGCCTGCAAGTCCATCGCGGCATGACGGATGTCCGCCGGGATGTCGGGAATATCGGAGAGGCCCTGCATCAGGGAGCGCAGGTAGAGCCCGGTACCGCCCACCACGATGGGCAGGCGCCCCTGCCCGTGCGCTCGGTCAATCTCCGCCAGCGCCAGTTCCCGCCAACGCGCGGCACTCATCCGCACCGAGGCGGGCACGATACCATATAATATATGTGAGGCCTCCGCCTCGTCCGTCTCTGAGGGACGGGCGGTGACCACACGCAGGTCGGCATAGACCTGCATGCTATCGGCATTGATGACAACCCCGCCGACCCGCTTTGCCCAGGCCAGAGCGAGCCCGGACTTTCCCGAAGCAGTGGGGCCGCCAATGATGAGGACTGGGCGCGGTTTAGCAATGAGGACAGAAGTTGGATTCATTGATTGGTGTTAACCCCCGCCCCGGCATTTCGCAAGCAGGCCTTCAGCGTGGCATCGTGCTGACGCCTAACCCTGTAAGCCGCTGAAACTCACCAGCTCGGAACTGCTCCACACGCCGGGCCAATTCATCGCGGTTTTCCGCTTCCGTACGCAAAGACCGGCTCTCATGCACCAGACGCTGCCCATTGTCCCGCAGCCGGGTCCACGCCAAATCAACGGGATCGATTCCGCGTTCTAGGGCGCCGAGGATAGTGACATTCAGCCAATCAGTGAGAATGCCGCTGCCGAGCAACGGCGAGGCCCAATAGAGATTACATCCCATACCCGGCTCTTGAAACAGCGCCTCGTTAATGGCCGAAGCCCGAACCCGGCGAACATCGTAACCCTCATCCGGCAAGCAAAGTGAAGCCTGTTCAGTGGCAACCAGGACAACAAGCATCTGCATCAGGCTGGTCGCACTGAACTTGCTACAACTTTTATCCTCAATCAGGTCCATCAGCCTAACCGGACCCTTGGCCATGCGCTGTAGTACAGGTCCATAAAGCTCCAAGGACAGCTGCGCCTTCCCGTTCAATGTATCCAGGTTGGAGACGAAAGAGTCGGGAGTGATTGTAAGCGCAAAGCGATAGTTGGACAAAATCTGCGCCCGGCGCGCGACGCTGAGTTTTCGAGGACCACGCACAAAAATGTCACGCCGAAATCCCTGGCTCACCATAATGTCGCGCAGGCTTTCTTTACGATTTGGGTCCTTGATCTTGTTCAACAAGGATAGCTGCTCATTGGATAGATTAACCTGATCAACATGGTCCTTAAGATATGCCGATGCCGCAAAGCTGAGCTTGACGCTCCAGAGTTCCTCGGCCATGTCGGCGAAGTAGGACGGGTGCCATTCCTGTCCAAGAAATTCATGGACGATATAGCCAAGTGCCTTCTGGTCCATGGCTTTGATCTGCGCTACCGCCCCGGGCACATGCTTAAAATAATGCGCATTAGTTTCAATCAATTCCCTTGTAAGCGCCAGCGCCTGGCTGATCTGCTCCTGCCGCCCTCCCGCTGAGGCCTCTGCATGCTCTTGAATAAGTTTTCGCAACGGCGCCAAAGGCAGCCAGCCAACAGAACAGTTGTATGAAATATAAACAACTCCACCCGAACGTAATTTTTTCTTAATAAAGCTTAATATATGTTTTCTATTCTCAAGCGACACCCAACTATGAATTCCATGGAGACTTATAATATCATATTCAGGCAAATCCGATTCGTCCAGAAACTCCTGAAAACTCCGCTCATGAAAACGAATATTTTGCAATCCGGCAGATTCAGCTGCTGCTCTCGCCGCCACGATCTGGCTAGGATTGAAATCAACAGCATCAAAAGTAATGTGCGGATAGGCCATAGCCATCATGTTGGCCGTCACACCATACCCGCACCCAAGTTCGCAGTAGCGCAGTGGCTGGTTGGCATCGGGTGCTTCGAAGCCTTTGAGGGTCATGCAGAATTGCAATGAATGGGGCAAAAGCTCCCCATAGAAATTATTCGTGTAGTTAATGTCGGCAATATAGCCGTCAGCCCAATTCTCCAGCATCACGCATCACCCAAATTATGAGTTCGAAGCGGTACCATGGTAAGCGCAAGATTGTCCAGACGCAGTCAAGCTTCGGAGGGCTGGACTTTTAACAGGGTATTCGAACTCTCTATTTCGTTCTCAGGCGTATATTCAATATGGTGCTGGCCGGATGATGTGCACGTATCATAGCCAAACCGGCGCGTGATCCAGCCCGTTGATGCGTTCAGTTTCCTTCCCCCCATGGCGACTTGATATTTCTAGATGGCTTCCCCCCACAGACGATTGATTGCCAGCGGTTCAATTGGGGGCGATAAGGGCGGCAATCGACCACCCCAATTGGACGGGACCTCCGATGCTGCGACAAGTCTTGACCCTGATCGCCGATCCGGCCGTCTTCACGCTGGACGATGCCGTCGCCAAGCAGGCCCGCGCCGCTCTGGCCGATCTGGGGGCGCAGACAGCGCCGGCGGACTGGCTGGTACCGAGTATTGCCTGTGATATCGGCTTTGACGGGCTGAATGACGACCAGGCGCAGGCCGCCGTGGCCAAAGCGCTGGCGGGCATGCCGGTCGATATCGTCGCCCAGCCGGTGGAAGGCCGTCGCAAGTCAGTTCTGGTCGCCGATATGGAATCGACCATCATCCAGCAGGAGATGCTGGATGAGCTGGGCGATCTGGTTGGCGCCCGCGACCGTATCGCCGCCATCACCCACCGCGCCATGAATGGCGAGATCGACTTCAAGGGTGCCCTGCGCGAACGCGTGGCGCTGCTGGCGGGGCTGGATGCCGGCGTGCTGACCCAGATGATCGGGCGCATCACCTATATGCCGGGTGCCGCTACCCTGATCGCCACCTTGAAAAAGCATGGCGTCTATTGCGCCCTGGTATCGGGCGGGTTCAAAACCTTCACGGCCCATGTGCGCGAGCAACTGGGCTTTGACGAGGATCAGGCCAATGACCTGATTGTGGAGGGTGGCAAGCTGGCAGGCACAGTGTTCGAGCCGATCCTGGACAAGGATGCCAAGCATCAGGCCCTGATCCGTATCACGGCCGCAAAGCGCGTGCCCGTGGCGGCCAGCATTACGGTGGGCGATGGGGCCAATGATTTGCCCATGCTGATGGCCGCCGGCATGGGTGTCGCCTATCACGCCAAGCCCAGTGTGGCCGCCCAGGCCCGTGCCCGCATCGACCATGGCGACCTGACGGCCCTTCTCTATATTCAGGGATACAGGGCTGAGGAAATCGTGGTGGCGTAAGGTCGCCACCACCGGCAGCATGGACACCATTCACGGTGATGGAGTGCCCTGCCTATGCCCGCCTTCCCCATCGAAACATTGCTGCTGTTCATGGCCGCCGCCCTGGCGCTTAACCTGACGCCGGGGCCGGACATGCTGTTCTGCCTGGGCAGCGGGGCGCATCGGGGACCGAAGGCAGGGGTTGCGGCTTCGCTGGGCGTGGCCTGTGGGGCCATGGTGCATACGGCGGCGGCAGCGTTTGGGCTTGCGGGCTTGCTGATGGCCTCCCCTCTGCTGTTTGAGATCGTGCGCTGGACGGGGGCGGCCTATCTGGTCTGGCTGGCCTGGAACACATTCCGGGCCGCGCCTCCGGTGGCCGACGGAACGAAGGTGACGCAGAAGGACATCAGCCGCATCTTCCTGCGCGGGGCCGTCACCAACATCCTGAACCCGAAGGTCGCCATCTTCTTCCTGGCGTTCCTGCCGCAATTCATCGACCCCGCACGCGGCAGCGTCATCGTGCAGGCCCTGATCCTGGGTACGATGATGAACATCTCCGGCACCATCGTGAATGCCGCGGTTGGTGCCGGTGCGGGTGGCCTGGGTCGGCATCTGGCCCGTAACCCGTTGGCGGCGAAGGTATTGAACTATCTGTCCGGTACCGTCTTCCTGGGCCTGGCCGTCCGTCTGGGTTTCATGAGCCGGGTATAGTCACGGGATGCTCAGAACGCCCGCCATTCCGGCCCGGATGGCGGCGCGGTCCTGATCATCCTTGTTCTGGGACAACTTGGCCTTGGCTTCCAGCCGGTCCACATGCAGCACGACGCCAACGATGCCACGCAGCATGGCGGCGATATAGTCTTCGGGCGCGTCACCAACCTGCCATGCACGTTCCCGCCCCGACTCATGCCGGTCGGTCAGACGGGTGACAATATCCAGCAGGCCGGCGGCATCCTCCACCACCTCCAGCCGCCCATGGGCATGGACGCTAACATAGTTCCAGGTCGGCACGACCTTGCCCGTCTTTTGCTTTTCCGCATACCAGGCGGGGGTGACATAGCCGTCACCGCCCTGGAAAATGGCCAATGACGGGACGGCGGGGTCAAACCGCTTCCAATGAGGGTTGGCGCGGGCGACATGGCCGATCAGGCGGACGCCATCACCGGAACGGTCCAGCAGCAGGGGCAGTGGTGTGGACAGCAATCCCCCCTCCCCCAGGCTGACCAGCGTGGCGAAAGACAGAGTTTCGATGAGGGCGAGGGCGTCGCTCTCTTCCATCTTGAAATGCGTGGGCGTGTACATCGGGCATATCCAGGGTTCTGCCCGTTCTTCCTGACGCAAGTGCGGCGTCGGCGCATTCATTGTCTTGTCATAAGGACAAGGTTGCATCTGCGCCGTCGCACCCGCAGCATTCGCCAGTGTGAATGAAGGGAGAACAGGATGCCCGGTTTCGGGGAGGCGTTGCGGTTCTGGTTGTGGCTGGGCTGTGTCAGTTTCGGTGGGCCGGCGGGGCAGATCGCCCTGATGCAGCAAGAACTGGTGGATAAACGGCGCTGGATCGACAGCACGCGGTTCTTGCACGGGCTGAACTTCGCCATGTTGCTGCCCGGACCCGAGGCGCAGCAGTTGGCCACCTATGTCGGCTGGCGCCTGCATGGGGTGTGGGGCGGGTTGGTGGCTGGCGGCCTGTTCGTGCTGCCAGGCGCGCTGGTGCTGCTGGTCCTGTCCTGGCTGGCGGCGGAACATGGCGATCTGGCCTGGGTGGCGGCCCTGTTTGACGGCGTCAAGCCGGTGGTGATCGCCATCATCGCGGCATCTGTCTGGCGCCTGGGCCGGCGGACCCTGAAAGGGCCAGCACCGCTGTTGCTGGCTCTGGCGGCCTTTCTGGGCCTGTATCTGGGCCATGTGCCGTTTCCGGTGGTGATCGCTGCGGCGGCATTTATCGGCTATGTCGCGGCCAAGTCCGGGCGACCGCTTTTCGCACCGGCGGGCCATGGCGTGGGCGATGATTTCGTCCCCGATGATCGGCCAGTAGATCGGAGTGCGAAGCGTCTTCTACGTTTGGCTGTCCTTTTCGCCCTGTTGCTGCTGGTGCCCGTCGTCGGTACGGTACTGCTGCTGGGGCGCAGCCCCTGGGCCGACATCGCCGACCTGTTCACGACGGCGGCCTTTGTCACCTTTGGCGGTGCCTATGCGGTGCTGCCCTTCATCGCCGAGCGCGCGGTGGAGAATTACCAGTGGCTGACGCCCGCCGACATGGTGAACGGGCTGGCACTGGCCGAAAGCACGCCGGGGCCGCTTATTCTGGTCACCCAATATGTCGGATTCTTCGCAGGCTGGAACCATCCGGGCAGCCTGTCGCCGCTGGCGGCGGGGATCACGGGGGCCGCACTCACCACCTATGTCACCTTCCTGCCCTGCTTCTTCTTCATCTTCGCCGGCGCGCCCTATGTGGAGGCGCTGATCCATAACCGGGCGGCGGCAGGGGCCCTGGCCGCCATCACGGCGGCAGTGGTTGGGGTAATCTTGAACCTGGGCGTGGTTCTGGGCGAGGCCGTGCTGCTGCCCCGCGGGTCTGTCGATTGGATCGCCGTGACGGTCGCTGCCGTCGCCCTGGCCGCCATGCTGCGCTTCAAGCTGGCAGTGCATTGGCTGGTGCTGGCCGGGGCGGCGTTCGGGCTGCTGCGGATGGCGCTGGGCTAAGAAGCCATAAAAAAGGCGCCCGGAGGGGCGCCTTTTCCGTGAAGACGGTCAGTCTTCAATATCCTCGTCGTCCTCGTCCTTCGACTCCGGACCGACATCCACATCAATCGGCACGCCGGGGGCGTATTTGGACTGGCGGATGGCCAGGGCCGATTTCACGTGGCTGACATTGGGTGCTGCGGTCAGCTTGGTGGTCAGGAAGCGCTGATAGCTGTCCCAGTCGACGGCGACAACCTTCAGCAGGAAGTCCGTCTCACCAGCCAGCATGTTGCATTCCCGAACCTCAGGCCAGGAATTGACCAACGATTCGAAACGCTTCAGATCGCTTTCCGCCTGGGACGACAGACCGACCTGTGCGAAAACCGTGACATGGAAGCCCATGGATTCCGGATTGATGTCGGCATGGTAGCCCCGGATATAGCCCGCCTCTTCCAGCGCGCGCACGCGCCGCAGGCAGGGGGGAGCCGAAATACCGGCACGCCGGGCCAATTCCACATTGGTCATCCGGCCGTCCGCCTGCAGGTCGCGCAGGATGCGCCGATCAATTCGGTCGAGTTTGACCCGCCGCATGGTGATTTTTTAACTCCAGGAGTTCTTGATTTGAGCAAGGATATTACACGGGACGGCCCAACCTGCAAGGGCGACCCGATTTGCGACACAAAATTTCCTGGGGACAAGTCTTCGCATACGTATGCGGACAACAAAATCCCTACTTGTTGGGTCGTGTCTGATGGGCGGGCAGGAATCGAGAACCCCTGCCTGGGTCTGGCGGAGGCGCTGGGCCTGTCCCCGATGGTGAAACGCGTGAAGCTGCGCAGCCCCTGGCGACAGATGACGCCCTACCTGCCCCTGCCGGGCCTGGACCTGCCTCTGGGCCCATCATCGGATCGTCTGGCCGCACCTTGGCCCGATCTGTTGATCAGTTCGGGACGGCAAGCGGTGGCCCTGTCCATGGCGGTGGGACGGCGTTCACCCCGTACAGTGCGCGTGCATATTCAGAATCCAGGGGTGCCACTAGACCGCTTCGATCTTGTGTCCCTGCCCCGCCATGATGGCAAGAGCGGCGCGAACCTCGTGGAGAGTGTGGGTGCCATCCACCGCGTGACACCGGAGAAGCTGTCAGCGGCAGCCACGGAATGGGGACATCTGGCCGAAGGCCGAGGTCGCCCCCTGGTCAGCGTGATGATCGGCGGTTCCAACCGCTTCTGCCAATTAACGCCACAGATGATGACGGGTGTGGCAGAGCAACTGGCCACCCTGGTCCGCGACCAGGGCGTAGGCATGCTGATCACCACGTCGCGACGCACAGGCGCGGACAATGAAGCGATTCTGAAGCAGGCACTGTCGGGCCTGCCGGTTTACCTGTGGGACGGAACAGGCCCCAACCCCTATTTCGGGATGCTGGCCCTGGCCGATGCGTTGATCGTCACCTCCGACAGTGTGGCGATGGTGTCGGAGGCAGCCAGCACGGGCAAACCCGTGCATGTCATCGACCTGCCTGGCAACGCACCGAAATTCACCCGATTCCATGACGCGATACGGGCGGAGGGAATCACGCGTCCTTTCCAGGGCCGTCTGGAAAGCTGGACCTATCAGCCGCTGGACGATACCGCGCGGCTGGCCGCACACGTGCGGGATGTGATGGCATCGCGATGAGGTGGATGTGGGCCCGAAAAGCCAAAGGGCCAGCCCCTGGTGGGTGCCGGCCCTTTTGGTTTAGAACGGATGGTGGGCGCGACAGGGATTGAACCTGTGACCCCTACCATGTCAAGGTAGTGCTCTCCCGCTGAGCTACGCGCCCATCCGTCCTAGCCCCAATGCCGTGTCGTCGTTGGCTTCGTTTCCGTTGCCGTCGTCGTCAGCGCCGTCGGGGTGGGCGTGCTTATAACCACCTGATCCGGGCATTGCAACACCCTCTTTTCAGAAAATTGTCGTTTTTTTTCGAAGGCGGCCTGTTCGGGTGGCGGGGCATCTCACAATTCGATACATCTTTCAGCCATGAGCAGCACCAACACATCCCTGGGCAGCATGAAGCCGGCCAGCCGTCCCCCGGATGCGGGATACGGGGGCAATGTGTTCCGCGTGTTGCGTCCGGCGCAGGTGCAGCACCCCATCGTCCTGGCCTCCCCCCATAGCGGGCGCGATTATCCGGAAAGCTTCGTAGCGCATTCACGGCTGGACGGAACGGCATTGCGCCGGTCAGAGGATTGCTTCGTCGACGAGATTTTCGCCCCCGCCGTCGATCTGGGCGTGCCGCTGCTGCTGGCTTTGTTCCCGCGTGCCTATCTGGACCCCAATCGGGAACCGTTCGAATTCGACCCGACCATGTTCGAAGGCGCCCTGCCCTCCTATGTCAACAGCCGCAGTCCGCGTGTGGCGGCGGGGCTGGGCACCATCCCGCGCGTGGTGGCCAGCGGGGAGGAGATTTATGCCAGGCGCCTGCGATTCGCCGAGGCCGTGGATAGGGTCGACCGTTGCTATTACCCTTATCACGCCGCCCTGCGCGGCCTGATTGATCAGACGCGCGCGGCCTTTGGCTATTGCATCCTGGTGGACTGCCATTCCATGCCCTCCATAGGTCTGCCGCCGGAGGCAGCGGCCAGCGGGTCGCTGGACATGGTACTGGGCGATTGCTTCGGCAGTGCCTGCCATGCCGCCGTGACGGGTGCAGCCGAAGATGTTCTGACCGATCTGGGTTATGTCGTGGGCCGGAACGCACCCTATGCCGGTGGATACACTACCCGCCATTATGGCCGGCCCGGTGATGGCGTGCATGCGCTGCAGATTGAACTGAACCGCTCCCTCTATATGGATGAGGTCGCCTTGGCACGCCGTTCCTACCTGCCCACCCTGGCGACCCATATGTGCCAATTGGTGACCCGCCTCGCGGCGGTCCCCGCCGACAAGCTGCGGCCCAAGGCGCGTTAGCCTGGACGGGACGAAAGAGAAATGCACATCCGCACAGCAACAGCTGCCGACGCCGCCGCCATCGCCGCCATCTATGCCCCGCACGTCAGTGAGGGCACGGCCAGCTATGAGAGTGTTCCACCAGACACCGGCGAAATGGCCATGCGCATGGCCGCCATTCAGGCCCAGGGTTTCCCCTACCTAGTGGCCGAACGGTTCGGGCAGGTGCTGGGCTATGCCTATGGCAGTCCGTTCCGGTCCCGCCCCGGCTATCGCTTCACGGTGGAGAATTCCATCTATGTAGCGCCGGAAGCGCAGGGAGCCGGTGTCGGGCGTGCCCTGCTCAAGGCCCTGATTGATCAATGCACCCGCGCCGGATATCGCCGCATGGTGGCCGTGATCGGCGATGGCAGCAATGAAGGCTCCGTCGGGCTGCATCGCGCACTGGGCTTTGAACTGGCCGGGACCATTCCCGGTCTGGGCGTCAAACATGGGCGCTGGCTGGACTGGGTGATGATGGTGCGCCCGCTGGGTGATCCGCAAGCCCCCCCCCCCGGCCCGGATGAACATCCCGGCCTGCCACCGGCCCTGTGTTAAACCGGGTTTTCATTCTGGACTTCCATTCTGACCAAAAGGATAGGTTGGCGATGGCGGCGACCTGGCCCCATGCCTGATAGGTTGTTCTGGGGCGAGGACCGGCGTGATGGCGCCGGGCACGAAGGAGAACCTGTCCGGCATGGGTAAGGAACGTACGTGGATACGTTGGGCTCTGGCGGCACTCACCGTGCTGCTGACCGCCGGCCTGTGGTTCCAATTCCGGACCCCTGTGCCGCAGCAGCACCTGAGCATCGCGGAAAGCCGGCAGATGATGTCGGCCCTGATCTTCGTGGCCCAGGCCGAAGGCTATTTCGCCGATGAGGGGCTGACGGTGCAGATGGTTCCCGCCGCCAATGGCAAGGTGGCGATGGAAACACTGCTGGACGGCAAGACGGATCTAGCTTTGTCTTCCGATGTGCCGGCCTCCAACGCCATGATTGCCGGGCGGCCCATCCGCATCATCTCAACGGTTCAGACGTCGGACCGCGATGTGGTGGTGGCCTCGCCCACGGGTAGCGGGCTGAACCGGGTAGAGGCACTGACGGGTAAACGCATCGGATACTCGCCCGACACCAACTCTCAATATTTTCTGGATCTCTTGCTGCTGCAGGCCGGGTTACGCGATCAGGTCACGCTGGTGCCGTTTGAAAGCGGAGAGATCATGGCGGCAATGGCGCGTGGAGAGATCGATGCCGCGTCCGTCTGGACCACGGTTCGCGTCGCTGCCGCCCCCTTGTTTCCACAAGGCATTGAGGTTCTGACCGCACCAGGCCTTTACACCGGTAGCTGGGTGTTGTCGGCACGCCGCGATGTGGTCGATGCAAAACATGATGCGCTGGTGCGTTTCGTGCGCGCCTTGCTGGCGGCGGAGTGGTCGATCCTGCGCGACCGGGAGAAGGCCATCCCCGTGGTCGCCGCCGCCACCGGCATTGACGAAGCCCTGGTCCGGCGACATTGGGAAAACTATGGTTTCACCCTGAGGCTGGATCAGGCATTACTGCTGTCGATCGAAGGCCATGTCCGCCGCGCTGGCGGCAATCCGGGACCGGAAATGCTGGGATATCTGCAAAGCGACATTCTGCGGGCTGTAGATCCGACGCGGGTCACGGTTCTGGACTAACCGAATGAGCATCCGGCGGCGGATCACCACGACCCTGGTCTTCGCAGCGCTGGCCGTCAGCGTTTCCACGGCCTCGGCCATCTGGTCCTGGAAATGGATGGGCATCTATACGGCACGGGTAACCGAGGCCCAGACCGTGGTGCGCAGCGTGTTCGAATTGAGCCTGCTGGTCCATGATTTCGGGGACAAGGGCAGCGAGCGCGCCCTGTTCCAATGGCAGCGCCAGCATGAACGACTGACCAATGAACTGGCGCGCATGCTGGTTGATCTGACCGATCCGGCCGATCAGGCATTGCTGCGCCGCCTTTCCGCCGACAATGCCCTCATGCCCGACGGGATGACCCGACTGGCGCAGGCACGTCTCAACCCTGACGCGGCCCGCATCGCGCAGGATACGCTCCAGCTGCGATATAATGTAATGGCGTCGGACGCGGACCGTCTGGCAGCGCAGGCCAATGAACGGGTCTATGTGCGCGGTCGCCTGCTGCTGGTGTTGCAGGTGCTGCCGCTGCTGCTGCTGGCCATGACTGTCGCCGCCGCGATGGCGGCCAGCCAGCGCGTGATCCGGGGCCTGAACCGCATCGCGGACGGGATGGCCACCATCGGCCAGGGCCGGTTCGATCACCGCCTGGATGTGGCGGGCAAGGACGAATTTGCGGTGCTGTCATCGGGCGTCAACCACATGGCCGAACAGCTTCAGACCCTTTATGCTGATATTGCGGGCAAGGTGGAGGCGTTGTCCGTCGCCAAAGTGCAGGCAGAAGCGGCAGAGCGCGCCAAAAGTGCCTTCCTGGCCAATATGAGCCATGAGATCCGCACGCCGCTGAACGCCATCATCGGTTTCGCCGATCTGCTGCATGATGAAGAGGCGCCAGTGGCGGAGCGTGAGAAATGGCTTTCGCTTCAGATGGAGGCCTCACGCGCCCTGGTCGCCATCGTTGACGATATCCTGGACCTGTCGAAGATCGAGGCGGGCCGGCTTGAGCTGGAGATGGGAGCGCTGGACCCTGCGGCATTGGCCGAAAGCTGTGTCGCCCTGCTGACCCCGCGCGCCGCCGACAAGGGTCTGATGATACGGACGGAGATTTCCGACGATCTGCCGCAATGGGTGCTGGGTGACGCGGCACGGCTGCGGCAGGTGCTGTTGAACCTTCTGTCCAATGCCGTGAAATTCACCGCGAACGGCCAGGTCGTCATGTCGGTGACGCGGACCGGTGTGCAAATGCGGTTCACGGTGACCGATACCGGCATGGGTATTCCAACCGACCGCCTGCAGCATCTGTTTATGCCGTTCACACAACTGGACGCATCGGTTACCCGCCGGTTCGGCGGAACCGGACTCGGCCTTGCCATCACCCGGCGTCTGGTGGAAGCGATGCAGGGCCAGATCACCGTGGAAAGCCAGCCCGGCGCCGGCAGCCGGTTCGAGGTCACCCTGCCCCTGGCCATCGCCATGCCCCCACCGCCGGAGCCGGGCCAGGCTGCCGCACTGGCGGCCCTGCCCTCTTACCGGCCCTTGTCAATCCTGCTGGTCGAAGATGTCTTCGCCAACCAGATGCTGGTCCGCACCATCCTGGAGAAGGCGGGACACAAGGTCACGGTGGTGGAGAACGGGGCGGAGGCAGTACGAAGCGTGGCGCAGACAGGAAACGTCTACGATCTGGTCCTGATGGATGTGCAGATGCCGATCATGGATGGGATGGAGGCCACGCGGCGCATCCGGCATGCGGGCCACAGCTTACCCATCCTGGCTCTGACCGCCAATGTCCTGCGGGAAGAGCGGGAGGCCTGCCTGGAGGCCGGGATGAACGGACATATCGCCAAGCCCGTCACCCCGCAGGCCCTCAATCAGGCCATCGCCGATATTGCAGGCTTCCGCCTGACGGAGATGGAGCCGGCACCTGTTACTCCCACCCCCGACACGCCGGAGGATACCGAGCCGGCGCTGGATCGATCGATCCTGGACAATCTGCTGCTGGTCGTGGGCGATGATATCGGGGTGCAACTGCTAAACGACGCGCTGACATCCGTCCGGGCGCGGGTGGACACGATCATGGTGGCAGGTGACGACCTGCACCGGATTGAACGGGAAGCCCATTCCCTGGTTTCGGCAGCAGGCAATCTGGGGTTCATGCCGCTGTCACGGCATTGCCGGGCCCTGATGATCGCCGCTGATGCCGGTGACAGGGCCGAAGTCACGCGGCTGACCGCCTCCCTGCCCGCCCTGTGCGAAGCTGTATTTGTGCAGGGAAAGAGGGTGGTGGAACAGTTGGCAGCCGGTCAGGCCGACGCCTGACCCCACTATCGCCGGACTGATTGAGCGACCTTCTCAGTTCGGCGAACCACCACGCAGATTGACGCCCTGACGCACGAAATCGGTACGGGACCGGCGGACGACATGTTCGGGCACATCCACCCAGCCGCCGATCAGGTCACCCGACAGGAACCTTACCCCGGCTTCTTCGCACTGGTCCTCCATGGCGAGACTGTCCACCCCCTCCACCGCTGGCATCAGCCGGTGGCGCACGGCCTGCGTGGCGAAGCGCACGACTTCGGGTGCCCAGCGTTCAACCGATGAGCCGGGAGGCAGGGTCAGGTTGACGACGCGAATGCCCGCCGCCTCTGCCACCGACACATCGGATGTGGGGCCGGCCACCTCCATCATCACGGTTCGGCCAAATGGCTTCAGCGCGGATACCAGTTCCGACAGCCGCCCCGTCGGCACCCCATCCGGCACCGCCCACAAATGGAAGGTGATGAAGGGCAACAGGTTGCGGGGAATGCTGCGCAGCACCGTCATCACCTCCTGCCGGCGGGCGGTGACCGCCAGACTTTCGAAATGCAGGGGCAAGGACAGCAAGAAGCGGAACCGGTTCTCATACAATTCCAGCGCCGTCTCGATCGCTTCGCGCGCCACATGCAGATCGAGCGCCAGGATGCCGGCCATATCCTCCGGATCATCCAGGCAATCATAGCCCCAGAGCGGTGTGCGGCCTGGCCGTTCGCGGCAGCAACGCGCCATGTAAAGGGACAGAACCTGTTTTTGCACATCCCAGACGGGGCGGTAACGCACCTGCGGCGGACCAGCCCGTGCCATCATGGGCGCCCGGAAACCTTCAGGCCGCACCGTAATCGGGCCCGCCAGGGCGGCATCGGCAACCGCCTCTTTACGTACGGCGGACAACATGTCCTTCAGGCTGGTCGGGACCAGAAGCACATCCGACCCGATCTCCCGCATGGCGGTATGGACACGGATGTTTTCCGTGTCGGCATGGCCCAGAAGGACGAGCTGTAATTGCTCCATCACCTTGGCACAGATCAGGCGGGCCTGTTCGGCACCCAACTGTGCGAAGACGACGACATAGGCCTCTTCCCCGTGACGGAACCAAGCATCGTGCGGCGTCAGATGCTGGTCCAGCAGTTTAGCCGTCAGTTGATGCACACGCGCTGCCACGGCGGGCCAGCGGGGACCCAACTCCTCATGCAGGCCACCCAGGCCCAGAAGGTGGATGCTGCCCGCCTGTGTGGGGTCGCGGCGGTCGAAGATACGGCGCAGCTTGGCCGACAGTTCGGGATCATGACCATCGGCCATGTCGGGCGGCGGCGGGGGCAAGGCAGTCGCCGCCGGTTCGGTCGGGACCAGCGGCATCGAAGGGCGCGGGCGTTGATATCGCGGGCGTGGCTGCACCACGGTTTCAGACGCCCGCACGCCGCCACCGAACAGGCCCTTGAAGATGGAAGCCATGAAATTGCGCATTGGCCGGCACCTCGCCCGGACATGATGTCCGTATCTTCCATGTTCGCCTTATCCGCGAACGGGTCAAGCTGACCTTCCGATTGTCCGAAAGGGATACGAGTCCTGATTTGGATCAATGCGGCCAACCAACCATTCAGGCATGCAAGGGCCAGGAAGAACGCATTCCGTCGTATGGAAAAGGATGGAAACGCCATGACAGACGCCGACACAGGCCCCGGTCGCTCCCGGCCAAGCCTGACGGGTATCGCGCGCCCGTTCCAGGATGACGAGATCATCGTCACCAAGACCGACAAGGGCGGGCGCATCACCTATGCCAACCGCACTTTCCTGCGCGTGGCCGCCCTGTCGGAGGATCAGGCCCTGGGCAAGCCCCACAACCTGATCCGCCATCCCGACATGCCACGCGTCGTGTTCAAGCTGCTGTGGGACACGCTGGGTGCGGGGAATGAGATTTTCGCCTATGTGCTGAACCGGGCGGTGAATGGCGACCATTACTGGGTCTTCGCCCATGTCACGCCATCACGCGACACCGGCGGCAACATCATCGGCTATCATTCCAGCCGCCGGACCGCCGACCAGCGCATCGTCAACGACATTATCAGCCCCCTCTACACACAGCTTCTAGCCGAAGAGGCCAAGCATAGCCGCATCCGTGAAGGCATGGCGGCCAGTGAAGCAATGTTGATGGGCCTACTGCGGGACCGGGGTGTGAGCTATGAGCAACTCATCTTCTCTCTTTAAGGCCCGTCTGACGGGTATCGCAGTCCTGATCGGATCGGTCGTCGATCTGGCTGGAAATGCGCTCGGCTGGCATACGGTAGCCATGGGTGGCGGGGTCATCACCCTGCTGGCGGCCCTGGCCAGCTTCTATTATCTGGCACGGGTGGACCGGGTGCTGGATGGCGCGGGCCAGGTTCTGGAACGGCTGGCACGCGGCGATTATGAGGCGCGGGTCATCGGCATCAACGAGGGCGGCCCGCTGGGTGAGTTGCTGCACCGGATCAATGATGTCACCGACCGGGCCGACGCCTTTGTGCGGGAGGCGACGGCCTCGCTTCAGGCCATCACCAACCAGAACTATCATCGCCGCGTGGTCGAAAAGGGCATGCTGGGCACCTTCCTGGTGGGTAGCCGCGCCATCAATGCCGCCAATAACGCCATGACGGACAAAGTCACAGGCTTCCGCCGCATTGCCGATGCGTTCGAGAATACGGTGAAGTCTGTGGCCGATGATCTGTCGGCATCGGCTCGCGAGATGCAGGGCGCCGCCAATACCATGACCCATGCGGCGGAAGGCACCAACCATGAGAGCATGGCCGTTGCAAGCGCCGCCGAACAGGCCAGTTCCAATGTGCAGACGGTCGCCGCCGCCGCCGAGGAGCTGAGTGCCGCCATCCGGTCGATCACCGAGCAGGTGGACAGGTCGCGGGACATCACCAACGCCGCCGTGGGCCGGGCCCGCGCCGCCAATGACCGCGTCGCCACCCTTTCCGCCGCCGCCATCCGCATCGGCGAAGTGGTGGGCCTTATCCAGGAGATTGCGGCGCAGACCAACCTGCTGGCCCTTAACGCCACCATCGAGGCAGCAAGGGCGGGAGAGGCGGGCAAGGGCTTTGCCGTTGTCGCGTCGGAGGTGAAGAACCTCGCCGGACAGACGGCGCGCGCGACGGAGGATATCCAGACCCAGGTTGCCGATATCCAGGCGGCCACCCAATCCGCCGTGGATAGTATCAACGAGATCACCCAGGTCATCGCCGATGTGAACGGCACCACGGTCAACATCGCCGGTGCGGTTGATGAACAGGGTGCGGCGACGGCAGAGATCGCCCGCAATGTCGAACAGGCGGCCGTGGGCACGCGGTCTGTGTCGGAACGCATCGCACAGGTCACGCGCGCCGCGTCCGAAACGGGCGCCGCCTCCACCCAGGTGCTAGGCTCGGCGGAACGTCTTTCGCACAGGTCGGAGCAGTTGGGAGAGGCCATGGGCGACTTCCTGTCGGCCCTGCGCAAAGTGATCTGAGGAAACCTTCATTCGCCCGGAAAATCATGCAGTTTCCGGGCGAATGGGGTTTGATCTTTTCGGGATGCGACACCAGATGAAGGCGACTTGCATGAACGGGAGGTCTGCCATGTCGCTTCATCTTACCCGCCGTACATTTCTGAACAGCACTGCCGCCGTGGCGGGTGCGGGGATCGTGGCCCCGCTTCTGTCGCTGCCCGCCGTCGCGGCACCCGCTGTAGGACAGGCCGCGCCCGCCTTTACGGGCACCAGCGTCGATGGCAAAGCCGTCTCGCTGGCGGATTACAAGGGCAAGCTGGTGGTTCTGGAATGGACCAACCATGGCTGCCCCTTTGTCCGCAAACATTATGATTCGGGCAATATGCAGGCCATCCAGGCAGACGCGACCAAGGCCGGTGCAGTTTGGCTGACCATTATCAGCTCAGCCCCTGGTGAGCAGGGCCATGTCAGCCCGGCGGACGCCAAGGCACGTGCCGCATCGGAGAAATGGGCCGCCAGCACCACCATCCTGGACCCCAGCGGAGCCATTGGTCGCGCCTATGCGGCCAAGACCACGCCCCACATGTTCATCATCGGCACCGACGGCACGCTGCTTTATGACGGTGCTATTGATGACAAGCCGACAGCCGACAAGGCCGACATCCCCGGTTCGCAGAATTATGTGCGCTCCGCCCTGGCAGAGATCGCGGCGGGCAAACCCGTCAGCACAACATCGACCCGTGCCTATGGCTGTTCAGTGAAATACGCGAAAGCCAGCGCCTGACATGACGAAGCCGCCAACTCATGTTAGGCGGCTTCACATTCAGTCTACCATACAGGTAATTTCGCTACACTCTGGGCAGAAAAAAAGGCCGTGGCAATGCCACGGCCTGAGTTTAGGGAGGAAACGCCCAAGAAGTGCGTTACGACAGAGGGCATAGGGCCGTGTCGCAAGACAGACTATGCGCGCCTGAAATCCATTGTGCAAGTGCAAAATCGTACGGACGCTATGCGGATATGTTCTATCGCCACCAAGGGAAACAGCGACTTATCCGACACCCGACCAAAGTCTAATCCTATTGCAGTGCAACACGAACCGGCCTTCATGTTGAAAAGGGCACGACCGGCCTATTTTTTGGGCTGAATGAACGCAGAGCGGGCAAGCGAAATGGTTGCCGGACAGAACGACTTGTAATGACGATACCAACGCGCATGGGCGCAATAGCCAAGAAATGGAAAAGGGCGCCGACTCATGGCCGGCGCCCCCCAAACATTGCTCGTGATTTGACGGATCAGTGCGCAGTCTCGCCACCTGTCTGGACGATTACCCCGTACCAACCAAGGCCACGATAGGTCTCATATCCCGGTGTCAGGGCGAAACCGACCAACCGCCCGAACCTGTCCACATAATGGCCCATGGGGCGCCCCTGGGTTTCCAGGGGAAAGGTTTCGGTCAATTGCCCGCGCCCGTCAGAGGACGCGATGATGCGACCGGAGGCATCGACCAGCAGACACCGTGTACTGGCCTCCTCACTGCGATCCAGACGCACGCCGGCGGTAACGGCGCGGGCCTGTGGTTCCCAGTCGAAGAAGATGCCCATGGCGCCGATCACTTCACCATCCACGGCCCCATCGCGGCGCACGGCGGTGGAGTATGTGGCGACGGTTCGGCCATCCAGAACACCATTGGTGGTGACATCAACAACCGCGAAGTCGGATCCGTCGCGGGTATTCAGCGCCTGCCGGAACCAGGGCTCATTGGCGACATTGGTGCCGATGGCCTGTGGGAAGCGGCGCGGACGGCCTGTGGCAATGACGCGTCCGTTTCGGTCAGCCACCCAGAGGTCAAGATAAACCGTATAGCTGTCCAGGATCACGCCCAGACGGGATGAGGCGAAGGACGTTGCCTCTGCCGACGGCGCAGCCAGGCAATCGACAACGGCCTTATCGGTTGCCCACCAGCGCACATCGCAGGAACGCTCATAAAGATTGCGATCGATGATCTCGATCATGTTCAGGGCCAGATCAGCCAGCCGCTGCCCCCGGAAGCGGACCATCAGATCCTCGCCCACGGTCGCCATGCGATCCACGAGTTGCCCAATTTCTGTGCGCAGCTCACTGGCCACGACGCTGACCTGTCGGGAAATGGAGTTCACTTCATTGGCCACCACCGCGAATCCGCGGCCCGCATCGCCCGCGCGCCCCGCCTCGATCAATGCGTTGAAGGCGAGCATCTTGGTTGTGCGGTTGATGTCTTCAATGGCGGAAACCTTCTGGCTCGCCACGTCCAGCACATTGCGGGTGAGGTCGATCAGGCTGTTATCCATGGGGTCTGCCTTTGTCATGCGCTAACAATCCGCATGACAAAAAGCAATTTGCGTGCCCTTCCCTTAGGGAAACCTAAGCCTTTGAGATGTCAAAGAAGTTATCTTACGGCGATACGGTACGATTGTTACAATTGCCTATATAATGGGCACTTCGGCAGAAAATGCCGTAGCAGATGGCGGTTACAATTGAAACAAATGCGTTTTTGTTCGGCAAAACGGCATTTTTTGATTTTGCCAGTCCGGAAACAAAACTGAAACCTGTTATGCCCGAAATGCATATCCCGATACGGATAAGGCATAAGACCTAGCGCGGTCTGGTCAGGGCGGCTTCGTGGCTGCCCGGGGAGGCCCCCTTAGAAGGCAATGTGACGGGTCGGACAGAAGACCAAGGGGCGATAAGGTCCCCCGACCGGCCCGTCACCCAGCATGTCCGGTTTTGGGGCAGCCGGACTGCTGGCGCCTTAGCCGTCGATGCTGGATGGGGCACGGCATCAACGGTATCAGGTTCGGAAGGACCCAGGGGACGGCAGGGAACCGCCCCCTGGGTGCTTTGTCCGGGACCAAAGACAGGGGCGATGCTCTGGCCTCGAACGAGTCCAGTAATCCTGAAACAGCGAGTTTATGTCAAGCGATTTTGTAATGAGCGAGTTTGAAATTTTGCCGCTTGCCCCTGCGGAGCGGAAATGCGACTTTCTGGGCAAGAAGTCTGGAGTATCCGCTTATGGCCGCAGCAGCGACCCCGCGCGCCAAACCGCGTGGCGAGGAAAGTGAAAAGACGAAACTGACCCGGCAGATGCGCCGGGACGCCGGTCGATGGCTCAGCGCACAGCGTGAGAAGGCTGGTGTGACCCAGGCGCAGGTTGCCGATCATGTCGGCTATCGTTATTACACTTTCGTCAGTCAGGTCGAAGGCGGCCACGGCCGCGTTCCTTCCGAACATTTCGAACTGTGGGCCCAGGCGATCAGCGTGGACCCGCAGGCGTTTGCGAAGAAGCTGCTGGGTTACTATGAACCGGAAATCCACCGCCTGCTGTTTCCGATTGCAGAGTAAACAGAATCAAAGGGCTTGAGGCGGGTGTCTGGGCTTGGGGCCAGTGGCACCGTTAATCAAGGGGGGCACATTTGGGCGACGTGCTGCGGTTCATACGGGCCGTGACGCAAACCGGCTACTGGACCAACCAGGAGAAGGCGGAGCTTTTCCGCCTGGCAGAGGACCTGTCTGCCCATGGTGCGGGGATCGAAACGGCAACCGGCATCAGCGACACCGGCGACCCCTGGTTCATTGTGTATGAGGCGGAAACCGGCGACGTGCTGGTGCATGTCGCGCGTATTGCCGGCAAATTTGTTGTCCATGACATGTCGGGCGATCTGCTGCTGGAAGGCGATGATCTGCGCCGTCTGGTCAACCGCACGTCCGGCGTGGAAGCGGCAGAGGCAGCGAACGGCAACTACAATAATGTGGTGGTTCTGGCGGCCCTGGCCCTGGTCGTCGATTTCTTCCTGAACACGGAAAAGGCGCAGGCCACGCCGCAGGAAGAGCCGGAAATGCCGCTGGCTTTGGCGGCGGCCGCCATTGCGGTGCATACCCATATCGACCTGCCCCCGCCCGAGCCAGCAACCGCAGACAAGGCGGCAGCCGACCGGTCGCATGGACAGGGACAATGGTCCGCCCTGCCCGTGGTTGGCGAAAGCATGATCCTGACGGCCGCAGACCGGGCCGGACGCGGCACCACGGACAGCCTGTCCAGCCAACCTTCCGCCACCAGGACAGGGGGGGGGACGCATCTGGCCGCCCTACCCTTCCCGTCGCCGGATATTATACCGGTATCGCTGACCGGGACGGATGGGGACGATGTGCTGACCGGTGGGGCGGGCAACGACATACTGGTTGGAGGGGCCGGCAACGACCTGCTGGTTGGCGGTGACGGAAATGATCTGCTGGTCGGTGGCGCTGGCAACGACACATTGGTCGGCGGCAATGGCCATGACACGCTGAACGGCGGCGACGGTAACGATACGCTGGTGGTTGACAGCCAGGACGTCGCGGAAGGTGGTGCGGGCGCCGACCGCTTCATCATCACCGACAATCTGGTCAGTAACTGGGTTGCGCTGAAACAAGCCGGCCAGGCCGTGACTTTCATCAACAGCATTCAGGATTTCAAGCTGGTCGAAGGCGACAGCCTGAATTTCGCGGCAGGGCGCTGGCAGGTATCGGTTGAGATCCTGGCGCCAGGCGGCGGACAGAAGCCGGACCCCGCCCCAGGTCCCGAGATCAAGGGAGGTGACGACAAGGGCGTCATTGATCATGGTCAGGACGGCGATGGCGGCAACCGTATGGTCGATACCGGCCCCGCACATCCGACGGTTCCGACGGAGAATGGTAGCGGCACTGAAGGTGCTGGCGGTGGCGGCGACTTTGGAATCACGTCCGGCGGCGATGGCCATACCAGCTTCGTCCCCCCTGGCAACAGCCTGCTGCCCAGCGGCAATGGTGGGGATGGCGGTTTCACCGAGATAGAGCTGGATACGGACGGCGACGGTGTGATCGACATGATCCTGCGGGTGCGGGCCGCCATGTCAGATGACCGCGCGGACAATACCGGCGATCTCAACGCTGCCGACCATATGACCATCACCGGTATCGAGCCGGGTGTCGATAGCGGCTATTGGGGTTGAAGGCCCGCGCCGGCAGTCAATAATACCAACCGGTTGCGGCGGGCCGGGTTCGTCCCATTCTGACCAATGGGTCGTATATGCCCGGCCCGCCGCCCGGCCGTCATCCGTGGATCAGACGTCGTGACGGCCGGACCCTTCCCATGATGCGACCGACCATCAGGTCAGGCCGCACCATCGGATCAGATCCAGCCGGCGTTGAAGCCGTCCAGCAGGGCGCCGGTCAGCGTTGACGGATCGACCATCAGGCGACCGCCTTCGATACCGTCCACCGACACTGGCTCCGTGGCGCCCAGCGACAGTTCGAAAATCGACCCGTCCAGCAGCGTCAGGCTGACGACACCGTCCAGAACGCTGAAAGACTGGAAGCCGAAGCCGGCCAGCTGCACGAACTCTGCCGGCAGCAGCGCGTTCCAGTCCAGGGCACCGAAGTTGAACTCACCCAGGGTGATGGAACTGACGGCGCTGAAGTCGAAATCGACCGGCAGGATGTTGAAAACGCCATCGCCCGGCATCGGAAACGGCAGAATGGTGAAGACGCCATCATCCGTGGGCAGCGGATAGGGCAGGATCGTCATCTGACCATCTTCAACCGGCATGATGGTGACCACACCATCATCACCCGGCATGGGGAACGGTAGAATCTTTATCTCACCGCCGATGACCGGCAGGGAGGTGATGGTCACTTCACCGGCGGGCGGCAGACCCGCATTATCAGCAACAAACATCTCTTTTTCTCCTGAGGAATGCGAAGCACCACATCGGCGGGAAGGTCCCGCCAGTGGCCGTCGCGATGTACAGTAATCTTGAAACTTGAATTTACAGTCAAGCATTTTTGAAACTATGTTATTTGAAATTCAATCTTGCGCATACAACAGGCTTGTGCCAGCGTTGACGGCAGTGGAGCGTGGAGGCGGTGATGATCACGGAACCCGAACAGCGGACGAAAACCCGCCCGGCGGACAATCCGAAAGCCAAGCAGACCAAGGAGATGCGCAAGCAGGCCGGCAAATGGCTGTCGGCACGGCGCGAGGCGGCGGGCATCACACAGGCGCAGTTGGCCGAACAGGTTGGCTATCGCTACTACACCTTCGTCAGCCAGGTGGAGGGCGGCCATGGCCGCGTTCCGTCCGAGCATTTTCAGCAATGGGCCGACTGTATCGGCGTTCCGCGGCAGGATTTCGCCAAGATGCTGCTGCGTTTTTATGAACCCGATGTTTTCCGCCTGCTGTTTCCAAGCGATGTGACGGGCCGGGCCTAAAAGCGCGCGGTCAAGAGGGGGAGGAACCCTTGGGGGATGTACTGAGTTTCATCCGGGCCGTGGCACGCACCGGACAATGGACAAACCAGGAAAAGGCCGAGCTGTTCCGCCTGTCCGATGCATTGTCGGCGGAAAATGTGGAGATCGAGACCGCGTCCGGCATCAGCGACGCCGGGGATCCCTGGTTCGTGATCTATCACGCGGGGACAGGCGACATTCTGGTGCATGTCGCCCGGATCGCAGGCAAGTTCATTGTGCATGAAATGTCGCGCGACCTTCTGGTCGAAGGCGATGATCTGCGCCGCCTGCTGACCCGCGCCACGGGCCGTGGCGAGGATTCCTATGGTCAGGCGCAGAATGTCGTGGTGCTGGCCGCCCTGGCAATGGTCGTGGACTTCTATCTGTCCACCGAACCGGCAAGTGCCACGGAAATGGCTGACGACCCTCATGTCATCTCCCCTCCCCTGCCCGCCCTGGCATTGCTGGCCGACCCTGGCAACGATACGCAGCCTGTCAGCATCATATCCCATGACGGGAATAAGGATCGCTCACACGTGGTCCCCCTGCCACTGCTGATCAACAGCGGCACTCCAGAATCAGTTGCAAAGGAAGAGACGGCTTCTGCCATCGTGCAACCCGTGCCGCTGCCCATCCATCAGCCGGTTCAGATCATACCAGCCGAACCGGTGCGGATCGTCCAGACGGCTGATCTGACCCTTATCGGCGGTGCGGGCAATGATGTGCTGCGCGGTGGCGCCGGCCATGATCTGCTGATTGGCGGCGATGGTGATGACCTGCTGCTGGGCAGGGCCGGGAATGACACGCTGATCGGTGGGGCCGGCCGGGACACGCTGGTTGGTGGCGATGGTGACGACACCCTGATCCTGGACCGCGATGATATTGCCATCGGGGGCGCCGGTGCCGACAATTTCGTCATCACCGACGATGTTGTCGGCTCCTGGGTCAGCCTGACGAATAACGGACAGCGCATCAATCTGGCCAACCAGATCCTGGATTTCCGGGCCGTGGAGGGCGACCGTCTATTCTTTCAGACCGTGGACTGGATCGTGACGGTCATCAGCGGGGGCGAAAACATCGCCCTGCCGGAAGATGATGGCCGGATCAGCGGCACCAATGTGGAGATCGATCTGGACGGCGACGGCCAGATCGACAGCGTGCTGAACGTCCTGCCCGGCAGCAGCGTCAATGTTTCGACAGCCAGCAGCAGTGCCATCGGCCTGTTCAATCTGCCGCTTTCCAGTCTGATGGCCATCACGGCGCAGACATCGCCACCCGCTGGCGCCACCGATACCGGCTTCTGGGGTTAATCAGCCCCACCCCGTTAGCCGGGAAAGCAAAGGCCCCGTCGCCTGGCGGGGCCTTTGTGCATTTGGGACCCCGTGAATGCAAAACGGCGGGGGATCGCTCCCCCGCCGTTGCATCGATCAGCCGTGAGGCGGATCAGTAATGGATGGCCCGACCATACGCGGCCAGGACCGACTCATGCATCATTTCCGACAGGGTCGGGTGCGGGAAGACGGTGTGCATGAACTCTGCTTCCGTCAGTTCCGCCGTCTTGCCGATGGTATAGCCCTGGATCAGTTCGGTCACTTCCGCGCCGATCATGTGGGCGCCCAGCAGCTCGCCAGTCTTGGCGTCGAACACGGTTTTGACCAGGCCCTCCGGCTCACCCAGCGCGATGGCCTTGCCATTGCCGATGAAGGGGAAGCGGCCCACCTTGATCTCATAACCGGCGGCCTTGGCCTTGGCTTCGGTCAGACCGACGGAGGCGACCTGCGGGAAGGAATAGGTGCAGCCAGGGATGTTCGACTTATCCATGGTGTGAACATGCGGCAGGCCCGCAATCTTCTCCACGCAGATGATGCCTTCATGGCTGGCCTTGTGCGCCAGCCAGGGGGCACCGGCCACGTCGCCGATGGCATAAACGCCCGGCTCGTCGGTGCGGCCATAGCCGTCATTGACGATGTGACCCCGGTCCAGCTTGACCTTGGTATTTTCCAGGCCCAGCCCTTCGGTGTTGGCGACGATGCCGACGGCGGAGATGATGCGGTCAACCGTGACCGTCTCCACCTTGCCGGCGACGTCAATATGGGCCGTCACGCTGTCGGCGTGGCGGTCCAGCTTCACGACCTTGGCACCGGTCTTGATCTTGATACCCTGCTTGGTGAAGGCCTTGGCGGCAAAGGCGCTGATTTCCTCGTCTTCTACCGGCAGGATGCGGTCCACGACCTCCACCAGGGTCACGTCAACGCCCATGGCCTTGTAGAAACAGGCAAATTCCACGCCGATGGCGCCGGTGCCGATGACCAGCATGCTCTTCGGCGTGGCCGTCGGCACCATGGCTTCCTTATAGGTCCAGACCAGCTTGCCATCCGGCTCCAGGCCCGGCAGCACGCGGGCGCGGGCACCGGTGGCGATGATGATGTGCTTGGCAGCGGCGTCCGTCACCTTGCCATCCTTGGCGGTGACGGCAACCTTGCCCTGGCCCAGCAACTTGGCCGAACCATCCAGGACGGTGACCTTGTTCTTCTTCAGCAGGCCCTTCACGCCGGCAGAGAGCTGGTTCGCCACGCCGCGCGAGCGCTTGACGATGGCTTCCACATCCAGCGTCACCTTGCCCTCGACCTTGATGCCATAGGCCTGGGAATGCTCAATGTAATGCGCGATCTCGGCAGAGCGCAGCAGGGCCTTGGTCGGGATGCAGCCCCAGTTCAGGCAGATGCCGCCCAGATGCTCACGCTCCACCACGGCGGTCTTCATGCCCAACTGGGCGGCGCGGATGGCGGCCACGTAACCGCCGGGGCCGGCGCCGATGACGATGAGGTCGAAATTCTCGGCCATGATTGTCAGCTTTCCTTTGTCTGTGGTGCTTGCCCGGCCAGACGAAGCAAGGCTTCGCCAGTTACCCGTTGCACCGTCCATTCATCCATCGGCACGGCCCCGATCCCTGCGTAGAAATCGATGGCCGGCTTGTTCCAATTCAGTACCCACCATTCCAGACGGCCCAGCCCTTCGGCAACGGCCCGTTGGGCCAGATGGCGAAACACCATGCCGCCCAAACCCTGGCCCCGGAAATCCGGAGCAACGTAGACATCCTCGATCCAGATGCCGTGCCGGCCCAAGAAGGTGGAGAAATTGTAGAACCAGAGGGCGAAGCCTGCGGGGTCCCCGTCCACTTCCATGATCAAGGCTAAGGCCCGGGGATTTGGTCCGAACAACGCCTTGGCAAAATCGGCCTCAGTCGCCACTACCTGATCAGCCAGTTTCTCGTACTCGGCCAGTTCCCGGACGAAGCGGAATATGGTCGATAGGTCGGCTGGCGTTGCATCTCGGATCAAGGCCATCATGGCTACCCATTCTCCACGGACTGCTTAGCCGCCTTGTACCGCAGGACATGCAGCCCCCCATGGGTCAACAGAATGCCAACCATCAGCAGTAGGATGAAGAATAGGTAGCGATAGGGAAAACCATCTGCGCTACTCGCATTCTCGATCGTCAGGCCAAAAAGCAGGGCGAGACCGAATAGCGCACAGAAAGCCACGATTAATGATATTTTCAGCCCGTTATCACCCATAAACGCGTCCCAGACACGAAATGGGGCTGTCCAGCCGCCGCCCCGCCAAGCATCACGAACAGCGTTGATGACCACCGGCACGAGCATATCCATAATCATCCAAAGACAAAAATGGCCTACACCCACAAAGGTCACGGTCAACGGAAGAGCCAACTGGACCGTGTCAAACAACAGCATCAGGGCGATGGAGCCGAGCACAAGGAACAACAGGCACGCCAGCGGTATCTGGATATAGTGAAGGTAGTTGAGAACAGCCTTCATGTCCCTGCCACCACTGCATCCACGGTGAAACTGCCGCAGACCGACCTGAAGACGGCCTGCGGCAATGTTCTGGTGACGTTAAAGCATCAGGGTGATCGGGTCTTCGATCAGGCCCTTCAGAAGCTTCAGGAACTCCGCACCCACGGCACCATCGACCGAACGATGGTCAACGGTCAGGGTCAGGGACATGACGGTGGCGATGGCCAGCGCGTCACCCTTGACCACGGGGCGCTTCTCACCCGCACCGACCGACAGGATGCAGCTCTGCGGCGGGTTGATGATGGAGGTGAAGCTCTTGATGCCGAACATGCCCAGGTTGGACACGCTGAACGTGCCGCCCTGGAACTCCTCCGGCTTCAGCTTGCCTTCCTTGGCCTTCTTCGCGAGTTCCTTGACCTCGGCGGAGATGGTAGCCAGGCCCTTGCGGTCGGCATTCTTCACGATGGGGGTGATCAGACCGCCATCGGTGGAGACGGCGACGGAAACATCGACATTCTCATACTGAAGAATACCATCCTCGTGCCAGGACACATTGGCCGCCGGATACTTGGCCAGGGCAATGGCCACCGCCTTCACCACGAAATCGTTGACGGAGATCTTTTCTCCCGACTTCGCGTTCAGTTCGGCGCGCAGCTTCAGCAGATTGTCGATCTCGCAATCGACGGCCAGGCCAAAGTGCGGGATGGTCTGCCAGGCTTCGGTCAGGCGCTTGGCGATGGTCTTGCGCATGCCGCTATTGGGCAGGACCTTGTACTTCATGCCCAGCTTGTCAGCGAGGGCCTTGGCATCCACACCCTTGGGCGCGGCGGCGGCGGCGGCAACCGGCGCCGGAGCGGCAACCGGAGCAGCGGCGACCGGGGCAGCAGCAGTCGGTGCAGCGGCGGCCTTCGGCGCGCCACCCTTCAGGGCGGCCTCCACGTCGGCCTTCACCACACGGCCATGCGGGCCGGTGCCGGCGACGCCCGACAGGTCCAGACCGCTCTGCGCCGCCATACGGCGGGCCAGCGGGCTGGCGAACACGCGGTCACCGTGGGCCACAGCAGCGGGAGCCGCCGCAACCGGGGCCGGAGCGGCAGCAACCGCCGGAGCGGACGCAGCAGCCGGAGCGGACGCAGCGGCCGGGGCAGCGGCGGGAGCCGGAGCGGCGGCGGCCTTGGGCGCACCGGACAGGGCGGATGCATCCTCCCCATCTTCCAGGATGATGGCGATGCGGGTATTCACCGCCACGCCCTCGGTCCCTTCGGCCACCAGGATCTTGCCCAGCGTACCCTCGTCCACGGCCTCCACTTCCATGGTGGCCTTGTCGGTTTCGATCTCGGCCAGCACGTCGCCGGACTTGACCTTGTCGCCTTCCTTTTTCACCCACTTCGCCAGCTTGCCTTCCGTCATGGTCGGCGACAGCGCGGGCATCAGGATATCAACGGGCATCTTAAGAGCCTCCCTTTGCCTTATTTGCGATAGGTGACGGATTTGACGGCGGCCACGACATCGTCGGGCTGCGGCAGGGCCAGCTTTTCCAGGTTGGCCGCGTAGGGCAGCGGCACATCCTTGGCGCAGACGCGAACCACCGGCGCATCCAGATAGTCGAAGGCGTGTTCCATCATGACCGCGGCCATTTCGGAACCGATACCTGCGAAGGGCCAGCTTTCCTCGACCGAGACCAGACGGTTGGTCTTCTTCACGCTCTCGACGATGGTGTCGATATCCAGCGGACGGATGGAGCGCAGATTGATGACCTCGGCACTGATCCCCTCGGCGGCCAGCTTCTCGGCGGCGGCCAGGGCATGGCCGACGCAGATCGAGTAGGCGACAATGGTCACGTCGGTGCCGGCGCGTTCGATCTTCGCCTTGCCGATGGGCAGGATGAAGTCGGGATCGGTCGGAACCTCGAAGCTGTGACCATAGAGAATCTCATTCTCCAGGAACACGACCGGGTTCGGATCGCGGATGGCGGCACGCATCAGGCCCTTGGCGTCAGCGGCGCTGTAAGGCGCCAGAACCTTCAGGCCCGGTACGTGGGCGTACCAGGAGGCATAGCACTGGCTATGCTGGGCGGCCACGCGGGCGGCGGCACCGTTGGGGCCACGGAACACGATGGGGCAGCCCATCTGACCGCCCGACATGTATAGCGTCTTGGCAGCCGAATTGATGATGTGGTCGATGGCCTGCATCGAGAAGTTCATGGTCATGAACTCAACGATGGGCTTCAGACCACCGAAGGCCGCACCAACGGCCAGACCGGCAAAGCCATGTTCGGTGATGGGCGTATCAATGATGCGCTTCTCGCCGAATTCCTGCAAAAGGCCCTGGGAGATCTTGTAGGCGCCCTGATATTCGGCGACCTCCTCACCCATCAGCAGCACCGTTTCGTCGCGACGCATCTCGGCGGCCATACCCTCACGCAGGGCCTCGCGCACCGTCATGGTCTGCGTCGACTTGTACCAATGATCCTCATCCGACGCCGCGGGAGCCGCCTTCGGGGCCGGGGCAGCCGAAACCGGGGCGGCGGCCACGGGGGCCGGAGCCGGTGCAGCGGCGACGGGTGCGGGTGCAGCAGCCGGGGCTGCGGCCTCATCCTCACCACGGATGCTGGCGATGGGGGTGTTCACGGCGACATTCTCGGTACCCTCGGGCACCAGGATCTCGGTCAGCGTACCCTCATCGACGGCTTCCACTTCCATGGTGGCCTTGTCGGTTTCAATCTCGGCCAGCACTTCACCGCTCTTCACGGTGTCGCCTACCTTCTTCAGCCACTTGGCCAGCTTGCCTTCCGTCATGGTCGGCGACAGGGCCGGCATCAGAACCTGTACCATCTCTCAAATCCTCCGCTGCGGCCTGATCAGGCTTCGACCAGAACGTCCGTCCACAGTTCGGACGGATCGGGCTCGGGGCTGGTGGTGGCGAATTCGGCCGCGTCGGTGACGATATCCTTCACCTCGCGGTCGATCACCTTCAAGGCTTCCTCGTCGGTGATGCCCTGATCCAGCAGCAGCTTCTTCAGATTGTCGATCGGATCGCTTTCCGACCGCATCTTGTTGACCTCTTCCTTCGTCCGGTACTTGGCCGGATCGGACATGGAATGCCCGCGATAGCGGTAGGTCTTCATTTCCAGGATGACGGGGCCGTTGCCGGCGCGGATATGGGCCACAGCCTTGTCAGCCGCCGCCTTCACCTCCAGCACGTCCATGCCGTTGACCTGATAGCCCGGAATGCCGTAGGCGCTGCCGCGCTCAAACAGCTCACCGGCGGACGCGCGGGCCTGGGCGGTACCCATGGCGTACTTGTTGTTCTCGATGACGAACAGGGTCGGCAGCTTCCAAAGCGCTGCCATGTTGAACGTCTCGTACACCTGGCCCTGGTTGATGGCGCCGTCGCCCATGTAACAGGCGTTCAGGCCGCCATCGCCCAGATACTTGTGCGCAAAACCCAGACCGGCGCCGATCGGCACCTGCGCCGCGACGATGCCATGGCCGCCGTAGAAACGCTTCTCACGGCTGAACATATGCATCGAGCCGCCCTTGCCCTTGGAATAACCACCGGCACGGCCCGTCAGTTCGGCCATCACACCCCGGCTTTCCATGCCGCAGGCCAGCATATGGCCGTGATCGCGGTAGGAGGTGATGACGCTGTCGCCTTCCCGCATGGCGGCCTGGATACCAACGACGACGGCTTCCTGACCGATATAGAGGTGGCAGAAACCACCGATCAGGCCCATGCCGTACAGTTGCCCCGCCTTTTCTTCAAAACGGCGGATCAACAGCATTTCGCGGTAATAGCGGATAAGCTCGTCCTTGCTCGGCAAGGCCGGGGCCGCGGGGGCCGCTGTACGGGTGCTGCGGCGCTTGGTGACTGCCACGGGCTCCTCCCAGGGATGGGGGTTGCGGAATAGCGTGATCGCTGTGCGATGCGATAAGAGGTATCGCCACTATCCGCGGAGCGCAAGGAGTGTGCAGTGCAAAAGATTGTTTTACTTGAGAAAATCAGCGTTAACCTGATTTAGGCTAATCGCCTTATTTTCAGCAACTTACCGACCTTGGTCGGGATTGCCCTGCGTGGACTGCGTGGCAGAGCGTCGCGGAAGGAGGATTACCATATCGTCAGGGTGCGACTGGTTCAGGACGGCACGCGCCCGTTCCTCCAGAAGGTCGGGGTCCAGATTGTCGGGGCGCAGCTGGCTGGCCCGGCGCTCCATCTCTTCCCGCTCACCGCGCACCTGATCCAGGGTCGATTGTGCGCGGGCAACCTCGCTTTGCAGGTGAGTCAGCGCCACAAGGCCGCGATCACCATGCACCGTGTGATAGGCGAAGTAGGCCACGACGGACACGCCAATCATCGGCCCGACAACCTGTCGGACGGTGCGGCCAAGGGCGGAGCGGAGGGTGCGGATCGTCGTCATGACCGGATGGAATCACAGCCCGAGTCGCGCGGTCAATGACAAAGGTGGAAACGCGACGAAAAATCACGCTGAATCAGAAGGGTATGGCCGAAAGGGTTAGGGGGTCGGGGGGCAGCAGGTCAGGTCGAGCGCGCAGCGCGAGCGCTGACAGATATGGATCGAAGGCCTTTTCCGGCAGGGCGAGGCTTCGCCTCGACCTGACCTACGGCCAAACAAAAAGGGCGGCCCCGTGGGACCGCCCTTTCTCAACTCTGCGACCGATCGTTGATCAGCCGCGCTTCAGCGCGGAGCGGCCGGGATAGACGGACGCCACGCCCAGGCCTTCCTCAATGCGGATCAGCTGGTTGTACTTGGCGATCCGGTCGGAGCGCGACAGGGAGCCGGTCTTGATCTGACCGCAGTTCGTGGCGACAGCCAGGTCGGCGATGGTGCTGTCCTCGGTCTCACCCGAACGGTGCGACAGGACGGCGGTATAGCCGGCATTCTGCGCGATACGGACGGCTTCCAGCGTCTCCGTCAGAGTGCCGATCTGGTTGACCTTCACCAGGATGGAGTTGCCAACGCCCTTCTTGATGCCATCGGACAGGCGGGCCGGGTTGGTCACGAACAGGTCGTCGCCAACCAGTTGCACCTTGCCGCCAATGGTATCGGTCAGCAGCTTCCAACCTTCCCAATCATCCTCGGCCATGCCGTCCTCAATGGAGACGATCGGGTACTTCGACACCAGATCGGCCCAGTAGGCGACCATTTCGGCCGGGGTCAGGCTCTTGCCCTCGCCTTCCAGCTCATACTTGCCGTTCTTGAAGAATTCGGTCGAAGCAGCGTCCAGTGCCAGCAGCACATTCTCACCGGCCTTGTAACCGGCGTCCGAAATGGCGGCAACGATGAAGTCCAGCGCCTCAGTGGTCGAGGACAGGTTGGGGGCGAAGCCGCCCTCATCGCCCACGGCGGTGTTATGGCCGGCGGCCTTCAGCTTCTTCTTCAGGGCGTGGAAAATCTCCGCACCCACGCGGATGGCTTCGGCGCAGGTTTCCGCACCAACCGGCATCACCATGAATTCCTGGATATCGATGGGGTTATCGGCATGGGCGCCGCCATTGATGATGTTCATCATCGGCACCGGCAGAATGCGGGCATTGGCCCCACCGACATAGCGATAGAGCGGCAGGTCCAGCTCATCAGCAGACGCCTTGGCGACGGCCATAGACACGCCCAGGATGGCGTTAGCACCCAGGCGGCCCTTGTTCGGCGTGCCGTCCAGGTCGATCATGGCCTGATCGATGGCGACCTGATCGGTGCTTTCCAGCCCGACCAGCGTGTCGGCGATCTCGCCATTCACAGCCTCAACGGCCTTCAGCACACCCTTGCCCAGGTACCGGGCCTTGTCGCCATCGCGCAGTTCGACGGCTTCATGCGCACCGGTGGAGGCGCCCGACGGAACGGCGGCCCGGCCAAAGGCGCCGGATTCCAGACGAACCTCAACCTCAACAGTCGGGTTGCCGCGGCTGTCGAGGATTTCGCGCGCGTGAATGTCGATGATGGCGGACATGGGGCCTCTCTTTTCCGTGGGCTTGGATGCCGTGAACCCGAAAAGGGTAAATACGGGATGAAGGGCATAACGCCAGATGCCGCCCCTCGACAAGGGACGCTTTTGCTACCCCGCTGTGCCCGCCGGCTCCGCCGGCCGTGTCCCACCGATTGGGATGGTCATGGGAAGCTGCCGCTTCGCCCCCTGCACCCCTGCATAGAAGGCGGAAAGCAAGGCGAAATCGGCCTCCAGGCTCTCCGTCGTCTCCAACGGCTCCCCGATACGGATCGTGCGCGTCGCATAATCCAGCGCGACAGGTATGATCGGAACGCCGGCCTGTCGCGCAATTTGCCAGAAGCCTGTCTTCCATCCGGCCCCCGGTTTGGGGTTGCGCGTGCCCTCCGGTGCGACGCCGACCACCATCTTCTCCGCCGCTTCAATGGCGGCCACGCAGTCACCCACCACCCCATGCGCCGACCGGCGATCCACCGGCAGCACATCGCACCAGCGCATGATGGGACCCAACGGACCCCAGAACAGCGTGTGCTTGCCCAGGATATGGATGCGCAGGTCAGTGGCCAGGATGGTGGCCATGGCGACGAAGAAATCATAGTTGGACGTATGGGGTGCACCGATCACCACGAACTTTTCCAAGTTCGGAAAGGCGCCCGCGATACGCCAGCCCAGCAGGCGCAGGCCCATACGGCCAATGAAACGGGAAACGGGGCCGCCCCGCCGGTCATTGCGGGGGCCCAGGGACGGAACGGACATGGATTGCGTCTTCCTCACACCACCGGTGGGGTTGCGGGCCCCACCTTTCGTTATAAGCCGATGGTGGGCAAAGGCAGGCGCTTTGTCAAAGGTGCGGAAGGTCAGATGCTGACCGGGTTGGCCTTGGCGATGCGATCAAACGCCAGGAGCGTGGACAACACGCCTTCCATCTGGTCCAGCGGCACCATATTGGGGCCATCGCTGGGCGCGCAATCGGGGTTCTCATGCGTCTCCATGAAAACCGCCGCGACACCGATGGCTATGGCGGCGCGGGCCAGGACAGGCACGAATTCGCGCTGGCCGCCGCTGCTGCTACCCTGCCCGCCCGGCTGCTGCACCGAATGGGTAGCGTCATAGACGACGGGATACCCCGTCTGCGCCATGATGGGCAGGGAGCGCATGTCGCTGACCAGCGTGTTGTAGCCGAAGCTGGCCCCGCGTTCGCACAGCAGGATGTTGTGATTACCGGTGGACGCGATCTTGGCGGCGACATTCTTCATGTCCCAGGGTGCCAGGAACTGCCCCTTCTTCACATTGATCGGCTTGCCCGTCTCGCCGGCGGCCAGCAGCAGGTCCGTCTGACGGCACAGGAAAGCGGGGATCTGCAACACGTCCACCACCTCTGCCACTGGCGCGCATTGTTCAGCGGTATGAATGTCGGTCAGGACCGGGCAGCCGAACGTATCACGGATATCGGCCAGGATGGGCAGCGACTGGTCCATGCCCAGACCGCGCTGCGCGCTGACTGAGGTGCGGTTGGCCTTGTCGAAGCTGGTCTTGTAGATCAGGCCGATGCCCAGCTTCTTCGTCAACTCCGACAGCGCACCCGCCATGGCAAAGGCATGGTCACGGCTTTCAAGCTGACACGGGCCGGCGATCAGGGTGAAGGGCCGGTCATTGGCAATCGACAGCGGGCCGACGGTTACGATGCGGGTCATGGCATGCTCCTTTACACCGCCATATGGGCAGGCGGGGGCCGAAAATAAAGAAGGCCGGGGAAGGTTCGCACCCGCCCCGGCCTTTCACGTCCTATCTGATCAAACCAACCGGCTCTGCGCGATGGCAGCACCAATGAAGCTGGTGAACAGCGGGTGCGGGTCAAACGGCTTGGACTTCAGTTCCGGATGGAACTGCACGCCCACGAACCAGGGGTGGTCCGGCAGCTCAACAATTTCCGGCAGGATGCCGTCGGGCGACAGGCCGGAGAATTTCAGGCCCACCTTTTCCAGCGCTTCCTTGAAGTTGATATTCACTTCATAGCGATGGCGGTGACGCTCGACGATCTCGTCGCTGCCATAGATGTCGCAGACGCGCGTGCCGGGCAGCAGGTGGCAGTTATAGGAGCCAAGGCGCATGGTGCCGCCCAGATCGCCGCCTTCCTGACGCTGCACCAGCTGATTGCCCTGCACCCATTCCGTCATCAGACCGACGACGGCGGGATCGGGACGACCGAATTCCGTGGAGCCGGCATATTTCAGCCCGGCCAGGTGACGCGCGCTTTCGATCACCGCCATCTGCATGCCGAAGCAGATGCCGAAATAGGGGATCTTGTGTTCGCGCGCGAACTGCACCGCGCGGATCTTGCCTTCGGTCCCGCGCTCGCCAAAGCCGCCGGGCACCAGAATGCCATGCACATGCTCAAGCTGTTCCAGTGCCTCGCCGCTTTCGAATATCTCGGCGTCGATCCAGTCCAACTTGACCTTGACGTTGTTGGCGATGCCGCCATGGGTCAGCGCCTCGCCCAACGACTTATAGGCGTCCAGCAGGCTGGTATACTTACCGACCACGGCGATGGTGACAGTGCCTTCCGGGTTGCGCACGCGGCGTACGATCTCTTCCCAGCGGGACAGGTCGGGCGCGCCGTCGGCGGCCATCCCGAAATATTTCAGCACTTCGGTGTCGAAGCCCTGCTCGTGATAGGAAATCGGCACCTGATAGATGGTGTCGACATCCAGGGCGGCGATCACGCATTCCTTCTTGATGTTGCAGAACTGCGCGATCTTCCGGCGCTCATTCTCCGGAATGTCGCGATCGGCGCGGCACAGCAGCATCTGCGGCTGGATACCAACCGACAGCAGCTCCTTCACCGAATGCTGGGTCGGCTTCGTCTTCAGCTCACCGGCGGCGGGGATGTAGGGCACCAGGGTGACGTGGCAGAACAGCACGTTCTCCGACCCGCGATCATTGCCGAACTGGCGGATCGCCTCCAGGAAGGGCAGCGATTCGATGTCGCCGACGGTGCCGCCGACCTCGCACAGCACGAAATCCTCACCATCCAGATCGGCGGCGATGAAGTCCTTGATAGCATCGGTGATATGCGGGATGACCTGGACCGTGGCGCCCAGATAGTCGCCCCGGCGTTCCTTGGCCAGCACATTGGAATAGATGCGGCCCGTCGTGATGTTGTCCGACTTCGTGGCATGCACGCCAGTGAAGCGCTCGTAATGCCCGAGATCGAGGTCAGTTTCGGCACCGTCATCGGTGACGAACACCTCACCATGCTGGTACGGGCTCATCGTGCCGGGATCGACATTCAGATAGGGGTCCAGCTTGCGCAGGCGGACCTTGTAGCCGCGTGCCTGCAACAGCGCGCCAAGGGCGGCAGAAGCCAGACCCTTGCCCAGCGACGAAACCACACCACCGGTGATGAAGATGAAGCGCGTCATGGAACCCTAACCTTCGCCAAGCATGCCAACAGGTTGGGTCCTTCCGGCCCAATCCTTGTCGAGATTTCACATCGGGGCACGGATGCCCATTCCACCATATTCACGCCCTAACGGAAAGAGGCGGCATGTCTGCCGCCTCTCGCCATAATACGGGCCTGTCGCCGAAGGGCCTTACTGGCCGACGGGGACCGTCGGCTTGGCCGGCTCGGCGGGCGCCGCCGGAGCCTCGGTGCCGGGGGCCGGCACCTTGTCGAAAATGCTCTTCTGGCTGCCGCCCGTGCCGGCCAGGATGGCCAGAATCAGGCTGGTGCAGAAGAAAAGGGCCGCCAGGATGGCGGTGGTCCGGGTCAGCAGGTTGGCGCTGCCGCGAGCGGTCATGAAACCACCCATGGTGCCGCCACCGACACCCAGGCCGCCGCCTTCCGACTTCTGCACCAGAACCACGCCGATCAACGCCAGCGTGATCAGCAGATGCACGACCAGGACTACCTCTTGCATCCCAACAATCCCTGCAACCAATTGGAACGGACCGTGGGAGCCCACGATCCTTGACCAGTAGCAAATGGCGCATCACGCGCCCAAACGCAAGGCCACCCGCTTCCCGTTTCAGGGGGAAGCGGGAAGCACCCGCGTCATGTAACCGTCACGCTTATTAACCGGTCCCACGACAACGCGCCATAGCGAAGTCTCAAGGGCAGGCTTGCGCGATGGCCCAGAAATCATCAGCCTTCAGGCTGGCACCCCCGACCAAGGCGCCATCAACATCGGCAAGCCCAAGGATTTCAGCGGCATTGGACGGCTTGACGGAGCCGCCATAAAGGATACGGACTGCATCCGGATCGGCGACCAGACCCGACAGCTTTTCGCGGATCATGCCGTGCATGGCTGCAATGTCGGTCAGGGTCGGGGTGCGACCGGTACCGATGGCCCAGACGGGTTCATAGGCGATAACGCTGTTGGATGCGGTCGCACCATCGGGAATCGAGCCTGTCAGCTGTTCGGCAACCACAGACTCCGCGTGACCCGCGTCACGTTGCGCCTCTGTCTCGCCCACACAGATGATAGCGGTCAGGCCTGCGCGCAGGGCGGCGGTGGCCTTCCCCTTGATGGTGGCGCTGCTCTCACCATGGTTGGTGCGGCGTTCTGAATGGCCGACAATGACAAAGCTGGCTCCAGCATCAGCCAGCATTTCAGCGGCAATGTCGCCGGTATGGGCGCCTTGAACCTGGGCATGGCAATCCTGCCCGCCAACGGCAACGGCGCTGCGGGCCACAGATTGGGCTACAGGACTGATGATAGTAGCGGGCGGACAGACCAGAAGGTCGAATCGCGGATCGGCGGTGAGCCCGACGCGGGCGGCCAGATCGGCGGCCAGCGCAGCACCATCGCTTCGCCGGCAATGCATCTTCCAATTGCCGGCAATCAGATAACGGCGAGCGGTCATTTCATCCTCTACTCTTCTTTTCACGGGCCATGTCTGCCGGGTTGCCCCCGGTCCGCCAGCCTTATGTGTAAGGAAACATTATGCGGGCCGGCCCCCGCTGTCCAAAAGGTCAGCGTTGTCATGGGCCGATGCACAAGACATGGCCCCTGCCCGCCCCCCGGACTTGCCCCCAGGGTGCGGCTTCCCTATGATGCCGCGCTTTCCGGGTTGTGGCCCGGCGGTGCCGTTCGCATTCCGGCGGGCGGCGCTGCACCAATTCGATGGAACCGCAAGCGTCCCCATGCTCCAGATCATCCGCAGCACCGCCGGCTCCTGGGTCGTCAAGATCCTGTTCGTGGCCCTGATCATCAGCTTCGCTGTCTGGGGCATCGGTGATGTCACCAAGGGGGTACAGACCGGCGTCGCCAAGGTCGGCGACCGTTCAATCACACCCGTGGAACTGGACCAGGCCTACCGGGCTGAATTCAACCGCATGAAGCAGATGGTGGGCCCGGAATTTACCGAGGAGCAGGCCCGTCAGTTCGGCCTGCGCGACCGCGCGCTGGAACAGCTGATTCAGAAGGAACTGCTGGCGTTGGCGTCAGAGGATCTGGGTCTGCGCATTGCGGATGACACCGTGCGCGCCGAGGTGCTGAAAGTTCCCGCCTTCAAGGACAGTTTCGGCAATTTCGACGCCAACCTGATGCGCGCCCTGTTACAGCAGAACGGGTTGACCGAGGCCGGCTTTGTTGAGGATGTGCGCTCCGACATGGCCCGCAGCGATCTGATCGGTGCCGTCACCGCCGGCGCTTCCGCGTCCAAGACGCTGGCCGAGGCGCTGTTCCGGTACCGTTTCGAAGGCCGTACGTTCGAGGCTGTGACCATCCCGTTCAACGCCATGCCCGCCGCCCCGTCGCCCGATCAGGCGACGCTGGAGGCGTTCCACAAGGATAAGGCCGTCCGTTACACCGCCCCCGAATACCGCACCTTGAACGTGGCCCTGCTGGAAACGGCAGCCCTGACCAAGGATGTCGAGGTCACGGACGAGGCGCTGCGCGAATATTACGACGCCCATGCCGGTGACTATATCACGCCTGAAAAGCGCTCCATCGCGCAGGCCGTGTTCCCCAGCAAGGAAGCCGCCGACAAAGCCCTAGCAGACGTGAATGGCGGCAAGAAGATTGAGGATGTCGCCAAGGAAGCCGGCGTCGAGGCGGTGACCCTGGATGATGTCCAGAAGGATGGCCTGCCCGCCGAACTGTCCGAGCCCGCCTTCGCCGCCGCCCAGGGCACGTCCGGCGGGCCCGTGGAAAGCGCCTTCGGCTTCCACATCTTCACCGTCACCAAGGTTCAGGCCGGTGGCGAGCGCAAGCTGGAAGAGGTGAAGGACGAGGTTGCGCAGAAGGTCCGCCAGGACAAGGCCCTGGAGAAGCTGTTCGAGCTGTCGACCAAGCTGGAGGACGAGCTGGCGGGCGGCACGCCCTTGGCCGAGGCCGCCCAGACCGTGGGTGCACGCATCGTGAAGCTGGAAAAGGTCGACAGCCGTGGCGCCAATGCCGCCGGCGTCGCCCAGGGTGCCGACCTGCCCGCCATCGACAAGATCATCGCCTCGGGCTTTACCGTTGCGTCCGGTCAGACCGGAAGCGTGGAAGAGGCCGGGTCTGATGCCTTCTTCGCGGTGCAGGCCGAAGCCGTGTTCCCCGCAGCCTTGAAGCCGCTGGACGAGGTGAAATCACTAGTTCTGGGCGATTGGCAGGCGGAGCAGAAGCAGGTCGCCGCACGCAAGAAGGCCGAGGACGTCGCAGCCAAGCTGAAGGCCGGCACGCCGGCCAAGGAAGCAGCATCCGGCATCCCCAGCGCCCTGGTGCAGAATGTCGATCCGCTGATGCGCGCCGGTGCCCCCAGCGCGATCGTACCCGCCGCAGCCCAGCAGACGCTGTTCGGTGGTGCTGTCGGCGATGTCGCAACCGGTGAAAAGCCGACGGGCGTGGTGGTGGTCAAGCTGACCGGCATCATCGCCGCCGACCCGGCCAACCCGATGGCAGCCGCCCAGGTGACTCAGTTGGCCAATGCTACGGGCCAGGCCATGCAGGATGAACTGGTTCTCCAGTACCTGGCGGCCCTGCGCGCCCATTATGGCGTGACCATCAACCAGACCCTGATCAACCAGCTTTACCGCACCACGCAGGAGTAAGTCCCGTGCGCACCCTTCCGGACGACAGCACCTTCATCCGCACCTATGATAGCGGAGCGGCGCAGGTGCTCTGGACCCGGCTGGTCAGCGATCTGGACACGCCCGTTTCCGCCATGCTGAAGCTGGTGCGCGGGCGTCCCAACGCTTTCCTGTTGGAATCGGTCACTGGCGGGTCGGTGCGCGGGCGTTATTCCATCATCGGCTTGAAGCCCGACCTGATCTGGCGCTGCCGGGGCACGAAGGCGGAGATCAACCGCAACGCGGCGGTTGATCCCGACAGCTTCATCCCTTGCGCCGAGGACCCGTTGAAGGCCCTGACCGCGCTGCTGGACGAAAGCCGTATCGACCTGCCAGCGGAGCTGCCGCCCATGTCGGCGGGTCTGTTCGGTTATCTCGGCTATGACATGGTCCGGTTGATGGAAAAGCTGCCCGACAGCAACCCCAATAACCTGGACATCGAAGACAGCATCATGATCCGCCCCACGGTCATGGCAGTTTTCGATGGGATCGAGAATGTCGTGACGGTCATCACGCCCGTTCGCCCACAGGCCGGTGTGCCGGCGGAACAGGCGCTGGGCGCGGCCAAAGCCCGGTTGGCGGAATCGGTGGCCGATCTGCAAGGACCGGTGCCCGCCGCCTATGAAACGACCCTGGACCTCACGGCCCTTCCGGCACCGGAGTCGAACACGGCGCGGCAGGAATATTATGGGATCGTGGAGAAGGCGAAGGAATATATCCGCGCCGGCGACATATTCCAGGTGGTGCCCAGCCAGCGTTTCTCCGTGCCCTTCACCCTGCCGCCCTTCGCGCTGTACCGCGCGCTGCGCCGCCTGAACCCCTCACCCTTCCTGTTTTTCCTCGATTTCGGCGGTTTGTCGGTTGTCGGGTCCAGCCCGGAAATTCTGGTGCGCCTGCGAGACGACACCGTCACCATCCGCCCCATCGCCGGCACGCGCCGCCGTGGCAAGGATGCGGCGGAGGACAAGGAACTGGCTGCCGACCTGCTGTCCGATCCCAAGGAACTGGCAGAGCATCTGATGCTGCTGGATCTGGGCCGCAATGATGTGGGCCGGGTATCGCGCACGGGGACCGTTACGGTAACGGAAAAGTTCACCATCGAGTATTACTCCCACGTCATGCATATCGTTTCGAACGTGGAAGGAAAACTGAACCCCAAGTTCACGCCGATTGAGGCGCTGGTCGCCGGCTTCCCCGCCGGCACCGTATCGGGTGCGCCCAAGGTGCGAGCCATGGAGATCATTGACGAGTTGGAGAAGACCCGGCGCGGCATTTATGGTGGCTGCATCGGCTATTTCGCGGCCAATGGCACCATGGATACCTGCATCGCCCTACGCACTGCTGTCCTAAAGGACGGTGTCATGCATGTGCAGGCCGGCGGCGGTGTGGTCGCCGACAGCGATCCGGAAGCCGAGTATCAGGAGACGGTGAACAAGGCCAAGGCCCTGTTCAAGGCGGCTGAAGAAGCCGTTCGCTTTGCGCAGGAAAGCCGTGGCTGACGATCGGAGCCTTGCCGCCGTCGTGCCGGATCATCTGATCCTGGCCACCGCGGCGGCACTGGCTCCATCGCTGGCCCCGTTGCTGCCAGACGCCACCATTGTCACCAGCCTTCAGCAACTGCAAACAGAGCTGGTCCGGCACGATGGCTTTGCCATCCGGTTGGCGAGCGTCGGTTTCGCCAAACGGATACCGGCATCGCTGCTGGCCGCATGCCACGCGGGGGCCGTGAATTTCCATGCAGCCCCACCCGACTATCCCGGTTCGGCGGCAAACCATCTGGCACTGTATGAGGGGGCGGCACTTTTCGGCGTTACCGCTCATGTGATGGTGCCGGCCTTGGATGCCGGCCCCATATTGGCTTTTGACGCATTTCCAATCCCCGCCGGCATCGGCCATCGCAGCCTGGATGAGTTGACATGGCCAGCCTTGCTGCGGCTGGTGCAGCGCCTTGGCCCCTGCCTGCGGGGTACGGCACCCTGGCCGCCGGCACCGGCCCTTTCCTGGCGCGGGACGGCCCGAACCCGGGCTAGCGTGCTAGCCTTGGCCCGGGTCACAGCGGCAATGGACGCAGAGGAACGACAGCGCCGCTGGCGCGCCTTTCATGAAGGGCCGGACAGTATCCTGACCTTCGAACAAGATGATGGCGACGTCATCTACAAGCCCGGCGGGCGCATCCGCGGATGGGTTGATGGTATCGTCAATGATGCCATCCATGGCTGGGCCTATGACCCCGGCCGGGGGCCCGTCATCCTCCGGGTGGAAGTGGATGGTCAGCCCCTGAGTGATCTGCTGGCTAATAGCTTTCGCGGCGACGTCGCCGCCGCAGGTCACGGCGATGGGCATTGCGGCTTCAGCATCCCCCTGGCGGCCTTTCCCAAAGATGCCACCCTTATCGAGTTCCTGCTGCCCTCCGATGAATGGTGCCGGCTACCGGGTGGCCCGGCGATGCTTATTCCACCAGGCGCTTGAAGCCAGCCATCATCTGATAATGGCGAAATGGTCCGGCGGGATGACATTGGTGCCAAGTTCCGGGTTGAGCGTTGCATCCACGAATATTCCAAATCCGCAGTCGAAACTGTAAACTTACAGAATCAGTCCCAGTTTCTCTTTTCATAGGCGGCGTTTCGTGCTTTCGCGGATGAGCAGGATGCTGGCTTTGGCCCTTGCCATCGCCTGCTGGGTCGGGTCCGCCACCGCGGAACCGACGATCCTGCGCATGGCCGAAAGCCGCGAAGGCAGCCACCTGTTCTTCCATGATGTGCTGAAGGCCGCGTTCCAGGCCGAGAATTACCCAATCGAATTGCAAGGCATCGCCGGACCGGGCAAGGAACGGTACAAGATGATGCTGCGCAACGGTGATCTGGACGTCATGTGGATGGTGCGGGGGGCGGAGCGGGACCGGCAATATATACCCGTCGATTTCCCCCTGACCGGCGGCCTGATCGGGCAGCGCGTCCTGCTGATCAGACCAGGAGACCAGAAAGCCTTTGATCACATCCGCAGGCTGGAAGATTTCGCACGATTGGGCCTGGTCGCGGGGATGGGCAAGGATTGGCTGGATGTCGATATCTGGCGCCAGAATAGCCTTCCTGTATCCGGTGATGTCACGGATTGGCGACTTCTGTTCAAGATGCTGGCGGCGGGCAACCGCGCCATTGATTATATGCCGCGCGGCGTATCGGAAGTGATGGCCGATGCCCAGGCCCATCCCGAACTGGTGATCGAAAAGAGATTGCTGCTGCGTTACCGGCGCGACAGCATCTTTTATCTGGCACCGTCAGTTGGCCATCTGGCACCGGTGCTGCTGCGCGGTCTGCATAAGGTCCGCGACAATGGGACCTATAATAAGCTGGTGCAAAAACATTACGGGCACCTGAAGGCCGAACTTGCGTTGGACCGGCGTCTCATCCTTGATCTGATTGATCAGGATGATCGCACGCCAATCCGGTGAATGAAGAAAATGGCATTGACGATCCTGCCTTCCCGTTCGCGATCCGGAACCAGGACCTTTTGGTCGGGGCTGGCCCTTTCTGCCGTGGCGATGCTTTTCGCGATCCTGACTGCACAGGCTACACCGACACGCATCACCGCCCCCCAGAGCCTGAACGGCACCCATATATACTTCCATGAGGTGCTGGCCCGTGCATTCGCGGCGGTCGGTCACGCGGTGGAAATCGAGGGCATCGCCGATCCTGCGCGCCCGCGCATGAAGAAAATGCTGAAAAGCGGGGAACTGACCATCATGTGGCTGATTGAAAGCCCGCAGAATGATCAGGATTTCGTTGCAGTCGATTTCCCCCTGGTGGATGGTCTGGCGTCACGGCGTATCCTGTTGATCCGGCCACAGGATCAGGCCCGGTTTGATGGGATCAAGAGCGTGGAAGACCTGCGCCGCTCCGGCCTGGTTGCCGGCATGGGGCCGGATTGGGTGGACCTTGCGCTTTGGCATGCCAACAGCCTGCCCACCATTACACCCGTGTCGGACCCTCGTCGTCTTTATGACATGCTGCGGGTCGGGAACCGGGGCGTGGACTATATCCCGCGATCAGCCATGGGCATCCTGGCCGATGCTTCTGTATATCCCGGCCTTGTACCTGAACAGCGCCTGCTGCTGCGGTACGAACGTGAGGGCCGATTCTACCTCTCGCCCCAGGCGGCCGATATGCGGCCCGCCCTGGAGAAGGGGTTACGGATTTTACGCGACAACGGAACATTGACGCGACTTAAGGAGAATCATTTCGGCTCCATCAGCCGCACGTTGCAACTGGACCGGCGCCTTGTCCTCTCCCTGCGGGATGATGAAAAACTGAATTGATGGTGCTTTATCAAACCGCCGCCGGCAGACTCTGGCCCAGCCGACCGCCAATCCGCACGGGTTCGGCCCGCCTAGCAAGGCCGGTACGGTCGTCGGTCTCCACGAACACGCCACAGACGCTGACAGTCGCGTCGTTTTCACCCGGCGAATAGCGTTCGCCCGGCGTCTTGCGCAGCATCTTATGGATGGCCGCGTCCTTCTTCATGCCGATGACCGTGTCATAGTCACCGCACATGCCGGCGTCGGTCTGATAGGCGGTGCCGCCATTCAAGATCTGTAGATCGGCGGTGGGGACATGGCAATGGGTCCCGACGACAAGACTGACGCGGCCATCCAGGACATGGCCCATGATCATCTTTTCGCTGCTGGCCTCGGCATGCATGTCCATGATGATGGCATCCACGCCCGCCGGCCCCATGCGGGCCCCGCCAAGGCGGTGGATGTTCAGCACCTTCTCCACGGGCGGGAACGGATCGTCCAGCGGGTCCATGAACACCCTGCCCATGGCATTGATCACCATGACCTTATGCCGCCCGTTCTTGGCCGGCAGGATGGTGAAGCCGCGACCCGGCGTACCGTCCGGGTAGTTGATAGGGCGCACCAGTTGCGGCAGGCGGCCAATCTGGCCCAGTAGTTCTTTCTGATCCCAGGCATGGTTGCCAAGGGTCACGCAATCCACCCCGGCATCGAACAGTTCCTGCGCGATCTTTTCGGTGATGCCGAAGCCGCCAGCAGCGTTTTCCCCGTTCACCACGATAAAGTCGGGCTTCAGCCTGGCCTTCAGGTCTGGCAGATGGCGCAACACGCCCTCCCGCCCGCTGCGCCCCACAATATCGCCCAGGAAAAGCAACCGCATCTGATACCCCGAAGAATTTAGGCCGGGCGCCAGGCGCCCTGTTCCGTGACGATCCAGTCAAGCTTTTGATCGTAGGCGTCGATCGGCAGCTTATCCACCCCCTGCCCCGCATAGCCGATGCCCACGGCGATGGTCGGCGCTTCTGCCCGCAGCACCTCCAGCGTGCGATCATAGAAGCCGCCGCCATAGCCCAGACGGTAACCCTCCCGGTCAAAGGCCAGCAGCGGCACCAGCACAATGTCGGGCTGTGCCAGAGGCGCGTCGCCCATCGGTTCCATGATGCGGAAGGCACCGGGCACCAGCGGATGGCCAGGCCGCCAGAGCCGGAAGACCAGCGGCCAGGCGCGGCCCGTCACCACGGGCAAGGCGGTCGCATGGCCGGCGGCGGAAAGGGCCGACAGGGCGGGCAGCACATCCACCTCATCCCCCTTGGGATGATAGCCCGCGATGGTCAGGGGACCGGGGCGCAGTTCCGGCAGCAGCGACAGGAGATGAGGGACGATGACAGTCGCCGCAGCGGAACCAGATGCCACATGGGCGCGGGCACGGGCTTCGCGCGCCTGGATGCGGGCGGCCTGCTTGGCCTGGGCGATCAGATCGGCGTCCAGGTCGGTCATTGGTCAACCAAGTTCAGTGGCGGGGAAAAGCGGAAGATGGCCGCCTTGGCCGTTGGTATTTGCTATCCCTCGTGACCTGTGCAAACAGGTGGGAGCCATATGCCGGCACCACGGCGCCGGTAGGGACAGCCCCCTCGAGGAATGATTATCGGCCCCGGGGATAAAGCGACCTGACGCACCAGGCAGCCAACTTCCTGTACCCTATTTAGGCCCGTTCAAGCCGCGCTGCAATGTCTTCGATGCGTTTTGCCAGTGTATCGACGGCGGCGACCACCTTTGCCTCATCCGCCGGGGCCGTTGTCGGGGCCGGCGGATGCACAATGGGGGCCGGGGCGTGGCCGGCACGCAGGGCCTTAACCTCGGCCCGCGCCTCCATCAACTCATCCGCCAGCACGATGCAGGTGGCAATCAGGTTCTGCACCTCATGACCTGCGGCACCGCCCGTCAGTTCCTGCATGCGGGCATCAACATAGGCGGCCAGTTCCAGCAGGCGCTGCTCCTGCCCGTCCTCGCAGCTCAGCGAGTGGTTACGGCCATTCAGGGTGAAATCGACGCGACGCATGATCAACCTTCCTCAAGCACGCCTTGCAGGCGTGAAATCGCCGCGTCCAGGCGAACCTTCATGACGCGGGCCTGTTCCTGTGCCTGGCGTTCGCCATGGCGTGCCGCCGCCAGTTCCGCCTCCAGACGGAGCTTCTCCGCCAGCCAGCCAGCCGTGCCAGCCCCAGCGTCCAACCGTTCCAGACGGCGCGTCAGGGCGCGGTCCAGCAAGCCGATGGACTTATCCAGGCGCTCCAGCGCGGCGGTGAGGCTGTCCAAGGCGGGGCTCATTCAGGGCGGGTGGACGGATGCCGGCACCGTATACGGCACAGACGACAGACCTTAGGGGCCGCCCTCCCCCCACGTCAACATTCGCACCGCGAAAAACGCTGGAATCCGCCTTTTGGACCACCCCCATGGCCGGGCATCCGCCATGCTTGGCTGTCGCTTGACCCCCCCGGCGGATTTGGCCAATTTGCGGCCACCATTCGGGGGGTATCGGCCGTCGGACCGGGACGGTTGCCGCCGCCCGTCTGTCCTGTTGCGACACAGCACCAAGTACAGCGCTTTGTTAGAGCAATGTCCGGCCAGACCCAAAGGCCGGCGCCCCGCATGAAAGGCCCTTCGCGCAATGTCGTCCGATCTGACCGCTGGCGTGTCCCACGCCGATCTCGCCAACGCCATCCGCGCCCTGTCCATGGACGCTGTGGAAGCCGCCAAGTCCGGACATCCCGGCATGCCGATGGGCATGGCCGACGTCGCGACCGTCCTGTTCACGCAGTTTCTGAAGTTCGATCCCAAGCGCCCCGACTGGGCCGACCGTGACCGGTTCATCCTGTCGGCAGGCCACGGCTCGATGCTGCAATACAGCCTGATGTACCTGACCGGGTATGAAGACATCACGCTGGACGAGATCAAGCGCTTCCGTCAGATGGGCGCGAAGACCGCCGGCCACCCCGAATATGGCATGGCGCGCGGCATCGAGATGACCACCGGCCCGCTGGGCCAGGGCATCTCCACCGCCGTCGGCTTCGCCATGGCAGAGCGCATCCTGAATGCCCGTTTCGGCGACGATCTGGTTGATCACACCACCTACGTCATCGCCGGCGACGGCGACCTGCAGGAAGGCATCAGCCACGAAGCCTCGTCGCTGGCGGGCCATCTGGGCCTGTCCAAGCTGATCGTGCTGTGGGATGACAACCGCATCAGCATCGACGGCTCCACCGACCTGTCCTTTACCGAGGATGTGAAGGCCCGCTACGCCGCCTATAACTGGGACGTGTCCGCCGTTGACGGGCATGACCCGGTGGCGGTCGCCAAGGCCATCGCGGCGGCCAAGCTGACCGACAAGCCCTCGCTGATCGCCTGCCGCACAACCATCGGCTATGGCGCGCCGACCAAGGCCAACACTGCCGGCAGCCATGGCAGCCCGCTGGGCGCCGCCGAGATCGAGGGCGCGCGCAAGGCCCTGAACTGGCCGCATGCGCCGTTCGAGATTCCGGAATCCATCCTGCATGCCTGGCGCCATTTCGGCGACCGCGGTCACAAGGATGTCGATGCCTGGGTAAAGCGTCTGGCACGTTCGCCCAACCGTCTGGCCTTCAAGGCCGCCATCGCCGGCGACCTGTCGGCCGAGGCGCGCGCCGCCCTGCACGCCCATAAGAAGGCCGTGTCTGAGTCCAAACCCAAGATTGCCACCCGCCAGTCGTCGGGCAACACGCTGGACGTGATCGTCCCGCTGATGCCGGAAATGATGGGCGGTTCGGCTGACCTGACCGGGTCCAACAATACCCGCGTCAAGGCCCTGTCCAAGGCCGTGCAGAAGGACAGCTGGGATGGCCGCTACGTTCATTACGGCGTGCGTGAGCATGGAATGGCCGCGATCATGAATGGCATGGCCCTGCATGGCGGCATCATCCCCTATTCCGGCACCTTCCTTGCCTTCTCCGACTATAGCCGCCCGGCCATCCGCCTGGGTGCGCTGATGAAGCAGCGGGTCATCCATGTCATGACCCACGACAGCATTGGCCTGGGCGAAGACGGCCCGACGCATCAGCCCGTGGAGCATATCCCGGCGCTCCGCTGCATCCCCAACCTGCTGGTCCTGCGCCCCGCCGACGCCGTGGAAGCGGCGGAAGCCTGGGAAATCGCGCTGGATGCCAAGACGCGGCCCAGCGTGCTGGCCCTGACCCGCCAGAATCTGGCCACGATGCGCGTGGAGCACACGGACGAGAACCTGTCCGCCAAGGGCGCCTATGTCCTGCGCGAGGCATCGGGCCCCCGCAAGGTGACCCTGCTGGCCACGGGGTCGGAGGTGGAGATCGCCTTCAACGCGCGCGAAAAGCTGGAAGCCGAAGGCATCCCCACGGCGCTGGTCTCCATGCCGTCCTGGGAACTGTTCGCTGAACAGCCCGAAGCCTATCAGAAGGCCGTGCTGGGCGATGGTTTGCGCATCGGCGTGGAAGCCATGGTCCGCTTTGGCTGGGACCGCTGGATCGGCGAAAAGGGTGTGTTCATCGGCATGCCCGGCTTCGGCGAAAGCGCGCCCTACCAGGAACTGTACGCGCATTTCGGCATCACCGCCGAGGCCATCGTGAAGGCGGCGAAGGAGCGGCTGTAAGCTGCTTCTCGACCAGCATCGGAAGTGACGCCGACGGCGCCAGGGTGCATCCTGGCGCCGTTTTGCATTTACCAGCAGCAGGAGGTGCCCCAAGGGCACCAAGCGCAAGGTCGTTTGCGAACTGGCGGAGGACGATGTCGCTCTTCAGCCAGAGTTGGTGAAGGGATGAGTGGCCACCAAGGATGAATGAAACGCCAGATACCCGGATCGTCAGCTCCTTACCGCCCCCACCCCCGCACAAACCCTGACCCGAAAGAGTCATGCCGGTAACGCCGTTACCTGAATTGCGCCCTTCCCGCAAAAAAACTAAGCTGCAACCCGTGCGCTTCACGCATGGCGGAAGGGACGGTTGCGCCCTTGTATGCGGGGGGTTCAAGGGTTAATTCGGGCTTGGGAACCTGGGCCGGCACGCGGCCCATCGGCCCCCGTGCCAGAGCCGGCGCGGGCGTCGTTCAATCGGAGGAAAGCATGGCTGTCAAAGTTGCGATCAACGGGTTCGGGCGTATTGGCCGTCTGGTTCTGCGCGCCCTCATCGAAAGCGGCCGCAAGGATATCGTGGTCGTCGCCATCAACGATCTGGCTGACGCCAATTCCAATGCCCACCTGCTGAAGTATGACAGCGTCCATGGCCGCTTCCCCGGCACGGTCGAGGTGGTTGACGGCAATCTGGTCGTCAATGGCCACACGATCCGTTCCGTGCAGCAGCGCGACCCGGCCCAGTTGCCCTGGGGTGAGCTGGGTGTGGATATCGCGCTCGAATGCTCCGGCATCTTCACCAGCCGCGATGCAGCGTCCAAGCACCTGACCGCCGGCGCCAAGAAGGTGCTGATCTCCGCTCCCGCAACGGATGAAGACCTGACGGTTGTCTATGGCGTGAACCATGACAAGCTGACGGCTGATCACAAGATCGTCTCCAACGCTTCCTGCACCACCAACTGCCTGGCGCCCGTCGCCCATGTGCTGAACCAGGGCATCGGCATCGCCCATGGCTTCATGACCACCATCCACAGCTACACCGGCGACCAGAACACCGTGGACACGTTCCACAAGGATCTGCACCGCGCCCGTGCCGCAGCGCTGAACATCATCCCGACCTCGACCGGTGCCGCCAAGGCCGTGGGCAAGGTGCTGCCGGAACTGAAGGGCAAGCTGGACGGCACCTCGCTGCGCGTGCCGACCCCGAATGTGTCGGTCGTCGATTTCAAGTTCGTGGCCAAGCGCAACACGACCGTCGAAGAAGTCAACCAGCTGATCAAGGACGCCGCCGCCTCGGGTCCGCTGAAGGGCATCCTGGGCGCCTATGCCGAGCCGCTGGTTTCCACCGACTTCAACCATGACAGCCACAGCTCGATCTTCGCCTTGAACGAGACGAAGGTCATGGAAGGCAACTTCGTGCGTATCCTGACCTGGTACGACAATGAATGGGGCTTCTCCAACCGCATGGGTGACACCGTCATCGCCATGGCGAACGCGGGCTGATTTCCCGACTGGTCTTTGTCAGCGATCAGGCTATCCTGATCGCTGACCGGATCGACAACAGGGGCGCCGTTCCGGCGGGAACGGCGCCCCTGGCTTTTCTTTGACCCCCAAGAGCCACAAGAAAGGGCAGATGGACATGACCCCCAATGAGATCGCGCGGCTTCAGACCTATCTGCGCAAGAATTTCGGCAACGACAAGATCACGGTGAACCCGCCGGCCAAGAAGGGCCAGCCGGTCGAAGTGACCATCGGGGAGGAATTCATCGGTACCCTTTACCGCGACGAGGATGATGGCGACGTGTCCTATGCGTTCAACATGACCATCCTGTCCGAAGACCTGCCGAACATCGCCCCGGCGAAGAAGTAAGGTCGGGTGATCGGGGGCGGATTTGACCGCCCCCACCCCTTCTTACATCACGCCCAGATCACGGGCCGTCAGGTCCAGCGCCAGCTTCGCCAGCCGCGCCACCTCATCCGCCTCTCCCTTCGTCATGGTCAGGGCGGGGGCGTAGACCAGACTGTCGCGGATGCCGCGCATGATCAGGTTATTATGGAAGCAATGGTCGCGCGCCATAAGGCCGACCTTGCCACCACCGGGAAAACGCTGCCGCGTCTTCCGATCCTTCACAATCTCGATGGCGCCGATCATGCCTTCGGAGCGGATTTCACCCACGATGGGGTGACCATCCAAGACCTCTTCCAGCTTGTCGCGCAAGTACGGCCCAATGTCGGTCCGCGCCCGGTCCACCAGCCCTTCCCGCTCAATCACCTCCAGATTGGCCAGTGCTACGGCGCAGGCCACGGGGTGACCGGAATAGGTGAAGCCGTGGTAGAACTCCCCACCTTCCTGGATCAGCGTGTTGGCCACCCGGTCGCCCACCATGACGGCGGAGAGCGGGATGTAGCCGGACGTGATGCCCTTGGCCAGGGTCATGAAATCCGGCTGGATCCCGTAACGCTGTGACCCGAACCAATGGCCCAGTCGACCGAAACCGCAGATCACCTCGTCCGCGATCAGCAGGATGTCGTGTTCCTTGCAGATGCGGTTAATCTCCGGCCAGTAGCTATCGGGTGGGATGATGACGCCGCCAGCCCCCTGCACCGGTTCCCCAATAAAGGCGGCGACATTCTCCGGCCCGATGGCGAGGATTTTTTCTTCCACCGCGCGGGCCGCCAGCCGGCCAAAGGCCTCCGCACTCATCTCCCCCTGCCCTTCAAAGGGGTAAGGGGCCATGACATGGGCGAAGCCGGGCAGCGGCAGGCCGCCCTGTTCATGCATCACCTTCATGCCGTTCAGCGAGGTGGCCGCCATGGTGGTGCCGTGATAGCCATGCTCCCGTCCGATAAAGACGCGTTTTTCTGGCTTACCCTTCAAGGCCCAATAATGGCGGGCCATGCGTACGATGGTGTCGTTCGCCTCTGATCCGGAATTGGCGAAGAAGGCGCGGGACAGGCCCGGCGGCGTCAGTTCCGCCAGCTTAGCCGCCAGCCGCACCGTCGGTTCCGTCGTGGTCTTGAAGAAGCCGTGATAAAAGCTGAGATCGGTCAATTGCCGATAGGCGGCATCGGCCAGTTCCCGCCGCCCATAGCCGACATTCACACACCACAGCCCGGCCATGGCGTCGAGGATGCGCGCCCCGGTGCTATCGGTCAGCCACACCCCCTCGGCATGGGTGATGATGCGGGGACCACCAAGGGCGGCCAGTTCCTGATGGTCGGTAAAGGGGTGCCAGTGATGGGCACCCGACAGGCGTTTCAGTTCAGCGGTGTCGGTCATGACGCCAACTCCCAAGCCAGGGATTGAAGATGCAGGCAATGGACGGATGGACAACAGCCGTCAGACCGGCGGGTTGAACCCGATCCGGGCGCAGAGCAACAGCATCACTTCCTTGGGGCACGGGCCATGATAGGTCATGGAGAGATCATACCGCCACCGGGCGGCGGCGTCACGGGGGTGGTCTGTGAAACATCGTGCACCATGAACAGGGGCGATGTTTCGCGGAGCAGTCCGTGGCAACGCTCAGCCAAACAAAACTGTGAAACACTGCGCAACATGAAACAACGCCGTGTTTCATAGAAGATAGACGCACCATCGCACCGCCGGTGCACAGCGACGCGAGGGCAGTAGGGCTACAGGCGCAGTTCGGGCGTTGACGTTCAGAGAATAACATAAGGGGTCGGAAAAGTCAGCGGTGGGCAGCGGAACCCGGACTGCAGACTGTTCGCGTCAGCCGCGCAGCCCAGGCGCCTCCTGCCCTGTGCGCGCCACATATTCAGTGTAGCCGCCACCATATTGATGGATGCCGTCCGGCGTCAGTTCCAGCACGCGGTTCGACAGCGTGGCCAGGAAATGCCGGTCGTGGGAGACGAACAGCATGGTACCTTCATAATTGGCCAGCGCGGTGATCAGCATCTGCTTGGTATCAAGGTCGAGATGGTTTGTCGGTTCGTCCAGGACCAGGAAATTGGGCGGGTTGTACAGCATCATGGCCATTACCAGACGCGCCTTCTCGCCCCCTGACAGGACCCGGCAACGCTTTTCCACATCATCACCGGAAAAGCCGAAACAGCCTGCCAAGGCGCGCAGGGAACCCTGACCTGCCTGCGGGAAGGCGCTTTCGAGTGCTTCAAACACTGTCTGTTCGCCGTCCAGCAGCTCCATCGCGTGCTGGGAGAAATAGCCCATCTTCACGCTGGCCCCGACGGTAACTGTCCCCGTGTCGGGTTTGTCAGCCCCGGCGATCAGCTTCAGCAAGGTCGATTTACCGGCCCCGTTGACGCCCATGACGCACCAGCGTTCCTTGCGACGGATGGTGAAGTCAAAGCCCTGATAGATGCTGCGGCTGCCATAGCCCTTATGAACATTGCGCAGGACAGCGACATCATCGCCCGAACGTGGTGCCGGCGGGAAGTCGAACATCACCGTCTGGCGGCGCTTGGGCGGCTCAACGCGTTCGATCTTGTCCAGCTTCTTGACGCGGCTTTGCACCTGGCTGGCGTGTGAGGCGCGGGCCTTGAAGCGTTCAATGAACTTGATCTCCTTGGCCAGCATGGCCTGCTGACGCTCAAACTGTGCCTGCTGCTGCTTTTCGTTCAGGGCGCGCTGCTGTTCATAGAAGGTGTAGTCTCCAGAATAGGAGTTCAGTGAGCCGCCGTCGATTTCGATGATCTTGTTCACGATCCGGTTCATGAATTCCCGGTCGTGCGAGGTCATCAGCAGCGCGCCGTCATAATCCTTCAGGAACCCTTCCAGCCAGATCAGGCTTTCAATGTCCAGATGGTTGCTGGGCTCGTCCAGCAGCATGGCATCGGGCTTCATCAACAGGATGCGGCCCAGCGCCACGCGCATCTTCCAGCCGCCCGACAAGGCGCCGACATCCTTGTCCATCATTTCCTGGCTGAAGCTGAGGCCGGCCAGGACCTCGCGCGCACGGCCCTCCAGCTCATAGCCGCCCAACTCGTCAAAGCGGGCCTGCACCTCGCCATAGCGCTCAATGATGGCGTCCATCTGGTCGACCTGGTCGGGATCGGCCATGGCCACTTCCAGGCTGGCCAGCTCCTTGGCGATCTCGCTGACCGGTCCGGCACCGTCCATCACTTCCTGGACGGCGCTGCGGCCCGCCATCTCGCCCACATCCTGATTGAAATAGCCGATGGAGACCTGCTTCTCCACCGAGACTTGGCCCGTGTCCGGCTGTTCCTCACCCGTGATCATGCGGAACAGGGTGGTCTTGCCGGCGCCGTTAGGACCGACCAGCCCCACCTTCTCGCCCCGGTTCAGGGCCGCAGAGGACTCCAGGAAAAGAATACGGTGACCATTATGTTTGCTGATGTTTTCGAAGCGGATCATGGGGCCGGTTTCCAGGGGGCGTGTTTGGCCCCGTTATGCCACAAGATGCCGGGTGCGACAGGGGTCTGATGAATCGCGCAGGCCTGCCCAGCGCGCGCGCCGGACATCTGCGGCAGCCTACTGCGGATGATGGCGGCAGGTTGAGCTGTTCAGCAGTGAAGAGTTGGGTGGCGTTTCGCCTGAATGCCGCCACGATCCACGTTGACACTAGCATGTAATTGCAGAACCATAAGCGCATGCAATCTTCAATCGCCCCTCTTCCCCATGCCGAGCGTATCGACCGTGTCCGTCTGATCCGGGCGGAGAATGTCGGGCCGGTGACCTTCATCCGGCTGCTGGAGCGGTTCGGGACTGCCACCGCTGCGCTGGCGGCACTACCGGAGCTGGCCAAGCGCGGTGGGCGGGCCGCGCCGTTACGGATACCGGGCAAGGCAGAGGTGGAACGGGAGGCAGCGGCACTGGAGCGGATGGGCGCGCGGTGGCTGTTTCGCGGTGAGGCGGAGTATCCAGGGCCGCTGGCAGCACTGGATGACGCGCCCCCGGTGCTGACCCTGCTGGGATTTCCGGCGCTGCTGTCACGGCCCTGTGTGGGAATTGTCGGTGCCCGCAATGCCAGCATTGTGGGCCGCAAGATGGCCGAAAAGCTGGGCCGCGATCTGGCAGAGGCTGGGTTCACGGTGGTGTCGGGTCTGGCGCGCGGCATTGATACATCGGCGCATCAGGGTGCATTGGCCGGTGGGGTCGCGGGTGGGGGCACGGTGGCGGTGGTCGCTGGTGGGGTGGATATTGTCTATCCGCCGGAAAATGAGGGTCTTTACCGTGACATTGCACAGCGCGGCGCCGTGCTAGCCGAATCACCCCTCGGCACCGAACCACAGGCCCGGCACTTCCCCCGGCGCAACCGCCTGATTTCCGGTCTGTCGCTAGGCGTGGTGGTGGTGGAGGCGGCAGTGAAGTCAGGATCGCTGATCACCGCGCGCTTTGCCGGCGAACAGGGCCGTGAGGTGTTTGCGGTGCCAGGATCACCGCTGGACCCGCGCGCCCAGGGCTGTAACCGCCTGATCAAGGAGGGGGCGGGGCTGGTGGAGAATGCCGATGATGTGATCAACCACCTGCAAGGCGCGCTGCGCCGCCCCTTCAGCGAGCCCAGCGGCGGACTGTTCCGCCCCACCAATCCTGCCCGAGAAGACGAGGCAGAACTGGAAAAAGCGCGCCGTCTGGTGGCGGAGTGCCTGTCCCCCTCCCCGGTTCTCATTGACGAAGTGGTCCGCGGCTGCCAATTGTCTGCCGGTGTGGTGTTGACTGTCCTGCTGGAACTGGAACTGGCGGGGCGGCTGCAGCGCCATCCCGGTGGGCAGGTCAGCCTGATCTGATCCTGTCCTGCCGTTCGGTCGTCCATCGTTCTTGCAAAGGCGGGTCCTTCAGTGGCTGGCAGTGTCGTCATCGTCGAATCCCCGGCCAAGGCCAAGACCATCAACAAATATCTAGGCTCGGACTTCACCGTCCTGGCCAGCTTCGGGCATGTGCGCGACCTTCCGCCCAAGGATGGGTCGGTGCGCCCCGAAGAGGATTTCGAGATGGATTGGGAGCTGGGTGACCGGTCCAAGCGCCATGTCGATGAGATTGCCCGCGCCGTGAAGGGTGCAAACCGCGTCTTCCTGGCCACTGACCCGGATCGCGAGGGGGAAGCCATCGCGTGGCATGTGCATGAGCTGCTGAAGGAAAAGCGGCTGGCCGGAAAGGCGGAAATCCGCCGCATCACCTTTAACGAGATCACCAAGAGTGCCGTTCTGGACGCCATCGGCAAGCCGCGCGATGTGGACCAGGAACTGGTGCAGGCCTATCTGGCACGCCGCGCGCTGGATTATCTGGTGGGTTTCAACCTGTCGCCCGTGCTGTGGCGCAAGCTGCCCGGGTCGAAGTCGGCGGGGCGCGTGCAGTCGGTGGCCCTGCGCCTGATCTGTGAGCGTGAGGCCGAGATTGAGGCGTTCAAGCCGCAGGAATACTGGACCATCGAGGCGGAGTTCAAAACCCACGATGGATCGACCTTCACCGCGCGGTTGACACAGCTGGACGGCAAGCGGCTGGAGAAGTTCAGCCTGAACAACAAGGAAGGTGCCGAGGCCGCACTGGCCCGCATCCGTCCGATGCTGTTCAAGGTCGGCCGGGTGGAGCGCAAGGAGGTGAAGCGCAACCCCTATGCGCCGTTTACCACCTCCACCCTGCAGCAGGAAGCCAGCCGCAAGCTGGGCTTTGGCGCCGTCAAGACCATGCGTACGGCCCAGAAGCTGTATGAAGGTGTGGATATTGGCGGGGAGACGGTCGGTCTCATTACCTATATGCGTACCGATGGTGTGTCGTTGAGCCACGAGGCCATCGAGGGGTCACGGCGCCTGATCGACCAGACCTGGGGCGACAATTACGTCCCGGAAAAGCCCCGTATCTATAAGACCGCGGCCAAGAACGCCCAGGAAGCGCACGAGGCCATCCGCCCGACCGACCTGTTCAAGCGGCCGGACCAGCTCTCGCGCTATCTGGATAAGGATGAGCTGCGGCTTTATGAGCTGATCTGGAAGCGCACGGTCGCGTCGCAGATGGCCAGCGCCGTGCTGGATCAGGTCACGGTCGACATCATGTCGAAGGGGGCCGAAGCCGTTTTCCGCGCCACCGGTTCCATTCTGAAGTTCGACGGCTTCCTGAAGGTCTATCAGGAGGAAAAGGACGATGACGGGGAGGAGGAGGAGAACCGCCGCCTGCCGCCCATGAAGGATGGCGACGACCTGACGCGCGGCGCCCTGAAATCCGACCAGCATTTCACCCAGCCCCCGCCCCGCTATACAGAGGCGAGCCTGGTGAAGAAGATGGAGGAGCTGGGCATCGGTCGTCCTTCCACCTATGCCTCCACCCTGCAGGTCTTGCAGGAGCGCAATTATGTGCGGCTGGAGAAGCGGCGGTTCGAGCCGGAGGACCGTGGCCGGCTGGTCACCAGCTTCCTGGAGAATTTCTTCAACCGCTATGTCCAGTATGATTTCACGGCGGCCCTGGAAGAGAAGCTGGACGATATTTCCGGCGGGCGTATCTTCTGGAAGGATGTGCTGCGCGAATTCTGGAAGCATTTCCATGCCTCCATCGACGAGACCAAGGACCTGACCATCACCCAGGTGCTGAACGCCCTGGACGATGCGCTGGGGCCGCACTTCTTCCCCGACCGGTTCGATACGCAAGGGCACAAGATCGACGTACGCGCCTGCCCCACCTGTGGGGCCGGGCGGCTATCGTTGAAGCTGGGCAAGACGGGGGCCTTCATCGGCTGCTCCAACTACCCGGAATGCCGCTATACCCGCCCGCTGGCCGTGGCGGGCGAAGAGGCGGAGGCGGATGCCGATCGTGATCTGGGCGTCGATCCCGAGACGAACCAGAATGTCGTGATGAAGCGCGGGCCCTATGGCGTCTATGTCCAGCTGGGCGAGGCCATGGCTAAGGGGGAGAAGCCCAAACGCGTGTCCCTGCCGCGTGGCCTGAACCCGCAGGATGTGGACCTGAATACGGCGTTGGCGCTGCTGTCGCTGCCGCGTTCGCTGGGCATGCATCCGTCGTCGGGCCAGGAGATCCAGGCCGGTATCGGACGCTTCGGACCGTATCTGAAGCATGGCGATGCCTATAAGAACATCCCGCCCGATGATGACGTGCTGACCATCGGCTTGAACCGTGCGGTCGTCCTTCTGGGTGATGGGCCGGTGAAGAAGGCTGTGGCGGGACGCGAACTGGGCAACCATCCCAAGGATGGCAAGCCCATCTCAATCGGGTCCGGTCGCTTTGGCCCCTATGTAAAGCATAACAAGCTGTTCGCCAGCATTACCAAGGCCTACAACGCCGACACGCTGACCCTGGAACAGGCGGTGGAACTGCTGGCTGCGAAGGCCGCCAAGGACACGGCCAAGAAGGGGGCGGCACCAGAAGCGGAGGCCGAGGAAAAGCCGAAGAAGGCGCCCGCTAAGAAAGCCGCCGCACCAAAGGCGGCAGCGGCAAAGAAGCCAGCGGCGAAAACGGCAACGACGACGGCAAAGAAGCCGGCAGTGAAAAAAACCAAGGCGTGAACTTGCAAACAGCGATAGGGTGAACCATGTTCAGCCGTATAAAGGGTATCAGCACCCTGGAGGGCACCATGCGCACCCTGTTTCTGACAGGCCTAGTTCTGTCGATCATCGCCCTTTCCGCGACGGCAGAGGAACAGGCGGCACCCACATCGGCCCCGGTGAATACCTTCACCCTGCTCGAAAAGAAGCCGGAGCCGCAGCCGGTGGGGGGTGGCCCTGCGGCCCGCACAGTGCCCGATTACAGCCAGGGCGTACCGGTGGCGCAGGCGCAGCAGGCCGAGCAGGAAGCCAAATGCCGTGTGCGCAAGACTGTGGAGGCCGGTGTTGCCATGGGCGGCGTCAGCGGCACCTATGCCGGTGCACGCCTGGATTACGGCAAGGATGACAAGGCGCTGGCTCGTGGCTATGCCCCCAACCCCTGCCCCGATACCGGCTTTGCCATGTCGTTGGCCGTGTCCAGCAGCGACATGGAGGTGAAGCGCCGGGGGGACCGCCGTCCGATGCAAATGGACGAAGACGGGCGGCCCGACCTGATGGAACGGTAAGGCCCCTGTCCTATTTCCCGTTCAAGGTCCGTTCGATATTCAAGCCGATGGTCACCCCACCCAGGGCAGGGGCAGAGGGATCGCCGCCGATGGCAAAACTGATCTGGACGCTGAACTGACTGGTCGATTGATCAAAGGCGATATTGTCGACAAAGGCGGTATCAGGCCCTTTGACGACCGTCATGGAAAATTTCCGTTCATCCGCCTGCCATAGGTCGCTGGACAAAGGGTCCGACGCCACTGCCATGCCTGCCCCGTCGAACAGCAGGATTTCCGATACCATGCCGCCTGATACGGCCCGTAACCGGTAAAGTGCTGCCGACAGCGGATGGTCGCGTAAGCCAGTAACCAACGGGTCGTCCCTCCGGTCACGGTGCGCCTGATAACGACGGTCCTCCACCATGATCTGCTGCACCGGCTTTGCCCCGTTCGCCTGCCACGCGGCGGCCAAGGCCGGCAATAAAGTCGGATCGGCCAGAAGCTGATCGCGCACATGCTGTGCCACCGCCAGGGCCGTCCGCCGTTCAGCCGACGAGAGAGCCATGTTGGCGGCGGCGCAATGCGGGACCTGGGCGTTGAACCGCTCCAGAAAACCCGGATACGCCTTCAGAAAGGCGGCGGAGAAATAGACGCCCAGCGGCATGTAACGTTCAAAAGCGATGGTCAGACCGGTGGCATCGATGCCCGCGTCCCGCCGGGCGGAGGCCAACTCCGCCTCATCCATCAGGACGGCCGCGACACGGCCCCCAACCAGCATCCGTAGAAGCTGTGCGCCGCTGCGTGCCGCGCCATCGACATTGGACTCATGGGCTTGCAGCCATTTCAACTGATTGGAACCCAACACCGCCGCCACGGGCAGTCCCGTCCGCACCTGAGCGGGGATTGCACCGGCGGGTGCCGTCGTCACCCATACCCAGCGCTCCAGCGCCAGCGGAAGGGACAGGCGCCCGGCATCGGTATCACGCGCAGCATCCGGGGCCACAGAGAACACACCCTGCGCCAAGCCCTGCCGCACCTGTTCATGGGCGCGCAGCCAGGGGGACAGGTCCACCTGATAGCGCTGCCCCAGCCGGTCCATGACGCAATCGAAGGCACGCATGGAGGTGCCATCCAGACTGTCGCCCACCATTTCCTGATAGGGCGGCGCAATATTGGTGAGAAACCGCGGTATCTCTGCGGCTGACGCCCGTGCAGCGGGAACCAGCAGGACCAAGGTCCCCAGCAGCAGACGCCCCGCCATGGTGACAAGGCGCATTTCACTCCCTTCTCGCCGATCTTGGTGTCGACGGGCAGGGATTAGTCTAGGCCTGTCACGGCCTGTACGAATATCTATCCGGAAGGTTCTGAAATAGATCGCAGACCAACTCAATTCACGGCGTAACGCGTCCCCGGCCTTATCCCCAAAGGCGCAGCGGCACCAGGCCGGCCGCGGCCAAGACGGTCAGCCATTGCAAGGCGGCGACCGACGCGAACCGGTCCAGCCATGGCAAACGGCCGGTATGGTGGCGATCAAGATAAAGGGCCGCCAGAAGGGCGACCGGCAACAGACCGGTCACAACGGCCAATAGCACGCTGCCCACGGTGGCATCGCCCAGCGCCAGGAACGACTGCCCCCAGATCAGGAACGGCGCGGGCAGCGCCAGGGCCAGCAGGGCGGAAATGCTGACCATCCCGCCCAGACTGCGCGGACCGAAAGTCAGCCGCCAGAGACCGGCCAGCAGCAGCCATCCAAGGCCCAGCAGACCCACCCCGACTGATAGCCAGCCCAACCAGAAACGCCATGCTTGCACGCGTTGATAGCTTTGCCCGCCATCACTGAAGGAGACACCTTCGGAGTCGTCCATGAACACATGCGAGGCGATGCTGCGATCCTGCTGCCGGAACAGGCCGTTGCCCAAGGGAAGCAGCAGGCGATCCGGCCTTTGCATGTTGGTCAGAAGAAGACCATCGGAGACCGCCGCCACCGTTACGGTTGCTGTCAGCCCGTCCAGATAGGAGAACTGATTAAAACGGTTGGGCAATGGGGTGTAGAGGCCCTGCCACTTTTCCCTATCCGGGTCCGCAACAGGCGGTAATGGGGGCAGGGTTGGAAGTCCAAGGGAACGGATCAGGGTGGCGTCCAGGGCTGTGTAGCTGGCCGTCTCACTGTCTGCATTCACGCTTACGAAAAACGCCTTACCCTGATCTGGGTAGAGACAGAGCATGGCACGGTAGCCAACGATATTGCCGGCATGACAGAGCCCCACCACACCATGCCGATCGCGGGCTTGCAGGCCCAGCGCATAACCAATGGGCAGACCAGCCTTGGCCGCTGCTGTGCCCGTCTGATGCCCCATGGCGTGCAGCAGGTCAGAGGCGATGAACGGCAGCCCATTGATCATGCCATCGTCCATCAGGAACTGCGCCAGCCGCGCCATGTCAGCGGCACTGGTCGTGAACTGTCCAGCGGGGCGGGTGAACCAGGGGATGGCAGCCTGGGTCGACCCATCGTCGAAATGGCCCATGGCAAGCCGGGGATCGGCATCCGGCCCCGTCTGCGTTACAAAGCCGAAGGTGCTGTCCCGCATGCCTAGTGGCGTCAGGAGTTCACGGTCAAGCCAATCCTCATACCGCTCCCCCGTCACTGCCTCCACCACCATACCAAGCAGCGTGTAGCCCGTGTTGGAGTAGGAGAAGCGTTGCCCCGGTGGCCAGCGCAGACGCAGTGCTTTTCCGGGGCGGCTGATCCCCTGGACCAGGGGCGTGTCAGGGGTGGGCAACAAACTGAAAACCTGCCAAAGCCGCGCATCATCCAGACCCGACGTATGGTCCAGCAGATGGCGCAGGCGAAGCGGATGGGTTGCGGTCCAGGGATTATCGATGGCGACCGTGGGCAGGATGTCGGCCAGCGGTTGATCCAGAGACAGGCGGCTCATCGTGACGAGACGAAGCACACCCGTGGCCAGTACCGTCTTGGTCACTGATCCCATCTGCACCCGGTGGTCGGGTCGCATGGCCTCGCCGGTGCCCGCATCGGCCAGACCGGCAGCCCCGGTTGCTACCCCCTCCGGCGTGACCAGGGCCCAGACGGCACCCGTCAGCCCCTGTTCACGCAGGGCCGCCTCCATCTCACCTGTAACCTCCGCCCGTACCGGCAGGACGGCAGCAAGCAGGAGGAGGCAGCAGAAGAGCAGGCGCATTCAGGCGATCAATCGGTGAACTTGTTGTTCCGGGGGAAGCCGGTGGGTGGGAGCTTACCCTGGGTGCCACGGAAGGCGACCCAGCCGGACAGTTCGGGCATGGTGACGCTGCGCACCCGGCCTTCCGCCCCGCCCATCTTCCAGGACAGACCATCGGCCAGGTTGAAGGTCTTCACATCCGACAGGCTGGCATCCTTGTATTTCTGCAAGGCTACGCCCTTGCCCCGCGTCATGACGGGCAATTCTTCCAGCTTGAAGACCAGCAGCTTGCGGTTATTGCCGATCACGGCAACCGCATCGCCCTCCACCGGGATGACCAGGGCAGCAACACCGCCATCAGACGGGTTCAGGACCTGTTTGCCGGCGCGGGTCTGGGCCACCACCTCGTCCGCTTCCACCTGGAAGCCACGGCCATCGCTGCTGGCCACGATCAGCTTCTGCCCCGGCACATGCGCGAACAGGGTCACGATCTCGGCGTCGCCGAAATCGGCCATCAAGCGCACGGGTTCCCCAAACCCCCGCCCGCGCGGCAGCTTGTCGGCCCCCAGCGTGTAGAATTTGCCGTTGGAGGCAAAGACCAACAGCTTGTCGGTGGTCTGCACGCGCAGGACAAATCGTTCCTGGTCGCCGTCCTTATACTTTGCATCCGCGACCTCCGCCGGGGTCAGGTGGCGGGACACGGCGCGGATCCAGCCCTTTTCCGACAGGAAGACGGTCAGAGGCTCCCGCTCGATCATCGCCTCAACCGGCACCACGATCTCGGCAGGTGCGTCGCCCACCTCAGTCCGGCGCTCACCAAGCGCGGTGGAGCGACCAAACTTTTTGTCCATCTGCTGCACTTCGGAGCGGATGGATTTCCAGCGCTTGCCCTCATCCTCCAGCAGCTCTGTCAGCTTCGACTTCTCCGCCGACAGGGCATCATGTTCCTTCTTGATCTCGAACTCTTCCAGGCGACGCAAGCTGCGCAGGCGCATGTTCAGGATGGCTTCGGCCTGAACATCGGTCAGCTGGAACGTGCGCATCAACTCCTTCTTCGGCTCATCCTCCTCACGGATGATGCGGATGACCTCATCAAGGTTCAGATACGCAATCAGATAGCCGCCCAGCACCTCCAGCCGATGCTCAATCTCCGCCAGACGGAAGCGGGAACGGCGGATCAGCACGTCCTGACGGTGGGCCAGGAACGCGTTCAACACCTCATGCAGGGTCATAACGCGCGGGATGGTTCCACCATCCAGCACATTCATGTTCAGGCTGAAGCGGATTTCCAGATCGGTATTACGGAACAACTGCTCCATCAATACCGCGGGATCGACATTCCGGCTTTTCGGGATCAGGACGAGGCGGATATCTTCTGCTGATTCGTCGCGCACATCCTCCAGCAGGGGCAGTTTGCGTTCGGCCAGCAGCTCCGCAATCTTTTCCACCAGACGCGATTTCTGCACCTGATAGGGGATCTCGGTGACCACCACCTGCCAGGTGCCCTGTCCCATCGCCTCCTTGGTCCAGCGGGAACGCAGGCGGAAGGCGCCACGACCGGTGCGATAAGCCTCAATGATGTTGGCACGGCTTTCCACCAGCACGCCGCCCGTCGGGAAATCGGGACCGCGCACCCAGCTGACCAGTTCATCCACCGTCACGGGCCGCCGCTTTTCCGGGGCGGGCAGCAATTCGCGTTCGATGATTAAGTTCAGCGCACCGCAAATCTCACCGACATTGTGCGGCGGAATGCTGGTCGCCATGCCCACCGCAATGCCGGCGGACCCATTGGCCAGCAGGTTGGGGAACGCCGCCGGCAGGACCACCGGTTCCTGCCCGTCACCATCATAGGTGGGGCGGAAATCGGTCGCGTCCTCATCCAGGCCCTGCATCAGGGCCTTGGCAACCTCCGTCAGCTTGGCCTCGGTATATCGCATGGCGGCGGCATTATCGCCGTCGATATTGCCGAAATTCCCCTGCCCCTCGACCAGCGGATAGCGGCTGGCGAAATCCTGCGCCAGACGGACCAGCGCGTCATAAACGGATTGGTCGCCATGGGGATGGAACTTACCGATCACATCGCCGACCACGCGCGCCGACTTTTTCGGCATCGTGTTGGGGTCCAGCTTCAGCTGGCTCATGGCGAACAGGATGCGCCGATGCACCGGCTTCAACCCGTCGCGCACATCGGGCAGCGAACGGGAGACGATGGTGGAGAGTGCATAGGACAGGTAGCGTTCACCGAGAGCTTCGGCCAGTCGCTTGTCCAGGATTTCATAGGCAGCGTCGGTCATGCCCTATCCATACCAGATGTGGTAGGGGCATGGGTACTGGGTTCTATACTGGCCTTAGGGGATAGGTGTCAGCAAGATCGAGCCATAAGCTCACCCTGACCGCAAAGGCTATCAATCCTTATCTGTAAGGGCTATGCCCCACCACACCCTATTTGATCGGGTTCGGCCCCGGAAAGGCCGCGCGCAGAGCTGTCAGGGCGGCGGGGTGGTAGACGGAATGGTGCCGCTCGCCGGGCAAATCCTGAAAATCCCAGGTCAGGCCCGTCGGCGCCTCCGTCTTCAATGCCGCCATCACCCGGTCCAGGCCGCCACGCATGCCGCCACCCTCGTTCCCTATGGCAAGATGCAGGCTGCGCGTGCCGGGCTTGTGTGCCTTCAGAAGCTCTGCCGCCTGATAGGACAGGGCCTCCTTGTTCCACCACAAAGAGGGGCTGATGGCGATGTAATGGGTGAAGATTTCCGGCTGGCGCAGGAGGGTCTCCAGGATGAACAGGCCGGCCAGGCTTTCGCCGATCACACCGGTCTCGCCATCGGTGCGGAAGTTCTTCTCGATGAAGGGTTTCAACTCCGCACTCAGGAAGCGGCGGAAATTGTCAGCCCCGCCATGGGTGGGTAGTTCCTTGATATCCAGAGGGTCCTGGGAGGGGGAGGTCAGGTCGCGCTTGCGGTCCGTCCCCTCGATGCCAACCAGAATCACTTCCCTGGTGACACCGTTCAACTCGCCCAGTTGCACCAGACCCGCGATATGGAACCAATCCTCCTTGGTGCCGCCATCGATCAGATACAGCACCGGGTAGCTGCGCTTGCCATCGGCATAAGAGGCGGGCAGCAGCACATTGATACGCCGTTTTTCCTTCAGAACCGCAGAGTCCAGGCTGTAGCCGGTACCGAACTGAATTGCCTCACTGGCTCCAAGGCCGGGCGCGTCCGTCGCCTGCACCGGTATCGGGGCGAGAATACAAGCGGCCAGCAGGGCCGAGGTCAGGAGATTCTTCATTTCATATCCCGAATTACAGCAATTTCGGTCTTCAGCGCGTCCCACAGCCGGTCGGCCAGCGCCGTCAGTTCGTCGCCACCATAGGCAGCACTGAGGCCACGGCCCCAGACAGGTCCTGGCCAGGCGGGATCGTCACGGCGCCGCGCGATAACGTGCATATGCAGCTGCGACACGACATTGCCCAGGGCGCCGGTATTGATCTTGTCCGGCTGGAACAACCGCTCCAGCACGCGGGCCGCAGCCGAGGTCTCGCGCGTCAGCAAAACCTGATCGGCGGGCGACAGGCGATGGATTTCCACCGCCCCCGCCCGGCGCGGCACTAGGACCAGCCAGGGGAACAGGCGATTGCGCATCAGCAGAACGCGCGACAAGGGCCAGTCACCCAGCGTAACCGTATCCGCCATCAGACGCGCATCCAGATCAAAGCCGGTTTCCATCACCTTCCCCTGCCCTGCCATTCTGCCCGGTCTATACCAAGACGGGCCGCCTGCGCTATGCTCAGCCCTGTCACAACGGATGGCCATTGCGCTTTTCACAAAAATAACAGAAACGGCTGCCAGAGATTGACCCGCCGCCATTCCTGGCGGTCGGTGTTCCCAGGGGCAAGACAGGAACGATGGGCAAGATTTTGAAGATGCGGGCTTCGGCCTGGGGTGTGCTGTTGCTGCTGGTCCTGGGCAATATCGGGGCCTGGGCCCTGTCCAACCGCCCCACGACGCCCGAGAAACTGTGGTCGGGCACGATATCCGGCGTCGCCTTCAGCCCCTATCAGGAACATCAGAATCCGCAGGATGGCCGGCATCCGTCGCGTTCAGATATTGAGCGCGACGTGGCCGTCGTCGCCCCCTTCGTCCGCTCTATCCGCACCTACACGGCCACCGACGGCCTGGAAGTGACGCCGGAGATCGCGGCCAAATACGATCTGGACGTGACCGCAGGCGCCTGGATTTCCGGCGATCTGGGCAAGAATGAGCAGGAGATTAACTCCCTGGTCCGCCTGACCCGCGCCAACAAGAATGTGACGCGCGTCATGGTCGGCAACGAGGTGATGTATCGCGGAGATCTGGAGGTCGAGGCGCTGATCGACTATGTCCAGCGCGTGAAGCGGCAGATGGACGTGCCCGTCTCCACCGCCGAGCCGCCCTATGTCTGGATCAAATATCCCGAGCTGGCACAGGCCGTCGATTACATCACCATCCATCTGCTGCCCTATTGGGAAAAGGTTCCCATCGAGCAGGCCATGGAACAGGTGCGCCGTGGCTATGACGAGGTGCGGGCCAAGTACCCGGACAAGCATATCCTGATCGGTGAGGCCGGTTGGCCGTCGGACGGCCCCTATCGCGGCGGCGCGCAGGCTAGCCTGGTCAATCAGGCCCAGTTCATCCGCAACTTCCTGAACCTGGCCGGTGAAAACCGCTGGGACTATTACATCATGGAAGGGTTCGACCAGCCCTGGAAGCGGGAGATCGGTGGCGAGGCGGAAGCGAACTGGGGCATCTGGGATACCCATCGCCAGATGAAATTCCCCATGGAAGGTGGGGTGTTCGAGGTACCGGGCTGGCCCGTGCTGTGCGCCATCGCCACACTTCTGGCCTTCATCCCGATGTTCTGGTTCGTGCTGGCCCGTGATGATTTGAAGCCGGCGGGGCAGCTTTTCTATGGCGCGCTGATCCAGGGGATCGCGTCCGGTCTGGTGTGGACCGCGACGGAGGCGATGACGACGGGCATGAACACCATGTCCTTCGTGGCCTTCCTGATCCTGATCTGTGCGCAGATCTTGCTGCTGATCGTCGTGCTGATCGACGGGCTGGAGCTGACGGAGGTGGTCTGGACCGACCGCTGGAAGCGGAAATTCACGCCCGTGAAGGCCAACGCCACCGGTTATTACCCTAAGGTTTCCATCCACGTGCCCTGCTATAATGAGCCGGCGCATATGGTGATCGAGACGCTGAACGCGCTGGCGAAGATGGATTATCCCAACTTCGAAGTGCTGGTCATCGACAACAACACCAAGGATGAGGAAGTCTGGAAGCCGCTGGAGGCACATTGCGCCAAGCTGGGTCCGCATTTCCGCTTCTTCCATCTGGCCAAATGGCCGGGATACAAGGCTGGCGCCCTGAATTTCGGTCTGGCCGTGACCGCCCCGGATGCCGAGGTGGTGGGCGTCATCGACAGCGACTATCAGGTCACGCCCGACTGGCTGTCCTCCACCATCCCCTATTTTGAAAGCCAGAAGGTGGCTTTCGTCCAGAGCCCGCAGGATTACCGCGACTGGCACATCCATCCTTTCCACCGGATGATCAACTGGGAATATCAGGGCTTTTTCCATATTGGCATGGTCCAGCGGAACGAACGCAACGCCATCATCCAGCACGGCACCATGACCCTGATCCGCACTTCCATCCTGAAGCGCGTCGGCTGGTGGGCCGAATGGTGTATCTGCGAGGACGCGGAGCTGGGCCTGCGGCTGTTCGAGGAGGGGCTGGAAAGCGTCTATATGCCCGACAGCTTCGGCAAGGGTCTGGTCCCCGACAGCTTCGCCGGGTACAAGACCCAGCGCTTCCGCTGGGCCTATGGCGCGGTACAGATCATCAAGCGGCATTGGCGGGAATTCCTGCCCAGCGGCAAGACCCTGACCTTTGGCCAGAAATACCATTTTGTCACCGGCTGGCTGCCCTGGTTTGCCGATGCGGCCCATATGCTGTTCGTGGTGGGCGGCATCTTCTGGTCCCTGGGCCTGCTGTTTGCCCCGCGCTATTTCGAGTTCCCGCCCACCGTCTTCATCATGCCGACCCTGGGCGTGTTCTTCTTCAAGGTGGCATGCGGGCTTTGGCTCTATGCGGCGCGGGTGAAGTGCGGCTTCCTGGATAAGGTGAATGCCGCCGTGGCCGGCATGGCCCTGACCCATACGGTGGGCCGCGCCGTCTGGACCGGGCTCTTCACCGAAGGCCGTCCCTTCGTGCGTACGCCCAAGTGCGAGGATCAGCCGGCCCTGATCCAGGGCTTCCTGCATGCCAAGGAAGAGGTCATGCTGATGCTGGCCCTCTGGGTCACGGCCTTTGCCGTGGGCTGGAAAGAAGGCGGCGACAATCGCGACGCCTATATCTGGTCGGCTATGCTGGTGGTCCAGTCCCTGCCCTATATCGCCGCCTTGGCCGTCGCCACCATCAATGGCCTGCCCATGCCCAAGCAGGAAGAAGAACCGGCCGCGGCGGCTGAGTAATCGTTCTCAACCCGTCACCGGAGCTTCAATGAATGGATGTGGAGGCCATGGCGACCCCTGAGACGATCATCGTCGACTTTGTTGCCAAAGGAGATGACGAGGATACGTGGAAAATGGTTCTCGTGGAGGGGACGTGGGATATGCCCGTGGAGCATCATCTCCGTCTTTTGCAGGAGCGGCTTTTCATCTGCGTCGATGCGGCCCTGGAAGGTCAGTTGGCCCGGAAATTCCCGGAAACAACGGGAAAGAGGATCATCATCCAGGTCGATTGCTACGAAGCGCCCCGGACGGAGGTGGAGGATTTCTTCACACGCTTCGCGACAGGCATCTTCTCCATTCCCAAGTACCGTGACGAACTCGAAGCATCGAGCCATGTACAGGACATCAGGTTTGAGATCAATTTTGAGGTCCTCGACAATCTCGACACCATTCACTGAGCCACAAGCCGGACTTCACGCCCGAGGGACCTCAAGTTAAATCGAAGAAGCCCTTCATTTGCCCACCGATCGGAAGAACCGATCCCACCAGCCGCCACCCGGACAGACCAGCCCTTCATCGGCCGAACAGCCGCTGCGCGTGAACGCCACCGTGGAGACGCGGCCCAGCACGCGTTCCAGGGGGACATAGCCGACATCGTTCAGAAAACGGCTGTCGCCGGAATTGTCGCGGTTGTCGCCGGCCATGAACAAATGGCCGTCGGGTACGACATATTCCGGGGTGTTATCGGCCATGCCCGCGTCGCTGTTTTCCAGGATCAGGTGGCGGCGTCCGCCGGGCAGGGTTTCCTGATATTCGGTGGCGGTGACGACCGCCCCGGATTGGGCGCGGTAGGTGATGTCGCGCAGCTTTTCCCGCGCCACCAGCGCGCCATTGATATAAAGCCGGCCCCCCACCCATTGCAGCCGGTCACCCGGCAAGCCCACAACCCGCTTGACCAGATCATTCTCCTCCCCCGCCTTGCGGAAGACGACGATATCGCCGCGTTCGGGCAAGCCGCTGAACACACGACCGGACCCGAAGGGCAAGGGTACGAAGGGGGTGGAGAAGCGGCTGTAGCCGTAGGGATACTTGGCCGCATAGAACTGGTCACCCACGGTCAGGGTGGGCAGCATGCTTTCGGAAGGGACGTAGAAACCCTGATACAGGAAGGTGTTCACCACCAGCACGACACCGGCGAAGGTGGCGATGGAACCGGCCCATTCACGGGCCTTCGACTTCACCGCAGCCGTGCCCGCGTCCCCCGCCATCAGTCAGCCGCCACCCAGTGGAACAGACGGTCGGACCAGCCGCCGCCGGGGCAGATCAGGCCTTCTTCTGCCGTGCAGGACTTGCGTGCGAAGGCCACCATGGAGACACGACCCAGGACGCGCTCGACCGGGATATAGCCGACCTGACGCAGGTAGCGGCTGTCCTGCGAATTGTCGCGATTATCGCCCATCATGAACAGGTGGCCTTCCGGCACCTTATATTCGGGCGTGTTGTCGGCAAAGCCGTCATCGCGCTGTTCGATGATCAGGTGCTTGCGACCATTGGGCAGGGTTTCGGTGTACTCCGTGACCTGCACCACCATGCCGCCATTGTCGCGGTAGGAATAGTCGCGGGTCTTTTCGCGCGGGACCTCGGTGCCATTGATATAGAGGCGGCCGCCCATCACCTGGACCGTGTCACCGGGCAGGCCGATGACACGCTTCACATAATCTTCCTCCGTCGTGGGCAGACGGAAGACGACGATATCACCGCGTTCGGGCGTGATGTCGGGGAAGCGGGTCGCGCCGCCGAAGGGCAGCGGCACGAAGCTGGTGGAGAAGCGGCTGTAGCCATAGGCGTATTTGGCCGCATAGAACTGATCCCCCACCTTCAAGGTGGGCAGCATGCTTTCCGATGGGACGTGGAAACCCGCAAACAGCAGCGTATTAATGACAAGGTAGAAGCCGGCAACGAAACCGATCAGACCCGCCCATTCCTTAACAACTGCGCGCAAAGCCATCACTCCTTCCGGAAAACGCTGCCGACACCATGCCCGCCGGCCCTTTGGCGGTCAATCACCACCCTGAATATCAGGGGTGGGGCCAATTCACGCGGTGGCTTCCTCTGCCGTCGCTGCCCCTTCCGCCGTTGCCGCCGCCGCGTCCGCCGCTTCTGTCGCCACCTCGGCGCGGCGTTCCAGCACGGCGGCGAAGAAGCCATCGGTATCGTGGCGCAGCGGCGTCAGGCGCAGCATGTCGGTGGTCACCGGCGGCTTGCCCCAGGCAGCGGGCCAGGCGGTTGGGACCGGCACCAGGGTGAAATCGGGGTGCGACGCCAGGAACGCCTCCACCTGGCCTTCATTCTCCTCCCGCAGCACCGAACAGGTAGCGTAGATGACGCGGCCGCCGGGGCGGACCAGACGGGCGGCACTGTCCAGGATGCTGGCCTGCAACGGCAACAGTTCCGACAGGCCGGGACCCAGCGGACGCCAGCGGCTGTCGGGATTGCGGCGCCAGGTGCCGGTGCCCGAACAGGGCGCATCGACGACGACGCGGTCAAACTTGCCCTTATGACGCTTCACCCAGGGGTCGCGTTCGGTCGAAATGGCGCGGGTTTCGATATTGTGCAGGCCGGCGCGGCGGAACCGTTCCTTGGCGCGGGTTAGGCGACCTTCCAGCACGTCGGTGGCCACCACGCGGCCTTTGTTTTCCATCATGGCGGCGATGGCCAGGGTCTTGCCACCGGCCCCGGCACAGAAATCCACCACCTGCATGCCGGGCCGGGCATCGGCCATGAAGGCCACCAGCTGCGAACCTTCATCCTGAATCTCGATCATGCCGGACTTATACGCGTCCAGCGCCATGACGGGCGCACGGCCCGCCAGACGCAGCCCCACGGGCGACAGATCGGTGGGCGTGGCCTTGATGCCGGCATCGGCCAGGGCCTTCACCGCATCCTCCCGCGTGCCCTTCACCGGGTTCACGCGCAGGTCCAGCGGCGCCTCGCCCAGCATGCCCGATGCTTCCGCCAGGAAACGCTCGCCAAAGGTGGCGCGCATCGACGCCTCGGCCCATTCCGGCACCTCGGCCTGAACCGCTTCGGGTTGATCGGGATGGTTGAGGGTGCGGGTGTCGAGCGCGCGGATCAGCTTGCGTTCGCGATCCGACAGGGGGGCGGGTGCGAACTTGGCCCCGTTGAACAGGCCAGCCACGGCATCGGCGCTGCGGCCGCCGGCCAGGATGCAATCCGCAATGACCAGGGCGCGCGGATCGGGCATGTGGTTCACCCGTTCCAGCCACCAATGCAGCCGGGCCCAATGGCGCATGATGCCATAGACCAGCGACGCGATTTCCCCCCGATCCTTGGCGCCGATATAGCGGCGGGCGCGGAAAAAGGCGCTGGTGACCGCATCGGCCGGGCGCGGGGTGTCCATCACCTCGGCAAGCAAATCGGTCGCGGTGGCCAAACGGGCGGCGGGGGTCATGGCGTGTCTTCTCGATACTGTCGGCGCTGGTAAAGCCGGCGACTATAGGGCGGAGACGGGTGCTGTGGAAGTGCCGGGCTGCCATGGCTGCCCCTCCCGTGCGGGTGGGGTGGAGGTGGTGTCGCTCCCTCAATACCCTTCCTCCTTCTTCGACCAGCGGGGCTGTGAAACATTGTGCACCGGTCTTTCGTCCCGGTTGCACAGGTCCATGGGCAACTTGTCGCCCCAGGCCAGCCACCTGGCCCGCATGGTCCAGCGGGCCGCCGACAGGCCGGGCGCGCCATCCACCCCATCGGCCAGAGGCAGGCTGTTATGGAGAATCCAGAACAGCAGGCGCACGGCGGGGCGCGCGCGCAGACGATAGCACCCGCGTTTCAGGCGCAGGGACGGGCCGTCATGATGCGGGGTGGGTGGGGCCGATGCCTTCACCTTGCCGCGCGGACGGTTGCGCCAGCGCAGTTCCTTGGGAAAGTCCGGCAGTGGATCGCCCGACTGTCCCATCGGATCGGCGTCGATGGGCGGCAATGTCGGTACCGGGTCGGGCGCGAGGCCGACATCCGGGCTGGTTTCGGGTGTCAGATCAGGCGGCGGGTCCGGCAGGGTGCCCGCAAGATCGGGATTGAAGGGTTCGGGGCCAGGATCGGGAAGCAGCGGCGGGGCGGATGCGGTGATGGCACCAGCAGGCAGGATGGGACCCCGGCGGCGGGCCGTGGGCGGGGGTGCGGCCGGGGTCGAGGATTCAGGCACCGGCAAAGGCACCTCCCTGCCCCGTGGCGCCGACAGATCGGCCCTGATCGCCGCTTCGGGGTCCAGTGCCGTCATCCAACCATCGGGAATGCGGGCATAGCCGGGCTTGGGCGGCTTTTCCGCCTGTTGCAGCAATTCCGCCCCCAGGCCCAGCCGGTCGGCGGCCCAGAGCGTGGCGCGCATATTGCCATCGGCAATGGCGCGGTACAGCGTATCGACGACCAGTTCGCGCATGGCGACAAACCGGCTGTCCGCCTCCCGCCGCATCAGGGCGCGCTCCTCGGCCACGCGGCGGCGCAGATTGTGCGACTGGGTCAACGCCCGCCAGATGGTGGTGCGCGACAGTTTATAATGTTCGGCAATCTTGATGATGGGCACACCAGCGGCCAGATGGAAGGCGATCTTGGCCCAGGTCACCTCATCCGCCTTTCGGGATTTATATCCTTCCAGCAGATGGCCGCAGGAGGCGAAGCTGACATCCTCTCTAAAGGGCCGGACATGCCGGTCGGACGAACCGCGCCACCAGGCTTCGGCCTGTTCCTGGGCTGTCAGGGTGGGGTGGTCAGTGTCGTAGGGGTTATGGCTGAGCGAGGGCATGGGGCGGCTCCGGCTTGACAAAGGACCACGATCCTAGCTGTTTATGGGAATATATTCCATAGTTGGGGTGGGACAGCCTATGCGCCTACCCCACATCTCCTCTTGCCCCGTCACCCCTCTCCCCTTATTTTGACACCGGTTTCCAAGTTGTCATACAAATTTGGGAGGATGATGATGCGGTACTGGATGATCCCGGCCTTGGCGGCGCTGATGCTGTCGGCACCGGTGGCGACGGCGGAACGCATTTTCATTGCGGGCGACAGTACCGCCGCCAATTACGGCGCTGACCGCTATCCGCAGATGGGCTGGGGCATGGCCCTGGCCTGCAATCTGGACGGGTCGGTGGCGGTGGAGAACCGGGCCATGGGCGGGCGCAGCACCAAGAGCTTTATCGCCGAAGGGCGGTTTGACGCCATTGCCAAGGATATTGCCGCTGGCGACACACTGTTGATCCAGTTCGGGCATAATGATGCCAATCAGGCCAAGGAGGAGCGGTACACGCCCCTGCCCGATTTCCGCGTCAATCTGTTGCGCTTCATCTCTATGGCGCGGGAAAAGGGTGCGCAGGCGGTGCTGCTGACGCCCGTGGCGCGGCGCAGTTTCAAGGAAGATGGCAGCATCAATGACAGTTTCGGCAGCTATGCCGAGGTGACGCGCGCCGTGGCGCGGGAAACGGCGACGCCCCTGATCGACCTTGGCTATGACAGCCGCGTCTATGTCCATGGGCTGGGGCCGGAACCGGCGAAAGCCTATTTCCTGCATTACAGCAAGGAACAGGCACAGGCCGCCGGTTACACCCGCTGGCCCGACGGCATTGCCGATGACACGCATTTCAGTGAGATGGGGGCGCGGGCCATGGCGTCGCTGGTGGCGGGGCGGTTGAAGGAACTGAACCTGCCAGTTTCCGCGCATGTGACGCCGCGCCCGGCGGCCAATCCGCCCACCCTGGGCGGCCCCACCTGTCCGTGATCATCTGATCGCCTTCGTTGTTGCCCCCCGCCTGCGTTTCCCCTACATTCAAACAAACGTTTGAGAAGCGGCCGGCACGATCCGGCGCGTGCATCCGGGAGGGAATGATCATGGTGGGACGCCTGCAGGACAAGATCGTCCTGATCACGGGGGGCGCTTCGGGCATCGGGCTGGCCACGGCGCGGGCGGCCCTGCGCGAAGGGGCCAAGGTGGTGATCACCGACCGCAATGTGCAGGGCGGCGAGGCGGCGGTGGCCGAGCTGGGCGATGGGATCGAGTTCCTGGCCCAGGACGTGACCAAGGAAGATCGCTGGGTCGAGGTGATCGGCCATGTGGTCCAGAAATATGGACGGCTGGACGGTCTGGTGAACAATGCCGGCTGCGGCTCTCTGCACAATATCGAGGATGAGACGCTGGAAGGCTGGCGTTTTGTTCATGCGGTGAATGTGGAGAGCACCTTCCTGGGCTGTAAGTACGCCATCAAGGCCATGAAGCAGACGGGCGGCGGCTCCATCGTCAATGTTTCCTCTGTCGCAGGCCTGCTGGGCGCGGCGGATCTGGCGGCCTATTGCTCCGCCAAGGGGGCCGTGCGGCTCTTGACCAAGTCGACGGCGAAATGGTGTGCGCAGCAGAATTACAATATCCGCTGCAACTCCATCCACCCGTCGTTCCTGTACACACCGATGGTACAGCAGATGATCGACGCCGCCCCGGATTCGGAGAAGATGCGTCGCCGGCTGGAGCGTACGGCCCCGCTGGGCCGCATGGGCAAGCCGGAGGATGCCGCCAATGTCGTGCTGTTCCTGCTGTCGGACGAAAGCCCGTTCATCACCGGTGCCGAATATGCCATCGATGGCGGCACGACGGCTTAACTGTTCGCATTCCCTCAGGCGCCGGGCCGGCAGTCGCCGGCCTCCAGCGGTCAGGAAAGACCGCTGGTATCAGGTCCTTCGGAACCCCATAAGGAAGAATGTAAATGACCGTTCATCCCCTGTTCGACCTGTCCGGTAAGGTGGCCCTGATCACCGGCTCCTCACGCGGGATCGGCAAGTCCATCGCCCAGGAATATGCCCGCGCCGGGGCCAAGGTGGTCATCTCGTCGCGCAAGATCGATGCCTGCAATCTGGTGCGCGATGAGATCATCGCCGCCGGTGGCGAGGCGATTTCCGTGGCCTGTAATATCGGTCGCAAGGAGGATTTGCAGGCGCTGGTCGATGCCACGCTGGCGCAATGGGGCCGGATCGACATCCTGGTCGCCAACGCCGCCATCAACCCCGTCTATGGCCCGCTGGCCAGTGTCAGCGACGAGGCCTGGGACAAGATCATGGGGTCGAACCTGCGCAGCACTTGGCAATTGTGCAACATGGTGATCCCCGGCATGGCGGAGCGTAAGGACGGGTCGGTAATCATCCTGTCCTCCATCGCCGGCCTGCGCGGCAATCCGGTGATCGGCGCCTATGGCGTGTCCAAGGCGGCGGAAGCGGCCCTGGTCCGCAATCTGGCCGTCGAACATGGCCGGGCCAATATCCGCGTCAACGGCATCGCCCCCGGCATTGTGGAGACGGACTTCGCCAAGGCCCTGACCGACAATCCCGACATCGCCAAGGCCATCATGCGCCGTGCGCCCCTGGGCCGCTTTGGAAAGCCCGAAGAGATCGCCGGCGTGGCCCTGATGCTGGCCGCCCCCGCCGGCGCCTTCGTCACCGGACAGTTGCTGGTGGCCGATGGCGGTGCGACCATCGCCGATCCCACGATCCTGTAAGCGGGGACCGGTCATGAGCGAAGGCAAGGGGGCGGCCGTCCTGATTGATGTGCTGCCACAGCACCGCTTTGATGAGGCGGCGCTGGACACCTATCTGTCGGCCCATCTGGACGGGTTTCAGGGGCCGGCAAGGGTGCAGCAGTTTCAGGGCGGGCAGTCCAACCCCACCTTCCTGATCAGCGATGCGGCGGGCGCGCGCTTCGTGCTGCGTAAGAAGCCGCCGGGCAAGCTGCTGCCCAGCGCGCACATGGTGGAGCGGGAATTCCGCGCCATGCGGGCGCTGTCCGGCAGTGCGGCGCCCGTGCCCAATGCCCGCCTGCTGTGTGAGGATGCGGGCATCATCGGCACGCCCTTTTATGTGATGGATCATATTGACGGGCGCGTCCTGTCGGATGTGGCGCTGGACGGGTTCAGCAATGCCGATCGGGCGGCCATCTATGACGGGATGAATGCCACGCTGGCGGCCCTGCACAGCGTGGATTGGCGCGCCGCCGGCCTGTCGGATTTCGGCAAGCCGGAACAGTATATCCAGCGGCAGGTCGAACGCTGGTCCAAGCAGTTCGTGGCCACCAAGGGCGACAGCGACATTCCGGCCATGGAACGGCTGATGGACTGGCTGCCGCGGGCCGTGCCGGCGGGGGAAGAGGTCACCATCGTGCATGGTGATTTTCGCCTGGGCAACCTGATGCTGCACAAGACGGAACCGCGCGTCGTCGCCATCCTGGACTGGGAACTGGCGACCCTGGGCCATCCCCTGCCCGATCTGGCCTATAATTGCATGGCCTACCACCTGCCCGCGGGGATCAAGCAGTTTCCGGGCCTGAAGGGCATCGATCTGGCCGGAACGGGTATCCCATCCGAGGCGGATTATGTTGCCGCCTATTGCCAGCGTACCGGACGGGCGGGGATTCCCGACTGGCCCTATTACCTGGCCTTCGCCTTCTTCCGCATCGCCGCCATCTGCCAGGGCGTCTACGCCCGCGCGCTGGCCGGCAATGCCGCCGACCGCAAGGCGCTCGCCTATGGCGAGGTGGCGCGGGCAGCGGCGGAGACGGGCTGGCGGTTCGTGTCGGACAAGGCGTGACACCGGCAGGCGTGGTTAAGGGCACTGCGGATTTCAATTGAAATCGACATGATATTGCGTCCTCATGGTTGGGTCATTGCCGATCATGAGGGCGATCTTGGCGCAATCACAGGCTTTGCTTCTCAACCGCCGCGAGGTGATGGCAGGGGCGGCTGCGACCGCCATGGTGCTGCCCACGCTGGCCCAGACCGCGACGGCAGCGGAGACGCTGGTCGATGATGCCAGCCACATGAACCAGACGCCGGTCTTCTCGCATTGGATCACCAAGCCGCCGGACAGGGATATCCTGATTGACCGGCTGCGCCGCGAATTGAAAGACGCCAAGGCGGCAAGGCGGCCGGTGGCCATCGCGGGTGCCCGCCATTCCATGGGCGGGCAATCCATCCCCAAGGATGGTCACGCCATCCAGCTGAACATCCCCGATCTGGAAATCGACCGCGCCGGCAACCGCTATCACACCGGCGCCGGTGCGCGGTGGGATCAGGTGGTGGCAGCCCTGGACCCGGTGGGCCTGTCGCCGCTGATCATGCAGTCCAATGATGATTTCGCGGTGGGCAGCACCCTGTGCGTCAATGCCCATGGCTGGCCCATCCCGCACGGGCCATTCGGCGACAGCGTCCGGTCCTTCCGCCTGATGCTGGCCGATGGAGAGATCATCACCTGTTCACCGACAGAAAATGCCGAGCTGTTCCAGGCCGCCATCGGCGGCTATGGGCTGCTGGGCATCGTTCTGGATCTGGAACTGGACGCGGCGGAGAACACCCTGCTGGAAGCACAGGCGCAAGTCATGCCAGCCGAACAGTTCGGCGCGGCGCTGCAGGCCGCCGCCCGCAGCGGTGGCAAGGTGGACATGGCCTATGGGCGCCTGTCACTGTCGCGGGAGAACTTCCTTCGGGAGGCGCTGCTGGTCACCTATGGCCGCAAGCCGGGGGCAGGCACCCCGCCAGCGGCAACGGTGGGCGGGTTCATCAGCAATGTTTCCCGTCATGTCTTCCGTGCGCAGATCGGCTCCGATTTCTGGAAGCGGCAGCGCTGGACCATCGAACGCCGTTTCAAGCCCGGCACCGACACGCGCAATACGCTGCTGAACGAGCCGGTTTCCAGCCTGGGGCCAGCAGGACAGGGGCGCACGGACATCCTGCATGAATATTTCGTGCCACCGGCGCGGTTCGCCGATTTCATGGCCGCCTGCCGTCGGCATATTCCAGGCTCCGGTCAGGACCTGCTGAATGTCACGCTGCGCTATCTGGCTCCGGACCGGCGCAGCTTGCTGGCCTATGCACCTGATGAACGGGTGGCCGCCGTCATGCTGTTCTCCCAAACGCGCGACGCGGACGGGGATGCCGCCATGGCCAGGATGACCCGCGCCCTGATCGACGAGGTCCTGGCCATCGGCGGCTGCTACTACCTGCCCTACCGGCTGCACGCCACGGCGGAGCAGATGCACAGGGCCTATCCCGGCCTGGATCGCTTCCTGGCCCTGAAGCGGCAGCATGATCCCGGCCTGCTGTTCCGCAACCGCCTGTGGGACCATTATCTCGCCGCCACCTGACGCAGGGATGCACGCAGCATGGAATTGAACCGGATCGGCTGTATCGCCTATTTCGTGATCCTTGGCATTGTCACCAGCCTGAACTATATCCCCGGCCTGACCGATGCGGAGGGGCGAACCTTCGGCATTTTCGCACTGGATATCTATGACGACGCGCTGCACGGCGCATCGGCCCTATGGGCGGGACTGTCGGCCCTGAATGCACGGTCGGCGCGGTTCTACATGCGGACCTTCGGCGCGCTCTATCTCAGCGACGGGCTGTTGGGCCTGATCGTCGGCGTCGGGTATCTCGACGTCGCCATCTTCACGCTGGGGCCGCAGGACATGCCGCTCCTGTTCAAGTTCCTCGCCAACCTGCCGCATATCGCGCTGGGTTCCATCGCCCTGTTCCTGGGCTGGCGCCGGCAGGTGGCGTAATGCGCAGACGCTGGAAATATGCACTTGCCGCCGCCGGCACCCTGTTGGGCGGGCTGGCACTGGCTATCGGCGGGCCTATCCTTTACGTGGAAAAGGCCTGCCGGGCAGACAGAGTGCCGGCTTCCGCCGCCCCGTCAAGGCTGGCGACCCTTGGCTATGGTGCCGAGGTGCGACCGGCGCTGGACACCTACCTGTCCTACCCGGAATGGTACATTGTCCACGCCTATGAGGATTTCGCCCATACGCTGGCCGTCGGTGATGAGAGCAACTTCGCCTATGGGCGCAGCGTCTCCACCTACTGGTCAACGCTGTGCCACCTGAACCGGTTCAGCAGCGCCAGGGGTGAAGCGACCTTCGAGGTGAAGGCCATGCTCTACACGATCGGCCACAGCTTCGCGCTGGAAATGGGGGCCAAGGCCGCCTACGAGAATACGCTGGGCGCCCTGTCGGAATGGATACGCGGGCCGGAAAAGACCGGACAGGACCGGCTGTCGGCGGCCATGACCGCCGATTATGTCGACTTCCTCTACCTGAAGCCCTGGTACATGTATGATTTCAACGCCTGGGCGGAGAAGCTGTCAGCCCTGCCCACCGATGCGCCGCCCTCCCCCTTCCGCAGTTGGGAACGACGAATCGGTGTCGGCCTGGAACTGAGAGCCAAGGCGGCCTATGCCCGCATGATCGGGGCCGCCGCCGCCGCAGGGGGCGAGGTGCCACGCACCACCTTGTCGATCATCCGCTTTCCGTCGGGCGACCTGCCGCCGGAAACGACGCTGGAGAGAGATCTGGGCGACGGCGAACTGCTGATCCGCACCGCGCGGTACCGGCCCCTGACCGACATCATGCGTCAGATCGCACTGGCGGGTGGCGATGCGGTGGAGATCGCGGGTAATGACAAGGGCCTGGCAACCCTGATCGTGCCCGGCGACTATCCCGACGCGAAGCTGCCGGGAACCGTCATTTTCACAATCCCCATCGCGGCCCGACCGACCATGAAACGTATCGGCCTGGACATGGCTGTCAGCGATCTGGGCCCGCTATTCCGGCAGTTGCAGGCGGAAGGCGCGGCGGTCGAGCATTTTTATGATTACTGACAGGCGACAACCGGCAGTCTGGGCCGGCATCGCCATATTACTTCCCGCAGCCTGGGTCGCCGTCCTGGGCCTGCTGACCCTCGCGCTGGAGCCGGGGCGGCAATTGGTGCTGATTGGCGATCCGCGGTCGAACATGGATATAGCCATCAAGGCCGGCGGCTCGCTGGTCGATGTGGGCGCGCATACCGTCACCGTTGTGTCCCACAAGCCAGGCTTTGTGGCGGCACTGTACCGCGCCGGCGCCCCCCTGGTGCTGCTGCGCCCAAGCCCCGCCGGCTGTCTGTCGCCGACGCTGCTGAAACGGTTCAGCAAGGATTGAACCCATAAAATCAAGATAGACGGATTACGGCCCTTGCGCGCGACCATCTGTAATGCTACAGACCGTAGCACTATGAACGATAGCGCTACACAAGATCACAATCCGTCGGACCTGGGCGATCTTGAAAGAGAGATCATGGACCTTGTCTGGCGGCGCGGGCCCGTCAATGCCGATGCGGTGCGAGAGATGCTCAGCCGCCCGTTGAAGGAGTCCACGGTTCGCACCGTCCTGAAACGTCTGGAGGAGAAGGGATATCTCACCCATGACGTGGAGGGCCGGACCTTCATCTATCGCGCCGCCGAGGGACGCGACCGCGTCGCGGCACGCGCCGTGAAACGCATTGTCGACTGGTTCTGTGGCGGATCGGCGGAGGATGTCGTGGTCGGCATGGTCGAGACCGACATGCTGTCGCCTGAACAACTGCAAGCGCTTGCCGAGAAAATCGAAAAAGCGCGGAAGAAGGGGGCGTGATGCTGTCCTTGCTGCTGGAGGCCGCCTTACGGTCGGCTGTGCTGATGGGGCTGGCCTGGGGCGTCCTGCGGCTGCTACGGGTCACCAACCCATTCACGCAGATGGCCGTCTGGGTCGGGGTCCTGGGCTTCTCCCTGGTGATGCCGGTCCTGATGCGGGTGGCCCCGGCAGACACGCTGATGGTGCCGATGGATGGGATCCGGCTGTGGCTGCGGCCTGCCACGGTGCTGCTGGGGACAGCGCCGGCGGCAGCAGCCGACGCAGTGCCCGTGGAGATCGACCGGTTGGCCTGGGTGGACTGGCGGACACTGGGATTTACGCTCTACCTGACCGTGACGGTTGCCATGCTGCTGCGTCTGGCGGCGGGGATGCTGGTCAGTCTGCGGCTGCGCAATGGGGCGATGAAGCTGTCCGCCGCCTGGACGGGGGGCCGCGATGTGCGGGTATCCGACCGGATTACCGTACCGCTGACCATCGCCGGGACTATCCTGTTGCCGCCCGACCATGGCCGATGGACGGATGCCAAACGCCGGGCCGTCCTGGCGCACGAAACCTCGCATGTTGAACGGGGTGATTACTACACGCTGCTTCTCGCCACCTTTCACCGGGCCGTCTTCTGGTTCAGCCCGGCGGCATGGTGGCTCAATAATCATCTCGCTGAGCTTGCCGAGGCCAACAGCGATACCGACGCTCTGATACAGATGGAGGATCGCTTGAATTACGCAGAAATCCTGGTGGAGATGGCCAGCAAAGCCAGCCGCCTGCCCGCCGGTCTGGCCATGGCCCGACCCGCCACCGTTGCCGCCCGTGTTGACCGTATCCTGCAAGGTGGCGCCCTGCCGCTGCGCATGAATGCCCGGCGCTGGGCCCTGATCCTGGCGCTGCTGGCGCCTGCCGCCGTGGCCACCGCCGGCACCAATGGCATGGACAAGGTCGATCCGATGGTGGCGGAGCGCATGGCCGAACAGCAGAAGCCGCGCAAGGCCATCGCCATGGACCCGGCGGCCTACGACAAGTTCGTAGGCTATTACGAGATGCCCTTCGCCAAGGCCCGGCCCATCAAGGTCTATCGCGATGGCACCCGCTTCATGGCCAATGTCATCGGGCAGAACCCGATGGAATTCCTGCCCGAAAGCCCAACCAAGTTCTTCTCCAAGGACATGCCCATGCAGGGCAGCTTCCAGATGGATGCGGCGGGCAAGGTGACGGGTGTGGTTTTACACCAGAATGGCCACGAACTGCCGGCACCGCGCATGGATGATGCCACCGGCAAGGCCCTGGAAACGGCACTGGCGGAGCGGGTCAATCAGAACAAGCCCCTGCCCGGCAGCGAGGCCGCCCTGCGCGCCCATATCGCCCAGATCAAGGCCGGCAAGATCGACCGCGACAGCATCATCGCCGACCGGGCCGATGGCGTGATCGCCGTCCTGCCCAAGATCCAGAAGGAGATGCTGCCGCTGGGTGATTTGAAGGGTCTGGAATTCCGGCGCGTGGATGAGGGCGGCATGGATGTCTATCGCGCCACCTATGAAAAGGGTGTCCGCGACTGGTGGGTGCTGGTCACGCCCGACGGAAAACTTGAGAGCATGTGGTTCGGCCCAGCCGCTTGACCCTCGATCCCCATCGACGTGAAACGGCTGCACCTTGGGCGCCCCTGAAAACGGGGCGCCTTTTTTTTTCAACAGAGATGTCGGGATGACGCTCCCTGCCCCGTCCTATGGCCATCACCCCAGGAACGGAGGACATCATGACCAGCGTGAAGCAGCATCTTTGGTTTGCAAAGGATATGGAAGCCGCGGTGCGGTTTTATACCAGCACCATCCCCAACTCGTCGCTTGCCTGGATCAGCCCGCTGCCGGCCGACAACCCGTCCGGCCCCGCCGGATCGGTCCGTCTGGCCGGCTTCACGCTGGGCGGGCAGGACTACATGGCGATCGAGGCGGGACCCCAGGAGCCGTTCAATCACAGCTTTTCCATCATCGTGGAATGCGACGATCAGGCCGAGATCGACCGACTGTGGGATGCGCTGTCGGCAGGCGGTGCGGTGGAGCAGTGCGGTTGGCTGCGCGACCGCTGGGGCCTTTCCTGGCAGATTGTACCCAAGCGCCTGGGCGAATTGATGCAGGGCGACCCGGCGCAGAGCCAGCGCGTGGCACAGGCCATGTTAAAGATGGTGAAGTTCGACATCGCCGGGCTGGAGGCGGCGGCAGCCGGCAATGCCGGGTAAGACGCCCTACCTGCGCTGCGGTATTGAATATCGGGCATCAATCCTGGCACCCTGACGGCAAAGCCCAGGGGGAAACAATGACCGCAGCCAAGCGTATCGGTATCCTGACCAGCGGCGGCGACTGTGCCGGCCTGAACGCCGTCATCCGCGCCGCCGTCCATCGCGCCGCCCATTATGGTTGGGACGTGGTGGGGATTGAGGACGGGACCCAGGGCCTGCTGGCCCGTCCCGTCCGTTATGTGAACCTGGATGTGAACCGGGTCGATGGTGCCATGATGCGCCAGGGCGGCACCATCCTGGGCACCACCAACAAGGGCGACCCCTTCGCCTATCCCATGGCCGACGGGTCCAAGAAAGACCGCAGCCATGAGATCATCGGGGGCTTGCGCGAACTGGGTGTGGATAGCCTGATCGGGATCGGCGGTGACGGGTCCATGGCCATCTTGCGCCGCCTTGCCCATATCGGCGGCATCAAGCTGATCGGTATCCCCAAGACCATCGACAATGACCTTGGCATCACCGAAATGTCGGTCGGGTTCGACACGGCGGTGGCGGTGGCGACCGAGGCCCTGGACCGGTTGCAGCCGACCGCCGCCAGCCATGCCCGCGTCATGGTGCTGGAGGTGATGGGCCGCGATGCCGGGCATATCGCCCTGTCGGCAGGCATTGCCGGCGGGGCCGATGTCATCCTGCTGCCAGAACTGGCCTGGTCAGTGGCAGGCGTGGCCGACAAGATCCGGCGCGTGCAGGCGGGCGGGCGCAACTTCGCCCTGGTCGTGGTGTCGGAAGCCGTGCGGACCATGGAGGGCGTGAAGGCCCAGCAGGAATTCACCGACGGGCAGAAACGCTATGGCGGCATCGGTAACTATATCGGCCATCTGATTGCCGAGGCGACCGGGGCCGAAACCCGCGTCACGGTGCTGGGCCATGTGCAGCGCGGCTGCCCGCCGGGCCATAATGACCGGGTGCTGGCATCGGCCTTTGGCGTCGCCGCCGTCGATCTGCTGGCCGAGGGCAAGAGCGACCGCCTGATCGCCTGGTCCAACCGCCGGGTCATCGATATCCCCATCGAGGATGCCATCGCCACCTATGCGGCGGTGGATATCAACGGGACGCTGGTGAAGACGGCGCGGGGTTTGGGGATTTATGTGGGGGATGCGTGAGCGTTTCCGATCTCTGGTCCTTCTCCCTGTCGCTCTACGCCGCGCCCGGCGTGGCCGACGCCTGCCTGACGGCACAGGACAGGCACGGGGCGGATGTCAATCTGCTGCTCTGGGCTGTGTGGTTGGCCAGCCAGGGCCATGACCTGACGGCCGCAGAAGTGGCAGAGGCTGAGGCGGCCACAAGGCCCTGGCGGGAAGAGGTTGTCTGGCCGTTGCGGGCCGTGCGTCGGCGGTTGAAAACCGGTCCCCTGCCCGCCCCCGATGCCGGCACGGAGTCGCTGCGCGCACAGGTAAAAGCAGCGGAACTGGAGGCCGAGAAGATGCAGCAATCGCGGTTGCAAACCCTGCCGGCGCATCGCCGCACAGGCGGACCTGTTGCCGATCTGCTGCGGGCCAACCTGTTGCTGTTGCCCGGCGGCGACGTTCTGGCCGCTGTAACAATCCCGTTACATGCCGACCTTCGCGATGGGTCGGACGCGGTGCTAGGGTCGCCCGCATAAACAGACCGCCCGACAAGGCGGCAGCTCAACACATATCGTCGAATAGACGGGGGACCCCACATGGCAAGCAAAGGCTTGTTCCTGACCGTATCGCTGTTGGCCGTCGCGGCCATCGGTGCCGGCAGCTATTACACCTTGAAAAGCAATCAGCAGGCGAAGGAGGCGGCAGAGGCCGCCAAATTGAAGCTGGTCCTCGATAAAGAGGTCAGCCCCTGCGATGATTTCTTCCTCCATGCCTGCGGGCCGTGGATCAAGGCCAACCCGATCCCCGCCGACCGGTCGCGCTGGGGCACCTTTGATGAGCTTCAGCAGCGCAACCAGAACCTGCTGCATGACATTCTGGAAAAGGCTGCCAAGGGCAATGAGGCAGGCACCGCCAAGATCGGCGCCTTCTATGCCGCGTGCATGGATGAGGCCGCCGCCGATGCCGCCGGTGTGGCCCCGGTGAAGCCGCTGCTGGACCAGATCGCCGCCGTCAAGGACAAGGCAGCCTTGGGCGCCCTGATCGCCACGCTGCACAATGCCGGCGTCAATGCCCTGTTCGGCTTTGGTGCACAGCAGAGCTTTGCCAAGGCCGAAGACACCATCGCCGCCTTTGACCAGGGTGGCCTGGGCCTGCCCGACCGCGACTATTACTTCAAGGATGACGAGCGCTCCACCAAGCTGCGCGACGCCTATGTGAAGCATGTGGCCGCCATTTTCGTGCTGGCCGGCGATGGGGCCGATATGGCGGACAAGAAGGCCGCCGCCGTCATGGCGTTTGAGACCAAGCTGGCCACCGGCACCATGGGCAAGGTGGACCGCCGCGATACCGCCAAGCTGAACAATCCCACCAGCTTCGACGCCTTCACCGGCAGCGCAAAGGCTGTGGATTTCGCGGCCTATGTCCGTGACGTGGGCGCGCCCGCCTTTACCGACATGAATGTCAATGATCCGGGATTCTTCACGAACCTGGACAAGGCCCTGGCCGAAACCAGCCTGGACGATATCAAGACCTACCTCGCCTGGCAGTCGCTGCGCGCCACGGCGCCCTGGCTGTCCAAGGGCTTCGTGGATGAGAATTTCGGCTTCTATGGCAAGACCCTGTCGGGTGCCGCCGAGAACCGCCCGCGCTGGAAGCGCTGCACCACGGCGGCTGATAGCGCCCTGGGCGAAGATCTGGGCAAGCATTTCGTCGAAGCCGCCTTTGGCCCCGAGCATAAGGCCCGCATGCTGGTCATGCTGGACGATCTGCGCGCGGCCTATGCCGAGGATATCAAGCAGTTGGACTGGATGAGCGAAGAGACCAAGGCCAAGGCCCTGGAGAAGCTGTCCATGATGGCGCAGAAGATCGGCTATCCCGAAAACTGGCGCGATTACACGGCGCTGGAGGTCAAGAAGGATGATCTGGTCGGTAACCAGTTCCGGTCGGCCAAGTTCGAGAACGCCTATCAGATGGCCAAGATCGGTAAGAAGGTGGACAAGAACGAATGGTTCATGACCCCGCCGACGGTGAACGCCTATTACGACCCCAGCCAGAACAACATCAACTTCCCCGCCGGCATCCTTCAGCCGCCGTTCTTTGACTTCAAGGCGGATGACGGGTTGAACTATGGCGCCATCGGGGCCGTGATCGGCCATGAGATGACCCACGGGTTCGATGATGAAGGCCGCGCCTTTGACGCGGTTGGCAATCTGAAGGATTGGTGGACCGAAGAAGACGGCCACAAGTTCGAGGCCAAGGCCCAGTGCCTGGTGGACCAGTATGGTTCCTATCAGGTGGCCGGTGACACCAACCAGAATGGCAAGCTGACGCTGGGTGAAAACACCGCCGACAATGGCGGGTTGCGTCTGGCGCTGATGGCGCTGAAGAACCGCAAGGGCGGGGAAGCAGCACTGGCCGCGAAGGATGCCAATGGTGTGACGGCAGAACAGAAGCTGTTCTATGGCTGGGCCAGTGTCTGGTGTTCGTCGTCCAAGCCGGAGAATGAGCGGCTGCGCGCCCAGACCGACCCGCATTCGGCCCCGCGCCACCGCGTGAATGGCACCGTCGCCAACATGCCGGAATTCGCCAAGGCCTTTAACTGCCAGCCCACCGACAAGATGGTGCGCGGGGACAAGGCCTGTAAGGTCTGGTGATCCCGCCATGATCAGAACAGAGGGGGCGGCCCGTGTGGCCGCCCCTTTTTTCATGGCGCAACCATTGTGCAACACGCATTTACGCATACGTTACAAAGCCATGCCGGAACCAAGCCGGCACCCGTGATAATTTCTAAAGCATAAACAACAGGCCCCAAAAGGGCCGCATCCTGCACATAGATCAAAAACAAGGGTTGAGATGATGAAACGGATCGGGATGGGCGCCAGCAGCCTGCTGGCGTTGGGATTGTCGTTCATGCTGTCGGGCAGCGCACTGGCCGAGACGCAAGTGGCCCAGGCCGCCCCCGCCGCGGCCAAGGCCGGCAAGCCGCCGGCACCGGGCCTGCCGGTGCTAGATGACGCGGTGTCCCCTTGCGACAATTTCTTCCTGCATGCCTGTGGCGTGTGGAAGCGTGAGAACCCGATCCCGGACGATCAGGCACGTTGGGGCAATTTCAATGCCCTGGCCGACAAGAACCTGACCCTGCTGCGCCAGATCCTGGACGAGGCGGTGGCCAAGCCCGATCCGAAGACGGCCCGTATCGCCAATTTCTACGCGTCCTGCATGGATGAGGCGGCCGTGGATGCCAAAGGTCTGGCCCCGCTGTCCCCCATGCTGGACCGGATCAACGGCATGAAGGACAAGAAGGACTTAGGCGCCGTCGTCGGCTATCTGCATGACCAGGGCGTGAATACCCTGTTCGGCTTTGGCCGCATGCAGAAATTCAGCGATGCGGTGCAGACCATCGCGGCGGCGGGCCAGGGTGGTCTGGGCCTGCCGGAACGCGACTTCTATTTCAAGGATGACGCCAAGTCCAAGGAACAGCGCGCCGCCTATGTTGCGCATGTGGCCAAAATGTTCGAACTGGCCGGCACGCCGGCGGACGCCGCCAAGGCCAAGGCCGACGCGGTTATGGCGTTTGAGACGGCCCTGGCCGAGGCGTCGATGACGCGCCTGGAACGCCGCGACCCGCAGAAGCAGAACAACCCGACCGCCCTTGCCGATTTCGCCAAGGCCGTACCGTCCATCGACTGGAATGCCTATCTGTCGGCCATCGGCACACCGGCCTTTACCGAGATGAATGTCGGCCAGCCGAAATTCTTCGAGGCGATGAACGCCAAGCTGACCCAGGCCAGCCTGGACGACATCAAGACCTATCTGACCTGGCATGTGCTGCGCACCAATGCGCAATGGCTGCCGACCGCGTTCAGCGAGGAAGCCTTCAATTTCTATGGCCGCACCCTGAACGGCACCAAGGAACAGCGCCCGCGCTGGAAGCGCTGTGTGGCCGCCACCGACAATGCCCTTGGCGAGGATCTGGGCCAGTATTTCGTGGAGAAGGCGTTCGGGCCGGAGCACAAGAAGCGCATGCTGACCATGGTTGGCGATGTGCAGGCCGCTCTGAAGGACCGGATCAGCAATCTGGAATGGATGGGGCCGGAGACCAAGGCCAAGGCGCATGAAAAGCTGGCCAATATGCCCAACAAGATCGGCTATCCCGATAATTGGCGCGATTATTCGGCGCTGACCATCGTGAAGGGCGACCTTCTGGGCAATGTCACCCGCGCCGACAGCTTTGAACAGCGCCGCCGTCTGGCCCGCATCGGTCAGCCGCGCGACAGTTCGGAATGGGGCATGACGCCGCCGACGGTGAATGCCTATTACTCCCCCCAGCAGAACAATATCAACTTCCCCGCCGGCATCTTGCAGCCGCCCTTCTTCGACTTCACCGCCGACGACGCCTATAATTACGGCGCCATCGGCGGGGTGATCGGGCATGAGATCATCCATGGCTTTGACGACCAGGGCCGGAAGTTCGCGGGCGATGGCAATCTGGCCGAATGGTGGACCGAGGATGATGCCAAGCGCTTTACCGAGCGTGCGCAATGTCTGGTGGACCAGTATTCCGGCTTCCAGGCTGTGGAGGGCGTGAACCTGAATGGCAAGCAGACGCTGGGTGAGAACACCGCCGATAATGGCGGCCTGCCCGTGGCGCTGGACGCGCTGAAGCGCCGGTTGGGCGAAAAGGGCATGAAGAAGAAAATCGGGGGGCTGACCGCCGAACAGCGCTTCTTCTATGGCTGGGCCAATGTCTGGTGTGCGCAGGAACGGCCGGAATTCCGCCGCCTGCAGGCCCAGACGGGCGTGCATTCCCTGCCCGAATACCGCGTGAACGGCACCTTGTCGAACATGCCGGAATTCGCCAAGGCCTTTAACTGCCAGCCGACCGACAAGATGGTCCGCGGCGACAAGGCCTGCAAGGTCTGGTAACGGCCCCCTGTCCTCTGTCACCATGGGGCCGGTCCCGGCAAGGGACCGGCCCTTTCTTTTCCGTGGAACCCGCCGTGATGCCGCCTGCCGATATCCGCCTGTCCACCCCTGCCGACATTGTCACCATCCACCGCGTCTGGCGGGCGGCGGTGGATGCCACGCACGGCTTTGTCGCGGCGGCGGATATCGCGTTCTATGAACATCTGCTGACCACGCTGTACCTGCCGCACAAGCCGCAATGGCTGGCCCTGTCGCCGACGGGAGAGGTGCAGGGCTTCATCGGGCTGGAGGGGCCGAAGATTGAGGCGCTGTTCGTGCATCCCGAATGGCACCGGCATGGCGTGGGCCGGCGGCTGATCACCCATGCCGTGGCGCTGAACGGGCGGTTGATCGTGGATGTGAACGCGCAGAATCCGGGGGCCGTGGAATTCTATGCGGCGCTGGGTTTCATGGAGATCGGACACTCGCCCGTCGATCAGGCTGGAAAACCCTATCCGCTCATCCATATGGCAAGGGTGTGAAACGGAGGGTGCAATGACAGAGACATTTCCCATCACCCGCAGCGACGAGGAATGGCGCCGCATCCTGACGCCCGATCAATACCGGGTGATGCGGGCGCATGGGACGGAACGGCCCGGCTCCTGCGGTCTGTTGCGGGAGAAGCGACCGGGGCGATTCTGCTGTGCCGGCTGCGGCCAGGCCCTGTTCCAATCGGGCGACAAGTTTGAAAGCGGCACTGGCTGGCCCAGCTTCAACGACCCGCTGCCGGGATCGGTCGGCTCTACCGTCGACCGGTCGCACGGCATGGTGCGGGTGGAGGTGCATTGCAGCCAGTGCGGCTCTCACCTGGGCCATGTGTTCCCGGATGGGCCGCCACCGACCTATCAGCGCTACTGCATCAACGGCGTGGCGCTGGATTTCGTGGCGGATTGATCGCTTCCGCCGCCTCCCGGATCAGGTCGGCGGCGTCGATCAGGCCCCGGTCGCGGGCGGCCTGTTCGGCGCTGATACCATCCTGGTTGACGGTAGAGGGATCGGCACCGTGGGTCAGAAGGAAGGTGGCCATCCTGGCTGCTTCCTCCTCCCCGTCTGGCAGGGCGAACAGGGGCAGGATGCCGAATTTGGGATGCCGGGCGTTGACCAGATCCGGCTCCGCGGTGAACAGGTCCGCCAGCCGATCCACCATGCCCAGATAGACCAGTTCAGACACTTCCCGGCTGAGCGGGGCCAGGAAAGCCGCGATGTCATGGCGGCGGAAATGGGCGGCAAAGCCCATGGCGCCGCCACCATAGTCCGTCGCCGTGGGCCGGTCGATATCCGCCCCGCGTGCCACCAGCAGGCGAACCATCTCCAACTTGCCGCCCATCACGGCATACTGGAGGGCCCGCTGTTCTTGCCGGTCGCCCAGATCGACCGGCATGCCCAAGTCCAGCAGCAATTCAACCACGCCCAGCCGGCCCTGCTGTGCTGCATTGTGCAGCGGTGCCGGGTCATGCAGCACCCCTGGATGCGCCAGTGCCAAGGTCCGGGCCTGTTCCCGGTCCAGTGCCATCGCCGCCGACTGGAACGCCATGGCCGGCGACAGGTCGGGTTCGGGTGCGCCGTGGCGACGCAGCAGATCGGCCATAGCACGGTGGCCATAGATCAAGGCCTCAACAACAAGCGGGCGGCCCGAATAGGCATGAATGCCGGCCGCATCCGCGCCGTGATCCAGCAGCCACGCGGCCCGGTGCATATGGTTGTACGCCACGGCATTGCCCAGCAGGTAATCGATCACCGGCAGCGGGAAGCGGCCCCCGATCCGCGGCTTTTCCAGCCGTTCCAGCCAAGCCCCCGTCAGGCCGCGTGCGGCACAGGCGGACCAGATGACATCCAGCCAGTCCACCTCATCCCGGCAGATGGAGGTGTTGTAAAGGGCCTGGGCGTCGAACGGATCGGCCCCGCGTTCCATCAGCAGGGCCGCCAGAGTGCGGGCGTCGGGATGCGGGGGCCGGTCGCCCTCCCCCTGCCCGATCAAGCCGGTCAAAACCGTGAAGGCATTGCCCCAACCATCATCAAAGCGGGCGTCCGGATCAGCCCCGTGGTCCAGCAGCAGACGCGCCATCTCCACCCCTGCGCCGGCGGGCAGCCGGGCGTAGGCCAGATAGAGCAGCGGTTCCCAGTTCAGCGGACCCGCCTTGCGGATCACCAGACCGGGATCAGCGGTCAGCCGCCGTGCCACGGCATCCAGACGACCGCGCAGCAGGTCCATCAGGAAATCGCCTGCACCGACATCGGGCCAGCGTGCCAGGATGCGGGCCGCCGCCGCCCGGTCGCCGCCATCCCAGGCAGCGCGCAGGATGGTGTCAACGAGGGACGCCTGCGACTGCCTTGTGAACGTCAAGTCGGCCACCGCCTGTTTCAGGTCGGCCCAGCCCGGCAAACCATATTCGCGGGCCAGGGCGAACTGCACATCGCGCAAGCCCGGATCGGACGGGGCCTGGGGCGTGATCGCGGTCAGGCGGGCGCGGGCCGTGTCATCGCCAGCGCGGATGGCCTTCAGCCAGCGCTTGGCCTCACGCCGCAGAATGTCGAGACTGGTTGCGGGGGTCAGTGTGCGGGACATGGTTCTTCCTTCCCATGGCGCCCTTGTCCGCTGAAACGGGCGGGAGGAAGCGGATCGACAGCGCGAACCACTTTCACATGGGTGGAAGCTTGCTTCCTTGCCGCGGACAGGAGGCGCCCCAGCGCGCACTGTCCATAGCATCGGGGATCGTACGGGCGCCGTCAACGGTCTGACGACGCCCGCTGAGCCTCACTTCGTGCGCAAGGACCCGCTGATCGGTTCGGGCAGCACATCGACCCACTGGCCATAGGTTGGGTTGGGGATGACGATCCAGCGGGTGTTCCACAGATCCTCATGCGCTGCCGCGATGCGGGCGCGGGTCGCACTGTCATCCTTGCGCGTCACGCTCATCATGTCGGAGAACTGGTCACCGAAGGACATGATGATGCGATGGGTCTTGATGACCTCCTGACGGCGCGGGGCCTTGTCGCTGGGCCAGCCATTCTGGCCTTTCAGCATCAGATCTTCCGGGGCCACGGGGCCCAGGCCGACCGCGTTCAGATTGGCCAGCGTGTCGGCATGCTGCGGGCAGGGATCGCCGGGATTGGTGGCGCGGGGGCGGCATTCACGGTTGGTGATATAGACCACGCGCACCTTGTTCCGCCGCAGTTCCTTCACGAAATCGACGGCACCGGCCATGGGCGTGGCCGCACGCTCGCCAACCCATTCGTCCCACTGGCCCAGATCGAAATTGCGGGTGCCGGACAGGATGGCGCGGGCCTGATGCGGGCTGTTATCCAGCACCGTTTCATCCACGTCGAAGATCGCGGCGGGCGGCTTGCCCTTACCGCCATCGGTCTGTTCCAGGGCCGACGATCCCGGCTTTTTCAGCGCGGCCGGCAGGCGGACAGCGGCCAGGGCATAGGCCTGCTTCGACAGGCGGCGCAGTTCTTCGGCCTGCTGCATATAGAGCGTGGCCAGCAGGCGCGGATCATCCTCCGGGCCTGGCTTGGCGACCACGGGTGCCGGCGGCGGCGCGACCGCGACGGGGGGCGGCGGGGCCTTGTCGTCGCGGGCACCGATATTGATGGAACAGGACGAGAGGGCAACGGCAGAAGCCGCCAGCAACAGGACGCGGATGGATCGCATGTTCATTGCACTTTTATGACGGTCGATTGATCGCCGACAATGCCGCGCCCATCCCGCCCTGTCCAGTATTGTGGACCGTCAAATCGCCTTGCTATGCCGCCCGCCCTCGGGGTCCAGATGCCGGTCGAACAAGGCCGCCACGGAACGCACCAACGGTCGTGCCGCATCGGGAACGACCAGCCGCGTCCCCTGTAAATGGGCCACCCCATCGCCGGCCAGATCGGCAAGCGCCCTTGCATCGGGCATGATCGCCTCGTGCGGGGTGTCAAAGGCAGCCGCTACCTTGGCCAGATCGACATCGAAACGACACATCAGCGCCTCGATCACGGTAGCCCGCAACTTGTCATCCAAACTCATCCGGTAACCGCGCGCGGTGGCGAGGCCATCGGCCTCTATCGCCTTCAGATAGGCCGGCAAGGCCAGGATATTGGCGACATAGCCCTGGGGCAGCTTGCCGATGGCGGATGCGCCGAAAGCCAGCAGCATATCGGACTCATCCGTCGTATAGCCCTGGAAATTCCGGCGCAGCGTGCCCTGTTCGGCGGCAATGGCAATGGCATCGTCAGGGCGGGCGAAATGGTCCATACCGATCCGCACATAGCCGAGCGCCATGACCGCCATCTCCATGGCCCGCAATTGCGCCACGCGTTCATCGGCGTCAGGTAACGTTTCGGGATCGATACGGCCCTGATGGGCCTTGAAACCCGGCATATGGGCATAGCCGAAGATGGACAGACGGTCGGGGTTCAGGCTGATCGCCTGCCGCACCGTTTCCACGCAGGACGCCACGGTCTGGCGCGGCAGACCATAGATCAGGTCCAGGTTGATGCCCTGGATGCCGGCGGCGCGCAGGCTGGTGACCGCATTCTCCGTCATGCCGAAGGGCTGAATGCGGTTGATGGCCGCCTGCACATCAGGATCAAAGCTTTGCACACCCAGCGAGGCGCGGGTGACGCCGACATCGCCCAGCGCCTCCACCATGTCGGCAGTCAGCGTCCGGGGATCAATCTCGATGGCGATTTCCGCGTCGGGGGCAATGCGGAAGCGGGTGCGCAACTCGGCCATCAAGGCCCGGAAGCCCTGGACCGGCAGCAGGGTGGGCGTACCGCCGCCGAAATGCACATGCCGGACGATGGGGCCGTCGGGCAGCAGGGCCGCCACGCTGCGCAGTTCGGTCGACAGGGCCGCCAGATAGGACCAGATCGGGTCCTCATGTCGCACGACCATCGTGTGGCAACCGCAATACCAGCACATGGATTTGCAGAAGGGCAGATGCAGATAAAGTGACAGGGACGAACCGGGGTCCGTCTCCCGCAGCCAGTTCCGGTAGGTGTCCACCGTCACCGCATCGGTGAAATGCGGGGAAGCCGGATAGGAGGTGTAGCGGGGCACGCGCTGGTGACGGTACTTGGCGACAAGGTCAGGACGCATGACGGGACCTCTGAGACGGCTTCGGTCGGATCGCGGATGGGCCGAACATTGCGCCCGCCGCACCGATGCCGCCTTGATCCATCGCAAATGCGGCCATCACGCCCGGCATGACGGACTTGCACAGAAAGCCGGCTTTTGCCACACAGGGCACATGCCTGATCTTTCGCACGAAATTCGCCTGGGCCATGGCCCGGATTGCCCGGTCTGCGGTGTGGACGAGGCGGGGCGTGGTCCGCTCGCCGGTCCCGTGGTCGCGGGTGCCGTCCTTCTGCCCCATGACGCCATCCCCGACTGGTGTACGGGCATCAACGACAGCAAGCAGGTGAAGCAGGCGCAGCGGGAGGCGATGTTCGAGCGCATCATCGCCAATGCCCCGTTCGGCGTCGGCATCGCGTCGGTAGAGGAAATCGACGCGGTAAACATTTTACAGGCCACTTTCCTGGCCATGGCCCGCGCCGTGGACGAACTGGCCACAAAAATCGGTCGTATGCCATCCCTGGCACTGGTGGACGGCAATCGTCCGCCTAAGCTTCGTTGCCAAGTGGAAACACTGGTCGAAGGCGACGCATTGTCCCTGTCCATCGCTGCCGCCTCCATCGTCGCCAAGGTGACGCGGGACAAGATCATGGGGCAGTTGGCCATCCAACACCCCGGATATGGTTGGGAACGCAATCAGGGCTATGGCACCGCCGCCCATCGCGCCGCCATCAAAAGCCTTGGTCCGACGCCGCATCACCGGCGTTCTTTTGCACCAGTTTCCGAACAACTTGCTCTAACTCTCTGACTCTTCTGACTCTTCCAAAATTTTTCTATTGACGGCGACTCGGGGCCGAATCATTGTCGGCGAAATTCCCCTCCCGAGTCGGCGGCCAAAAACATGAATGAAAAACTTGCGACCAACCGGATTCTTGTCGGTGATTGCGTTCAGCTGATGCGGGATATGCCCGCCGGTTCGGTCGATGTTGTCTTCGCCGACCCGCCCTATAATCTGCAATTGAATGGCGACCTGATGCGCCCCAACCATACCCGCGTCGATGGGGTGGATGAGGACTGGGATCGTTTCCAGGATTTCCAAAGCTATGATCGCTTCACCCGCGATTGGCTGGATGCGGCCCGCCACACGCTGAAGGATGACGGCACCCTGTGGGTGATCGGCAGCTACCACAATATCTTCCGCGTCGGCGCCATTCTTCAGGACCTGGGCTACTGGGTGCTGAACGACATTATCTGGCGCAAGTCGAACCCGATGCCCAATTTCAAGGGCCGTCGTTTCGCCAATGCCCATGAAACCCTGATCTGGGCGTCCAAATCCAAGGACAGCAAATACTACTTCGCCTATGAGGCGATGAAGGCGCTGAACGAGGATTTGCAGATGCGCTCCGACTGGACCCTGCCACTCTGCACCGGGGGCGAGCGTCTGCGTGACGAAACGGGGCAGAAGGCGCACCCGACGCAGAAGCCGGAAAGCCTGCTGTTCCGCGTGCTGATGTCCTCCACCAAGGTGGGCGACACCGTCTTGGACCCGTTCTTCGGCACGGGCACCACCGGGGCCGTGGCCAAACGCCTGCGCCGCAAATGGATCGGCATCGAGCGCGAGCATGAATATGCGCGCCTGGCCAATGAGCGCATCGCCCAGGTCGAAGAGGTGGCAGAGCCGGAGCTGCTGGAGGTTACCAACAAGCGCAGCCAGCCGCGCGTGCCGTTCGGCAACCTGATCGAACGCGGCTTCCTGAAGCCCGGCACCATGCTGTTCGATAATCGCCGCCGCCATATCGCCAAGGTCCGCGCCGATGGCACGCTGGTGGCGCAGAACCATCTGGGCGAACATAAGGGCTCCATCCATCAGGTCGGTGCCGCCATGCAGGGCCTGCCGGCCTGCAATGGCTGGACCTTCTGGCACTTCCAGCGCGAGGGTGCCCTGGCCCCCATCGATGTGCTGCGCCAGCAGGTGATCAGCGAAAAGCACTGATTTTAGAGCAAGGCGGGCGATTGCCCCGCCGACCTGATTTCATCCAGTCATTATTGCTGTTCCACCCCCGTCGGATCGCTCCGGCGGGGGTTTTTGCATCTGACGCATACCTGCTTCGCCATGTGATGCAAATCACGCATGTCGAGCCGGGACAGGCGTAAATCGTTCGCCAGCGGACATCCCGGCCCCGATCCTTGTCCATTTCCGGACAGTCGCCGCCCCGATGTTGTCGCAATCCAAACCACTTATCGCCAAATTCACCACTTTCTAAACATCAACGCCTCTCGATCAGCCTTGTATTTTCCAGAATGCGCCAAAAACTCACTTGGCACGCCCCTTGCTAATACAGGGTCATCGAGAGACACGAACCCACGGAGATGAAAATGACCGACCTGACGAACAAGATCGAAGCCGCCGACGAGAACATGCTGAGCAGCTTCCTGGCCTCCCTGCCGACGGCCGCAGAAATGATCGAAGCTGTGACGGCCCTGGCCATCGGCGGCCTGCTGACGCTGGCCCTGCACACGATGCTCTGATCCACCAACACACTGAAGAGAAAGAGAAAATTATGTCTGCCTATCTCAATGCCGCCGCCCATGACGCCAACGACGTTCTGTCCGGCTTCCGCGCTTCCCTTCCCACGCTGAGCCATGCTGTCGAAGCCGTTGCCATCGTCGCTGTCGCCGGTTTCATGGCTGTCCTGCTGAACGCCCTGTTCTGATCCCCCCACCCGCCTGAAGGAGAGTTCCCCCATGTCCGCCATGATCAACGCCGCCGCCCACGATGCCGATGAAGTCCTGTCCGGCTTCGGTGCCTTTGTGAAGGATGGCGTCAGCACTGTCGAAGCTGCCACGGTCCTGTCCGTCGCCGCCTTTATCGCGACCATCCTGCACGCCCTGATCTGATCCCCCTCCCTTCCCCCTGTATTCAGCGGAAGGGAAGAAGGGAGTGGCCGGGATGGCCCGGCACGATGAAACCGCTGACCGCCGCATCGCCGGCACCGGGGCAGCCCCAAGGCACCCACTACTCAAAGCCCACATCATGCGCGACCGCCGATCACGGCCCCTCCGCGCAGCCGCACAGCCCGCCCGTCCGGCGGGCTTTTTGCGTTTCAGGAATGTTGAGACGCGAACACGTGGCGGGCCTGCATCGACATCCATAAAGGGGAACGCGGCTGCCCCACCGGCAGCGTCCACAGGCGAACAGTAGCGCCATCATCGCTGTTCATTTTCGGACAGTACAAACCTATATCCGGTCTCAATTTCGACCACTAATCGTCTTTTTCGCCATTTTGTAGGCTGAACAGCGCCAACCACCCTCGATTATTTTCCAGAATACGGCAAAAAGGCACTTGGCACATCCTTTGCTCTTACAGGGTTATCGAAAGACACGAACCCACGGAGATGAAAATGACGAGCCTGACGAGCCAGATCAATGCCGCCGATGACAGCATCCTGAGCAGCCTGTTCGCCTCTCTGCCCACAGCTGCCGATCTGATCGAAGCGGCGACGGCACTGGCTATCGGTGGTCTGCTGACCCTGGCCCTGCACACGATGCTCTGATCCGCAGCAACGCGAAACACCACCGGATTTACGGAGAAAGCCCATGTCCGCCTATATCAACGCCGCCGCCCATGACGCCGATGAAGTCCTCTCCGGCTTCGGCAGCTTCATCAAGGATGGCGCCAGCGCCTTTGAGATTGCCACGGTCCTGTCGGTTGCCCTGTTCCTGGCCGCCACGTTCAACGCGCTGGTGTGATATCCATCTCAGCACCTGCCGGCGTGGGCAGGATGCGGGTCGGGATGTGACCCGATACCTCGCGCGGGATGCGCAGAATGGCCACGGTGCCGCGCCCCGGCACACTGTCGATGACGATATTGCCATTCAAACGCTGTGTAACCTGATTGAACGCGACATGCAGACCCAGACCCATGCTGCCCGATGCGCGGCGGGTCGTGAAGAACGGGTCGAAAACCTTTGGCAGGATATCGGGCGGAATGCCGGCACCGTGATCCTGCACCGCAATTTCCACCACCATTGAATCGATCCGCCTTGCCTGCACCAGGATGCGGCCCGGACGGTCGGGCGCATAGGCATGGTCGGCAACATTGGTCACCAGATTGGTGATCACCTGCGCCAGCGCGCCGGGATAGGTGTCCATCTGAACCGAGACGACATCAAGCTCCAGCCGGTTGCCATTGCCTGTGACCCGAGCACGGACCAGGGACATGATCTCGGTCAGGTATTCATCCAAATCAAAGATGCGGCGTTCGTCACTGCCATGGTCAACGGCCACGCCCTTGAATGTGCGGATCATGTCGGCGGCGCGGACCACGTTGCGCTGGGCCAGGGCGGCCAGATCCTGTCCATTATCCAGCGTCTCGGTCAGCAGGGCGCGGGTGAGGCTGCCGCGCTTGATCAGGTCACGCAGATGGCGGACGCTGTCGTTCAGTTGCGACACAGCCGACAGCGTAACACCCAGCGGCGTATTCACCTCATGCGCCACACCGGCGACAAGCTGGCCCAGGGCAGCCATCTTTTCCTGCTGCACCAGGCGCTGCAACGCCTCCCGCGTTTCGGCGACGGCGCGGTCCAGTTGCTGATACGCCTCCGCATTGGCCATGGCGATAGCGCCGTAGGCACAGATGGTCCGGAAGATCAGCAATTCGCGGGGGCCATAGGCATCGGGCTTGTCACTCTGCACCGACACCACCCCCAGTACCCGGTCCCCCAGGGTCAGAGGGCGGAACAGGACTGTGCGCATATGACGGGTGCCGGGCACGGAGTTGGGGTTGGTCCGCTCCCCCCAGGCCACCAGGATTTCCTCGCTGTCGCGCACGCAGCGGGCGGACAGATTGTCGGATGCCAGCGGCACCTGACGCGACGGCAGGCGCTTGCCATCCTCCATCCGGTACCGGATGTCGATGACCTCATTGGCCTCGTCCTTCAGCCCCACGAACAAGGTGTTGGTGGGCATCAGGTCATGCAGATGGCGCGACAAGGTTGTGAAAACGGACTCGCTGTCCAGCCGCGCCGTGATCTCCTGTCCGATGACACCCAGCCGTTCCAGCGTCTGGTTGGCACGGTCCAGTTCGACGGCGCGCGCAGCCTCCGCCCCGGCCAGCATCCGGTGATGCTCTGCGTCGGATTTGGCCCGGGCTGTGTCGAAACGAACCTGCAAGGCCTGGATGCGGGAACCATTCTGCTGGTCGAAATTGCGCTGCCAGCTTGCCCGGGCGCAGCGCTCATAGTGCAGGGCCTGACGATAGTCACCTGCCGCCTCATAATCACGGGCGAGTTCAGTATAGATATCGGCCCGGATGGTGAGCCCGTCCATACTGGTGCCTTTGGCCACCGCCTGTTCCAGTATGGCAATCGCCCGCGACGGATCGCCCCCATCCTGCGCACGCCGCACGGCCGCCAAGGACCGCAGCGCTTCGACCTCGTAATAGGGATTTCCGCGGAAACCCGGTTGATTGAGCGTGCCCATGATCATCGCCTCGGCCTCGCCGACGCGGTTCAGTTTGAGCAGAGCCGACGTCATCGCACTGCTGTGCAAGCGTTCCGTATCAGGATGACCAAGATTACGGGCGATGACACCCGCCTTTTCAAACCACTCAACCGCCCGTTCCGGCACCCCGGTTTCCAAGCAAAGCCGCCCATAGGCGGAATAGGCGATGAAATGACGGCGGGTATTGGTCAGCCGGTCCAGATAAGGCAGCGCCTCCTCAAACAGGGAGCCCGCCCGCGCATGATCGCCCAGGCTGGTCGTTGTCTCCGCCATTGACGACAAGGTGGTTCCCAGTGCCTCAGGCCAGCCCGTAGGCTTGGCCAAGGCATAGGCCTTCTCCTTCCATTCCAGCGCGGTCGGAAGGTCGAACAGGTTAGCATAGGCCGACCCCGTCACCGTCGCCAGGATGATGGCCAGCCACACCGCTCCCGCCGCCTGGGCATGATCATAAGCTTCTTGCCAGTGGCGGATTGATGCAGGGAAATCCCCATACTGAAAGGCAATGCCGCCATGGAAGGTACGGGCATAGGCCTCCACCGCCGGATCGCCCAGCCAATTATTGGCGGCCAGCGCCTCGGCCCAACGTCCGTCCGCCGCTTTGGCATCAAGATAGCTTTGCTGATAGGCCAGCCAACCAGCAGCGATCAATGAACGCTTGGCATCCCCGCCTTCCTGATAGAGACCCACGGCACGTTCAAGCAGGTGCGATGCTCCTTGAGCATCGCCTTGTGTCAGACAGAGTTCTGCGGCCGCGAAAGCACAATCACCCAGACCCACAAGATCACCGGCCTCCTGAAAAGCTGCCTGCGCGTAGGGCAGCAGACGCAGCGCCTCCGGTACCTGCGCCAGGAGACGCAGACAGTCGATGCGCGCCAAGTACCAGAGCCCCCGCAAGGCCGGTGTCGCCTCCAGCACGGCGAGAAAGTCTTCCTTATCCAGCCCATCGAGAATCGAAAGGGCCGCAGCGGTATCACGCTGCCTCAGATACCACGCCAAGACGACCCTGTGCCGACAGGACTGAAACAAGTCCTGCTCCTGGTCGATATTCGCCAGCAACCAAGCGATATCGTCCGGACGCCCGAAGAAGTCTGTCACGATGTTACGCATTGGACTCCGCAATGCACCATTCGAGGGTTCACAAAGACTAACCAAAGTATGGTCGTCCTTTCCAGACGACGAAGGCAGGGATCAGATGAACAAATGCGCCCCTCCCTCCATATCATTATTCAAACCAAAGGCGAGACGCAAAACCAATAGCGCCGCAGCATGCAAGCATACCACGGCGCCGGTTGGTGTTAGTTAAATGCCCGCGCAGAGCGGCATGGTGGATGCATCACTTCTTGTGATCAACAGGTTCGGCAGCGTCGTTCAGCTCGGCAGCGTCATTCAACTCAGCAGCGTCGTTCAGCTCGGCGGCGTCGTTCAACTCAGCAGCGTCGTTCAACTCAGCAGCGTCGTTCAGCTCGGCGGCGTCATTCAACTCAGCAGCGTCGTTCAACTCAGCAGCGTCGTTCAGCTCGGCGGCGTCATTCAACTCAGCAGCGTCGTTCAGCTCGGCGGCGTCGTTCAACTCAGCAGCGTCGTTCAGCTCGGCGGCGTCGTTCAACTCAGCAGCGTCGTTCAGCTCGGCGGCGTCGTTCAACTCAGCAGCGTCGTTCAACTCAGCAGCGTCGTTCAACTCGGCGGCGTCGTTCAGCTCACTGGGATCATTCAGTTCGGCGGCGTCGTTCAGTTCGCCACCATCATTCTGTTCGACCGGATCGTTCAGTTCAGCAGGGTCGCTGGCCGTGACGGCATTGATGGGAGAAGACGGCACATCGCCGGCCGGGATCGGGGCGGCCACGACAGCCGGCGCGCGCACAATCTGCAGAGACGCCGTATGCAGCGCCCCCGCGCTACGACCGGTCAGCGCCTGCTTCTCATCATCCGTCAGACCGGCGAACAGGCTGACATAGGTCTTGGGATCGCGGCGATACGCCTCGGCAGCACTGGGATTGGCGGACATCTGGGACAGGATACGGTAAAGCGCCTTCGAGGTCCGGCGTTCCTGCCCACCGACTGGTTCCTTGTCCAGTCGGGCGATGGCGTCCAGTTCGAACGGGCCGTAATCGCCCGCGGGAACCTTTTCCAGATTATCACCGACGCGGGCGGCCAAGCTGCCCGGCGGCGTGACGCCCATGCGCTCCGCCATCGCGGCATCCACAGGCAGAACCTCTGCCGGCGGCAGATAGACCGAACAAGCGAAATGTACCGAAGCCAATATCTTGGGGTCACGATAGGCCTTCAAGGGCCGACGGATGATCTGGCTGTCGAGACCAGGGAACGTGGCGCCGACATAGTGATAAGCGGGATGGTTCTCGCCATAAATCTCGATCAGCCGCTCAAACAGGATGGCCCGCTTGCTGTTCTTGAAGCCCGTGGCGGAGAAGAAACTGTCGCCAACGGAACCCACCTGCAGAAGCACGACGTGGCTTGAGGTCACGACTGGCCGATTACGCAACAGCAGGTCCGTCGCATCCAGTATCTGGCAACCATGGACGGACGGATCAATGCGCAGGTCGGCAAACAGATAGTCGGTGGAGGAAATGCCGGGCAGCATCTCCGTCCGGTGGCCTTCCTTGCGCGCGATATTCAGGGCGCGGCGGGCGGGCGACACGAAGAAGCCGGGGTGGCCGTAGAAAACGGCGGTGACGCGCTTGCCCTCGCGCACGGCGCGCAGGATCAGTTCAGCCATCTGCACATAGGTAATCAGGCGGCGCTTGTCCTCGCCATAATGCAGGGCCAGATTATAGGAATTGGGGTTCAGTTCGCGGATGAAACTGGCCGTAACACCATCAGGAACACCAAAAAACACGACATCGGCATCACGGATATGGCCGATGGCCTCCTGCGTGAAATGCGAGATCGACCGGATACCCGTGCCGACGACTGTCAGGCTGCCATGGGTCTGGCCGGTCACAATCGGCTTGGACAGATCGAAGGAATTGGGCATCGTCCTTGGTCCCCCTGGGTACGGATCTGAGATTGGTCAATTTCCAAACGGGCTACGCCGAAGGCGCCATGACCCTAACGCATTCGAGGCATGAATGCATGCCGCAAAATTAGAGCGAGTTGCAATGCGATACATCTCAGATTTGTTACCGATCATTGTGTCTGACACCATGAATGCGCGTATAGAAACGGAAGTCATTCCATGAGGGGTAGCGCGCCAGAAACACAAGAGATTGTCCGACTGCCCGTTGCCATTATCCTGGCGGGCGGATGGTCCAGCCGCATGGGCGGTGGCGACAAGGGGTTGCGGCTGCTGGCTGGTATCCCGCTGCTGGGCCATATCATGGCACAGGCGAGGTTGTGGAGTGATGCTGTCCTGCTGTCCGCCAATGATGACCCGGGTCGTTTCAGCGATGTGCCGGGGTTAGGGTCCCTGACCGTGGTGACGGACAATGTGCCGGACCGGCCAGGACCGCTGGCCGGGATATTGGCGGCCATGGACTGGACCGCCACACATCGGCCAGACAGTACACATATCCTGTGCGTACCCTGTGACACGCCCTTTCTGCCTGCCAATCTTTATCCCGCACTGGCGGCTGCATTGGCCGGTGGCGGAGGGACGGTGGCCATGGCCGTGGGGCCGGATGGCGTTCGGCACCCGACCGTCGCCCTGTGGCCCGTCAGCCTGCGCGAGGACCTACGCACCGCCTTGCGGGACGAGGGGCTGCGCAAGGTTGGGGTCTTTGCCGCCCGGCATGGGCGGGTCGATGTCCCCTTCCCTGCCGGACCGGACGGCATCGACCCGTTTTTCAACATCAATGGCCCGGACGATCTGGCCATGGCTGAAGGGTTTATTCGTAGCGCAGGGCCTTGACCGGCTTTTCCACGGCCACGCGTGCCGCATGTCCGGCCACAGTGGCCCAGGCGATCACCATGGCCCCCAGACCAGCGGCCAGGAACAGCAGCGGGTCCAGGTCCACGCGATAGGCGAAGCCCTGCAGCCAGCGGTTCAGTCCGTACCAGGCGACGGGCCAGGCGATCAGGTTGGCGATCAGTACGGGGCGGGAGAATTGCCAGACCAGCAGCCGCACCAATTGCAGGACGGACGCGCCCAGCACTTTGCGGATGCCGATCTCCTTCGTCCGCCGTTCGGCGGTAAAGCTGGCCAGTCCGAACAGGCCCAGGCAGGCGATGATCACGGCCAGCCCCGCGAAGGCCGCGAACAGCTTGCCCTGGCGGATATCGTCGGCATAAAGCAGCTCCACCCGTTCATCCAGGAAATGCCGACGCGCCGGCACATCGGGCACCATCTCCCGCCACAGGCTGTCGATGCGGTTCAAGGTGGCAGATACGTCGCCCGGACGGATGCGAACCATCAGCACCCGCGCCTCCGACGGTTCCGCGTGATAGATGGTGGCAACCGTGCTGTTGCGGGCGGATTTATACTGAAGGTCGGTGACGACGCCGACTACCTGCAAGGTGATGTCGCCTTCATCCTGCGGGAAATTGATGGTGCGGCCGATGGCCTCTGCCGGGCTGCCCCAGCCGAACTGCTGTACCGCGGTCGCGGAGATGATGGTGGCGGCGGCCCGCCCCTCCAGCCTGCTGCCTTCGGGGACGAATTTCGCCTCATCGGCGCCGCGTGCCTTGTCGAAGCTGCGGCCCGCCAGCATGGTGGCGCCCAGCGTTTCGAAATAGCCGAAATCCACCGGCTCGGTGCGAACCGTCATCGTCTCGTTCCGGTCGCCCGTGATGACACCGTAGGTGGAGGTACGTTCGGACGGGTCGGACGGGGCCCATGGCGCACCCGCCACCGACACCACCGCCGGATCGGCCAGCAGCCGCGTCTTGAAGGTTTCCAGCTTGGACCGCGCGGCTTCATACTCAAATCCGCGCAACAGGACGACATTCTCCTTGTCGAAGCCCAGTTCCTGGCTGCTGGCATAGCGGGTCTGTTGCAGCACGACGAGCGTGCCCACTGTCAGGCCGATGGCCACCGCGAACTGTGCCACCACCAGGGCTGCGCGCAACCGCCCGCCACCGACACCGGCGGATTTGTTAGAGCGCAGAACCTGTGCCGGACGGAAACCCGACAGGACGAAGGCCGGATAAAGCCCGCCCAGCAGGCCCAGCAGCACCGACAGGCCCAGCGTGATGGCCCCCAGCAGGCCCATGGCATGGAAGGCCGGGTCCATCTTGATCCCCAGGGCCGACTGGAACGGGTCCAGACCCAGTTCCACCACGGCCATGGCCAGCAGACCGGCCAGCAGGGTTAGCAGCAGGCTTTCGCCCAGGAACTGCAAGATGATCAGGCGGCGGGGTGCGCCCAGCGTCTTGCGCAGGGCCACTTCCCGCGCCCGCATGGTGGCCCGCGCCGTTGCGAGATTGACGAAATTGATGGCCGCAATGGCCATGATCAACACTGCCAGCGCGATTAGGCCGGTGATCACCGCCATGCTGGTGCCGATGCCGCCGGGCAGCGGATGGGTACGAATGTCCAGCAGCGGCTGCAGGCTGAGTTCGGCGCGGTAGCCACCATCATCCTGCGGGTTGGCGCTCGGGCGCACACGGGCCATAAAGCCCTTCAGATCAGTCTTCAACCGCTCAACATCGGCACCGGGCGCCAGCCGCAGATAGATGTGCAGCCAGTTGCTGCCCCAGTTCTCCCGCTGCCGTTCCAGGAAGGGCAACGGCGTGGCGATGGAGACCAGTGCCTCCACCTCGTCCGTCACGTTGGAGGGCGGGTCCTGGATAACGCCCGTGACCGTCAGCGTGCGGCCATCGATCAGGGTTACGGTGCGGCCCACCGCCTCCTGTGCCCCGAAAATCTTGGTGGCCAGCGCCTGGGTCAGGACGGTGCTGTTGGGCTGCGACAGGGCCGTGCGCGGATCACCCGACAGGAACGGCCAGTCGAACAGCCGCAGATAATCGACATCCACGGCATGAAAGCTGACATAGAGGCTTTCATCGCCCCGGCGCACAATCTCCCGCGTGCGCCCGAAACGGACGACCGTTTCGATCTCGGAGAATTCCTGTTTCAGGGCTGCTGCCGTGGGCATGGACATGGCGGCATGGGTTGCGGGCGGGCGACCCGGCAGATATTCAGTGCGAACGACGCGCAGCGTCTTGTCCGCATCGGTGAACAGGCTGTTGTACGACAGTTCATGGCGCACAAAGACCGTGATCAGCAGGGCCGCCGCCAGTCCGGCGGCCAGCCCCAGCACATTGATGCTGGTATAAAGCTTGTGGCGCAGCAGGTTGCGCAACGCCACCATGATCCAGTTCTTCAGCATATCCACCCCCCCTATTCGTACCGCAGCGCGCGAACCGGCTTTTCCGCCGCCACCCGCGCCGCATGGCCCGCGACCGTGGCCCAGGCGATGATCAAGGCCCCCAGCCCCGCCGCCACGAACAGCAGCGGGTCAAGCGCCACACGATAGGCAAACCCCTCCAGCCAGCGGCTGAGCCCAAACCAGGCCAGCGGCCAGGCGACCAGATTGGCGATCAGCACGGGGCGCGAGAACTGCCAGACCAGCAGGCGCACAAGGTCCCCGACGCTGGCACCCAGCACCTTCCGGATCCCGATCTCCTTGGTCCGGCGTTCGGCGGTGAAACTGGCCAGACCGAACAGGCCCAGGCAGGCGATGATCACGGCCAGCCCCGCGAAGGCCGCAAACAATTTGCCCTGCCGGACATCCAGCGCGTAAAGCTGCTCGATCCGTTCATCCAGGAACTGCCGGCGTATCGGTACCTCGGGCACCATCTCCCGCCACAGCGCATCGATGCGGTTCAGCACGGCGGGTGCGGCATCAGGCTTGATCCGCACCATCAGGGTGCCGATCTGGCCCTGGTCGATCTGATAGACGGACGCAACGGTGCGGTCGCGCGCCGTGCGGTATTGCAGATCATCGACGACGCCGACGATGGTCAGGGTCACATCGCCCTCATCCTGTGGATAGAGCAATGTCCGGCCAATGGCGTCCTGCGGACTGGCCCAGCCCAGCTGTCGCACCGCCGACAGGGACAGCAGGGCGGACGCGGTGCGGCCCTCCATCCGCTGTCCCGATGGTACATCGGCGGCGGCTTCGGCCCCGTATTTCTCATCAAAGGTGCGGCCAGCCAGCAGGCGGGCACCCAGCGCTTCGAAATAGCCGTAATCGACATTGTCGGTGCGGATGGTGACGCTGACATTCTGTCCGTCATCGGTGCGGCGATAGGCGCTGGTGGTTTCGGCCCCATCCGACGGAACCCAGGGGGCACCCGCCACCGCAATCACGCCGGGATCAGCCAGCAGCCGCTGCTTCAGCGCCGCCAGTTTCGGCTTCACGGCCTTGTTGTCGGCCCCGCGCAGCAGGACGACATTATCCTTGTCGAAACCTAATTGCTGACTGCTGGCATAACGCGCCTGTTGCAGCACGACCAGGGTGCCGACGGTCAGCGCGATGGCCACGGCAAACTGTGCCACCACCAGGATGGTGCGCAGCCGCCCGCTGCCCGCATTGCCCTTGCTGTTGCCGCGCAAGACATGGGCGGGCCGGAAGCCCGAAAGGACCAGGGCCGGATAGAGGCCGCCCAGAATACCCAGCGCGAAGGACAGGGCGGCCACGATGACGGCCATGGCCCAAAGCTCACGATAGGCGGGATCGATGGAGACCGACATCGCATCCTGAAACAAAGGCAGCGTCACCTCCACCAAAGCCAGGGCCATCAGGCCCGACAGGAAGGTCAGCAGCAGGCTTTCCCCCAGGAATTGCAGGACCAGCAGCCGGCGCGGCGCGCCCAGCGCCTTGCGCATCGCCACCTCCCGCGCCCGCATGCTGGCCCGCGCCGTCGCCAGATTGACGAAATTCACCGCGGCGATGGCCAGGATGACGGCGGCCAGCGCCGTCAGGCTGGTGATAACGGCCATGCTGGTCCCCTCGTCATCAGATAAGGGGGCGGTATGGACGTCGCGCAGTTTCTGAAGTGTCAGGACATTGCGGTCACCCTGGCCTTCATCCTCCACCGCGTTGGGATTGTTCCGGCGCACGAAGTCGGGCAAGGCCGCCTCCAGCCGGGCCACATCGGTGCCAGGGGCGAGGCGGACATAGGTGTCGATCCAGTTCCAGTTCCAATGATCCCGCGCCCGGTCGATGGAGGGCAGCGGTGTGGAGAGGGCGATCAGCGCTTCGGGTTTGTGGGTGACATTGACGGGCGGATTTTCGATCACGCCCGTCACGCGCAGGGTGATGCCGGACCCTAGCTCGATGGTCCGATCCAGGACATTGGTGGTGCCGAACAGCTTTTCCGCCGTCGCCACCGTCAGGACGGCGCTGTTGGGCTGTGTCAGGGCCGATGCCGGATCACCGGCCAGAAAGCGCCAGTCGAAAATGTCGAAATAGTCAGGATCGACGGCGGAGAACAGTTGGTAAAGGCTGTCCCCGTCCCGGCGCACCACTTCGCGCACGCGGGCCACACGGACCGCCTGTACCACCTCCGGGAAGCTCTGTTTCAGGGCGGGGGCCAGGGGGATGGCCTGCGACGCCGTCGGCTCCGGCGCGCGGCCATTGATCAGCAGGATGCGGTTGAGGCGCCATGTACTGTCGACATTGGCGAACCGGTCATTGAACGACAGCTCATGCCGGACAAACACGGCAATCAGCAAGGCCGCCGCCAACCCCGCCGTCAGCCCCAGGACATTGATCGCCGTATAAAGCCGGTGACGCATGAGGTTGCGCACCGCCACCATCAGCCAGTTCCTTACCATGCCCCACCTTCCAATCCTGACGTTGATCTATTACTCGTGCCGCAGCGCCTTGATGGGCGGGGCCATGGCGGTGGTGGCGGCGTGGCCGGCGACGGTGACCCAGGCGATGATCAGTGCCGTCAGACCCGCCGCTACGAAATAGGCCGGCGACAGGTCCACACGCTGTTCGAACCCGTCCAACCAGCCGCGCAGCAGCCACCAGGCGATGGGCCAGGCGACGAGGTTGGCGATCATGACGGGGCGGGAGAATTGCCAGACCAGCAGGGCCACGATCTGTGCCACCGTGGCACCGAACACCTTACGCAGGCCGATCTCCTTGGTCCGCCGCCGGGCCGCAAAGCCGGACAGGCCATAGAGACCCAGGCAGGCGACCAGAATGGCAAGGCCGGAGAAGGCGGCGAAGACGGTGGCCTGCACCCGCTCCTCATTATACTGGGCGGCGATCATGTCCTCGACAAAGGCGGCGTTGAAAGGCCGGTCATTGATCATGCGGGCCCAGAGCGACTGCACCTGCGACAGCAGCGCCGACGGGTCGCGCCCATCGAAACGGATGGACAGCGTGTCGAACTGGCGTTCGGCCTGGAATATTACGGTCGGCTGTATCCCGTATTTCAGGGACCGGAACCGGATATCCGGGATGACGCCGACGATGGTGAGGTCGAAAGGTGCGTTGCCCAACGTCTTGGTCTTCAGGACACGGCCCAGCGCATCGGCATTGGTGGCGAAGCCCAGCAGGCGGGCCGCCGCCTCGTTGATCATGGCCGTGGCCTGACCCGTTTCGCCCTCTGCCGGCGGGCGGATCAGATCGGTGCCGAAGGAGGGGTTGAAGACGCGGCCGGCCACGGGGGCGACCTTGTACAGTTCCATGAACCCGTCACCCAGGCTCTGGTAATTCAACACCTGCCCCTTCTCACCGGAGCCTTCCAGCGTGAAGATCATGTTGTTTTCGTTATTGTCGGTCGGCACGTCGGAGGACAGGGCGACCGCCGTCACGCCGGGCAGGCGGCGCACCTGTTCCATCACGGCTTCCCGCGTCGACTGGAACCCCGCCCCGCCCAGGTTGCGCAGGGCCAGCACATGCTGCCGGTCAAAACCCAGTTCGGCATTGGTGGCGAAAATGGTCTGGCGATAGACGACCAGGGTGATGATCGACAGGCCGATGGCCACCGCGAACTGCATCACCACCAGCAATTGCCGCAGCCGCGCGCCACCGCCATCGGCGGCGTCTTCACCCTTCAGGATGCGGGCCGGCTGGAACCCCGACAGATACAGCGCCGGATAGGCACCCCCCAGCAGGGTGACCAGCAGCGACAGGCCCAGCAGCGCCGACAGGAACAGCGGGTCCAGCAGCGGGATCGACAGGTCCTTGCCCGTCACGCCATTGAACGCCGGTAGGGCCAGTTCCATCAGGCCCAACGCCACCAGGATGGATAGCACCACCATCACCGACCCTTCGGTCAGGAACTGTGCCACCAGGGAGCGGCGGCGTGCGCCAAGTACCTTGCGCACCGCCACCTCCCGCCCGCGCAGGGAGGAACGGGCGATAGCCATGTTGGTGAAGTTCACGCAGCCCAGCGCCAGGATCAGCAGGGCCACCATGGAGAGGGCCGTCACCAGACCGGCATCGCCCGCTGGCTTCATGTCGCCGATATCGCCGGCCTGCTGTTTGGCGTGCAGGCGGATATCGCGGATGGGCATGAAATGCTGGCGCGTGCTGTCAGAGGTGCGGACATTGTTGTTTTTGTTGGGGATCATCCGGTCGATGAAGGCGGCATTGTCGTCGGCCAGCCGGGCGATGTCATTGGTGCTGCGGAGCTTCAGATAGGTGAAGACGTTCACCGAGGTCCAGGTGTCCAGGACCTGGGGAAAGGCGGCCAGACGCTGCGGCACCACGGGGGCCAGCATCTCCACCTTGAGATGCGTGTTGAGCGGCAGGTCGGCGATCACCGCCGTGACACGGTGGTCATACCGGTCGGGACCGATACAGCAGATGGTCAGGGTGCGACCGATGGGATCGGCGTCGCCGAAATATTTGCGCGCCGCACTTTGCGTCAACACCAGCGATGACGGGTCCGACAGGGCCGTTGCCGCATCACCTTCCAGGAATTTCAGGCCGAAAATGGCAAGGGCCGCCGGGTCCGTATAGGTCACGGTCTGCGGAATGACGGTACCGTCGCGCAGGATGGAGGTATCATAGGGGAACATGCGGGCCGCCACCTCCACCTGTTCGGGATAGGCGGTGGTGAGGGCCTCCATCATTTTGCCCGCCGAGCGGACGGTATTGAAGGGGGCGCGGCCCGGTATCTCATAGCTGGTATGGACACGCACGATGCGGTCGGCATCGGGCACCCAGGCGTCATAGGACAGTTCGTCCCGGACATGCAGCATAATCATCAGGCAACTGGCCAGACCCACGGCCAGACCGATGACATTGATGGCCGTGTACAGCTTGTGCCGCAGCAGATTACGGATGGCCACCAGGACCCAGTTCTTCAGCATGATATCGCCCTCCCCACTCAATCCCTTGAAATGTCACTCGTAACGCAATGCCTTCACCGGCTTTGCCTGTGCCACGCGGGCCGCATGCAGGCCGACCGTCACCCAGGCGATGGCCAGCGCCACTGATCCGGCGCCTAAGAACAGCAGCGGGTTCAGGTCGATCCGGTAGGTGAAATCCGACAGCCAGCGGTCCATGCAGAACCAGGCCACGGGCCAGGCGATGAGGTTTGCCACCAGCACCGGCTTGGAGAACTGCCAGACCAGCAGGCGGACAATGTCCGGCACACTGGCGCCCAGCACCTTGCGCAGGCCGATCTCCTTGGTCCGGCGTTCGGCAGTGAAGCTGGCCAGACCATAGAGACCCAGGCAGGAGATGAAGATCGCCAGCCCGGCAAAGGTCGCGAACATCTGCGAGGTCTTCTGTTCGCGCTGATACTGGTTGGCGATGTTGATATCGAAGAAGCTGCGCTCGATCGGGCGGTCGGGAACCAGTTCGGCCCAGACGCGGTCAATCTTGTCCACCACCGCCTGCATCTGCCCGGCCTTGGCGCGCACGGCCATGGCATGGTGGCGACCTTCGTCGCTGATATACATGACAGCGCGGATCGGTTCATGGACGGAGCGGTAGTGGAAATCCGCCACCACGCCGATGACAGTACCCATCAGGAAGGTGGTCATGTTGTCCATGATCTTCACCTGCTGACCCAGCGCTGCCGCCGGGCTTTCATAGCCAAGGGCCTTCACGGCACTTTCATTCAGCACGACACCCATGGGCAGCAGCAGTTCCTTGGTGCTCTCCGGCGGCGGCTGGTTCTGTTTCATCCAATCCGGACGTTGCACCAGATCGGTGGGCCGGGTCTGGTCGAAGGCGCGACCGGCAATCATGCGCATGCCCAAGGCTTCAAAGAAGCCGGGGCCGACACTGTCCTGGCGCATGACATGGTTTTCGGGCTTGGTCCCGGTCAGCGGCGTGATCATGGTGTTGTTTTCGCCGCCATCGCCCGGAATATGGCCCGCCACGCCCACACCGGCCACATTGGGATCGGCGCGCAGCATGTCGATGAAGGTCTGCGTCTTCTCCCGCACGCCTTCATCCTGGAAATGCCCGATGATCACGACATTTTCGGTGTCGTAGCCCAGGTTCTTATGCTGGGCATAAATAAACTGACCATAGACGACCGAGGTGGCCACCATCAGCGCGATGGAGATGGCGAACTGCACCACCACCAGCACCGCGCGCAGCCGGCCGGACCCGCCACTGGTGCCGCCGGACGCGCTTTTCATGGTCTGGGCCGGATTGAAGGAGGAGAGCAGGAAGGCCGGATAAGCCCCGCCGCCCACACCGACCAGCAGCGCCAACCCGATCAGCATCGGCAACAGCATTGAATCCCGCGCGAAATCGAGCGTCAGTTCCTTACCCAGGAAAGAACTGAATCCGGGAAGCGCGATTTCAACCAGTGCAATAGCCACAATCAGCGCCAACGCTGCCATAAACAGGCTTTCGCCCAGGAACTGCGTCACCAACTGTGTCCGGCTGGCGCCCACCACCTTGCGCACGCTGACCTCCCGCGCCCGCTGGGTGGCGCGCGCGGTGGCGAGGTTCATGAAATTGATGCAGGCGATAATCAGCACCAGGAACGCGACCGCCGTGAAGGTGGTCAATTCCGCCCGGCTGATACCCGGCGTCACATCGCCCGCCGTCGGATCAGTATGGATGCTGGTCAGGGGGCGCAGATCCGGGAAGGCCAGGGCAGAGAGATCGATCGGGCCGCTCGGCGTCTGGATCGGCGTGAAGGTACGCTTGACCCAATCCGGGATACCGGCCAGCAACGGCGCCACCGACGCACCCGGCTTGAGGCGCAGATAGGTCTGGCCCTGTGTGTTGCCCCAGTTCTTTTCCTGGTCGATCATCCAGGTCCCGGCAGGATGACCCATGGGCAGCAGAATGCCGAAATCCAGATGCGTGTTGGCCGGCAGGCTGGCGACCACCGCCGTGACCTTCAATGCGTGCTTATGGTCCAGGCTCAACGTCTGGCCCAGGGCCGGCGTATCGCCGAAATATTTCCGCGCCATCTCTTCGGTCAGGACCACCGAATAGGGATCGGTCAGTGCCGTCGCAGCATCCCCCGCCAGCAGCGGGAAATCGAAGATTTGCAGGAAGGTGGGATCGACCGTGAAGGTCCATTCATAGAATTGCCGGTCACCCGTGGAGATGATGGCGCGGCTTTGGATGAAGCGGGTGAAATCCTGCACATCTGGATGTGCATTTTTAAAGGCGGGACCAAAACCCATCTGGGTATAGGCTCCGCGCTCAGGCTTGCGGCCGGGCACCCGCCATTCCAGCGTCACCTGATAGATGCGGTCGGCATCCTTGAAGAACCGGTCATAGCCCGTCTCGTTGCGCACGAACAGCAGGATCAACAGGCACGCGGCCAGCCCCACGGCCAGGCCTGACAGGTTCAATATGGCGTGCAGACGGTGACGCATCAGCGTGCGCAGAGCCACCATGATCCAGTTGCGAAGCATTTCTACCCCCTCTTGGTAGCCCCATCCCTGAAACAGGAAATCCTTGCGGATCCGGTCCCCACCGGACCCGCAAGGGGTAGTCGCTCACTCGTATCGCAGCGCCGTCACCGGCTTGGCCTGGGCCACGCGGGCCGCGTGCAGGCCGACGGTGGCCCACGCGATCAGCAGCGCCACCGCACCGGCCGACACAAACAGCAGCGGGTTCAGGTCGATGCGGAAGCTGAAGCCATTCAGCCACTGATCCATGAAGTACCAGGCCACGGGCCAGGCAATCAGGTTTGCCACCAGAACCGGCTTGGAGAACTGCCAGACCAGCAGGCGGACAATGTCCATCACGCTGGCGCCCAGCACCTTGCGCAGGCCGATCTCCTTGGTCCGGCGTTCGGCCGTGAAGCTGGCCAGACCGAACAGGCCCAAGCAGGCGATCAGGATGGCGAGACCCGAGAAGGCGGCGAACATCTGCGAGGTCTTGGCCTCCCGCACATACTGGGCCTGGATACGGTCATCCAGGAATTCGCGGTTCAGCGGACGGTTCGGGAACATGTCGCGCCACACCCGCTCGATCTCCACCAGGGTCTTCTGCACGTTGCCGGGCTTCAGACGGACCAGCACGTCGGAGAAACGGTCGCGGTTGATGACGAACAGGGCCGGCGGGATCGGGTCATGGACGGAACGGAAGTGGAAATCCGCCACGACACCGATGATGGTCAGCTTGTTCGTGCCATCATCATCGGCCCCGACCTCAAACTGCTTGCCGATGGCATCCTCGTTGCTGGCGAAGCCCAGACGCTTTACGGCAGCCTCATTGATCATGACAGAGCCGGCATAGGTGCGGGCCGCCGTGTCACCAGCCGGCACCTGTGCCGGGTCAGCCAGGGGCGGCAACTGGTCAGCGGGGCGGTTGCGGTCGAATTCACGACCAGCCACCAGTTGCAGGCCCAGCGCCTTCACGAAGTCCCAATCAACACCACCCTGACGCAGGACCAGCATCTGATCCGGGTTGGCGCCCGGCAGGCGGACATTGGTGTTGTTCTCACTGCCATCGCCGGGGGTGCTGCTGCTGCCGGCCGCTGCGACAACCCCATCCAGCTTGGCCAGCGCCTCTACCAGCGTCTGCTGACGGGCCTGATCGACGGAACGCGGGAAGCCGCGCAGGACCAGGGTGTTTTCCTTCTCGAACCCCAGATTCTTGTTCTGGGCATAGAGAAGCTGACCATAGACCACGGAGGTGGCGACCATCAGGGAGATGGAGATGGCGAACTGCACCACCACCAGCGCCATGCGCAGCCGGCCCGAACCACCGCCGACACCGGACGATGCGCCCTTCAGCACGCGGGCCGGATTGAAACCCGACAGGAAGAAGGCCGGATAGGCACCGCCCGCGACACCCACCACCAGCGCCAGCCCCAGCAGGGCCGGACCCAGCAGCGGATCGGTGAACAGGTTGAAGCTCAGCTTTTTGTCCAGGAAGGCGGAATAGGCCGGCAGGGCCAGTTCGACCAAGGCGATGGACAGAACCAGACCGATCACGGTCAACAGCAGCGATTCACCGATGAACTGCATGATGATCTGGCTGCGGGACGCCCCCACCACCTTGCGTACGCTGACCTCGCGGGCGCGCTGGGTGGCCCGCGCCGTGGCCAGGTTCATGAAGTTGATCGAGGCAATGGCCAGGACCAGGGCCGCCACCGCCGCGAAGGTGATGATCTCCGCATAAGACGTGGCCGGACGCATAGAGGTCATCACCGGGTCGGTATGGATGTCCTTCAGATTGCGCAGGCGCGGCGTGAAGATCTCACCCAGCACGACATTGCCGGTGGGGGAATTCAGCGTCGGGGCCGTATTCTTGAACCAGGCGGGCATCCGGTCGCTCAGCGCCTTGCCATCCACACCGGGCTTCAGGCGGACATAGGTTTCGCAGCAGACGGCACCCCAGTTGGTCTCGATACCACGCATGGCCTGGGCCACCGCCGCATAGGGGCGGATGATGTCCAGATCGAAATGCGTGTTGGACGGCATGTCGGGGATGACGCCCGTCACCTTGGCCGGGGCCGAACCGTCAATATCCAGGGTCTGGCCCAGCGGGTCCTGATCCTTGAAATATTTGCGCGCCATGCTTTCGGTCAGGACGATGCTGTTGGGATCGTCCAGGGCCGCCATGCGGTCGCCGCGCAGGAAGGTGAAGTCGAAAATCCGGAAAAAGTCGGGGTCCACGGCGCGGGCGGTTTCAGAGAAGCTTTCGCCGCCCTGCTTGATGACGACGCTGTTCTGGATCACCCGGGCCGTCATCTCCACTTCCGGCAACCCTTCCTTCATGGCGGCGGCCAGGGGCAGCATGGAGGCAGCGAAATGATCCACCTGACGGCCCGGCAACTGGGCCCGGAACGCCACCTGATAGATGCGGTCATTGTCGGTGAAGAAGCGATCGTAGGACGTCTCGTTGCGCACGAATAGCAGGATCAGGACGCAGGTCGCCAGACCCACGGCCAGACCCGTGACGTTGATCGCCGAATAAAGCTTGTGTTTCAGCAGGTTGCGCAGGGCAACCATCAGATAGTTCTTCAACATGGCAGATCCCCCCGGGGTCTTGCAGGCGCCTCAAGCGCCGGCGCTGCCATCCGGCAGCTTGGCTCACGGCACCATGGGGTGCCGCGGCGGCGGTCGCCGCCGTGACAGGTCCCGACAAGCTGGACTTATCGGGAAGTGTCCTCAGGCCGCGCGCAGGTTCTCGGCCACGACCTGTCCGTCGAACAGGTTGATGATGCGCGTCGCATACTGGGCGTGCGGCATGGAGTGGGTGACCATAACGATGGTCGTGCCTTCGGCATTCAGGTCGGTCAGCATGCGCATGACCTCGTCGCCATTGGCGCTGTCCAGGTTACCGGTCGGTTCGTCCGCCAGCAGCATCTTGGGCTTGGCGACGACGGCGCGGGCGATGGCCACACGCTGCTGCTGACCACCGGACAGCTGCTGCGGCAGGTGGCTTTCGCGATGGCCGATATTCACCTTCTCCAGGGCGGCCTTCACGCGTTCCTTGCGTTCACGCGCCGGGATGTCGTGATAGAGCAGGGCGAGTTCGACATTCTCGAACACCGTCAGCTCGTCGATCAGGTTAAAGCTCTGGAAGATGAAACCGATATTCTTCTTGCGGATATCGGCCAGCTTGCGCTCCCCGTACTTCGACACTTCCTCGCCATTGAACCAGTACTGGCCGCTGCTGGGCGTATCCAGCATGCCGACAATGTTCAGCAGCGAGGACTTGCCGCAGCCCGACGGACCCATGATGGCGACAAACTCGCCGTCACGAACATGGATGTTCACCGAATTCAGCGCCGTGGTTTCCACTTCCTCGGTGCGGTAGGCCTTGACCAGATCGACCAGCTTCAACATTCCCTTGTTCCTTCCTGTAAGACTTCGTTTGCCGTCAAACGCCGGGCGCCGCCATCCGGCGGCACCAAGCCTCAATTCAACTGGATACGGTCCATGCGGATCATGTCGCCATAGGCTGACGTGACCACCCGTTCACCCTTGTCCAGACCGCTTTTCACCTCGATCACCTGGGCATTGCGGCGGCCCAACTGCACAGAGCGCTTGGTGGCGTATTTGCCGTCGGAACCGACGACGAACAGCCAGGCCCCGCCCGTATCCTGATAGAAGGCACCGTTGGGGATCAGCAGCGCCGTGGTCGTGTCACCCAGCTTCAGACGCAGTTGCAGGCTCTGACCCGGACGGATGTCCTTGGGCGCCTCGCTGGCGAATTCCAGTTCGACCTTGAACTGACCATCGCGCACCTGCGGGAATATCTTGGCCACGCGCAGCATGTAAGTGCCGGACCCGATGGCGGCTTCCGCCGTCTGGCCTGTGGCCAGACGCGGCAGGTAGAATTCATCGACCTGCGCCACCACCTTGAACCCGTCCATCCGGTCGATGCGGCCCAGACGCTCACCGCGCGTCTTGTTCTGGCCGACTTCGGCCTCCAGCGAGGTCAGCTGGCCGTCGACCGGCGCCTTGACGATCAGGTTGTCCAGGTTGCGGCGGGCAAATTCCAGGTTCTCCTGCAATTTCCCGGTGCTCTCCTTCAGCTTGCCGAACTGTTCATCGCGCAGGCGGTCGGTGACGGTCTGTGTCTCCTTCAGGACCTCGCGGCGGCGCTGAAGGTAGGTATATTCGTCCTGGGCCTCGTCATACTGCGCCTGACTGATGGCCTTGGTCTTGATCAGTTCGGCGCGGCGGTCCAGCGTGCGCTTCAACTGCACCAGCTTGTATTCCACCTCCACCAGCGCCTGGCGGTTGTTGAGGCGGGAGACCTCCAGGTTCAGTTCCACCGTGCGCAGTTGGTTCAGCTGCTCGATCACCTGCGCTTCACGGCTGATCACCTCCAGCTGCAAGTCGGTATTGGTCAGTTCCAGCAAGGGCTGGCCCGCCTTCACGAACTGCCCGGCCTCGGCGAAGCGGCGTTCCACACGGCCACCCTCAACACTGTCCAGGAAGATGCTGGTCAGCGGTTCAACCGAACCGCGCACGGGGATGAAATCCTCAAACTGGCCCTGATTGACGGTGGAGACGATCAGGCGATCTTCCGCCACGCGCACCGTCTGCCCACCCGTACCACCGAAAGCCATATAAAGGCCGCCGGCCCCCACCAGCAGGGCGATGGCCGCCCCGGCAATGGCCTTCTTGTGCTTCTGGAGACCCGTCTTCTCGATCCGGCGATCCATCGCCATGATGCCCACTCCCTACCCTTGTTTGGTGCCGGTCAGGCCAGCCAGTTGATCAGCACGGCCAGCATCAGGCCGGCGAGCCAGAGGTCCGGATTAACGCTGACAACCGCGTCCTCCACCCGGTCCATCAGGTCCGTTCCTTCAGTGATCAATTCCAACTGCTGCTGCGCCTGACGCATGATCAATCCCCATCCCTTGCCGTCGGTCCCGTCGCCGGCGTTTCGGGTTTCTACTGGCAAGGGGCGTGCCAATAAGAATTTTGTTTATTTTCAATGTATTGTTCGATTTGTGCGATTGTTCGGAAACGAACAGTGTCCGATTTCGGACAGGGCGCGACCTAAAGACGGACACTGGACAAACTACCACCTTCTAGGTAGACATATGTGGTTAACGTTGATGGGAAAAAGTCTCGCGCCGTTGACACCGGTTTTCAGCACCAATGAAAGCCGGAGGGGCAAAAAGTCGGCCAAAGGCGGGCACGGAAGATGGGGCAAATGTCGGTCAATATGCCGGCATCATTGCGCAGCACGATATCGATGCTGCAAACCCTTACGGCTGACCGCGAAACGTCCCTTTCCCGCTTGGGCAGCGGGCTGAAAATCAATACATCTATCCAGGGACCGCAGCAGTTTTTCGCGTCGCGCGGGCTGAACCAGCGTGCGGGTGATCTCGACGGACTGAAATCCGGAATGGCGCAAGCCATTTCAACCGTGCAGGCGGCCAGTGCCGGCGTTACGTCGGTCAAGGGCCTGCTGGATCAGGCGCGGGGCCTGACCACGGTGACGCTGGCTACCCTGGATAACACCCCGTCGGCCATATCCATGCGACGTGAACTGGCCGAACAATTTGACGGTATCCTGCGGCAGATCGACAAGTTTGTGTCAGACAGTTCCTATGGCGGCAAGAACCTGCTGATGTCCCGCCCCCCCAGCTTCGCCGCCACCGACAAAAGCGTGAGCAATGTCGGCAATATCACCGGCATTGGAAAAGCCGCGATCAGCAGCGTGACATCGGCCAACGGCTATCGTGTGTCTGTTAGCGGCAATGGCGCGATTTCCACCGACGCGACCGACCTGTTGCGGGTGCAGGACACAATCGGTCTGGCACAGTTGAATCTCTCCGGTCTCAACAGCACGACCGAAGGCCGATTTGACGATATCAAGTTCGAACTCTACGGCAAGCCCGGAAGGGATGCAAAGCTGGTCGTGCTGGACGGGGATGAAAGCTGGACAACCAGCTACAGCCAATCTGAACTGAAGGCCTTGGCAGAGTCCGGCAACAAACTGGCCGTCAGCCACAGCTTCAACTCCGGAGCGCAGCTCAATCTGTTGATTGACGGCAAAATGATGGCGCAAGCGCTTGATGCAAGCGGGGTCAAAAAAGCCAGCCTTACCCGCGATGTCGACCTGAGCATCAGCGTGACCAATAACGAGGGGGTGACGCTGGAGCGCAGTGCCGCTACGCAGGATACTTCGATGCGTCTTCAGGCCGGAGAGAACAGCTTCCGGTTTCCGGCTGGCACTGTCCGCCTAGAGATCGACCCGAAGACTATCCAGGGCGCAGCAGAGACGAGCGGGGGGATTACCGGTGACCTGGGGTCACTGACGGGCGCCATTGAGCTTGGTCGTCCGACAACCGAAGATCTGGCGGATACCGCCGTCAAGCTGGAGGTCGCCCGATCAGGCTTCGGTGCCGGTGCCGTGGCTTTCAATCAATATACCAGCGTTGGCGGCGGTGCACAGACGTGGTCGCAGCTCAATGCAAATCATGGAATTGTGACAATCGGGGGCAATAATCCGCTGGCCAGCAAAGGTGAAATCGTTGTTGCACCCGGTGCCCTGGCCGGGAAGACAGCCAATGCGGTGTTTCTTTATAACCGTAGTGCCGGTAGCGGAGGCCTGACCACGATCGCCGATGGCGATTTCGACGCTGGTGAGTTCGCCAACCCCTACACCGAGGGTTGGCAGCAAAGTGCACAATTATCCCTGACCTATGGCGCGGTATCGAACGGGCGCCGTACGGTAAGCATCACGGACGGACTAGGCGGAAGCTTCAACGGCACCGTGGCCGATAAAGGCGATGGTCAGCCCGTGGTTATCCGCCTTGCGGGCGGCGTCAATGACGGCGCCACCATCGGCCTGTTTAACAAGAGTGGCGGCGCCGGCAGCCGCTTTATCGATGTCCATGTGGGGCTGAACAGCTACGCTGTGGCCGATGACGCCACTACGGCTGCTGCCAGCAGCTTCGACAGTCTGGCTGGATGGTCGGGGATCGGTACCGACAGCAATATCAGCGTCTCCATCGGTGCCAGCAACAGCGGGGGCCTGGGCCTGCGGGCCGTGTCCGTCACACATACGGCCATGGATGGCAGCATCGGCGTGACCGACAATCTGACCATCGGCAATGCCGCGGGACCGACAGGCTTTACATTATCAAGCGGCGCCCAAATCCAGTTCGATGCAAGCACAGGCGCCAACAATTATTCGTGGCGCGTCGCCGCCATGAACAGCACGGCCAGCCGGGCCGCAGAACTGACAGTACGCAGCATCTCTTTGGGGGAGAAAGCCACCATGACGACCGACCAAGTCAGTGTTGGCACCGCGGAGAACGACCTTACGGTCAACCTGAACGCCAATGGCAGCAGTGCTTTGGAAATCAAGGCCGTCAATCTTGGCAGCGGGCCGCTGGGGCTTGGCATCGACAATGCGGCCAATGGCTGGCGCGATCGCAGCGATGTGAACCTTGCCATCAACGACTTGGAGCGCGCCAATATCCGTCTGATGTCTTCCTTGCGCAGCCTGGATGTGAATATGGACATCCTGAAAACCCGGGCCGACTTCACCAGTGAGTTTTCCGAGGTGCTGCGGGATGGGTCGCGCAAGCTGGTCGTTGCCGATGAAAATAATGAAAGCGTTAAGGTCCTGACCGCCGACCTTCGCCGCCAGTTGGCAACAACCATGGTCAGCCTGATGACACAGCAGCAGCAACGTATCCTCAGCCTGTTCTGATATCACATAGCGGCCACAGTCAGGCCAAGTGACCCGGATCAGGCGACGGGGTGGTCCGGACGGCGGGAGGCAGGCCAAGGCTCGCCCTGGTCCTCGATCCGGCATTCGATGGCGCCACCCTCCAGCCGGATGTCGGCGTCACCTGACAGGCGCAGCAGCAGCGCTCCCTCCAACGGCTCCAGGGCGAGCAGCGACAGGAATTGTCCGCGCCGGGTCAGGTCCACCCCGCGCCGTCTCACCTTCTCAACACCCGTGAAACGAACGGCGCAGCGGATGCGCGTCGGCCCCTCCCCGCCTTCATCGGGCGTGGGGCCGCCATCGGGCGCCGGGCCTTCCCACTGGTACCGGCTGGCCATCAGGACGAACATCCGGTCTTCGGGCAGAAAGGCCAGATCAGCGATGGAGATGATCGCGTCCTGCAACAGGGCGGAAACCACCCGGAGATCATCCGCATCCACTGCCCGAAGCCGTACCGCCGCACTCATCGTCATCTCTCCACCAGCATTCGCCGACAAAATACGGGGGTACCGGGCGCTTGCCAAGGACAAGCCCTTGATGGCAGGCCCGGCTTTTGTCAGAATCTCCATCGCCGCCCACCCATGCGCGCAACAGGGACCGCCCAGGCTGGCGACGGGGGCGGGATATTGGTAGTTTCCCGCGCATGTTCGGGCGTGCGGCCCGGACGCCCCTTTCATCGCCCGTCAGGACCCGCTCCCATGAAGTTCTTCGTCGATACCGCCGACCTCGCCGAAATCCGCGATCTGGCCGATACCGGCCTGCTGGATGGCGTCACCACCAACCCGTCGCTGGTCGCCAAGGCCGGTCGCAACTTCGTGGAACTGATCGCCGAGATCTGCGACGTCGTTGAAGGCCCGGTCAGTGCCGAAGTGGCCGCCACCGATTTCGACACGATGCTGAAGGAAGGCCGCTATCTGGCTCAGATCGCCCCGAACGTGGCCGTCAAGGTGCCGCTGACCCCGGCCGGCCTGAAGGTCTGCCGCACGCTGGCCAATGAAGGCACCATGGTCAATGTGACCCTGTGCTTCTCCGCCGCACAGGCCATCCTGGCCGCCAAGGCCGGCGCCGCCTTCATCTCCCCCTTCGTGGGTCGTCTGGATGATATCGGCCAGAACGGCCTGAACCTGATCCAGGAAATCGTCGAGATCTATTCCAACTACTCGGCCTTCACCACGGAAGTGCTGGTCGCGTCGGTGCGCAACCCGATCCATGTCGTGGAATCGGCGCGCATGGGCGCCCATGTCGCCACCATGCCGCCCAGCGTCATCCGTCAGTTGGGCAATCATGTGCTGACCGACAAGGGTCTGGCCACGTTCGTGTCCGACTGGGCCAAGACCGGCCAGTCCATCCTGGACCAGCCCCTGCCCAAGCGCGGCTGATCCCGCGCGGAAGGTCGGGCTTCAATAACCATAATAAATAAGGATGGAGGAAAGGCCGCATGACCACCGGACCCGGACAGATCACCACCAACCCGATGGATGAACTGACGGCCGAGGATGTGGCGGCCTTTCTGATGGACCATCCTGATTTTCTGGCGCGGCGGCCCGACCTGCTGCGCCATCTCCTGGCCCCCACCGGCCCCGATATGGGCCAGGGTATCGTCGATATCCGCGAACGCATCCTGGAAAAACTGCGCGGTGAGGTGGGGCGCCTGTCGGATCAGCAGCAATTGCTGGTCGACACGACCCGCGCCAACATGATGAATTTGCGGCGCGTTCATGCCGCCGTCCTGCATCTTCTGTCCTGCCGGGGACTGGAGGCGATGGTGCAGGCCATCACCGGCGATCTGGCGGTCCTGCTGGATCTGGATGGAGCGGCCCTGGTGGTGGAACAGCCCGAAGGCCCCATCGCCACCATCGGCCCCGCCGGCCTGGGCATGGCCCATCATGGCACCATCAACCGCGTCATGGGCCGGGCCGATGTGGCCCTACAATCGGATATTCTGGGTTCCGTCGAGGTCTGGGGCCATCAGGCGGGCCTGATCCGCAGCCAGGCGCTGGTCCGCCTGCGCTTGGGCGACGGGGAAGAAGCCGCGTCCGCCCTGCTGGCCTTTGGTTCCGCCGAACCCGAGACGTTCCACCCTGGGCAGGCGACGGACCTGCTGCTGTTTCTGTCGGGCGTGGTGGAAAGGGTCATCGCCGCCTATCTGGACCCGGCATGGTAAGCGTCAGCCTGGGCTTTGCGGCGCAGGCCGACCTGCAGGAGGCCATCACGCGGTGGCAGCGGTGGCTGAGCACGGAGAAGGGCGCCAGCCCTGCGACCATCCGCGCCTATAATACCGACCTTGCCGAATTTCTGGCCTTTATGGCCGAGTATCGGGAACGCAAGCCGGGCCTGAATGACCTGGGCAACATCTCCCTGACGGAGCTCCGTGCCTGGCTATCGGCCCGCGCCATGGACGGGGCGAAGGCCGTCACACGGGCGCGCGGCATCTCCGGCGTACGCAATCTTTTCAAATGGCTGGACCGTCACGGCATCGTCCATAATCCCCATATTGGGGCGCTGAAGGCCCCCAAACTGAAATCATCGCTGCCCCGTCCGCTGCATGAGAAAGATATGGGGGCCTTGCTGGATGAGGCGGCCAGCCTGCCCGATGCTCCCTGGATCGGATTACGCGACCGGGCGCTATTCACGCTGCTTTATGGCTGTGGCCTGCGTATTTCCGAGGCACTGGCGCTTAACCGCAACGACCTGCCGCCGGGGGCGGCCACAGTGCGCGTGCTGGGCAAGGGATCGAAGGAACGGCAGGTGCCGGTGTTGCCGGCGGTGAATGAGGCCGTCGCAACCTATCTGGAGGCCTGCCCCTGGCGGGGAAGCGAGGCGATTTTTGTGGGCAGCCGGGGCGACCGACTGAACGCGTCTGTGGCGCGCAAGCAGATGCAGGCCCTGCGCGGTGCCCTGCAACTGCCCGACAGCGCCACGCCGCATGCACTGCGCCACAGTTTCGCGACCCATCTTCTGGGCGGTGGCGCCGACCTGCGCGCCATCCAGGACCTGTTGGGCCATGCCAGCCTGTCCACCACCCAGCGCTATACCGATGTCGATACGGAGAAATTGCTGGCTGTTTATGCGAAGGCACACCCCCGTGCCTAAAATAAATTCGCTTCAAATCTGATCATATTGCGCGTAAGTCAGAATTCAAAATCCAAGACTGGAACTTATCGCAGTCGTAGAAGAAAAGCCGCGACCTTCGAATGTGGTGCAAATCGACCCATTGAGGTTCATCCCGCCAAACGGGTTTTATTTATATTTTCGCTGCAAGCTCACCGATCAATGAATTAAGCTTGAGATGCTCATTTGCATTCAGCTCCCTACGCCATGCCCTCTCAACGACAAATTTCTGTAGATTTTCATAAGCAGTCGTCTTGTCAAAATTGCCTTTCCCCCGAACATCGAACGACAAGCCGATGATTTTTGTGATAAAGCAAATTGAAATAATTTCAATAAGCTGTGAGAAAAGCGCATCGGTCTCGTCATTCTTCACGAAAAAGGGTGACATCAAGTTTGTTGGCGGCTTTTGGCACATCGCAGCAAGCAAATACGATGCGCATCGTGTGCTTTGAAAGTCACTCGTAGTGAACAAGCAGCAGGAAAGCCGATTTTCCCTGCGAGCCCGGGCAATCCGATCTGCCAACTTGCTCTCATGCAGATTCACAATATTGTGAAACACTGGCAGAAAATACACACCAAAGGCACTGTTATTTATGTCAAGAATTTCAGCCCTCTGCCCCTTCATTTGAAGAGACCGCACAATTTCCTGAAACTCTTCCATCAATGCGATTGCATTATTTGCCTCAGATATCGCATCCCTAAATAAAAAACCAACAACATCTTCACTTATCTTAACGGGACGCCTCATAATATTCCCCAAACAATCAGCACTAATATCTATAAACCTATCTACTGTCGATATTCAAATTTTTCGCGCGAAATTCTGCATTTTTTTTCACAATAAACCGACTAAGTATTTCCTTACTTCTTAAATGCGCCCCTTGACGTATCTCGCTAAACGAACTTCCATCGCTAGAAGCATCAGAACCCAATAGCACTTCTCCCTTTATTTTAACCAAGTCAACTTTTTTTGCAACCCTAACGGGAGATGGGGAGGGATCATTCTGAACCCCACCACCCACTAAATCGCATAACGTTGCATTCATTGGGGAGTCCTTGTCTTTAGAGTTGTCACACATGGAACTTATCTCCTTTGTAGGAGGCGAGTTCAGGAGAGTCAACAGTCAGACATTCCGGCACTCACAGCCTCCAAAATCCACCTTTCAATATGCTAGGCTAAAAGCTCGAGAAGGCAATCTTATACCGTACACTTATGGACATGTATGCGACAGGATATAGGCAAGCTTGGAAAGCTCTCCGACAACTGGCAGCCCAAAGCCAGACATATGTATGACAAATATACACCAGGTAGCTTTAGGACAATACTACTTCCCAATTAACCAAACCACCCACCCCCATCTGAACCAATCTTAAATCTTCCCATACCACTCACAATATGTCCGCTGCTCGTAAAGGACACATGGGGCAAAGTCGCAGCAAATATGTCACTATATTGAAAATATACTCTATTATTCAGTACTGAAAATCCAATCGGCAATCGCCGCCGCATGGATGGCGGTCGTGTCGAACAGGGGCAGGTCGGTGTCCTGCGGCCCGATCAGCATCGTGATTTCGGTACAGCCCAGGATCACCCCCTGGGCGCCTGCCGCCCGCAGTCCCGCGATGATGCGTCTGTAGCTGTCGCGGGAAGCGTCCTTGGCCTCCCCCCGGCACAGTTCCTCATAGATGACGCGGTGAACCTCCGCCCGGTCGGCCTCGTCCGGGGTCAGGATATCCAGGCCGCCGGCGGACAGGCGGGTGCGGTAGAAATCCTGTTCCATGGTGAAACGGGTGGCCAGCAGCGCCACACGCGACAGGCCGGCGGCGCGGACCGCCGCTGCCGTCACATCGGCGATATGGATAAGCGGCAGGCCGGTGGCGGCCACCACCTCATCCGCCATCTTGTGCATGGTGTTGGTGGCGATGGCCAGCGCCCCTGCCCCCGCCGCCTTCAGGTCGCGCGCGGCCCCCACCATCATGGCGGTCAGCCCATCCCAGTCGCCCGCCACCTGCATCGCGGCGACGGGGGCGAAATCAACTGAATGGACCAGCAGCGGGGCCGAAGAAAGGCCCCCCTGCACCGCGCGCACCCGTTCATTGATCAGCCGATAGTAAAGCTGGGTGGATTCCCAGCTCATGCCGCCGATGATACCGATGCGCCGCATGGGGACTGCCTTGCCGAAAGGGTGGATGCCTTCTGCTTGGCCTGGATACGCGTCCACCGCAATGGCGAACTTGTCCTGACGACAAGCTCAATCCAGGTCCATTTCCAGGGTCAGGGGCTTGTCAGTGACCTCCACCTTGGCATCCTCAAAGACGGGCGGCCCCATGCGGCCCTTGGCATCCCGGCTGACGGCCCAGGGTTCGCTGGGCGCGCCGAACATGCCCCGGTCCAGCTTGGCATTGTCGTTCACGTCCTGAAAGGCGGTGGCGGCATAGGCGCCCGGCGGCACGTCCTTAAAGACAAACGTGACCTTGTCGTCTTTCGCCGCCGCCTTGTCGCGCAGGGTGCAGCGTTTCAGGAATTCCTCCTGCGTGCAGAGCTGCACGAACACGCCACGGCCATTGGGTTCGGCGTCGGAGACAATCACCGTGACATCGGCGGCCATCGACGCCGGGGCCATGGCGGCGGCGAGAAAGGAAAGGGCGAAAGCGGAAAGCAAGACGCGGCGCATCTATGAAGGTCCCGTGGCTGATGTGGATGGACATCCCATCCCCCAAACAGCCAGGACCGGTAAACAGCGGCTTCGTGCAACCGCCGGCGTGCTTCGCGAAATCTGTTTCGCGAAGCGTGAAACGCACGGGGTCAAGCGGCGCGCGGCAATCCCGCCGGTTCCAGCATCATGGTCAGCGCCGACCCGCCCCGATCCATCGCCTCCAGCCCCAGGGAGAAGGCGTCGGCGGGTGCCAGTTGGAAGTCGCAATGCACCTCCCCGCCATCAAAGCTGACCAGGGCCGCGAGACGGCCCGCGATGCGCAGCATGCGGTGATTATCGCCCAGGCAGTAAAGCTCAATCCCCCGGACAGACCGGTTGCGGGCCATGGTGAAGGCACGGCGGACCAGCATGCCGCCCAGACCCTGGTTCTGCCAGTCCGTTTCAATGGTGATCGCCAACTCGGCGCGGGCACCCGCCAGACGCAGCTCCACAGCGCCCCGAACCTCGCCACCGACGATGGCCGCCAGAATGATGGACTGGCTCCAGTCAATCCGGCCCACATGCGCGCGCACAGCATCATCACAAAGACCGCCCATGAAACGGGCGCGGCGGTCGGATGCGGACAGGCGCAGCAGATGGGCGGTGTAACGGGCAGCCTCGGCGGGCAGCAGGGGGCGGAACACGGTCATGACGGAACAAACCTCGGGACAAACGGACAATGCGCCCCTTCCGCGTCCCCTCCCCCAGGATCTGTGCCCACCAGCCGTCTGAGGTGGCGGATTGTTCTTGTGCAGCGCAATATAAGGGGTGAATGCGCGGCTGTGAAGATTTGGGCAGCCATGCCGGAAACGCAGCACCGGCGATGGCTGCACCAACATCGTTGCATCCTTTCCCACCGCCGCTATCCTGCGGACAGACATCGGCGACAGGCGGATATCATGAGCATCTGGGGCAAGGTCATCGGCGGGGCGGCAGGTTTCGCGATGGGGGGGCCGTTGGGCGGCCTGCTGGGCGCCCTGGCCGGTCACGCCGTGGATGAATTCCGGGGTGCCGAACAGACCCCGCGCGGCAGCGATGATCAGGGCCGCCCCGACCAGACGCAGACCATCGCCTTCACCGTCGGCGTCATCGTGCTGTCAGCGAAGATGGCCAAGGCCGATGGCGTGGTCCACCGGGTGGAAATCGAGGCGTTCAAACGCATCTTCCATGTGCCCGACCATGAGCTGCGCAATGTCGGCCGCCTGTTCGACGCGGCCAAGCGCGACAGCGCCGGGTTCGAGACCTACGCCAAACAGCTGGCGCAGATGTTCCAGGACAGGCCGGAAGTGCTGGAAGAGTTGCTGGCCGGCCTGTTCCACATCGCGGTGGCCGACGATATCGTGCATCTGGCCGAACTGGCCTTTCTGCGCCGCGTGGCGGAGATTTTCGGCTTTCCGCCCGACGAGTTCGAACAGGTCTGGCGCCAGCATGGCACAAGGATCGAGGGGGCGAACGCACCCGAGGATGATCCCCATGCCATCCTGGGCGTGCCCAAGGACGCAGATTTCGACACGATCAAGGCTGCCTATCGCAAGCTGATGCGCGAAAACCACCCCGACGCGTTGATCGCCAAGGGCATGCCCCAGGAATTCATCGATCTGGCGCATGAAAAAACGGCGGCGCTGAACGCCGCCTATGAGAAGCTGGAACGGGACATGCGGGGGAAGTGATCCCCCGCATCGCACCGATCAGTCGCGGAAATTGATATATTGCAGCGGCTGTTCAATCTTCAGCCCCTTGACCAGGGCAATGCATGCCTGCAGGTCATCGATCTTCTTGCCCTGTACGCGCAGCTCATCACCCTGGATGGAGGCCTGGACCTTCATCTTGCTGTCCTTGATGGCCTTGTTGATCTGCTTGGCCAGGGTCTGGTCGATACCCTGCTTAACCTTCACGGTCTGACGCAGGGTGCCGCCGGCGGCGTTTTCTTCCTTGCCCCAATCCAGGCAACCGGGGTCCAGCTTGCGCCGCACGAAATAGCCTTTCAGCATTTCCGTCAGCTGCGCCAGCTTGGTGCTGTCCTCGGTATGGATGTGGATTTCGTTCTCCTTCTCCTTCAGCTCCATCGTGGATTTGGAGCCTTTGAAGTCGAAACGCGTCTGCAATTCGCGCAGCACACCCTGCACGGCATTGTTCACTTCGGCGATGTCGGTCTTGGAGACGATATCAAAGGTGGGCATGGGGAAAAGGTTCCGGGTACGGTTTGAAAAGCTGGCCACACATTAGCACCAGCCATCCCCGCCCGTCACCCTTCCCCGAAAACGGGTCAGCCCTTCGCCATGCTCACCTGATTATGGGCCACGGTCGGCCCATCGCCGGCATGGGCCTGTTCCCCGGCGGACATGGCCGCCACCACGAACAGACCGGCCAGGACCAGGGCTTGCAGGACCATGGCGGCACGCTGCTTAAAATTCGTCGCTTCACGCATTACGGCCTCCCTTAAAGGCTGGATGTTGATCCTGGGCATCGCCCCGATACCCGATGAGCTGACTATATAAGCGACTCTTTAACATGCAAACGTTTAATATTGTCACGGACAGGTTTCGCATCGGTAACGCCTGTCCTCTGTTGCACGAAGGGCACAGGTACGGGCTGTCGCGGGACCGCTTTGGGCCTTTGCGGGCCGGGGTACGGGTGCTAGATGTCTGCACACAGGCCCTTGCCGGGCAGTTGACAGGATCAAGTGATGACCAAACCGTCCTTCGACCAAGACGCCGCTAACCTGTTGGACGACCTGATCCAGCGCGCCCGCCGCGCCGGGGCTGATGCCGCCGATGCGCTGCTGGTCGATGGGGCGTCGCTGTCGCTGTCCACGCGCCTGGGCAAGCCGGAAGGGCTGGAACGGTCGGAAGCGGGCGATCTGGGCCTGCGCGTCTTTGTGGGGCGGCGGATGGCCGTGGTCTCTTCCACCGACCGTGGCCCGCGCATGATCGCCGAACTGGCGGAGCGGGCCGTGGCCATGGCCCGCGCCGTGCCGGAGGATTCGTTCTGCGGTATCGCAGAGCCGGGCCAGATCACCCATTCCTGGATCGACCTGGACCTGAACGACCCGGATGAGCCCAGCGCCGATGCCCTGATCGACGCCGCCAAGGCCACGGAGGATGCGGCCCGCGCGGTCGCCGGCGTCACCAATTCCGACGGTGCGGATGCCAGCTGGAGCCGCAGCGCCGTGACCCTGGTGGCCAGCAATGGCTTTGCCGGCGGTTACGGCGTGTCGCGCCGGTCGCTGTCCGTCTCTGTCCTGGCCGGCGAAGGCACCGGCATGGAACGCGACTATGCCTATCACTCCACGGTCTATGGCAGCGACCTGGAAAGCCCCGCGGAGATTGGCGCGCGCGCCGGCCGCAAGGCTGTGGCCAAGCTGAACCCCCGCAAGGTGAAAAGCCAGACGGTGCCCGTGATCTTCGATCCGCGCCTGTCGGGCGGGTTCCTGGGCAACCTCTGCGGGGCCATTTCCGGTGCCGCCATCGCGCGCGGCACCAGCTTCCTGAAGGACAAGCTGGGCCAGTCGGTATTTGCCCCCGGCATCCAGGTGGTGGAGGACCCGCATGTGCGGCGCGGCCTGCGGTCAAAGCCATTCGATGCAGAAGGTCTGCCCAACCATCGCCGCCACCTGATCGAGGATGGGGTGCTGACCACCTGGATCCTGGACCTGCGGTCGTCGCGCCAGTTGGGCCTGACGCCCACGGGCCATGCCACGCGCGGCACCAGCGGCCCGCCATCGCCCAGCCCCACCAATGTCTATCTGGCCCCCGGCCCCCTGTCGCCCACCGAACTGATGGCCGATATCCAGGATGGGCTGTATGTCACGGAGCTGATGGGCCAGGGCGTGAACGGGGTCACCGGCGATTATTCGCGTGGGGCCGCCGGCTTCTGGATCGAGAATGGCCAGATCGCCTATCCCGTCAGCGAGATCACCATTGCCGGCAATCTGAAGGATATGTTCCGGCGCATCGTGCCGGCCAGCGATCTGCGCCTGCGCTATGGCATCGACGCGCCCACCATCCGGATCGATGGGATGACGGTCGCCGGCATGTGAAGGCAGTAGTATCTGCCAATAAAAAGGCCCAGTGGTATCAACCACCGGGCCTTTTTATTTTCTCAACCCAAAAACCGTATCAGGCGCATTCAGCGCGGAAGCCAGTGCGGGCGGCCAGAATGGCGATCTGGGTGCGGTTACGCGCGCCCAGCTTCTGCATCATGGCGCGGACATGGACCTTTACGGTGCCTTCCAGCACGCCCAACTGACGGGCGATTTCCTTGTTGGAACAGCCGGACAGCAGCAAGCGGAAAATATCGCGCTGACGGTTGGTCAGGCGGGAAACCGAGGCGAAGTCCGCCCGATCCTCCGCCGCGGGCACGGCGACGGCGGTGGTCAGCATGCCATAGGGCATCTGGACATAGCCTTCGCGCGTCAGGGCCAGGGCCACCGCTTCGGCCAGAACAGCGCTGGGATCGCTTTTCAGCAGGCAGGCGACGGCACCCGCCGTCAGCAGCGTACGGGTTTCCGCCGGGGTGAACGCAGACGACATGATGATAGCCGGGACACCCTGCACCTTGGCCAGGAAATCGGCGATGGCGGTCATCCGTTCGGTGCCCAGCCCATCGGCATCCATCAGCACCACATCGGGAACGTTGGTGGCTTGCGACAACAGGCCTAGCGCCTCCGCCGGCGTACCGGCCTGCCATGTCTGCGCCCCGTCATGCAGGGAGGCCAGCGTCAGCGCCAGCCCATGACGGACCAGGGCCTGCGGATCGATGATCAGGAAACAGCGGCGGCGCACACCGGAAACGCCATCAACCCCGCTAGGGCGGGCGTAGGAGTCCGTGGTCACAACACGTAACGGGCTGCCGCCCCGGCGCACGGCGATGGTCATCCCGACCTCCAGCAAAGGGGCATCCAGCCCGGTGTTAACCTCTCGTACATATTCATACGGATTAAGTCTTCTCGCAACCTCCTTCTGTTCAATTCCATGAGAATCTGTTTATATTATTCTCAGGAACCAAGCTGTTATGAAATTAGATCGAAATTCGAAGCTTTTATCCTTGGCAGTTACTTCGCATCTCGATCTATCGATTGTATTTTAACCAAACTTTCAGCGACAGGCCCAAAAGGCTTGGAATCATGGGAAAAATTCCCGTCGGATGCGACATGCGCCTGGTTCAGCGGCGATGGGAATTGGCTGGATCACAGGGGGTATGGGGGCATGACATCTGGATCGGTGATGCTGATTGACCATGATCAGCTGTTCAGCGCGGCATTGGCCGCCTTGCTGGAAGAAGAAGGCATGGCGGTGGAGTCCCCCCTGCCCTCGCTAACCGCCGCCGAACAGGTCCTGACCAACGGGACCAAGCCCGCCTTGATCATCACTGACCCCTCGGGCCTGGACCGTAACGATGATGGCGACCCGCTGACGCGGCTACGCGCCCTGGCGCCGGATACGCGACTGCTGGTCTTGTCCGCTGATCTGGCGCCGCCGGCCCTGAACCGCAGCCTGTCGGCCGGCGCACACGGCCATGTCTCAAAGGGGGCATCGTTCAACGCCGTGCTGCGGGCCGTACGCCTGATCCTGATGGGGCAGGCTGTCTATCCGTCAACGGCCACGCAGGGAATGGGGCAGGCCCAGACATCGACAGCCCCCCAGACCGAAACCGCTGGCGACACGGCAAGCAGCGCCGACCTATCACCCCGCGAAACCCAGATTCTGGCCTGTGTCATCAGCGGCCATTCCAACAAGGCCATTGCCCGGCGCCTGTCGATCACGGAAAGCACCGTGAAGATGCATTTCAAGAATGCCATGCGGAAGATCAACGCCGGCAACCGCACCCAGGCCGCCATCTGGGCCATGGAACATGGCATCGCGCCAATGGCCTGACACGTGAAAACAAAAACAAATTCTCGTAAAAATCAATATAATCCAAATAAAAAAGGGCCGCTGCGAATAGCGGCCCTTTTTCGTACCGTCTGCCGACCCCGAAGGGCCGGCAGGTGTCATCCGATCAGATGATCAGGGGAACACGATCACGGCGCGGCGGTTCGACGGCTCACGAACGCCATCGGCGGTCGGAACCAGCAGATCCGCCTCACCCTTGGCTTCCACGGAAACCTGATTGGCCGGCAGACCCTGGCTCACCAGATACTCCCGCACAGCCTCGGCGCGGCGCTGCGACAGCTTCTGGTTATAGTCGGTCGGACCGGACGTGTCGGCATGGCCAGCCACATTGATCTGCACGATCTTACCAGCCTTGGCGTCGCGGGCGACGTTCTGCAGGACCTGCTGCGCATCAGCCGACAGCACCGAACGATCCCAGTCGAAGAAGACCGTGAAGTTGCGGGTGATGGTCGGGGCGGCAGCCGGAGCCGGGGCCGGCGCGGGGGCCGGCGGGGGCGGCGGGGGAGCAACCACGGTCGTGGCCTGCACCGGCTGCGCCGGGGCTGAACCGAACACGGTGCGAACGCCGATCAGCACGGAGTGGGAGTTGTAGTTGCTCTTGTAGCGCGGGTTCTCGCTCTTGAACTTCAGATCATCGATACCCTGGTAGCGATAGCCGAAGGTCAGGTCCAGATCGGGGGTCAGCGCATAGGCAACGCCCACGCCCAACTGATAGGCGAAATTGTCCTGCGCGGCGTTGGAATAGTAGCCGTTGGAGAACACCGGACCGACATTGTCCGTGTCAACCCAGCCCCAGCCCAGACCGGCGCTGACATAGGGACGGAACGGCGAGCCGACGTCGAATTCCTTCTGCACCACACCCATCAGGGTGAAGGTGGTGGTGTCACCGATCGGGTTGCCCACGGGGCCACCCTTGATGGTGTCGACCTGATGAATGGAATAACCGCCTTCAACGCCAAGGCGCAGGCCATCGCCAAACTGATAGCCGGTTTCGAACACGGCGGCGATGGTCTCCTTGTTATTCACCTTGTTGGTGGCGGTGGCGGTCTTCAGATCAAGATCCTGCAGCCAGCTCACGCCGATCTGGGACCCGATATACGGCCCTTCCGGCAGGGTCTGCGCCGTGGCGGCCACGGGCAGGACGAGAGCCAGTGCAGTTCCCATCAGCAAATGGTGCAGTTTCATCTTTCATTCTCCTTATGGGCCCTTGGGCGATCACCTTGACGGACGGAACCCGGTTGATAAGGCGAGGATCCCGGTGGCGATCTGTTGTCTCACGGGGCAGCAAGGCAAAAGCCAGCGCAGCCCGGTCACACCAGACTTACAGAAATTGTGCGCCCGACTCAAGGTGGCAACTTGCTGGACAAACATACTAGCCCATAAGGCTAAACAATGGTGAACCAGAATTTGCGTTTGTTCTACGCCGCGCTGCGAAAGGCTTTTACGGCTTCCCGCCTTGCGGATATGCCGTCGGCAAAGCGCTTGCCATGCAGCCGCTGCACGGCTGGATGGACGGCATGAAACACGAACTCCTCCTCCGTAAGCACCAGAAGTCCAAGCGGTTCTTCTTCAATCTCAACAATTGTGCCCGTTTGCGCATGCATGGGTACAGACTCCGGCCTTGATGTCCCGCCACGCCAATACATCGGTAAAGATGACGGTTTCCACCACGCATGAGGTGACAATGCGGTGCGGCATGGCAAAGATCGGCGACATGTCCTATGTCTTTTGATTGCAGCATGACGCGACATCATTCTTTTGAAGAAAGGTCCGCCACCCCGTGACCAACCCGGCCCCGACCACGCCGCAGCCGCAGGCCCTGCAGATCACCCAGGTGGCAACCGGACTCCACGGGCTGCGTCTGCCCCTGCCGTTTCAGTTGAACCACATCAATGTCTGGCTTCTGGAAGACCGGATGCCCGATGGCAGCCCGGCCTGGACCCTGATTGACACGGGCGTGGCCAGTAGCCTGACGCGGGGCATCTGGGAACAGGTGGCCGCCGAGTTCATGCGGGGATGGCCGGTACGGCAGGTGATCGTCACCCATTTCCATCCCGACCATATTGGCCTTGCCGACTGGCTGTGCCGGCGGTTCGATGCGCCGTTGCGCATGACCCGGACGGAATGGCTGCTGGCCCGCATGCTAAGCCTGGATAGCTCCGATGAGATCGCGGAGGCGGGCCGCCGTTTCTATGGCGCCATGGGGCTAGATGACGAGATGCTGGCGGCCCTGACAGTGCGCGGCAATGCCTATGCGCGCGGCGTCCCCATGGTGCCCGCCACCTTCGACCGGCTGGCAGATGGCATCACGTTGCGCATCGGAGATCGCGAATGGACAATTATCACGTCTGGCGGGCATTCACCCGAACATGCCTGCCTCTATAGTGCCGAGGATGGGGTGCTGATCGCGGGTGACATGGTGCTGCCGCGCATCAGCCCGAATGTCAGCGTCTGGCCCGCCGAACCCTTTGCCGATCCGCTGGCGGAATTTCTGGGCGGATTGGCGCGGCTGCGGACCCTGCGCGCCGACACGCTGGTCCTGCCCTCCCATGGCAGCCCGTTCAGCAGCCTGCTGGGACGCATCGATGAATTGACCCACCATCATGCAGAGCGATTGAATGAGGCGGTCGGCTTCTGTGGTGAGGGGCCGCGCACCATCGCGGAGATCACGCGGTTGATGTTCAACCGTGCGCTCGACACCCACCAGATGAGCTTTGCCGCCGGCGAAGCCCTGGCCCATCTCAACCACCTGGAACGCCAGGGCCGTCTGGTGCGGCAGCGCCGGGAGGATGGGGTCTGGCTGTTCAACCGCAGCTGAACCAGACCCCGGCTTTCGCCCTTATTCCAGCGGCATGAAATCTTGACCGATGGTCAATCTTTCATGCCCCTCAATCGCCGGCGTCAGCATCCGCTGGCTTGGCTACGCCGCATGTGCGGCGCGGCGGCAGTCGCCGCCGTGCCAACGGTCATAAATTATGACCGTTGGCATTACTCCGCCTTCGACTTGACCTTCGGCTTGGCGCCGGCGGCGGCACCGGAGACGCCGGCGGACGGAGCGCGCGGCGGGGCGGCATTGGCCGCAGCCGCAGCATCGGCCATCAGCACGGTGGGGGCCGGCTTGTCACAGCGCGGGGCATTGGCCATGCGCACACCCGCCGCGTCCGGCGACAGGCCGCCTTCAATCTCGGCCAGGCTGGCCGCCATGGCCTGCGCGACCAGTGGCGCATGGGTGCCACAGAAGACCGGGGTGGTCAGGGCGATGGCGCGCTGTGAGGTTTCATTGGCCAGACGCGTGCGGAAACTGTCAAAGCCGCGGGTCGCATTGCCCTTGGTCGTCCGCTTGAAATAGCCGACCAGGGTCTTTTCCCAGTCCTGGATGCGTGACTGGTGCTTCAAGGTGAACTGCTTGTACTGGTTGAACAGGCTGATCTGCCCCGGCGCATCCAGGTACTGGCAAGTCAGACCGATGACCATCAGTTCGGTATGCAGACGGATGCCCTGTTCGGCGGCAAATTCCGGCACCGTATAGCAAGGCCCCTTGGACGCGGGTGCTGCGGCCAGCACGGGCGACGCCGCAATCAGGGTAGCAAGGGCGGAAGCGCCGATGGCGCGGACGGCCTGACGGAAGAAGGACATGCGGATAGGGTCCGGCTGTAACGGGTTTGGATGGGCGCGACTGTGCCCCAAGCCGCAACACCCCGCAAGTGGGGCCGGCCCTGCCGCCCTGTGATTTCATTACCAATCCGATCCGGTCCCGGCCGCCAGCCATGACGGCATGGGCCCCATGCCGCGATTTTTTGCAGCAGGGTCGCAGTTTCTCTTTCAATTCTCTGACAATTCCCCCATATCTTGGTTCACAAATCCTGGCAGTCCCCTTGCGATCGGCATGCCGTGGCCCTCCCTGGCCCCTGCAAAAGCCTTTTACGTGCGGCGGGTCTGTCCCAGACTGTGAACCCGCTGCATGACGCAAGAGCCTCTCTGGCAACCGAGTGATATCTTGAACGCCGAAAATGAAGGTGATGCGGACTCCCCGAAGCGTCGGGGCAGAATTCCGCAATCCGCTTGGCCCCGAATTCTTGAGCGCTACAAGGCAGGGGCAACCCTGTCCGCAATCGCGCGTGAATTCGACTGCACGCCCAGCGCCATTTCCTACATCGTCCGCAAGGCGGAGGCCTCTGGCCTGACCGGCGATGGCGAAGAGGGAACGGTGGAAGCAGCACCGGCTCCCGCACAACCGGTGGCCGCCGCCCCCGCGCCGGTAGCAGAGATCGCTGCCCCTGTCGCGGCGGAGCCGGCCCCCCGTGCACGCCGCGCACCCCGGGCCGTCGCACCGGTCATCGCCGAAGAGGTGACGCAGGCCGCGGCACCCGCCCCGGTGGTTGAGGCGACACCGGCACCGGTCGCCGCCCCCGTCGAGGCATCGGTTGCTGCCGAGGCGACGGTTGAGCCGAATCGTGAATCGCCGTTCCATCACGATAGTGGGCGTGCGGGCGAAGCAGGCCCCCGCCGGTTTGAGGGGCGTGACAACCGTCCGCCACGTGATGCTCGTGAAGGCCGCCCCGAGCGGGGTGAGCGTATTGATCGTCCCGAACGCGGTGAGCGTTTCCCGCAGGAAGCCCGTGAGGGCCGTCCTGACCGGGGTGAGTTCCGGGGCGAGCCGCGCCAGGATCGTGGTGACCGTTTGCAGGATCGCGGCGACCGTGGTCAGGACCGCAACCAGAATGGCGACCGCCGCCAGGGCCATGTGCCCCGCTTCCCGCAGGGGGGCCAGCCCGGCCCCCAGCGTGAGCGGTTTGGTGGCGAGCGTCTGGGCCGCGACCGGCTGGAAGCCCGTCCCCCGCGTGACTTCGACCGTCCGCAGGGCGGCGAGGGCCGGGTGGAACGCGCGCCTGTCGACATGGCCCCCAGCGAAGGGCCGATGGACGTCGTCTATCCCTATCGCCAGCAGCAGCGCAATCCGGCCCGGCTGGAAGCGGCGGAAACGCCGACCACGCCCGCTGATGAGCGTATGGATGCAGCAGCCAAGGCCTGCGCCGAGGCCTATAAGGCCTGGAAGGGCCAGACCGGTGGCGGCGTACAGGGCCTGACCGATGCGTTGCATGAGCTGCGCAAGGTCATTGCCCGCATGGAGATCGAGATTTCAGCCAGCCGCAAGGAAGAGTTGCGCCCGATCCCCTTCCCCTCCTATCGCACCAATCTGCCCCCACCGCAACAGTCGCGCGGCTGATCCGGGCAGTTTAGGTTAGTGATCAGAAAGCAAAGGCCCCGTCATATTGGCGGGGCCTTTTGTTTGCATCGACGCTGATTTGTCCATGACATCGTTGGTTGCATGCCTATACTGATATCGACCGGATGACCGGCCGAAGATGCTGGCGGTGGGCATGACGACACAGCAATTCTTCACTCTGTCCACGCTGATCGGGGCTGTCGCCCTGATCAACAGCATCGCCATCATCATCGTATGGCGCATTCATGCCGGAATGCCGGGCCTTCGCTTCTGGGTGGCATCGCAATCGGCCTTCATGTTGGGCTGGCTGCCCAGCCTGTTTGTGAATATGGGTGTCCTGAACGACCCCTTCTTCACCGTTTATAATAACAGCATGAACCTGGGTGGCATGCTGTTGCTGCTGGAAGGAACATTGCGGTTCCGGGGCATCGGCCAGGGGCGGCTACGTCTGCCCTGGATGCTGCTGGTCATGGTGATTGTCGTCACCCTGTCTTATGTGAACCGCAGCAACGACATCGCGCGTTACCTGTTTCATGATGCTGTCGCGGCCCTGCTTCTGTCCGGAGCGGCCGGGGGCATGCTGTGGCGCATGGCGCCGCATCAACGGCTGGCCCATGGCATGGCCGCCTTTTATCTGCTGGCCGAAGCCGCGATCTACCTGGCCCGCTGGGGGCTGGCAGGGGCCATCACTCAGGGCTGGACGGAGATGGGCAGCCGATCGTTCAATTTCGCGCTGTTCGGTGGCGTGGCCATGTGCTGCCTGGGCACCCTCTATGGCCTGATCCTATCGATCAATGCCGAGGCGAAACGGCAGGTGATCCTGACAGGGCTGATCGACCCGCTGACGGGCCTGGATAATCGCCGCGCCCTGGAACAGGAACTGATCCGCGCCCTGGCGCAGCGGTCACGGACCGGTGATCTGCTGGGCCTGGTCTATTTCGACCTCGACCGGTTCAAGCCGATCAATGACCGCTGGGGTCATGCCGTCGGCGATGCTGTCCTGATGGCGGTGGCCGACCGGTTGCGTCAGGACATGCGGACGCAGGATCTGGCGGCCCGCATCGGCGGGGACGAGTTTGTCGTATTGCTGCCGGGGCTGGAGCAGCCGGCAGCATTGGAAACCGTGGCGCGTCGTCTGCACAAGGCTGTGGAGGGGTCGCTGCTGCTGGACCAGGGCAGCGTGGATATCAGGGTCAGCATGGGAACAGCGCTGGCGCCGTTGCATGGGGAGGTCGCAGAGGACCTGCTGCGCCGGGCCGACAGCAGCATGTACGAGCATAAGCGCGCACGGCAGGCGCCGGAATTGCTGTCCTCCATGCTGACAACGGAGCTGACAGCGGAATTGCAGGATCCCACCCCATCCTGACGGATAGGGAAAGCCGCTTGGCGGGGCCGCCGCACCGACATATGGTTAACACGGGGCAATTGTATACAGGCGGGCGGGGCGATGCCTGGGCTTGATTTCTTCACCATGTCAACGGTGGTGGCGGCGCTTGCCGTCATCAATGCGTTTGCCCTGGTTCTGGTCTGGCGGATCAATCCAGGCGTGGATGGTCTGGATGTCTGGAGCCTGTCGCAGACGCTGCATGTCAGCGCCTGGGTATTGTCCGTGATGGTCATCCAGCAGGTGATGACAGGTCCGATCTATACGGTGCTTAACAATTCACTCAACCTGGCCTCTATGATCTTGATGCTGGAAGGCGCGTTGCGGTTCCGGGGATTCGGGCGGGCGGACGCCCGCCGCCTGCTGGTGCTGGCGGCGATGCTGACCGCTGTCGCCATCTCTCTTCTGAACCGGGAGGTCGTGACACGCCGTTACCTCTGGCACGATGCGATCTGTGTCCTGTGCCTGACGGGCACAGCCCTGGTCATGATGTGGCGGACCGCCTCGCATGAGCGGCTGGTCCATGGAATGGCGGCTGCCTTCATGCTGCTGATGGCGGCGGCGGCCGGCTGGCGCTGGATCGTGGCGCTGACCCTGGAAGAGGGGGAGAAATTCCCCTATCTCGCCGTCAACAGCATGATCTTCACAATTGTCGCCCTGTGCGGCCTTGGCTGGGTCTTTGGCTTGATGCTGTCCGTTAATATGCGGGTGCGCCAGCAGGTGCAGGCCGTCAGCCAGATCGACCCGCTGACAGAACTGGCCAACCGCCGGCATCTGGAGGCGGTGCTGGGCCGCGCCCTTGCCCGGCTAGGGCGAGGCGGACCCGGCTTCGGGCTGGCTTTCTTCGATCTGGATCAGTTCAAGTCGATCAATGACCGCTATGGCCACGGTGGCGGCGATGCCATGCTGTGCGCCGTCGCCGACCGTCTGCGTGACGGGCTTCGCAGTAGCGATGAGGCCGCCCGCATCGGCGGGGACGAGTTCGTGGTGCTGTTCAGCAATCTGGATAATGGCGAGGGGCTGGACACGGCCTGCCTGCGCCTGCGCCAGATGGTCGAGGGCCCCATCGTGCTGGGCGATGATGTCGAGCCGGTGCGGATCAGCCTGGGGGCCGCCCTGGCCCCACGGGATGGGCGGGACATTGACAGCCTGCTGCGCCATGCCGATCAGGCCATGTATGCCGATAAGCGGCAGCGACAGGAGGGTCGTCACACACCCACCGGCAACAGCCGCGTCATCCCTTTCCCCATCGACGAAAAAGGCCGCCCACGGGGGGCGGCCTTCAACTGACGTCAGTGACGTTTGACTGGGATCAGCCCTTCTTGGGCGTAACCTTGGCCAGAACGCCCTGCAGCTCTTCGATGCTTTCCTTGACGCGCTTGGACAGCACTTCGGCCGCTTCGCTGTTGGACTTGGCCACCAGCTCGGACAGTTCCTTCAGATTGGCGGAGGCCTTCTCGAACGAAGCCTTCACCAGGGCGGCCTGCTTGGCCACCTTGTCTTCCGGGGTACCGGGGGTCATCAGCTCGCTGATGATGGTCGAGGTCTCTTCCAAGGACTGGCGGATGATCTCGGCCTGACGACGGGCGACAGCCTGATAGCCTTCGACGGCCAGCTGATTGGCGGCGACGATGGCTTCCACATTGCGGCGCTGGGCAGCAACCACACCCTCGAAATCGGGGCTGGGCAGCTTGAATTCGGTGAAGGCCTTCTGGAAGTCGGTCAGACGGTTCATGTCGAAGAACTTCGTCGGATCGAAGTCCAGAAACGGATTCTTGGTGGCCATGGCTTTCCCCAATGTGTCTGTCGTCAGTGTCGCCGGATCGGCGCGCAGCCTGGAACGTCCTGCTGCGTCGCAACATATCCGGTCGTAATAATGCCCTTTGCCGCTTTTTTCGTCAACTTCTTTGTTGCAGCGCACAATATGACTGGCAAATCAAGCATCTGCCTGTTTCGGTCCGATAGATTGGCGTGTGAACATGGCTGCCATCCCCGACCGGTGAAGGCAAATGGCTTCGGCAGCAGATTTGGGTGCACATTCCCAGCAACAGGACGATAAGGCGGGTCGCAAAGAACGCGATCCGCAGGACAGGGCACCGGTCTTACGTAGGGGCCGGATAGGGACAGGCGCCAACCGTAAACGAAGTCTTAACGCCATAGTCGGGGGAGCGGTTCCCAGGCCGGGACGAATTGCGTCCTGCCGGCTGCGTTCATGGTCCTAGGTTTTTTGCACAGGCAGACAACAGGCCGCGCTACAAACCGATTCTTGGCGCTGTCAAGCCCCGGAATAGCCTTCATGACAGTTCGGTGTCTGCTTGACTTCCAAAAAACTCAATAAAATCAATGCAATGATTTTTCGTGCCTATTTTTTGGGCAATACGATGGAACCCGCAGAACCCCTGGCTTCACACCATCCTCCCCAGTACTTGTCCATAGACTTATCCACAGGTTTCGTGGAAATCATCTCCAGCCGTCCCCACCCATCATCGGCTGACCGGATGGGTGGCCGGTCCCGGTTACCGGTACCGCTTCCGGATATGCTCTATGACCTCCGGCAGCGGCAGAGGGGTGCAGGCGTTGCGTTTCAGCGGGTGATTGACCGGCGGGGCCGGATGCGCCACATGCTGGACCATGATCGACGATGCCGACCACAATCCACCCGCCCCCCTGCCCCCCGCCGACGCCGCAGCGCCCACGACGGCGCCGGGCAAGCGCAAACGCGCCGTGGCCGATCTGAACCGGGGGGTGGAGATCATCAAGGGCTATCTGCGCACCCTGCCCGACCGGCCGGGCGTCTATCGGATGCTGAATGATGAGGGGGACGCGCTGTATGTCGGCAAGGCGCGCAGCCTGAAAAAGCGCGTCACCAACTATACGATGCCGGTCAAGCTGCCGATCCGGCTGCAACGCATGATCGCCGAGACCACGCAGATGGAGTTCGTCACCACCCATACCGAGGTGGAGGCCCTGCTGCTGGAATCGAATCTGATCAAGAAGCTGATGCCGCGCTATAATGTGCTGCTGCGCGACGACAAGACGTTCCCGCATATCCTGATTACCGGCGGGCAGGATTATCCGCAGCTAACCAAGCATCGGGGCACGCGGACGGAGGCAGGGTCCTACTATGGCCCCTTCGCGTCCGCCGGGGCCGTGAACCGCGTGCTGACGGCGTTACAGCGGGCGTTTCAGCTGCGCACCTGCGCTGACACCATCTTCAACAGCCGCACCCGCCCCTGCCTGCAATTCCAGATCAAACGCTGTACGGCACCCTGTGTGGAGAAGGTAACGGCGTTTGAATATGCCGATCAGGTCAAGGAGGCCAAACAGTTCCTGGAAGGGCGCAGCCGCGACATTCAGACGGCGCTGGCCACCGATATGCAGGCGGCGGCAGAAGCGCTGGATTTTGAACGCGCCGCCAAGCTGCGCGACCGTATCCGCGCCCTGACCGCCATCCAGGCGCATCAGGATATCAATGTCGAGGGCGTGGATGATGCCGACATCATCGCCGCCTATCAGGAAGGGGGCAGCACCTGCATCCAGGTCTTCTTCTTCCGGGGTGGGCGCAATTACGGCAACCGCGCCTATTTCCCCAGTCATGACAAGGTGCTGGAGGTGGAGGAGGTCCTGGCCTCCTTCATCGCCCAGTTCTATGACAACAAGGCCGCCCCGCCGCTGATACTGGTCAGCCATGATCTGACCGAAGAGGCGCTGTTGCAGGAGGCGCTGAGTGTGCGCGCCGGGTCGAAGGTGGAACTGCACGCGCCCAAGCGCGGTGACAAGAAGCGGTTGGTCGATCACGCCATCACCAATGCCCGCGATGCGCATGGCCGCCGTCTGGCCGAGACGGGCAGTCAGGCCAAACTGCTGGCCGGGGTGGCGGAAGCCTTCGGCCTTTCCGATCCGCCCAAGCGCATTGAGGTCTATGACAACAGCCACATCCAGGGCGCGCATGCCATCGGCGGCATGATCGTGGCGGGGCCGGACGGCTTCATCAAGAACGCCTATCGCAAATTCAACATCAAGGCGCCCGAAGCTGCCGGCGACGATTTCGCCATGATGCGCGAGGTCTTTACCCGCCGATTCGAACGTGCCCTGAAGGAAGACCCGGAGCGGGCCGGCGAAACCTGGCCCGATCTGGTGCTGATCGACGGTGGCGAGGGACAGCTGGGTGTGGTGATGGAGGTGATGGCCGAACTGGGCATCGAAGACGTGCCTCTGGTCGCCATTGCCAAGGGGCCGGACCGTGATGCCGGGCGGGAACGTTTCTTCATGCCAGGCCGCCCGCCGTTTGGCATGGAGCATAAAAGCCCCGTCCTCTATTACCTGCAGCGCCTGCGCGACGAGGCGCACCGCTTCGCCATCGGTACGCACCGGGCCAAACGGGAAAAGGCCATCAGCGCCTCGCCCCTTGACGAGATCCAGGGAATCGGACCCCGCCGCAAGAAGGCTTTGCTGCTGCATTTCGGTTCCGCCCGCGCCGTGTCGCGCGCGGGGCTGGCCGATCTCCAGGCCGTGGAGGGGATCAGCGAGGCTGTCGCCAGAATCATCTATGATCACTTCCACGGGGAAGGATAGGATGCGCGCCACCGGCCCTCCCCAGGCGCCGGCCCCTTCACCATTCCGACTTGGCACCCATGCTGACCAGCCTGCCCAATATCCTGACCCTGTCGCGCATCGCCGTGATCCCCGTGATCGTGGCCCTGCTGTTCTTTCCGGGGAAATGGAGCGCCTGGACGGCGCTGGGCCTTTATGCGGCGGCCTGCATCACCGACTGGTTCGATGGCTATCTGGCCCGCATCTGGCGGGAGGAAAGCCTGATCGGCAAGTTCCTGGACCCCATCGCCGACAAGCTGCTGGTGGCCGCTGTCCTGATGATGCTAGCGGCGGTGGGCAAGATCGCGGGGCTGGCCGTTATTCCCGCCATCATCATCCTGCTGCGGGAGGTGATGGTGTCGGGCCTGCGCGAATTCCTGGCCGGCCTGCGCGTCTCCGTTCCCGTCAGCCAGCTTGCCAAATGGAAGACGGGTATCCAGATGGGGGCTATTGGCTGGTTGATCGTCGGTGCCGACGGGCCGGAGGGCTGGCCCGTCACCCTGATCGGGGAGGTGGGCCTGTGGCTGGCTGCCGCCCTGACCCTGCTGACCGGATGGGATTATCTGCGCGCCGGCCTGCGCCATATGCTGAACCCACAGGGGTGATCTTATGCTGAAGCTGCTCTATTTCGCCTGGTTGCGCACCAAGATCGGCATCGCGGAAGAACGGGTTGCCGTGCCCGATGGGGTGACGGATGTGGCGGGCCTGATCGGCTGGCTGCGCGATCGCGGCGATGGTTATGCCGAGGCGTTGGCCAATCTGGATGTCGTCAAGGTGGCCGTGAACCAGGAATATGTGCCTCTCACCCACCCCGTCGCGGCCGGGGACGAGGTGGCCCTGTTCCCGCCGGTGACGGGCGGCTGATGGCGGTCAGGGTCCAGCGGGATGATTTCGACATCGGGGCCGAACTGGCGACCTTGTCCGATGGCGATACCGGGATCGGCGGTGTGTGCAGCTTCACCGGTCTGGTCCGTGACCTGCACCCGCAGGCCGGCGAAGGGCCGGGCACCGTCCGCGCCCTGACGCTGGAACATTATCCCGGCATGACCGAACGGCAGCTGGAAGCCATTGAGGCAGAGGCGCGGGAACGCTGGCCCCTGTCGGCCTGCCTGATCATCCATCGGTATGGCCGGATGGAACCAGGGGAACGCATCGTCCTGGTCGCCTGTGCATCGGCCCATCGCGAGGCGGCGTTCGATGCCTGCCGCTTCATCATGGACTGGTTGAAAACCAAGGCGCCATTCTGGAAGCTGGAAGAGACGGGTGATGCGGGCCAGCGCTGGGTCGATGCGCGTCACAGCGATCAGAATGCCGCTGACCGCTGGTCTGACCGTTAGAGGTAACACCCACCGGCAATTCGTATCGCCCATGCGGTGGGGGCGGCAAGGTTGCAGGCGACAAGCGAAACTACCTGTGCCAAATATTAGGAACAGTGAAACTTCGCCCGCATTGACATGCATGTAAAGGACGATCCCGCCACGATCCTGGTCGTTGGCGGGGATAAATCCCGCTATCCGGCGCCAGCCGCGCTGAAACGGCTGTCGCCCCAGGTCGACCTGCGCCTTTTGAAATCGGAAGAGGAATTGCTGGCCTCATGCCGGTCGCGGCGGCCTGCCCTGCTGGTGCTTGACCTGGACGGCGTGGGCACGCCGTTGGGCCTGATTGCTAATGTCAGGGCGGCGGAACTGCCGGTGGAACCGACCATCATCATGATCGGCGACGATGTTTTGCCGCATCAACGGACCACCGCCGTGGAACTGGGCGTGCTGGAGGTGATGGAACGGCCAGAAACGCTGGCGGAGCTGCAAACCCGCCTGCTGGCCCATCTGCGGCTGCGTGACCGGTTGATCAAGGCGGAACTGGCCGCCGCGGAGCGCAACCAGCGCCTGACCGAGGCGATGGAGTTGCTGAAGATCGCCGAGCGGCGGTTGCTGGAACAAAGACCGGCACCGCGCGACAGCCGCACCACGACAGAAATGATCGCCAACGCCTCGCATGAGCTGCGGACACCGCTGCATGCCATCATCGGCTTTTCCGAACTGATCCGCGATGCCGCACACGGGGCCCATACGGACCCCCGCTATCCCGAATATGCCGTCGATATCCATCAGGCCGCGACCCATATGCTGGCCATTGTCGATGGCACCCTGGATTTGGCACGGGCAGAGGCCGGGGCCGATCCGCTGGATATCCGGGACATCGATATCGGACGCACCGTGCAGGACAGCGCGCGCATGCTGCGGCAGCTGGCGGAAGGTACCGGCATCACCCTGGATATCAAGGTGCCGGACGTGCCACTGCGCATCCGCACCGATCCTGAAAAAGTACGCCAGATCGTCATCAACCTCGCCTCCAACGCCATCAAGTTCACGCCGCGCGGTGGCCGCGTCACGGTGGAGGTGGCGGGGCTGGATGATGGTGGCGCTGTCATCCTGGTGATCCGTGATACCGGGGTGGGCATCGCCAACCAGGATATCGCCACCGCCATGAAGCCCTTTGGTCAGGTGCGTCAACCCGACAAGCCTCATCCGAAGGGAACGGGCCTGGGCCTGCCCCTGACCCGCCGTTTCGTGGAGATGCTGGGCGGCGCCTTGAATATCTCGTCCGTTCCGGGCCAGGGAACGGTCGTCAGCGTGCGCCTGCCCCCGGACGCTCCCGGCGCGGCCACTCAGTAACCGCCGGTAGCATTCGCCGCCATTATCCGACAGGCGGATAATGGCGGTTTCAATCTGTCCTATATCCTTGTGATAGTTTTCATCGCCCAAAAACGATTGGTCAATGCCCCTTGTCATACCGGGACGTTGATTGAATTTTAATAGTTTTCTCATTAACCTTATTACGCTTCCAACGCATTCCCCCAAATCTTTCAATCCGCTAATCCGGAGAGCAATAATGTTTAAAAATTTGTCGATCAAACTCCGCGTTCTCGCGGCGTTTGGGATCATTCTCGCCCTGACCGTGGCTCTCGGCGTGCTTTCGCTGGTACGGATGAATGAAATGTCGAGCGATGGGATGGTGATTGGCACCAACGCTCTACCTTCAGTGAAATTTGCCGGCGACATTTATACATCGGCTGTCCGTGCCCGCATGAACCAGTACCAGCATATCCTGGCCACCAACGATGAGCAGCGGAAGACGCTTGAAACACGTATGGAGGGCGCGCTGAAGGATCTGGAAACGGCAAAATCCAGCTATGCGGCGCTGATCAACGACAGTGATGAAAGGGCGATTTTTGACCGGGTCAGCGCCCTGTGGAATGAGAATATGCAGCTCTGGACGCAGGTCAGCGCCCTGTCGGCAGCGGAAAAGGATGTCGAAGCCGGCAACATGATGCGCGATGTGCTAACCCCGAAGTTCCAGGAGATGCAGGTTGAGATCAACAAGCTGATCCAACTGAACGAACGCACTTCAGAGGAACTGGTCGGGGACCTGGACCGGAATGCCAGCACCTCCCTGCTGCTGATCGGGTTGATGCTGGGTCTGGCCATGGCCCTGGCCATCGCCGCCGGCTGGTCACTGATTAGCGGTGTTGTAAAGCCGGTGCGCAGCATGACCGACACGATGAACCGTCTGGCCAAGCATGAGCTGACAGTGGCCGTTGAAGGCGGCGACCGGGGTGACGAGATCGGCGACATGGCCCGCGCGGTGCAGGTGTTCAAGGATGGCTTGATCGAGGCTGACCGTCTGGCCGAGGTGCAGAAACAGGAACAGGCCGCCAAGGAGGCCCGTGCGGCCCGCGTCAATGACCTGATCAAGGCCTTCGATGAGCAATCCTCCGCGGTCCTGCGCACCGTCAGTTCCGCCGCCACCGAACTGGACGCCACCGCGCAAAGCATGAGCGCCATTGCCGAGGAAACCAACCGGCAGGCTGCTGCCGCTGCCGCCGCTGCCGAGCAGACGACCGCCAATGTCCAGACGGTCGCCGCCGCTGCGGAGGAAATGGCCGCCTCCATCACCGAGATCAATACCCAGGTCAACCGCTCCAAGACCATTTCCGACCGCGCCTTCACCGAGGTTCGCCAGACTGACCATACCGTCGCGGGTCTGGCCGAGGCGGCGGGCAAGATCGGCGCCGTGGTGCAGCTGATCCAGGATATTGCCGGCCAGACCAACCTGCTGGCGCTCAACGCCACCATCGAGGCGGCACGGGCCGGAGAGGCCGGCAAGGGCTTTGCCGTGGTCGCATCGGAAGTGAAGGCCCTGGCCAACCAGACGGCCAAGGCAACGGAGGAGATCGCGGCACAGGTCAATTCGGTGCAGCAGGCGACCGACAGTTCCGTCTCCGCCATCCGCTCCATCGGCACCACCATCCAGTCCGTGTCGGAGATTGGTGCCTCCATCGCCGCCGCCATGGAACAGCAGGGGGCTTCAACCTCCGAGATCAGCCGCAATGTCACCCAGGCCGCAACCGGCACCCAGGAAGTGTCGGCCAATGTCAGCCAGGTGACCGAAGCCGCTGCACAGACCGGGGCATCCGCCACCCAGGTGCTGGGGGCGGCCAAGGAACTGTCACAGCAGGCAGAGCATCTGCGCGCACGCGTCGAACAGTTCCTGGCCGACATCCGCGCCGCCTGATCATAAAGCCCTGAAATCTGTTTCCGACAAGGCCCGCCCCTTCATGGGGGCGGGCCTTTTCTTTGCCCGGAAGACGCAGGAACAGACGCCCCTCCCGCACCACCGGTATTTCGTAACCTTAATTACTATCCTAACGCATAGATTGTTCAGCGCGACATACAGGCATATGACATTTGGTATAGTTCTTTTAGAGTGGCGGGTCCTTTAGGAGGGAATATGTTCAGTAATATCTCCATTCGCACACGCGTCATGGCGGCCTTTGGAATTGTCCTGGCCCTGACGCTGATGCTGGGCCTTCTATCCCTGAACCGTATGAATAGCGTGGCAAATAACGGCACCGTCATCGGAACGAATGCGCTGCCTTCGATCAAGGAAATCGAGGATATCTTCACGTCCGCACTGCGAACCAGGGTCAATCAATACCAGCACGTACTGGCCCTGAATGAAAAGGAAATGGATTACCTTGAGGGGCGGATGGAAGGTGCGCAGAAGGAATTCGAACAATCCCGGAAAAACTATGAGCAATTGATAAGCTCCAAAGATGAAAAGGACATCTACGACAGCGCGATGTCGAAATGGGCTGCCTATATGGCTAACTGGAAATCTGTCCATGCACTGTCCAGGCAAAACAAGTCTGAGGAAGCCAGTGCAATGATGCGTGATCAGCAGACGCCGCTGTTTTACAAGTTTCAGGAAGATATCAACAAACTGATCAAGTTGAACGAGGATGCTGCGGCCCAACTCGTTGGTGATCTGCAGACGACCACTCGCATGTCGTTGATCATCACGGCAGTGGTCCTGGCCCTGGCTACGGCACTGGCATTGGCCGCCGGCTGGTCACTGATTAGCGGCGTCGTGAAGCCAGTGCGCGGCATGACCGACACGATGAACCGTCTGGCCAAGCATGAGCTGACAGTGGCCGTTGAAGGCGGCGACCGGGGGGATGAGATCGGCGACATGGCCCGCGCGGTGCAGGTGTTCAAGGATGGCTTGATCGAGGCTGACCGTCTGGCCGAGGTGCAGAAACAGGAACAGGCCGCCAAGGAGGCCCGTGCCGCCCGCGTCAATGACCTGATCAAGGCCTTCGATGAGCAATCCTCCGCGGTTCTGCGCACCGTCAGCTCCGCCGCCACCGAACTGGACGCCACCGCGCAAAGCATGAGCGCCATTGCCGAGGAAACCAACCGGCAGGCCGCCGCCGCCGCCGCTGCCGCCGAGCAGACGACCGCCAATGTCCAGACGGTGGCCGCCGCTGCGGAGGAAATGGCCGCCTCCATCACCGAGATCAATACCCAGGTCAACCGCTCCAAAACCATCTCCGACCGCGCCTTTACCGAGGTCCGCCAGACCGACAATACCGTCGCGGGTCTGGCCGAGGCAGCGGGCAAGATCGGGGCCGTGGTGCAGTTGATCCAGGACATTGCCGGCCAGACCAACCTGCTTGCGCTCAACGCCACCATCGAGGCGGCACGGGCCGGAGAGGCCGGCAAGGGCTTTGCCGTGGTCGCATCGGAAGTGAAGGCCCTGGCCAACCAGACGGCCAAGGCGACGGAGGAGATCGCGGCACAGGTATCGTCGGTGCAACAGGCGACCGACAGTTCCGTCTCTGCCATCCGCTCCATCGGTACCACCATCCAGTCCGTGTCAGAGATCGGCGCCTCCATCGCCGCCGCCATGGAACAGCAGGGGGCTTCAACCTCCGAAATCAGCCGCAACGTCACCCAGGCCGCGACCGGCACCCAGGAAGTGTCGGCCAATGTCTCCCAGGTGACCGAAGCCGCTGCACAGACCGGTGCATCCGCCACCCAGGTGCTTGGGGCTGCCAAGGAACTGTCACAGCAGGCAGAGCATCTGCGCGCACGCGTCGAACAGTTCCTGGCCGACATCCGCGCCGCCTGATCCGCCGCACGATCACCGGCCCCTGCGATCCCTGGTGGCAGCACCAGCCCGGAACGCAGGGGCCGCAATCATTCAGGGGCAGTATGTGGGGTTCTGGACCGCCTGCAAAGACTTCACCCGGCCATAACTTCTGCCGCTGCACCCATCAACAGCGGATGGTCAAAGTTCACACAACGAACATCCAGCAATCCTTGCCGCGAATATTTGTCCACCGCACATTGGTGCCGGTTCAAGGCTTGTCGCCCCCCTGTTTTGCGATCCGGCATCGGTTAATGCATGCATGTGTCGCATAACGACGGGCATATGGCCCTTCCGCTTTTCCGTTCCGGAAATCCGTGAACATTTCCCAAATCCTCACTCAACACACTGATAATAAAAGATTTTTTACCCACACGCCGTGCACCGGCTAAATTAAGCCCCCATCCAACCAATGAGCATGCCCAAAAATTAGGCAAATCCAGGAGAGCCGCAGGCCGCAATGTTCCGGCGCGGTTACCGACCCCTTAGCCACAGACTTATCCACAGATTCTGGGGAGAGCTTGTGTCTCTCCCCCGGCGCCATTCAGACGGTGGTTTCACTGATCGCGGGGCGGGCAGGAACCATCACCATGGCCTCGCCATCAATCACGACGCGATCCCCGACAGTACAGATGGTGGACAGCATGGCACGGCGCTTTTCCGGGACCAGACCCGTCACCGTGACGGTGGTCGTCACCGTCTCCCCGATCCGCACGGGCGAGCGGAAGCGCAGATTCTGGGACATGTAGATGCAGCCGGGCCCTGGCAAGCGCGTGCCCAGAACCGTCGTGATGAAACAGGCAGACAGCATGCCATGCGCGATACGCCCACCGAACGGCGTCGCCCTGGCATATTCCTCGTTGAGATGCATGGGGTTTGTATCGCCCGAAATGCCGGCGAACATCACGATATCGGTTTCGGTAATGGTCCGGGCATAGACGCCTTTCATGCCCACAAACATGTCCTCGAAATAAAAGCCGGTCAGGTCGGCCGGGTCCAGGCCGGTGCGGCGGGCGATACTATCCATCGTAACGATGCTCCCAGGCTTGGCGGATGGGGCCCCTGCCCCGTAAGCTGCCGTCACAACCATAGGCTTGGCCCGGCGGGGCGGTCAAACCGGCGGAAAGGATGAGAGGCGGCGTGGAAAATAACGGAGCTTGGGCGCATGAGATGCTGTCGCTGCCCGATGGCACAAGGTTGCGCCTGTCGCGCTGGTGCCCGTCCGGCCCGCCCCTGCCCGATGATGCCGCGACCATACTGGTTCTGCCGGGCCGGGCGGCGCAGGTAGAGCGCTATGCCGAACTGGCTGTGGATTTGAGTGGGCGCGGGCTGCATGTCCTGTCCATGGATTGGCGGGGCCAGGGGGGATCGTCGCGCCTGCTGCCCGACCCGATGGTGGGCCATGCCGTTGATTTCGCGGCCTTCCTGGACGATCTGGATGCGGCCTTGGCGCATTGGCAGGACCAGATAAAGGGGCCGCTGATCGGGCTGGGCCATTCGATGGGTGGGCACATCCTGATGCGCCATGTGGCGGAACGGCCCCACCCGTTTGCCGGGATCATCGCCTGCGCCCCCATGCTGGGCATCAATGCGCCGATGCCGGACGGGATGGCCTGGCAATTGACCCGATGGGCCGTGCGCAACGGACGGGCAGAGCAATATGCACTGTTCCAGGGACCACGCTGGGCACCCAATCCCTTGCCCTTCAAGGGCAACCGCCTGACCAGCGACCCGCAGCGCTTCGCCCTGATGCAGGCGGTGATGGCGCGGGACCCGACTGTGGCGCTGGGCGGTGCCAGCTGGGGCTGGCTGCACGGGGCGCTGTCGTCCATCCGGCATTATTTTGATCAGGACCGGCTGGAGGATGTCACCGTCCCCACCCTGATCCTCTCGGCCCGCGCCGATCGCATCGTGCGCCCGCAGGCCCATGACCGGGCGGCCCGGCGGCTGCCGAACTGCACCCTCGTGCCCTTCCCCGTGGGTGAACATGAGCTGCTGATCGAAGCGGACCCGATCCGGAGCGCCGTTCTGTCGGCCATTGATAATTTTCTGGCGGGCTTGCCGGGAATAGACAAGCATAGGGGTAATTCATAAGGGTTACCCCCTGGGTCGCCAAACCAAAGCCTGTCAGAAGAAGACGATATGGATATCAGCCGCCTGTCCATCTCCGCCCGAATCCTGGGCATCATTGCCCTGCTCTCAATGCTCACCGTCAGCGTCGGTCTGTTCGCCTCTACACGGCTGGTCAGCACCGATGCTCAATATTCACGATTGCTGAATGGCGACCAGACGGCAGCGCTGGAGGTTGTACGCGCTGTGCGGGAACTGACGGCGGTCAGCCGGCAAAGCTACAAGCTGCTCTCCATGCCCGACGAGAAACGCATTCAGGAAGCCCATGATCGCGGTGTCCGCAATTTCGGGCAGGCATCGGGCCATCTGGACCGGACACGCGAGACCGCACCGCGCTATGCCTCACGCATCGCGGAAATCCAGAAGGACCTTCTGGCCAGCCAGGAGATTTTCAAGGAAATCGCGCCGGTGGTACGGGCCGGCAAACCGGCAGACGCGTTGGCCCTGGTCAGCGGACGGTTTGATCCCGCTATGGATGGCTTGCGCGACAAGGCCCTGAAATTGTCCGATGAACTTCGTGACGCGGTACATACCGAGTCCGTGGCCGCGACAGCGGATGCGCAGCAATCCCGGCTACTGGTGCTGGCCACGATGGGTATCGGCATCCTGCTGCTGGGTGGTCTTGCCTTCTATATCTCCACCTACACGATCGCACGACCCGTGGAGGCCGTGACGGCGGCCATGGCGCGGGTGGCGGACGGTGACCTGTCCGTTGTCGTTCCCGGATTGGGCCGCCAGGATGAGATCGGGCGGCTGGCAACAGCGCTGCAAACCTTCAAGGCCAACGCCGCACAAGCACAAAAGCTGGCCGAGGACGTTAAGCAAGCCGAGCAGCGTGCAGAGGAGGAGCGCCGCCAAGGCATGCTGAGACTGGCCGACAGTTTCGAGGCTGGGGTCATGGGCATCGTATCCCGTGTCGCGTCTGCCGCCAGCCACCTGAATGACAGCGCCGTGACCCTGTCGGCATCCGCCGAACAGGCGCGGGGCCAGACGGGCGTCGTTTCCGCCGCCACCGACCAGACCAGCGCCAATGTGCAGACGGTAGCGGCATCGGCAGAGCAGATGACCGCCTCCATCGGGGAGATCACGCGTCAGGTCGGGACCTCGGCCAGCATCGCGCGCGCCGCCGCCGAACGCGCCCAGGCCACCAACGGCACCATCCAGGCACTGGCGACAGAGGCCGATGCCATTGGGGCTGTCGTCAAGCTGATCGCCGAGATCGCCAGCCAGACCAACCTGTTGGCGCTGAACGCCACCATTGAGGCGGCACGCGCCGGAGAGGCTGGCAAGGGCTTTGCCGTCGTCGCATCGGAGGTAAAAAATCTGGCCAGCCAGACGGCCAAGGCAACAGAAGACATCTCCGCCCGTATCGCCGCCATTCAGCAGGCTAGCGGCGGGGCCGTGGCGGCAACGACCGAGATCACGCGGACCATCGCGGAGATAAACGAGATCGCGACCAGCATTGCCGCCGCCGTGGAAGAACAGGATGCCGCCACGCGTGAGATCGCCCGCAATGTACAGCAGGCGGCCATCGGTACCGCAGAGATCGCGGGCAATATTGGCGGCGTGCGCCAAGCCGTGGAGAGCACCAGCGGCAGCGCCACCGACCTCCTGTCGTCTGCCAGCGAATTGACGCGGGAGGCCGACGATCTGCGCCAGCAGGTAGAGAGTTTTATCGCCCGTGTACGGATCGGTTAACGTTACGGAAACCAGGACTGATGCTTATGGTCATACCGGCTGATATTGCGGCGCCTCACGGTCACCCATAGTTTCAGAGGCAGGTACCTTGGATGTGGGAAGGCTCATGCGGCGGCTACGATCACTGGCATTGATGTGCGGGTTGCTCCTGGCCCCGCTGCCGGTGGCAGGGGCTGAGGAATGGTCCTTCACCACCCTGGAATGGCCCCCCTTCTCTGGCAGTTTACCGCAGGGCGGGGCCATGACCACGGTCCTGCGTGCGGCCTTCTCCACCCAAGGTGAAGACCTCCGCATCACCACCTTGCCCTGGAAGCGTGCGGTAGCCGCCGCAATGCAGACGGATGGCCCCCATGTTGGCTTCTTCACGGCCACCAAAGCCGAATGCGATGCGGCCGGCGGCATCCTTTCGGAAAAGCCTATCGGGCATTTCCGTTACGCCCTGGCCCAGCGTCAGGAATTGCCGGTACGCTGGACAAAGCCTGACGACCTCTCCGGCCTGATGATCGGGGTGGTCGATGGCTATGATAATGGCCCCATCATCACCGATCTTAACAAACGCGGGCTGATCCGGCTGGACAGCGCGCCCACCGACAGCGCCAACCTGCGCAAGCTTCAGGCCGGGCGCATCGACGCCGCCGTGGTCGAAATCAGCCAGTTCGCGTTTCTGCAGCCCAAGGTGGGCCAGGCGCAGATTGCCCAGGGATTGTCGGCCCTGGTGCTGAACGAACGGCCCTTGGGGCCGCCGCAGTCGTTGCATGCCTGTTTCAACAAGGGCCACCGCGCCGCCCTGGCCCACGCCAGCCTGCTGCGCGGCTTGCAGAAGATCGACAGCCGGGAGCTGGCCGACCGCTATATGGAGCATCTGGGACAGGAAGGGGCCGTGTCGAACTGACGACGGCCCCGTCTCAAAGGCCCTTTACAGCACCGTCAGCATGCTGGCCACCAGCGGGTGACGCACGATGTCGGCATCGGCCAGACGGACGATGGAAATCCCCTCCACCACCTCCAGCCGGCGGGCAATATCGGCCAGTCCCGACACGCCGGGCAGCAGGTCCGACTGATCCGGGTCACCCGTCAGGACCATGGTGGAATGCCAGCCCAGACGCGTCAGCAGCATCTTGATCTGGGCATAGGTGCAGTTCTGCGCCTCGTCGATCACCACGAAGGCGTTGTTCAGCGTGCGTCCGCGCATATAGCCGACAGGCGCGATTTCGATGGAACCATCGGCCATCATGGCCTTCAGCCGCTTGGACCCCAACCGGTCAGACAACGCGTCATAGAGCGGGCGCAGGAAAGGCGCCATCTTCTCATTCACGTCGCCCGGCAGGTACCCGATGCTTTCGCCGGCCTCGATGGCGGGACGGGACAGGACGATCCGGTCCACTTCCCCCTTTTCCAGGGCCGTGACCGCCGATGAAATGGCCAGATAGGTCTTACCGGTGCCCGCGGGACCCAGTGCCAAGGTCAGGTTGTGATCCTTGATGGCCTGCATCAGCAGGGCCTGGCCCGCACTCATCGGCTTGACGGTGCGGACATAGGATTGCTCGCGCCGTTCGTCCCCCGCATTGCCCAACGGGTCCCAACCCGTCGACTGGCGGGGGAAAAGCGGCTGGACCTTGTTATCACTGCTGCTGGACGCGGGCTTGGACTGGCGCTTGGCCATCTGGCATCTCCTCACTTGCGGAAAAGGACATTGTCCGGTTGAAGCGGGAACGCGGCAGGACGGCGACGGGGCAACAAAAAACCGCACCCTCGGGTCGAGTGGTGCGGTTGGTGTGCTTGCCGTCGGACGGTCGATGCTGCTGTGGGCGGTGCGCCGGGTGCCGCGTTTCGCGGTGCCGCGCGGCCTGCCATGGCCGCTGCGCTGCGGGATGATGCTGCTGGGCAATGTGCCATCAACATGTATCCGATCCACCCCCATTTAGGATCAACAATAGGAACGTTACCCCATAAATTTTCAGCCGTCACCAGCCATTGCGGATGAAACGGAATATTCACACACTATCTGGTGACATACACCTTTCGGGAACCGATCCCGAGTCGGGCTTCGCGGGTGCAGTAGGAATGTTGGCAACGACGGCGTGGCACCATCGGAGTGGCAGACGGTTGCAACAGTGGCTATCCCATACCCCCAATCCGGCAGAAAAGGCATGGAAACGGTAACCGGGATGCCGGGTGCGGCACCTTCATATGGCCCCACCCGGAATAGATATTGTGGAACATCGGCGCATTGTCGCAAGATATGCCGCACGAAAAGCTTGCGTCGGCACGCGAAACGCGGTTGAACGGCGGGATGATATGAATGCGGACGGGAATGGGCGGCAGGGCCGCGCCGTTCCCTTGTGCCGTATGCGGGGACAGGTGGGGTCTGACACGGATATGAGCAATCAGGTCGCTTTCAGGGACGCGCCATTCCAGTTGCGCGGCAGCACCTTCACCATGATGGTGCTGAAGGTCAGCGACCCCCACAATCCGAATTTCTTCCCCGTTCTGTCGGGCAAGATCGCGCAGGCGCCGAATTTCTTCCGCAATGCCGGCGTTGTCCTGGATCTGGACGATCTGCCCGCCGGCATGCCGTTCGACATGGATGCCTTCTGCAAGCTGCTGAAGAATCTAGGCCTGATGGCCGTGGGTCTCCTGGGCGGCACCAAGCCGCAGCAAGATGCCGCTCTGGCCCGCGGCATGGCGCTGATCGCCGCCCCGCGCGGCAAGGTGGAACTGTTCGACCCGCTGGCCGGTACGGGCCGCAGCCCGGCCCAGGGTCTTGCCAATGTTCAGGGCCAGGGACAGCCGGAGGCCCAGGCCGCCCCCAACCCCGCGCCGGCACCGGCGCCTGCCCCGATGCCGGAACCGGCACCGCAACGCAGTGCGATGGTCATTGCCGAGAATGTGCGGTCGGGCCGTCAGATCTATGCGCCCGGCGGTGACCTTGTGGTGATCGGCTCTGTCAGCCCTGGTGCTGAACTGCTGGCCGATGGTTCCATCCATGTCTATGGTGCGCTGCGCGGTCGTGCCCTGGCCGGTGTCAGCGGTGACCAGAATGCCCGGATTTTCTGCCAAAGTCTGGATGCCGAACTGGTATCCATCGCCGGCCTCTACCGCGTGTCGGAAGATATCGGCAAGGATATCCGCCGTCGTCAGGTTCAAATTTATTTGAACAATGGCTATCTGCATATCGATCCACTGGCCACGAACGTGGCCTGAGTAACCTGCTGGCTGCACGTGCAGCCTGATGAACAGTTTGATCAACCTTTGAGCTTGGGAGACGCCTCTTGGCCAAGATCATTACGATGACCTCCGGCAAGGGCGGCGTGGGGAAGACCACTTCGAGCGCCGCCTTCGGCACCGGCCTTGCCCTGCGTGGGTTCAAGACCTGCATCATCGATTTCGATGTGGGCCTGCGCAATCTTGACCTGATCATGGGATGCGAACGCCGCGTGGTGTTCGATTTCATCAACGTGATCAATGGCGAGGCCCGCCTCAGCCAGGCGCTGATCAAGGATAAGCGGGTCGAGAACCTGTATATCCTTCCCACCAGCCAGACGCGGGACAAGGACGCGCTGACCCAGGAAGGTGTCGGCAAGATCCTGGATGAGTTGAAGAAGGAATTCGACTACATCCTCTGCGACAGCCCGGCCGGGATCGAGAAGGGCGCGCTGATGGCGCTCTATTGGGCCGACCACGCCATCATCGTGACCAACCCCGAAGTCTCCTCGGTGCGGGACAGCGACCGCATCCTGGGCGTGATCCAAGCCAAGTCGCGCCGCGCCGAACAGGGACTGGAGCCGGTGAAGGAGCATCTGCTGGTCACCCGCTACGATCCCGACCGCGTTGAGAAGGGTGAGATGCTGAAGGTGGAGGATGTGCTGGAAATCCTGGCCATCCCGCTGCTGGGCATCATCCCGGAAAGCCCGGCCGTGCTGAAGGCGTCGAACGTCGGCATGCCCGTGGTGCTGGACGACAAGTCCAATGCCGGCCTTGCCTATGCCGATGCGGTCGGCCGCTTCCTGGGCGAAACCATCGAGCATCGTTTCATCAAGCCCGAGAAGAAGGGCTTCCTGGACCGCCTGCTGCGGAGGACCGCATGAGCCTGCTTGACCTTTTCCGCAAGTCGAAGCCGCCCACGGTGGCGGCCCAGGCCAAGGAACGGCTGCAGATCGTTCTGGCACACGAACGGTCGGGCCGCGACAGTCCCGATTTCCTGCCTGCCCTGCAGCAGGAATTGCTGGCCGTCATCAAGAAGTACGTGTCCATCGACGATGACAAGGTGGCGGTGAAGCTGGAACGCGAAAGCGGCTGTTCCATGCTGGAAGTGAATGTGGAACTGCCGGGTCCGGCCAAGCGCGGAACAGCAGCCACCATCAACTGATCCAATACGCCTCAGCGGCCCTAAACATCTTGCCCGCCCCCCATGGGGGCGGGCATTGTGTTATGTAACAATGCCCGCTGTATCTGGATGCGACATTGGCTCGACTTGGTCTGCCCCGGCTGTTGTTCTGCGCGCTGACGCTGCTGACGGCGTCGGCAGCGCTGCCTGTGCAGGCCGGGACGGACCTTGTGGTCGCCACCTCCGGTCTGGTCAGTGCCGATGACCCGCATCAGGCGCGCACCGGGGCCGATTTCCAATATTATGAGCATCTGTTCGACACGTTGGTGACGCGTGACGGGTTCAATGTCGCGCCCCGTCTTGCCGCAAGCTGGTCCAGCAGCGATAACCGCACCTGGACCTTCCAGATCGATCCCGCCGCCCGCTTTGCCGATGGCAAGCCGGTGACGCCGCGCGATGTCACCTACAGCCTGTGCCGGTATCAAGTGCTGATGCGGGGCATGGGACGGGACGGGATTGGTTTTACCCGAGTCACGGGAGAGGCCGGGGGCCGTGTCGGTCTGGTACTGGACACACCTTACCGACTTCTGCCCGCCGCCCTGTCATTGCTGTTCATCGTGGCGGCCCCGGCGGATGCCGCCGATGGGCCGCTGGGCTGTGATCCCAAACAGGTGACCGCCAGCCGAGGGCAGCCGCAGCGGGGCAGCGGCCCCTATGTGCCGGCCAATGAACCGGCTGTGGCCGACCGGCGGGTGCTGCTCCCCTCCCCCCATTGCTGGCGTGATTGTTCGGTCTGGCGCCGTGTCGTGCTGTGGTCGCAACCGGATGCGCGTGACCGTCTGCGCCTGCTGGTGACGGGCGATGCCGACATCATGGAGGATGTGATCCCCAGCCAGTTGCCTTATCTGGGGAAGGTCCGGGGCGTGGCCGTCACTGAACTGCCGACCGACCGTACCCTGCTCTTGACCTTCAACCTGCGCCCAACCTTGCCCGATGGGCGGCGCAATCCGCTGGCCGATATCCGCGTGCGCCGGGCCATCGCCATGACGGTGGACCGGCATCTGCTGGTTGATCGTGGCCTGGAGGGGTTTGCCGGTCCCGCCTGGCAACTGGCCCAACCCGGTATGGAGGGCTATCTGCCTGACCGGCCCCGCGCCATGCATCCCGATCCTGATGCGGCCCGTGCCCTTCTGGCCGAGGCGGGATATCCGGGCGGCCTGCGCCTGCCGCTGCTGCTGCCTGCCACGCGCATCACGGACCGACCGCGCGTGGCGGATGCCCTGGCCGGCATGCTTCGCGCCATCGGGATCGAGTTGGAGATCACACCGGTTCCCGCCGCCGACGCCCGCGCCCGTGTCGTGGCCGGGGAGTTTGAGATCATGTTCGCGGGCCTGGGCCTGACAGCGGGATCGGCCATGGAGGGGTACAGCTCCATCGCGGGTTCGGCAGAGAAAGACAGCGTGATCAATCCCAGCGGCTATCGCAATCCGACCCTGGATGCCCTGCTGCGGCAGGCGCGCGGCGCCAATCCAAAGGACATTCCCAACCTGACGGCGCAGGCGACAGTGATCCTGGAAACGGATCTGCCCGTGGTGCCGCTGATGCATATCCGCGATCTTGTCGCCCACCGCGCGGGCCTGACCCTGCATGCCCGTGACACGGCCCGTGCCTTTGGGCGCATCACGGCCCCCGTGACCGCCGATGCCAGGCCGTCGGGAAACAGCATCCTGGACCGGAACTGACACCGCTTTCCGGACCGCGATATACATACAAACGTAATCTTGCGTTTCTGACACTTTTCGTTGCGACGGAAAGGAGTCATGATCCCTGTACGCATGGCCGGTGCGTCGTGGCGGAACGGGGGTGCGTGGAATGGCTGAACGCAGGGCCGTGCCGGGTTTTCTGGGCCTGCTGGGCATGCTGCTGCTGTCCTGGCTGACGCCGGCGAAGGCCGCCGGCACGACGGAGCGGCTGACCGTCCTGATGGCCAGCGGGCCCACCTCACTGGACCCGCACCGCGCCTTCACGGGCAGCGATTTCCAGATCATGGGCCATCTTTACGACAGTCTGGTGGAACGGGATATGTTCCAGCCGGTACCGGGCCTTCTATCGGAATGGCAAACCCAGGATCAGCGGTTATGGCGCCTGCGCCTCACACAAGGCCGCCGGTTTGCGGACGGATCACCTGTCCATGCCCGCGACATCGCCTACAGCCTGTGCCGGTGGGCGGCACTGAATCGCGGGAATACAGGTCTACCCCTATCGCTGCGCCGTGCCGGCGTGTCGGGAAATGGGGAAGTGGTGCTGGAGTTGGAGCGGCCCTTCACCCGCATGATCTCCGCCTTCTTCCTGATCTATGGTGTCAAGGCACCCGCAGCCTTCACGGACACATCCTGCACGGCGGATATGCCGGTGGGCCTGCTGCTGTTGCACAGCCCGCCTGTGGGCAGCGGCCCTTATCGGATCGCTGGGGTGGATACGGGCCGGGAATACAAGTTAGCCGCCGTCACACCTGTCAATGGCCGCACGGCAGCCCCGTTCGAGGAAGTGTTGCTGCGCGTGGAAACGGACAGCCAGGCCCGCGTCCGCGCCCTGGCCAATGGTCAGGCCGACATCATCGAGGACCCGCCGCCCGCACCCCTGGCCTATCTGCCCGGCCTGCCGCATATCAGCCTGACCGAACTGCCCAGCGACCGGACCCTTTTCCTGTCGCTCAACCTGTCAGGCGACAGTCCGGGCAACCCGATGGCGCGCGGCAGCGTAGCCCTGACCGACACGCGCGTCCGCCGCGCCCTGACACTGGCCATCAACAAGCCGCTGCTGGCACAGCGTGCCACCGATGGCTATGGCGCTGCGGCCAACCAGATGGGAGCACCGGGCATGCGTGGCTTCGCCGCCGACCGGGCAGATGACAGCTACGATCCCGCCGCCGCCCGTTCCCTGCTGCGCGCTGCCGGGTTTGAGGCTGGCCTGACACTGGATCTGCTGACGGCCCCTACCCGGGGCAGCGACGGGGGACGCACCGCCGAGGTGCTGGCCGGCATGCTGTCCGCCGTCGGGATCAAGGTGAATGTGCATCGTGTCGGGCGCGAGGAATTCCGGGAGCGGGTACGCGATGGCCGCTTTGACATGGCGCTGAACCTGATCGGGATTGAGGACGGCATCGTGCTCAGCGCCTATGAGGCGATGCTGCGACCGGGTCCCATCCGCACCATCATGAACCCCGGTCAGTATAGGGATGCCGAGATTACCCGCCTTCTGGCGGCGGCGGAAACCGATCCGGCAGCCTTCGATATGGCGGTAAGGGGCATTCAGGCGATACTGGACCGCGATACGCCCTTCATCCCGCTGCTGCATATGCGTGATCTGGCCCTGCACCGTGCCGACCTGATCGTGGCGCCACGCGATACGGCACGTATCTTTGGGCGGGCCGTCAGCATGCGGGACGGCGCGCCGATCCGCTGATTTCAGCCCTTCTTTACGCCGAACAGATGCGCCGGCCCGGGAAAGGCACGGGCGCGCACGTCGGCGGCATAGGATGCCGCCGCCTGCGACACCTGTTCCCCGATCTCGGCATAGCGTTTCACGAATTTCGGGGTGAAGCCCGCAAACAGGCCCAGCATGTCATCGGTGACCAGCACCTGACCATCACAGGCCGCACTGGCACCGATGCCGATGGTCACGACGGGAACCTGTTCGGTGATCTGGCGGGCCAGCGGCTCCACAACACCTTCCACCACAATGGCGAAGGCGCCGGCTTCGGCAATGGCCTTGGCATCGCCCAGAATCTTGGCCTGTTCGGCATCCGAACGACCGCGTGCGCGATAGCCACCCAGCGCGTTCACCGCCTGCGGCGTCAGGCCGACATGGCCCATAACGGGAATACCCCGGCGCACCAGGAATTCCACCGTCTCCGCCATCTCCTCCCCGCCTTCCAGCTTCACCGCAGAGGCACCGGTTTCGGCCAGAACGCGGGCGGCATTGCGAAAGGCCTGGGCGGGGCTTTCCTGATAGCTGGCCCAGGGCAGGTCAACGACCACACAGGCCTTGGACGACCCGCGCACCACTGCGGCTCCATGGTTGATCATCATGTCCAGTGTGACGGGCAGCGTGCTGTCCAGCCCGTACAGCACCATGCCCAGACTGTCGCCCACCAGAAGACAGTCGCAATGGTCATCCAGCAACGTGGCCATGGAGACGCTGTAGGCGGTCAGCACCACGACCGGTTCCTGTCCTTTGCGGGCAGCAATGTCGGGCACGCTGATGCGCTTCACCTGGGCGCTGGCGCTCATGCCTCTGTTCCTCCGGCCGTGATTATTTGTGCGTTGCGGCATCCCGTACCGCAGATTGGGGACGGCGTAAAGGGTGGGCGGTTGGCAACGGTGCGCCCTCACCCTCCCCAACGCATCAGCGTTTTGGAGGGTGAGGGCGCAACATCGGGCCTCCTCACGCCATCGCCATGGCCCCGGTCCGGCGACCCAGCGCCAATGGAGGCGGAAGATTGGGCGGCAGCGTCGGGACTGCTTCCACCTGCGACCGCACCCGGCGCACCACCTTCTTATAGGCACCGCTTTCGATCTGGCGGATACGCTCCTTGCTGACGCCGTAATGCTGGGCCAGCCGTTCCAGCGTCACCGGCTGCTCCGCAAGATTGCGGGCCGCAAAGATATGGCGCTCACGGTCACCCAGCTGGGTCAGCGCATCCTTCATCAGGGCGCGCCGCACCGTCAGCTCGCCCTTCTCGGCCAGCCGTTCCTCCACACTTTCCGTCTCGTCGGCCAGCAGGTCGATGGCTTCATGGTCGCCATCCTCCCCAACCGCCACATTCAGGGAACTGACCGGTGTCGCGAAGCGATGCTCCATCTCGCGCACATCCTCGATACTGGCGGAAAGCGTCTGGGCGACCAGGGCCGCCTCCGCATCGCTCATCACCCGGTCATGGATACCGAGCTTGCGCTGCGTCTGACGCAGGTTGAAGAACAGACGCTTCAGGGTGGCGGTGTTGCCGCCCTTCAACAGCGACCAGTTATGCAACACGAAGGACTGCACCTCCGCCCTGATCCACCACAGGGCATAGGTGGCCAGACGGAAGCCGCGCGTGGGATCGAAACGCTGTACCGCCTTCACCAGCCCGATATTGGCCTCCGACACCAGATCGGCGACGGGCAGGCCGGAACGGGCATATTTGCCGGCCACCTTGACGGCCAGACGCATATGGGAACGGACAAGCTTGTCAAAGGCGCGGCGATCCTGGCGCTCCGTCCAATCGCGGGCCAGCTGCGCCTCCTGTTCGGGCAGCAGCATCGGGTACCGGTTGGCCTGGGCCGTGAAGGTCCTCAGAACATCTGCGCTTTCGCCGTAATGGGCCATGATCTGTCTCCCCGGAAGATGCTGGCCGCACGGGCAGCCGCACGCATCTCCCGTCTTAGAATAATTCTAAGATAGGATGCGGGTGTCGGTGCCGCAAGGCCGGTCGGCGTCATATCGCCAAGGACATAGCGGCCCCACGCTTCCCGCATCACTGCTCGGGAAACCAACAACGCTGGGTGGCGAATGGTTCCGTGGGATCAGGCGTTTGGCAGGCTGGACAGGGCGTCCAGCACAATGCCCTCGGTCAGGATCTGCGGCAGGATCACCGGCTCCGCCTTGCCCGGCAGATAGACGAGGTAGAGCGGCACACCGCTGCGCCCATGGCTTTCCAGGACGCGGGCAATGGTGGCGTCACGGTTGGTCCAGTCACCCTTCAGATAGGCGACACCCTTGGCCTTCATGGCGGCCTTCACGGCGTCGGTCGACAGCGAGGTGCGCTCATTGACCAGACAGGTGACGCACCAGGCCGCCGTGAAATTCACGAAGACCGGCTTACCCTGCCCTGTCAGTTCGGCCAGCTTCTCTGCGGTCCAGGGCTGATAATCGCTGCTGGCGGGCTTGGCGCCGGCCACCTGTTCCGGTACCGGAACGGTTCGCGCCGTGCTGGCACCCGCGACCGCCCCGCCCAGGGCAAGGACGGCCAGCAGGCTGCCGAAGGCGCGGCCCGGTCCGCCCGACAGACGTGTCTGTCCATAGACCCAGGCCGCAAAGGCGATGGCGACCATGCCGGCCAGGACGGTGGCCAGGGCCGCCGGCCCCGCCTGGATCGACAGAACCCAGACCAGCCAGGCGGCAGAAGCGTAGAGTGGAAAAGCCAATGCCTGCTTCACCCGCTCCATCCACAGACCCGGTCGCGGCAACCGCTTCAGCAGGGCCGGGCTGAACGACAAAGCCAGGAAGGGCAGCGCCATGCCCAGGCCCAGGGCCAGGAACACCGACAGGGCCACGGGCCAGGGCTGGGTAATCGCAAACCCCAGGGCCGTGCCCATGAAAGGCGCGGTACAGGGTGTCGCAACAACAGTCGCCAAAACACCGGTAAAGAAGCTGCCGGCCAGCCCATCACGGCCCGCCAGCCCCTGCCCCACCCCCATCACCGATCCGCCCAGGGTAAAGACGCCCGACAGCGACAGGCCCAGCAGCAGCATGACATAGGCCAGGATGGCGACCACCAGAGGGTCCTGCAGCTGGAAGCCCCAGCCGATGGCGGCACCCCCTGCGCGCAGCGCGATCAGGGCACCGGCCACAATGGCAAAGCAGGCCAGCACGCCGGCAGTGTAGGCCAACCCATGGCGGCGGGCATGGGCGGGTCCATGCTGCAGCAGGGCCAGCGCCTTCATCGACAGGACGGGGAACACACAGGGCATCAGGTTCAGCACGGCACCACCCAGCAGGGCCAGCAGCAGGGCCGTGGCCCAGCTTGTCTGCTCGCCCGTAGACGCCGGGGCGGCGGCGCCGACCGCTGCCTCCACCGCAAAGGCATGACGCACCGACTGCCCATCCAGTTCTTCGGTAAAGGACAGGACACCCGTCACGGGACCGGCGGGCAAGGCACCGCCGGGGACCAGCGACAGGGTCAGGCCGTCGGCCCCCAGCCGCAGTTCCTGTGCCGCGTTGGAGGATGCCACCTTGTAGTCATGCGGGAAGAAGAAGACTTCGCTGATCTTCCCCTTGTCGAGGCCAGGGGCGGCCAGGGTCAGGCGGTGGGCCTTGTCACCCGGCGCCAGGGTGGCCGTATAGGGGCTGGGCACTGGCAGGCTGGCGCGGGCCTTGGTGAACAGCGGTGCCGCCTCCGGCTCCACCGCCGCCGTTCCGGCCACCACCGGTACCGCGATCGACAGGTCCGCCGATTCGGGGATGCAGATATCCTCACAGACCAGCCAGTCGACCTTGGCATCCAGCTTCACGGCTTGCCCCGGCGTGGCATTGGCCGGCACCGTCAGGGGGACCAGCAGATGCACCTGATCGGCATAACCGAAATTGACAAGCGGGCCGATGGGGAAGCGCTGCGGTGCGGGCCAGGTGATGGCGTCGGCCTTCCAGCCTTCCGGCAGGGTCCATTTGATCTCGGTCGGGATGCCGCTATCGCCGGGATTGATCCAGTAGGTGTGCCAGTGCGGGCGGATATTCTGGGTCAGGGCGGCCCACACCGTCTGTCCCGGTGCCATGCCCTGGGTTTCCAGGGTGATGAAGGTTTCCACATTGTCGGTCGCCACCAGATTGGACCGGATAGGGGCCGCTTGCACGGCACCGGCCAGCAACAGGGCGCACAGGGTGGAAAGGCCGAATTTCTTCATCACCGAAACCCATGGGAAAGCAAAGGCGCCTCTCTATGTAGTGTGACCTTGCCCCCGGGGCCAGTGCGGCTTTGTTTCAAGTTGTGTCAGCGTGACGGGGCCATTGCCCGTCCGCCATCGCCCCTGTAGGGTCGCAACCCCGCCCCGCGCCCGTGCATCTTGCCGGATGCGCCCCACCGCCCCCATCTTCGGCGGCAGACAATCCAACGCCGTTCCCAAGGAAGCATCATGGCGACCCATCGTTCCAAGGTCCTGATCATCGGCGCCGGCCCGGCCGGCTACACCGCCGCCATCTATGCCGCCCGCGCCAGCCTGGAGCCGGTGCTGGTCCAGGGCATGACGCCGGGTGGGCAGCTGACCATCACCAAGGATGTGGAAAACTATCCCGGTTTCGCCGACCCGGTTGAAGGCCCATTCCTGATGGAGCAGATGCGGGCGCAGGCCGAACGTTACGGCACCAAAATGTTCTACGACATCATCACCGATGTCGATTTCACCAAGCGTCCGTTCGTCTGCAAGGCCGACAGTGGCGATGAATTCGTGGCCGACGCCGTGATCATCGCGACGGGCGCACAGGCCCGCTGGCTGGGCATTCCGGGCGAAGAACATTACCAGGGCGGCGGCGTCTCCGCCTGCGCCACCTGTGACGGGTTCTTCTTCCGGGGTAAGGAAGTGGCCGTCATCGGCGGCGGCAACACCGCCCTGGAAGAAGCGCTTTACCTGACTCATCACGCCTCCAAGGTCACCCTGATCCACCGCCGCGACAGCTTCCGCGGTGAACGTATCCTGCAGGAACGCGTGGCCGCCCATCCCAAGATCGAAGTGGTCTGGGACAGTGTGGTCGAAGAGATCCTGGGCAAGGGTGGCTCCAGCTTCACCGACCCGAAGCTGGTCACCGGCGTGCGCCTGCGCAATGTGAAGACCGACGCCGTCACGGAACGGTCGCTTGACGGCGTGTTCGTGGCCATTGGCCATGACCCGGCCACCAGCGTGTTCAAGGGCAAGGTCCGCATGGATGAGGAAGGCTATATCGTCACCGATCCGGACAGCACCCGCACCGACATCCCCGGCGTCTATGCCGCCGGCGACGTAAAGGACAAAGTGTTCCGCCAGGCCGTGACGGCGGCGGGCATGGGCTGCATGGCTGCCCTGGAAGTCGAAAAGTTCCTGGCCGGCCACTGATTCGACGCACGTGCCAGGTATGGTGTGAAAAAGGCCAAGGGATGAGGGCGGAGTCGCCGTTGCCATCTCCTGGCCTTTCTTCATTTTACCACTTTAGCAGGGGTATTCCGTCTCCGTCCCTCGGCGAACTGTTGCAAGAACAATACGATAGCTAGCGGTAAATCGACATTTTGGTGACAAGCCCTAGCATTGGCGGCAGGGGCTGTATATCATCCATGCGTCGGGCGCATTCCCGTGTCCGACCAACAGACGGGGCGCCTGGAACGTCATCCGGCGTTCGGCAGTTGCGCCACTATCTAGGGACGGGTCCATGGACTGGGACAAGCTTCGCGTCTTTCACGCTGTGGCGGAGGCGGGCAGCTTCACGCATGCGGGGGAAACCCTGAACCTCAGCCAGTCGGCGGTCAGCCGGCAGATCAGCGCGCTGGAGGAAAGCCTCCATGTGCCGCTGTTCCATCGCCATGCACGCGGGCTGATTCTGACGGAACAGGGTGAACTGCTCTACCGCACCGCGCGGGAGGTGTTTGCCAAGCTCTCGATGACGGAGGCCATGCTCTCCGAATCGAAGGAGCATCCGAAGGGCCCGTTGAAGGTCACCACCACCATCGCGCTCGGCTCTACCTGGCTGACGCCGCGGGTGAAGGATTTCCTGTCGCTCTATCCGGATGTGCAGCTGACGCTGCTGCTGGACGATAATGAGCTGGACCTGTCGATGCGCGAGGCGGATATCGCCATCCGCCTGTCGGCCCCGCGCCAGCCGGACCTGATCCAGCGTCATCTGATGACGGTGCGCGTGCACCTGTACGCCCACAAGTCCTACATCGAAAAGCGCGGCATGCCGCAATCGGTGGCGGAACTGGACCAGCATGACCTGATCGCCTATCCGAACGAGGCGCGGGCACCGGTCACCAACATCAACTGGGCCCTGCATGTCGGCGACCCGCCGGGTGGCGAACGCCATACCGCGCTGCGCGTCAACAGCCTGTACGCCATGTTCCGCGCCGTTCAGTCCGGCCTGGGCATTGCGTCCCTGCCCGACTATGTCGTCGACAATCAGCCCGATATCGTCCGCATCCTGCCGGAAGTGAGCGGGCCGCGCATCGACGCCTATTTCGTCTATGCCGAAGAACTGCGCCATTCCAAGCGCATCGCCGTGTTCCGTGACTTCCTCGTGAAGAAGGTTGCTGAGACCTTCCCATCGAGCCATGCATCAAACGCATAACTCAGGCTTGGCTTCACCCCTGGTATAATCGGCCTGGATGCTTAAATCTTGGGCCATCGCTGCTGCGACGCAGCAGCGACGTTTCGCCCCGATTTACCCGGTCGGGGTTGGGTCCTTGACCCAGCGTCTCCCAGACGTGAAGCCTCCCTGTTCAACTCGGCCGGAAACCTTTTGGTTTTCCGGCCGTTTTTTTCTGCCCATCTCTTGATCAGCCCCACGCCCGAAATTCCGGCACAGGGCGGGCGGCATAAGCCTATCCCCCTCAGCCTATCCAATTGTGCATTTCACGCTGGGTACAGCCTGGATTATGATGCAGCCGTAAACATCGGGGCAGCCGGTCATGGCGATCAACGGCATCAACAGCACTGGTACCTATACCGCCCCGGCCCCACCCCCGCCGGAGGGGGCGCCCGGTCGCCGTTCTGCCGACCCCGCACCGGCCCCGCCGCCACCCCGGCCTGCACCCGCCCCGCAATTGCCCGACCGCAATCTGGCACCGGTGCGTCCCGTGACACTGGAACCCGTGCGTCCCGTTACCCTGGCCCCGGTACAGCCGGTGCAGTATCGCGGCTATATCATCGATATTTCGGCCTGAAGATCAGGCTGGAGCGTGTTTCTGTTGACCGGAAAATGCTCTAGCTTTCCGTTTTCCTCAATCGCTGGCACTGCATCCGCAGCTTGTGTTTCTGCAATCTGATAGAATTGCACTATCACGGAATGGAAGACCGCTCCGCGGACCGGTAGATAAGCACTCCGCAGCCAAGCAAGGCTCTCCAGTCGGCACCTTCATTGCCCCGAACAGTTGCATGGGGTTGCAGCCCCGAACGTGCAAGCCAGGGAGTATGAAGATGATGCAGTCCGACTCTATCATCGCTTTGGATGTCAGCAAGGATCGGCTGGACGGTCTGGATACGCCGACCGGGGAGTTGTTCCAGGGTGAGAATACCGATGCGGGATACGCCGTCCTTCGACGGCGCTGTCGGCGGCGGTCGGTACAGGTCGTCTTGGAAGCCAGGGCGTAGGATAGAAACATGTACGTAACTGCCGAAACGGTTACAACGTGGCCACCATGCAAGGCATACCTCGACAGGAGTATTGGAGAATACGGATGATATCCGCACCCGTAATGGGCCACGTGACGCTGGACATTGCCAGCGAGGAAGATTTACCGCGCTTCCGCAAGGATCTTCAGGCCGCATTCGCGATCGCTGTCGTTGAAACATTCGGATCGGTCGACGAAGGTCCGATCCCACCCGACGAAGACGTAGCCGCCTCCTTCACAGCTCCGAACGCCGTCGTCCACCGCATCCTTGAGGACGGCCGATGGGTCGGTGGAGCCGTGGTCTCGATTGATGCCGAAACGCAGCGGAACTCTCTCGACTTTTTCTACGTGCGCACCGATCGATCGGGCCGCGGCATCGGCCGCAAGGCGTGGCGTGCTATTGAGGCTACCTACCCCGACACGCAGGTCTGGATCACCCACACGCCATACTTCGAGAAGCGCAACATCCACTTTTACGTCAACGTCTGCGGCTTCCACATCGTCGAGTACCACCATGCCGGCCACCCGGATCCGCACCGTCCGAATGAGCCAGATCTGCCGGGCGACGACGGTATGTTCCGGTTCGAGAAGCGTATGCGGGAGGTGGTCACGCAGAGTACATGATGTTGCCGTGGAAATCCGCCATCCAGGCGATCAACAGTGGAAGGGTGAGCATCGTTTGCGCTAGTTTTAACGGTACCTTAGAGCGTATTTCCGTTGACCGGAAAAACGCTCTAGCCGTTCGTTGTCCTCAGGCACCGGCGCTGCATGCGCAGCTTGGCTTACGCGGCATGAGCCGCGCGGCGACAGTCGTGGCCGGAGCTGCTTCCGGTCAACCGAAAACAGCTCCGAGACGCGTCAGGCGCTTTGCTTCTGCTTGTCCGGATTATGGGCGCCCAGCGCCGGGGGCTCCGACAGATCGCCCTCATGCGGCTTTACATCAACGATGCTGTAGCCACCATCTTCGGGGAACCGCATCAGCACCTTGCGCCGGGCGCGCGGCATGTCGCTGGCAAAGAAGAAGACATAGCGGCCTTCATCCCACAGGCGCGTGATATTGCTGGGTTCCAGCGGCGAGGCAGCGTCCGGGCGGCGGCGAACACAGATGATCCAGCCGGTTTCCGACAGGCCACGCCGTTCATCCATGACCAGCACGCGGCGATCCTCCGCCTCCAGCAGCTCAATCGTGCGCTTCAGGTGGTCGGTACGCGATTGCAGCTCGTCAGCTTCATGATCATCCTGACCCGCTGTAAGGCGCTGGCCCAGGCTTTCGCGGGCAAGGGCGCGGATCTTGTTGCTCAGCGCCTGCTGACGCCGCCGCAACTCGACCATCGCCTTTCTTGCTTCCTTAAGGCTGTGATTGGCCTTCAACACTGTCGGCTTCATCGACAGGAAGACAATCATCAGCATCAGGGCGATGGAAAAGCCGCTCATGCCGGCTCCATTTCCGCATCGCCGGCGGTTTCCACACCGCCCCCTTCCTCACTGTCCTTGGGCGCTGCGGCACCGGTCAGGGCCTGCGCAAAGACAGCCTTGAAACCCGACGCCTTGGGGTAAACCCGTTCAAACTCCGCCTTCGCCTCCTCCGGTCCGCGCGCCCAGACATGCACGGGACAGGGCTGCGCCCAGGAATTGTCGTAGAAGGGATGCTTCTCCCCCCGCTTCACCTGATGCGAAACCGAGCTGTTGAAGACCAGGAATTCGTACGGCTTGTTGGGGAACTGCTCCGCCCCGATCATCCGCACGAAGCGATGGGGGCTTTTTTCCAGCTCACGGATACGGCTTTTTAGGGCCTTTTCCTCACGCTGCGCCGTGAACAGATGGGTTGCGGCGCCGGCAGCGGTGTTCTTTCGCGCCTCCACCCGGTTGGACAGGCCGGTTGCGATGCGGGCATAGCGCGCCAGCCGGCCGCGCATCATCGTCTCCTGGCCCTGCGCGCGGATGATCCGGCCCCAGACATAGGCAACCATCGACACCATCACGTTCGCAGCGACGGAGGCCACGAAGGTGATCACTGCAAACCGGACCAGTTCGATGATGCCGTTGAGCACAAGGTGCCTCGGAAAGTATCCAACGGATTTATTGTAGTGAAAGTTTCAAATCCTTGAAAGAGGCATTAAACAGGACCGAAATCGCAGCCAAACCATTGGCCGCTCAACTGAAAACGCCTTGTTCAATTCAATGGCTGGTGTGGCACCGGGTCGTCATGCCCAACAGATTGCGTGGGGTGGCGAACGATGGTCAGCCTGGCCTTGCGGTTTGCTGGCCTCTATGTGTGAATGGCGACAGACAGAGGGCGGAGAAGCCGGCATGGAACAGCGCATCACCCTGATCACCCTGCGCGTCACCGACGTGGCGCGGTCACGGGCCTTTTATGAAGGGCTGGGCTGGAAAGCCGCAGGCGGCAGCCAGCCCTCCTTCGCGTTCTTCCAGATGGGCGGCATGGGCCTGGGCCTGCTGGCCGCTGATAGCTATGATAAAGAAATCGCGGGAGATGCCGGCAAGGTGACGCACGGCCCCACGATGCTGGCGCATAATGTGCGCGGCAAGGCCGATGTGGACCGGCTGGTGTCCTTCGCCTTGACCCAGGGCGGGCGGCTGGTGCGGGCCCCGGCAGATCAGTTCTGGGGCGGCTATTCCGGCATCTATGCCGATCCGGACGGCCATTACTGGGAAATCGCCTTCAACCCGTTCTGGCCCCTGGCCGAAGACGGGTCGGTCACCCTGGACTGACTGGGCGCGTCATGGACATCCTGTTGAACGGTGCCACAGTGAAGGCCGATCCCGCCGGGGCCCTGTTCTGGCCCACACGTGGGTGGCTGCTGGTGGCCGATCTGCATCTGGAGAAAGGGTCGGCCTTTGCCCGGATGGGACAGTTCCTGCCCCCCTATGACACCGCGGCAACCCTGTCGCGGCTGGAGGAACTGTGCCGCCACTGGCGCCCCAACCGGGTCGTCTGCCTGGGTGACAGTTTCCACGACCGCGATGCCGCCGCCCGCGTTTCGGACGCAGATGGAAGGCGTATCGCTGCCCTGACAGCGGCCTATGACTGGGTCTGGATCGCCGGCAACCATGACCCGGCCCCGCCGCCTGGCTGGGGCGGTATGGTGGTGGCGGAAGAATTACGCGAGGGGCCGCTGGTGCTGCGGCACGAGGCGGTGAAGGACCGGATGGCGGCGGCGGGCGAAATCTCCGGCCATTACCATCCCAAGGCAGCGGCGGTAGTGCGGGGTAAGCGGATCAGCGCACGCTGTTTCGCCGGCGACGGCCGGCGCATGATCCTGCCGGCCTTCGGTGCCTATGCCGGTGGCCTGAACGTTCTGGACCCCGCCATTTCTGGCTTGCTGCACCGGCCGTTCCAGGCCTGGATGCTGGGCACCGCCCGCCTGTTCCCCCTGCCCTGCACCCGTCTGTCGGCGGACCACGCCACCCGGCGCGAGAGTGCCGCCGCACAGGGGTAAAAAGACAAGCCCCCGGATGCGGGGGAGGCATCCGGGGGCGGCAAAAGGCTGGCAGCCAAAGGAGGGGGGGAGAATGGGATGGCCACCGCCACGAAACGAGCTAGGTTCCCTGCAAGCGGCGTCAACCGTGACGGATAAAAAATAATCTTCGCAAAAGGATAGGGGTGCGGGTGATCCAAGCCGGCATCGGTAACGTATCATCAGTAAATTCTGATGTTTCACCCGGAAGCATGTCTCCCCCGATGACCGATCCGCGTCCCATTATCGTCTGGTTCCGCCAGGATTTGCGTTTGGCTGACAATCCGGCCTTACACCATGCCGTGGAAAGCGGCCGGCCCCTCCTGCCCGTCTATGTTCTGGATGATGTCACCCCCGGCACCTGGCGGGCCGGTGGCGCCACGCGCTGGTGGTTGCATCATAGCCTGACGCATCTGTCGGCGGCACTGGAGCGGCTGGGGTCGCCCCTGCTGCTGCTGCGAGGGCCGGGTGATGCTGTGATCGGTGACCTGGCGGCGCGGGTGGACGCGGCAGAGGTGGTTTGGAACCGCTGCTATGAACCCTTTGCCATTGAGCGCGATTCGCGGCTTAAAGCGGCCTTGAAGGGCACGGTGAAGGTTACCAGCCACAAGGCCGCCCTGCTGAACGAACCCTGGGAAGTGCTGACGGGTCAGGGCACACCGTACAAGGTCTTTACCCCCTATTGGCGGGCCTGTGTCGCCGTCACCAACCCGGAACGGCCCCTGCCCGCCCCGGACCGGCTGTCCCCCTGCCCCAACCGTCCAGAAGGTGATGCCCTGTCCGACTGGGCGCTGCTGCCTACCCGGCCCGATTGGGCGGGCGGGTTCCGGCGGACCTGGGCCGAGGGGCTGGGCGTTGGCGAAGCGGCAGCCACCGCGCGCCTGACGCAGTTCCTGTCGGAAGGGGCCGCCAATTACAGCGCCGGCCGCGATGTGCCCGGCATTGACGGCACGTCGCGCCTGTCGCCGCATCTGCATTTCGGTGAAATCTCCCCGCGTCAGGTCTGGCACGCGGCCAAACGGGCAGGAGATCGGGGCAGCGAGGCGTTCAAGGCGCAGATGGACAGTTTCCTGCGCGAGATCGGGTGGCGGGAATTCTGCCATTCCCTGCTGTACCATTTCCCCACCCTTCCCGAACGCCCCCTGTCACCCGCATTTGAGGCCTTTCCCTGGACCCAGGATGACAAGGCCCTGGCCGCGTGGCAGCGGGGGCAGACCGGTTACCCCATCGTCGATGCCGGCATGCGGCAACTCTGGGTAACGGGCTGGATGCATAACCGTGTGCGGATGATCGTGGGGTCCCTGCTGGTCAAGCATCTGCTGCTGCCCTGGCAGGCGGGGGAGGATTGGTTCTGGGACACGCTGGTCGATGCCGATCTGGCCAATAATGCTGCCGGCTGGCAATGGATCGGGGGTTGCGGTGCCGACGCCGCACCCTATTTCCGGGTTTTCAATCCGGTCTTGCAGGGGCAGAAATTCGACCCCGACGGTCGTTATGTCCGCCATTGGGTACCCGAACTGAAACATATGCCGGACAAATATATCCATGCCCCGTGGACCGCACCGCCCATGGTGCTGCGCGGGGCCGGTGTCACACTGGGACGTGACTATCCCGCCCCCATCATTGATCATGCGCTGGGCCGGCAGCGCGCGCTGGACGCCTTTGCCACGATCCGTGGCAGCACTCCGGCGATCCCGGCCTGAAGGAAGGACGACCTATGAAAATCGCGGTTATCGGTGCCGGCATCTCGGGTCTCAGCGCTGCCTGGCTGCTGAACCGTCACGGCCATGAGGTGACGGTATTTGAACAGAATAACTATCTGGGCGGCCATTCCAACACGGTGGATGTGACGGGCAAGAACGGGGAGAATATCCCCGTCGATACCGGCTTCATCGTGTTCAACGAGGCGACCTACCCCAACCTGATCGCTCTGTTCGACCATCTGGGCGTGCCCTCCATGCCCTGCACCATGAGCTTTGCCGTCAGCCTGGACCGGGGCCGTCTGGAATATTCCGGCAGCAATCTGGCCGGCATGTTCGCACAGAAGCGCAACCTGCTGTCGCCCAGCTATCACCTGATGCTGCGCGACATCGTGCGGTTCTACCGCGAGGCGCCGAAGCTGCTGCGCGACCCTTCGGCCATCAACCAGACCTTAGGCGAATATCTGGATGCGGGCCGCTATGGCCATCGCTTCATCTATGACCATCTGCTGCCCATGGGGGCGGCCATCTGGTCATCGACCATTTCGGAGATGCTGGCCTTCCCGGCACACAGCTTCGTGCGCTTCTTCCAGAATCATGGTCTGCTGAAGATCAAGAACCGGCCGCAATGGTTCACGGTGAAGGGCGGCAGTCGTTCTTATGTTCGGGTGCTGGCCGACACGCTGGCAGGCCGCTTCCACACCGACCGCGCCATCATCGCCATGCGCCGCACACCCACTGGTGTCTGGCTGCGCGATACGGAGGGGCAGGAAACGCAGTACGATCAGGTGGTGATCGGCGCGCATGCCGATCAGGCGCTGGCCATGCTGACCGATGCTGATGAGCAGGAAAAGCGCGTGCTGGGCGCCTTCCGCTATCAGTTGAACCGGGCGCATCTGCACCGCGATCCAGCACTGATGCCCAAGCGGCCCAAGGCCTGGTCGGCCTGGAATTATCTGGCCAATGGTACGCGCGACCGCAACGCCAAGGTGGCCGTCACCTACTGGATGAACGAGCTGCAGGGCATTGACGAGGGCAACCCCCTGTTCGTCACCCTGAACCCGATCCAGCCGCCGCGCCCGGAATATAAGATCAAGGAATTCATCTACGACCACCCCATGTTCGACGCCGCCGCCATCCGCGCCCAGGGTGAGATGGCCCGCATCCAGGGCGTGCGCCGCACCTGGTTCTGTGGGGCCTATCTTGGCTATGGCTTCCATGAAGACGGGTTGTCGGCGGGACTGGCCGTGGCAGAGGCGCTGGGTGCCAAGCGGCCCTGGAACACCACCGATGTCTCCCCTGCCGGGCGCAATGCCAGGCCGCTAAAGCCCTTCAAGGCAGCGGCGGAGTAAGGGGCATGGCGGGAGAGGATGGCCAATCCCATGCGTTGTACCATTGCCGGGTGTTCCACGCCCGGTACCGGCCCTTCCGGCACGCGTTCAATTACCGCGTCTGGTCGCTGCTGCTGGATATCGACCGGCTGCATGACCTGCCAAAGCCGCTGACCCATAACCGCCCCGGCCTGCTGTCCATCCAGGACAGCGACCATGGGCAGCGCGACGGGTCACCCCTTCGCCCTTGGGTGGAGAGGATGCTGGCAGAAAAGGGCGTGCATCTGGAGGGAGGTCGCATCCTTCTGTTCTGTTTTCCCCGCGTCCTGGGCTATGCCTTCAATCCATTGTCCGTCTATTACGGCTTTGGACCGGACGGCGCCTTGCGCGGGGTGGTGTATGAGGTGAAGAACACCTTCGGCGACCAGCATTGCTATGTCATCCCCATACCGGCCCACGTGCCGGGGGTTTTGCTGGACCATGCCCACGCCAAGGAGTTCCACGTCTCCCCTTTCTTCGATCTTGAAGGTGGCTATCGATTCCGCCTGTCGCTGCCGGGCGACCGGATTGGCATCGATATCCGCTATGGCGATGAACAGGGTGAATTGCTGGTGGCGACCCAGACGGGTGAACGACACCCACTGACCACCAGCAGTCTGTGGGCGGCTGTCGCACGCCACCCGCTGGTCACCCTGAAAGTCATCGCCGGCATCCATTGGGAAGCGCTGAAACTCTGGCGCAAGGGCGCGCGGTTCCACCGCCGCCCGGAACCGCCCGTTCGTCTTAAGCCGCTTGCCGAACGACCCACCCGATCCATTTCAACCACCGGCCAAACAATGGTGGAACCATGACCGAACAGACCGAAAGCCATCTCCTGGGCCTGGGCCAGACGGCCATCCATTACCGCCCGTCGCGCATGATGCGGCTTCTGATATCGCTGGCCCCCTCGATCCGGGTTGGCTCTTTGACGATTGTCCTGCCCGATGGGCGCAGCCACCGGTTCGATGGCACCGTACCCGGCCCACATGGCGTCCTCTATGTCCGCAATGACCGGCTGGCCCGACGCATGCTGGTGGGTGGCAAGCTGGGCTTCTGCGAAAGCTATCTGGATGGCGACTGGACCAGCCCGGATGTGCCGGCCTTGTTCGAGATGGCGCTGCTGAACGAGACAGAACTGGACCGGGCCATGAATGGCAAGGCCTGGGTCCGGGCGCTGAATTTCCTGCTGCACGCGGCCAAGCCCAACAGCAAGTCCGGCTCCAAGCGCAACATCGCCTATCATTATGACCTGGGGAACAGCTTCTATGAACGCTGGCTGGACCCGTCCATGACCTATTCTGCGGCGGTCTATGCCGATCTGGACAAGGCAGAGCCGCTGTACGAGGCGCAGCAGCGCAAATATGCCGCCATCGCGGCCCGCATGGATCTGCAGCCGGGGCAGCATGTGCTGGAAATCGGCTGCGGCTGGGGCGGATTTGCGGAATATGCGGCCAAGGTTGTGGGTGCCCGCGTCACCGGCGTGACCATCAGCAAGGCACAGCATGATTATGCTGTGGCCCGCATGGAACGGGCCGGCCTGTCGCACATGGTCGATATCCGCCTGCAGGATTACCGCGACATAACCGAGCAGTTCGACCGCATCGCCAGCATCGAAATGTTTGAAGCCGTGGGCGAACGCTACTGGCCCACCTATTTCAACACGTTGCGCGACCGGTTGAAGCCGGGTGGCAAGGCCTCGCTCCAGATCATCACCATCGGTGAGGATCATTTCGAGGGCTATCGCAAGGGTGCGGACTATATCCAGCGTTACATCTTCCCCGGCGGCATGCTGCCCAGCCCCACCCGCCTGAAAGCAGAGGTGGAGGGTGCAGGCCTGCGCTTCGACAGCACCGAAAGCTATGGCCTGCATTATGCGCGCACCCTGCGGGAATGGCAGGTGGCGTTCCAGGCCGCCTGGCCGGAACTGAAGGACGGGTTCGATACGCGCTTCAAACGCATGTGGGAACAATATCTCTGGTACTGCGAGGCGGGGTTCAAGGTCGGCACCATCGATCTTGTGCATGTGGGGATTTCGAAGGGCTGAGGACATCTCATGCCCATCCACCTGCGCCATTTGCTGGCTTATGCCCTTCCTGCCCTGCCACTGGCGGTTCTGGTTCTGCCCGTCTACGTGTTCCTGCCCTCGGCCTATGCCCAGGCGGGAATGCCACTGGCAGCCATCGGGATCGTACTTTTGCTGGCGCGGTTGTGGGACGGGGTGACCGATCCGCTGGTCGGTGCCCTGTCTGACCGCACCGTTACACGGTTTGGACGTCGCAAACCCTGGATCGCGGCGGGCCTGCCCCTGACCCTGCTGTCGCTCTGGTTCCTGATGGTACCGGGCGACGGGGTAGGGGCGGTCTATCTGCTGGGCTGGTCCTTTGCCCTGTTCCTGGGCTGGACCATGATGATCGTGCCGCTGACAGCCTGGGGCGCGGAGCTGTCCGTTGATTATCATGAACGCACGCGCGTAGCGGGTTTCCGCGAGGGCGCCGCCATTATCGGTACCGTGCTCGCCCTGACCCTGCCCTTTGCCATGGGCGTGGGGGCAACGGGTCAGGAACGCGATGCGCTGCGTCTGTTAGCCCTTGTTCTGCTTGTGGTGCTGCCGCTTTTTACAGTAATCGCCCTGGTCACCGTTCCCGAATATCCGCAGCCCATCAAGTCGCCGCTGAAATTCCGGCGCGGGATGAAAGTGATTTTCGCCAACGGGGCTTTCCGGAAACTGATCGCGGCCTATGTCATCAACGGCGTGGCAAATGGCCTGCCGGCACAACTTTTCCTGTTTTTCGTTCAGCATCTGCTGATGGAAGGGGAACGTGCGGGCCTTCTGCTGTTGTCCTACTTCGCATCTGGTCTTCTGGCGGTGCCGCTGTGGCTGTGGTTGAGCGGAAAATACGGCAAGCATGTCGTCTGGCGCTGGGCGATGTTCTGGAACATCGGCTGGTTCCTGGCGGTACCTTTGCTGGGGCCGGGCGACTTCTGGCCATTCCTGGTCATCTGCGTGATGACGGGGATGTCGCTGGGTGCGGATCTGATCCTGCCATCGGCCATGCAGGCCGACGTGGTGGATATGGATACGGCACGCACCGGTCGCGCTCGTACCGGCCTGTACTTTGCCTTCTGGGGCCTGGCGACCAAACTGGCAACCGCGCTGGCGGCCCTGGGCTTGACCGTGGCGGGTCTGTTCGGCTTCGACCCCGTCACGGGCGGAACCGCGATGGGGCAGACAGCGCTGCTGGCGCTTTACGCCCTGGTTCCTGTGGCCTTCAAACTCGCGGCAATCGCCCTTCTCTGGCGCTGGCCCATCGATGCCGCCATGCAGGTCAGCCTGCGCGCCCGCATCGCCGCCCGCACCTGATCCCCTTCCCCCGAAACCCGACGCGGAGAGCGCCATGTTTCGCCGCCTGTTTATCCTGGCCGGTCTTTGTCTGGCCCTTTCCGGGTGTACCAACATGAAACCCGAACAATTCGCCAATCAGAAACCCGCCCTGGCCCTGGAAGAATATTTCAATGGCCATACCCGCGCCTATGGCATCGTGGAAGACCGGTTCGGCAATGTCCGCCGCACCTTCACCGTCGATATCAAGGGCGAATGGGATGGCAAGGTCCTGACATTGACGGAAGACTTCGTCTGGAACGACGGAGAACTGGAACAGCGCATCTGGCGCCTGACGCGCGACGGCCCCTCCCCCAATGACTGGACCGGCACCACCGCAGACGCCATCGGTCCCGCCAAGGGCCGCGTGTCGGGCAACGCCTATAACATGGTCTACGACTTCAACCTGAAAATGGATGGCAGCCGGACCAAGGTGCGGTTCGATGACTGGATGTTCCTGATGCCGGACGGCGTGCTGCTGAACCGCGCCACCATGAGCAAGTTCGGCATTCATCTGGCCACCGTCACCATCGCGTTTAAGAAGGATATCGTCCAGAAGGAAGCCGCACGGGCTGCGGAGTAGGAATGGAAACGACCAGACCGTTCGATCCGGTAAAGTACCTGGCCGAACCGAGGGCGCAGCAGGAATTGCTGGATGATGCCTTCGCAAGCGGCAACACAGCTTACATCGCAGATGCGTTGCGGATCGTAGCAAGCGCGCTCAACGTGACATTGAGCGCCCGTATTTCCTGACGCAAACCCCAAAATGAAACAGGCGGGTCCCCCCGGGCCCGCCTGTTCCTCCCCCGAAGTGGGCACCGCTGGCTTAGCGGCGCCACTCCCGGTAATCCTCGCCAAAGGCGCGGGCGTAGCGGTCGTAACGGTCATGGCGGCCGACGGGGCGATTGGACAGAACCAGGGCTGCCACGAAGTAGGCCAGGATCGGGGTGCCGCCCAGGAAGACCATCGACAGCACCGCGGCGATGCGCACCCACAGGCGGCTGATCCCCAACCATTCGGCCACGCCGGCGCAGACGCCGAACAGGATGCCGTTGGTGCTGTCCTTGTAGAGCTTCCCACCCTGAAAGCGGCTGGTGAAGCGGTCGAAATGGCGGTTATAGCGGCTCACGTTTCTCTCCATCGTTCCATCGGTTTGGCAGAACCCCGTCGCCCATCCCGGCGCCAGGGGTGAAATGCAACTCAACTCACGCAGCGGACCCACGCTCGGCAACGCGCTTTTTCAGTGCGGCCAGTTCATCCTCGACCCGGCCACGGGCCTCCAGGGTCGCAAACTCGTCCTTCAGGCTACGGGGCCGGCCCATGGACAGGGCATCGCCAGCGGCCTCCACATGATCGATCTCGCGTTCCAGTTCGCGGGACCGGGCCAATGCCTCATCCAGGCGGCCATCGTACAGGCTGGTACGGGCCCGCAGCCGGTCAACGGCACCGCGATAGCGGGCGGCGAGGCTGCGGCGGCGGGCATGCGCCTCGGCCAGCTTGTCCTCCAGGGCGCGGGCATCTTCCGTCATCCGGGCGATGGCCGTTTCCAGGGCCTTGATCTCCGCCTCGGCCGGCGCAGCGGCGCGGCGGATCTCATCCTTGGCGGCCAGGGCAGCGCGGGCCAGGTCCTCGCGGTTATGGGCCAGGGCGATTTCCGCCTTGCGCTCCCATTCCAGCATCTCGAACTCGGCAGCGCGCCAGTTGGCGGCCAGTTCCTTCTTTTCCGCAATCATGCGGACAGTGCCACAGCGCACTTCGGACAGGGTGTCTTCCATCTCCCGGATCGCCTGGTTCAGCGTCTGCTCCGGGTCGGCCGACCGGTCCAGCAGGCTGGCCAGGTTGGCATTGATGACATCACCGAGGCGGTCGATCAGGCCCATTTTCGGGGCTCCTTCTGAAACAGGTGGGGTAATCGGGTTGGCAGAAGCGGCTTGATCAGAGCAGGATGTTCAGCATCAGGACCATGACGACTGCGACAACCAGGGCCGGGACCATTTCGGTCAGGCTGGAGATGTTCAGGTCGCCGGTGACCTTGTTGGTGCGGGCGGCGCGCTTGGCGAAGAAGGTCATCGTGCTCATTATCGTCTCCATCGGGTTCGAATTTCGGTGGCCGTTTCAGCCATGCCGACATAAAAGCAAGCACCGTGCCAAGTGCTCTCGCGACCCTAAAAATGGCTGATTTCCGCCATTTTTATTTTCGCCCCCATCTCATCCCGACCAGGCCGATAGCAAATTCCGCCACCGAGTAGCGAAAATCACCATCACACCGAATTTTGTTGCGATTGGAACGGTCGCACAGGGCTTTCATGCGCGATTGACCGGCGTGCCGGAACCGGCTACCCATCCCGCCATGGCCGTCTATACCGAAGTTTCCGACGAGGATGTCCGCGCGTTCGTTGCTCAGTATGATCTGGGCGACGTGGTGTCCTGCAAGGGCATCGCCGAGGGCGTGGAGAATTCCAACTTCCTGCTGGTGACCGATAAGGGTCCCTATATCCTGACGCTTTATGAAAAGCGGGTGGACCCGGCGGACCTGCCCTTCTTCTTAGGTTTGATGGATCATCTGGCCGCCAACGGCCTGACCTGCCCGCAACCGGTGGCCGGCACCGATGGCGTGGCGCTGCGCAGCCTGTGTGGCCGTCCGGCCGTGATCGTCACCTTCCTGAAGGGCATGTGGCCGCGCCGTATCCTGGCCGACCATTGCGCTGGCCTGGGCGAAGGGTTGGCGCGCCTGCATCTGGCGGGCGACGGCTTCACCCTGACCCGCCGCAATTCCCTGTCGGTCGGCGGCTGGCGCCCCCTGTTCGAGGCGTCGCGCTGGCGCGCGGATGAGGTGAAACCCGGTCTGGCCGATGCGCTGGCAGAGGAGCTGGATTATCTGGAGGCCCAGTGGCCCCAGGATCTGCCCGCCGGCATCATCCATGCCGACCTGTTCCCCGATAATGTCTTCTTTGCCGATGGCAAGCTGTCGGGCTTGATCGATTTCTATTTCGCCTGCAACGACCTGTTTGCCTATGACGTGGCGATCTGCCTGAATGCCTGGTGTTTTGAGGCGGATGGAGCCTTCAACGTCACCAAGGCCCGGCTTCTGCTGGCCAATTATGACCGTATCCGCCCCCTGTCGGCGGCAGAGCGCGAGGCCCTGCCCATCCTGGCCCGCGGCAGCGCCATCCGTTTCCTGCTAACCCGCCTTTATGACTGGCTGAACACGCCACCGGGTGCCATGGTGAAGCGCAAGGACCCGCTGGAATATCTGCACAAGCTGCGTTTCCACCAGCAGATCCGCCACATCGCCGATTACGGGTTGGACCGGTCGTGAACGAGGCAACCGCCGCAGAAAACGTGGTCGATGCCTTCACCGACGGTGCCTGTTCCGGCAATCCCGGCCCTGGCGGCTGGGGCGTATTGCTGCGCTGGAACGGGACCGAGAAGGAAATGAAGGGCGGGGAGCCCGACACCACCAATAACCGTATGGAGTTGATGGCCGCCATCAGCGCGTTGGAGGCGCTGAAGCGTTCCGTTCCCATCCGCCTGCATACCGACAGCCAATATGTGAAGAACGGGATCACCACCTGGATCCATGGCTGGAAGAAAAACGGCTGGAAAACCGCGTCCAAGGATCCGGTAAAGAACGAGGACCTGTGGCGTCGCCTGGACGATCTGGTCGCCCGACACAAGGTGGAGTTCCACTGGGTCAAGGGCCATGCCGGCCATGTGGAGAATGAACGCGCCGACCAGCTGGCACGCGATGGCCTGCGTGAGGCGCGCGACGGCGGCTGACCGCAACCTCTGCGCTTAGCGCGTGGCTCAACCCTACAGAATGTATACGGAATCGTCGGATGGGCTTTTGCATTCCGCCCCTCGTCCATATATAAATGTGTGTTGAGTTAACCAACTGAGCCAGGGCGACCCGTGCAGAATCTTCTGCGCATTCTGGGGCAGACCTCTTACGAACAGCGGCGACGGGAAATCACCGTCGATGGCCGTCGGATCAGTGTGTGTGTCAGCGAGGAATGCTGGAACGCGCTGGAGGATATCAGCCTTCAGGAAGGCGTCAGCCTGGAAACGCTGATTGCCAATGTCGCCCGCCGGTGTGGCCGGCGCAGCCTGTCACTGGAACTCGACCTTTTCGCCGTCTCCTATTACCAGACCGCCAGCCTTCCCTCCGGGGGGTTGCGCGATGTGGAACCGGCAAACCTTCTGCCCTGCTGACCGTTAAGCCGCCATTGCCGACCGCCGCCGCCTCTCGTACAAGGGACCGCAACCGCCCCCTTTGACAGAGAGCGTTTTGCCATGTCCTCCCCCCACCGCCTGACCGAAGTCGATGCCCTGACCCTGGAGGACGCGGCCAGCGAACATGCGGCCCTGGCGGCGGAAATCGGGCACCATCGCGAACGCTACTACAACAAGGCCGATCCGGAGATTTCGGACGCCGACTATGACAAGCTGGAACAGCGTCTGGCCGCCATCGAGGTACGTTTTCCCGAACTGGTGACCGCCGACAGCCCGACACAGACGGTGGGTGCCGCCCCCTCCTCCGGCTTTGGCAAGGTCAAGCATGCGGTGCCGATGCTGTCGCTGTCGAACGCGTTCGAGGATGTGGATGTCAGCGACTTTGTGGGCCGCATCCGCCGGTTCCTGAACTTATCCGACGACACGCCGGTCAGCTTCGTTGCTGAGCCCAAGATCGACGGCCTGTCTTTGTCCCTGCGCTATGAGAAGGGCCGGCTGGTCCAGGCCGCCACGCGCGGCGACGGGGCAGAGGGGGAGGATGTGACGGCCAATGTCCGCACCATCCGCGATATCCCGCATGAATTGACAGCCCCCTTCCCCGATCTGGTGGAGGTGCGGGGCGAAGTCTATATGACCCGTGCGGACTTCCTGGAGCTAAACCGGGCGCAAGCGGAAAAGAACGACAAGATCTTCGCCAACCCGCGCAACGCCGCCGCCGGATCGCTGCGCCAGTTGGACAGCAGCATCACGGCGGGCCGGCCCCTGCGCTTCTTCGCCTATGCCTGGGGGGCGTTGTCGGAACCACTGGGTGCCACGCAGTGGGAAAGCCGGCAGCGGCTGGAAGGTTTCGGCTTCACCCTGTCGTCGCCATCCGAACGCTGCACCGACGCAGAGGCGTTGCTGGCCTATTACCGCATGATTGGGCAGCAGCGGCCCACCCTGCCCTTCGACATTGACGGTGTCGTCTACAAGGTCGACAGCCTGGCCCTTCAGGAACGTCTGGGCTTCATCTCCCGCTCCCCCCGCTGGGCCACGGCGCATAAATACCCCGCCGAGCAGGCAACCACCCGCCTGAAAGCCATCAGCATCCAGGTGGGCCGCACCGGCGCCCTGACGCCCGTGGCGGAGCTGGAGCCCGTGAATGTCGGTGGCGTGGTGGTCAGCCGCGCCACCCTGCACAACAAGGATGAGATTGAGCGGAAGGACATCCGCGTCGGCGATCTGGTCATCGTGCAGCGCGCGGGCGATGTGATTCCGCAGATTGTGGGTTGGGTTGGGTGGGTGTCAGAACCGGAGAAGGGCCGAGCAGAGCCGTTTAAATTTCCCGATCGTTGTCCTGAATGTGACTCCATTGCCACGCGGGAGGAAGGCGAAGTCGTCACCCGCTGCACCGGCGGCCTGATCTGCCCGGCGCAGGCCGTGGAACGGCTGCGCCATTTCGTGTCGCGCAATGCCTTCGATATTGAAGGGCTGGGGATCGAGCGTATCCAACTGTTCTTTGAACAGGGTCGCATCAAGCAGCCCGCCGATATCTTCACGCTGGAGGTCCGCGAAGAACAGCGCCTGGACCGGCTGATCAGCATGACCGGCTTTGGCAAGAAATCGGTGGAGAAGCTGTTCGCCGCCATCGAGGCGCGGCGGACCATCGCGCTGGACCGGTTCATCTTCGCGCTCGGCATCCGCCAAATCGGGGAGGCCACAGCCAAGCTGTTGGCAAAGGCCTATCGCACGGCGGAAAACTGGCGCGACCGCATGGTCGCCGCCGCTGCTGAACGGGCGGACAAGCGCGAGGAGAAGAAGCCGGAACTGGTGGGCGAGGCCTATGCCGAGCTTTGCGCCATCGAACAGATCGGCATGAGCGTGGCCGACGACCTGACCGATTTCTTCCGCGAACAGCATAATCTGGACGCCGTCGCCGCCCTGCTGGCACAGGTGAGGCCAGAGGAGTATGTGCCGCCGGCGGCGGCCACCACGTCGCCCGTCGCCGGCAAGACGGTGGTCTTCACCGGCACGCTGACCACCATGGGCCGGTCGGAAGCCAAGGCCAAGGCAGAGGCCCTGGGCGCCAAGGTCGCCGGATCGGTCAGCGCCAAGACCGACTATGTCATCGTCGGCGCCGATGCCGGGTCGAAGGCCGCCAAGGCCCAGGAACTGGGCGTGACCATTCTCTCGGAGGAGGAATGGGCGGCGTTGATTGCAGGATAAGCCCCACACATGCCGCCGCATCATCCCTGAAATCGCCGCAATGGGGGTGCATCAGCTTGTGGGGTTGGCGGCCCGGCCCTATCCTGGCCACCAATCCCGATAAAGCCCCTTGCCGGACCTGATGCCTTGAGCAGCCTGAACGCGCCCAACCGTTTCCGCCCTGCCGCCGCTGCCCCGGCGAAGCGCGGCCCGTCCGGCCCCACCCCGCCGGGCGGGGGCAATGGCGGTGGCGGCGACAAGCCACCCCGCAAGGCCGGCCCCCGTAAAAGCTGGGGCAAGCGCATCCTGTCGGGCCTAATCGTCACCGGCATCTGGGGCGTCATCGTCGCGGCGGGCACTGTCGCCTATGTCGCCCATGACATGCCCGCTATTTCCGAGGTGGCAGAGGCATCGCGCCGACCCGCCATCACCCTGGTTGCCTTGGACGGGACGGAGTTCCAGCGCCTGGGCGACCTGCGCGGTGAAACGCTGGATGTCAGCCAGTTGCCGCCGCATTTCGTGCAGGCCCTGATCGCCACGGAAGACCGGCGGTTCTTCAGTCATTTCGGTGTCGATCCGGTCGGCATCTTGCGTGCCGCCTACTCCAACTACCGCGCCGGGCGGACGGTGCAGGGTGGCTCCACCCTGACCCAGCAGTTGGCGAAGAACCTGTTCCTGACACCTGACCAGAACTTCAAGCGCAAGGCGCAGGAAGCCCTGCTGGCGGTACAACTGGAGGCGACCTACAGCAAGGAACAGATCCTCACTGCCTATCTGAACCGCGTCTATCTGGGGGCCGGCACCTTTGGCGTGGATGCTGCCGCCCGCACCTATTTCAACAAATCGGCGCGTAATCTCACCCTGCGCGAGTCGGCCATCATTGTTGGCCTGTTGAAGGCACCGTCACGCTATGCCCCCACGGCCAGCCTGAACCGCGCGACGCAGCGCATGGGCGTGGTGCTGCGCGCCATGCTGGATGAGGGCTATATCAACCAGGCGCAGTTTGATGCCGCCATGGCCGCCCCACCGCCGCCGCCCCGCAAGGAGAGCGAGGATGGTGATGGCCGCTACTTCGCCGGGTGGGTGGCCGATCAGTTGCCTGCCTTTGTCGGGGCCGATCATGGCGACCTGATCGTCTATACCACCTTCGATCCCGGCCTGCAGCGCGCCGCCGAACAGAAGGTGACGGACATGCTGCGCGGGCCGGGGGCCGACGCCAAGGTCAGCCAGGCCGCCGCCCTGGTGATGACGCCGGAAGGGGCGATCCGGGCCATGATCGGTGGCAAGGATTATTCCAGCAGCGAATTCAACCGCGCCACGCAGGCCCTGCGCCAGCCCGGTTCCGCCTTCAAACCCGTCGTCTATCTGACGGCGCTGGAAGAAGGCTGGAACGAATACAGCACCATCCTGGACGCGCCTTACCGCAAGGGCAAATGGAACCCCGGCAATTATGACGGCAAGTTCCGGGGCGATGTCAGTTTGCATGATGCGCTGGCCAATTCGCTGAACACCGCCACCATCCGGCTGGCAGAGGCCGTTGGCATCGACAATGTGCGGCAGACGGCCAAGCGTCTGGGCCTGACCACGCCCATGCGCCGCGACCTGTCGCTGGCGCTTGGTACCTCGGAAGTGACGTTACTGGACCTGACCGGGGCCTATGCCACGCTGGCCAATGGCGGGGAGGCGGTGATCCCCTATGGCATCCTGGAAATCCGGGATGTTGCCGGGGGTATCCTGTATCAGCGTCAGGGATCGTCGGCGGGTTATGCCGTCGCCGCCCCGGATGTGGAGGCGATGAACCGCCTGCTGCTGGGCCCTGTCACCCGTGGCACCGGCAAGGCCGCCAATCTGGACCGCCCCACGGTGGGCAAGACCGGCACGACCCAGGATTACAAGGATGCGTGGTTCATGGGCTATACCGCCGATCTGGTGGGCGGTGTCTGGCTGGGCAATGATGATGGCACGCCCATGAAGAAGGTGACGGGCGGCGGCCTGCCGGCCAAGCTGTGGCATGGCATCATGATGGAGGCGCATCAGGGGCTGCCGCCGCGCGACCTGCCAGGCCTGAACGGCAGCCCTGTTCCTGCGAATGAGCTGCCGCCTGCCCCCGATATGCCGGTGGCCAGCGAAGTGCCCGCCGACGGCACTGTGGTGCAGACCGCTGAAGGCACCCCGCCGCCCGAACCACCGGCGTCGGACGAAGGTGGCGATCCCATTGGCAATCTGCTGCGCCGGTTGACGGGCAAGCAATAAAAAGGGGGCGGATAACCGCCCCCTTTTCGATCTTACGCCGCGTTCAGCGCCGGGTAATCCAGGTAACCGCGTTCATCCCCACCATAGAAGGTGGCGCGGTCGGCCGTCGCCAGCGGGGCGTTACGGCGGAACCGTTCCACCAGATCGGGGTTGGCGATGTAGGGCACGCCGAAGGCGATGGCATCCGCCGCCCCGTCAGCAATCAGCCGGTCACCAACCTCCCGCGTGATGCCGCCATTCAGAATGAACGGCCCCTTGAAGGTCTGACGCAGCAGGCCGGCGACACGCTTGGCACCCGGCGGCGGGCTCATATTATGGTCATCGACCAGCGGTTCGATGACATGCAGGAAGGCCAGATTGAAACGGTTCAACTGTTCGGCCGCATAGCCAAAGGTGGCCGCCGGATCGCTGTCCGACATGTTGTGATAGGCACCGTTCGGACTGAACCGGATGCCCACACGACCGCTGCCCAGCACATCGGTGACCGCCGCCACCACTTCCAGCATGAAGCGGTTGCGGTTTTCCACGGACCCACCATAGCGATCGGTGCGCAGGTTGGTGCCACTGCGGATGAACTGATCGATCAGATAGCCATTGGCGCCATGAAGCTCGACGGCGTCAAAGCCTGCTGACTTGGCATTTTCCGCCGCCTTGGCGAAATCAGCCACGATGCCAGCGATTTCATCCGTTTCCAGGGCGCGCGGCGTCTCGTAATCCAGCATGCCCTGCGGGGTGAAGGCCTGCCCATCCGGCTTCAGGGCCGAGGGGGCCACGGGCAGCGCCCCGCCCGGCTGCAGCACCCGGTGTGACAGGCGGCCCACATGCCAGAGCTGGGCCGCGATGCGCCCGCCAGCGGCGTGGACCGCGTCGGTCACGCCGCGCCATCCGGCCACCTGTTCGGGGCTGTAGATGCCGGGCGTGAAGGCATAGCCCTGACCCTGCTGGCTGACCTGGGTCCCTTCGGTGATCAGCAGGCCGGCGCTGGCACGCTGTACGTAATACTTCGCCGTGGCGGCGGTGGCGACATCGCCCTTACCGGCGCGCGACCGGGTCATGGGCGCCATGATGACGCGGTTGGGAAGCTCGACATCGCCCAGCATGAAAGGCGACAGAAGATCGGGTTTGCTCATGATCAATAGGCCCCTTTGGGGAAGGTTGCGGCGCGTCACGGCCATTGCGGCGGCGCACCAGTTCATGGACCTTGATCTAATGGAGGACCGCCCGGCGGCAAGTGATAGCGGTCACGGTCCGAACTTTCGTTACGAAACGACGACAGGCAATGATGACCACTCGCATTTCGCGTGCAATGCGATAGGATGTGGCGCGGGCCGCACTGGGCCCACGTCACATAACAGAGAAGATGGTTTCGCTCGAACTCGCCGCGGTCCTGTTCCTGATCCTGTTGAACGGGTTCTTCGCCATGTCGGAACTGGCCGTTGTTTCGGCCCGGAAAATCCGGCTCCAGCAGATGGCGGAGGAAGGGCGCCGGGGTGCCGCCGCAGCGCTGCTTTTGCAGGAAGACCCCTCGCGCTTCCTGTCCACGGTGCAGATCGGCATTACGCTGATCGGCGTCATCAATGGTGCCGTGGGTGGTGCCACCCTGGCCGAACGCCTGTCGCCCGTGCTGGAGGCCATCCCGGCCTTCGCTGGATATGGTGAGACGCTGGCCATCGCCATCGTCGTCATGGTCATCACCTACCTGTCGCTGATCGCGGGCGAACTGGTGCCAAAGCGCATCGCGCTGAACAAGGCGGAGGCCATTGCCTGCTTCGCCGCCCCCATCATGCGGTCACTGTCCCGCGCCACCGCGCCGTTCGTCTGGCTACTGGGTGCCAGCACGGAAGCGATGCTGAAGCTGCTGCGCGTGCCGGAAAAGGCCGAGCAGACGGTGACGGAAGAAGAAGTAAAAAGCCTGATCGCCGAGGGAACCGCCAGCGGCGTGTTCGATCCCGGCGAAAAACGCATGATCGAAGGCGTCATGCGTCTGGCCGACCGCACCGTCCGCTCCCTCATGACCCCGCGTCCGGAGGTCATGTGGCTGGACATTGATGACGAGCCGGAGAATATCAAGCGCGAGATCCGGGAGGCCGGGCATAGCCGCTTCCCCGTCTGCCGCGGCGATCTCGACGATGTCATGGGTGTGGTCCATACCAAGGACCTGCTGCACAGCCTGTTGCAGGGTGGCAAGTTCGACCTGCGCGCGGTGGTCCGCGATGCCCTGATCGTGCATGACGGCACGGAGGTGATGCGCCTGCTGGACCTGTTCAAACAGTCGGGCGAGCACATGGCCATCGTGGTGGACGAATATGGCACGGTGGAGGGCATCGCGACCCTGACCGATGTGCTGGAAGGCATTGCCGGCGAACTGCCCGACGATGGCGGCGAAGACAGCGACATTGTCCGGCGCGAGGACGGGTCCCTGCTGATCGACGGCATGATGGCCGTGGAAGAGGTGGAGGCGCATCTGGGGCTGAAAAGCCTGCGGGACGAGGATAGCGGCTATCACACGCTGGCCGGTTTCTTGCTGTTCAAGCTGGGCCGCATCCCCACCGCCGGCGAATATGCCGACCATGACGGCTATCGTTTCGAAGTGGTCGACATGGATGGGCGCCGCATCGACAAGGTCCTGGTCACCCCGACGCCGGATGCGTAAGGGGTTACCCTACCCTTCCACCGGCGGATCGGCGGCCAGACGGGCCAGCGGGACCAGATCGGTCCAGCCATAGGCCACTTCCATCAGATGGGCACCGGCAAAGCTTATCGGCTGTTCGGCCAGCATTTGCCCGCCCAGCCGTTCATAGAAGTATCGGGACGGATTCTCACGCAGGACCCAGACCATGGCGGCCTGGGTGCCGGCGGCCAGGAAATGCTGCGCCATGGCGGCCAGCAGGCGGCGGCCCATCCCCATGCCCTGGGCCTGATCGATCAGGTAGAGCGCATAGAACTCCCCGCCGAAGCCCGGCAGGCCCGTCCGCTGCGGCCCGCAGGAGGAAAAGCCGACGATCCGGCCCGCGCTGGATGCGACAAAAGTGCGCCGGCCCCGTGGCGGCGCACCGGTCAGCAGCCCGCGCCAACGCTTTTCATGGGTGGCCGTGGACAGGCCCACCAGATAACGGTCGGGTAGCATGCCGGGATAGGTGGAGCGCCAGCTCTCGACATGCACATGCGCGATGCCGGGCGCATCGGATACGGTCGCGGGACGGATCAGGCTGGCGGTCATGCCCCCTCCGGATAGGTCATCCTGCTCTCAGCCGCACGGACTGTCGGCACGCGCAGGTGTTGCAATCTCCCAAGGCGTCGCCGCCATTTGCAGTCACTCGAAAAACGGGCCGATCCATGCTGCCCCAGAAACGCGGACTTGGCGAGGGTGATTGACAAGTGCCACCCGCTTGGGCTGGATAGGTCCAAAGAGAGCGAGACATTCATGACAAATCCCATGGAAGACAGGCGCGCCGTCAGCGTCATTGTGACGGGCCGCGTCCAGGGTGTCTGGTACCGCGGCTGGACCGTGGAACAGGCCCGCGCCCGGCACCTGGATGGCTGGGTCCGCAACCGCGCCGATGGCAGCGTGGAAGCCCTGTTCGCCGGTCACAGCGCCGATGTTGATGCCATGCTGGACGCCTGTTGGAAAGGCCCGCCCAACGCCATCGTCATCAATGTGAAGGTCGCCGAAACCGCCGATCCCGGCCTGACCGGTTTCGATCAGCGCCCGACGGAATGACCGGGTTGCGAGGCCCTGATGTCTTTCTGGGTCAGGTAGAATCATCCACGTTCGTCATCCCGGCGCGAGCCGGGACCCAGAGCCACAGGATCAACGTTTCACACGTGTCAACCGACACTGCTGACAGGTCGGGCACTTTGCCCCTGGGCCCCGGCTTTCGCCGGGATGACGAAGGGTGGCGCTTTAATCAGCGCCTGACCGCCCCACAGGCCCGGTCAATCGGGGGCTGATGCCCCCCTTCGGCTTACCGTCCGCCCAGACAGCCTTTCTCCACCGATTGCGCGGCCAGTTCCTGGAACCGGGACAGATAGCGTCCATCGGATGCCATGGCTGGATCACGGATTGTATCGGCATTCAGCTGCCGCAGCTCATTATCAATGCGCTGACACGGGCTGGCGCAGGCCGAAAGCAGCACAAGCAAAGGAGCGAGCGGCAGCAGCCGCCAGGGGGACAGGGCCAGGACATGCATCGGGCAGCACCATTCCAGACTGGGACAACAACCCCCAATCTGGACGCGGCACCCGGCGAAACCGGGGCCGGCCCATGACAGGATTAAGGCGCGTAACGCCCCCTCAATACTGACGGATCAGGCCGACCAGACGGCCCTGCACATTCACGCGGTCGGAACCGAAGACGCGGGTTTCATAATTCGGGTTGGCGGGTTCCAGGGCGATGGAATTGCCCTTGCGGCGCAGGCGCTTCAGCGTCACTTCCTGCTGATCGACCAGGGCCACAACGATGGTCCCATTCTCCGCCGTTTCGCAGCGCTGAATGATGACGGTATCGCCATCCAGAATGCCGGCCTCGATCATGCTATCGCCGGCCACTTCCAGTGCGTAATGGTCACCCGCCGCCAACATGGAGGCCGGGATATCGATGGTCACGGAATTATCGCGCATCGCCTCGATCGGCAGACCGGCGGCGATGCGGCCATAAAGCGGCAGGGCCACCGCTTCAGCATCGTTGCTGGCCTGACGACCGGGCAGGCTGTTGCGGAAATCGCCCTTGATGACGTTGGGCTTGAACCGCGGCGACACCTCCGCTGCGGCGGGTACCGGTGCGGATACTGCGGCGGTGGGCGCTGCCTTGGCCTTGGGCATCGGCTTTTCCGGCAGGCGCAGCACCTCCAGCGCGCGGGCACGGTGCGGCAGACGGCGGATGAACCCGCGTTCCTCCAGACCCGTGATCAGGCGGTGGATGCCGGATTTGGACTTCAGACCCAACGCGTCCTTCATTTCATCAAAGGAGGGGGAAACCCCGCCCTCATTCAGGCGTTCATTGATGAAGAACAGCAGTTCCTGTTGCTTGCGCGTCAGCATGACATCCCCTCACCCGCGACGATGTCCGCCCATCCGGCACCGTCATTGTGACCAACGTCACTATAGAACAATAACGGAACGCCAGGCAATGTTCTATTTTGGTTCGCATCGCGTGCACGTTGAACGAGTGGGGATCGGCCGGCTTGGCTACAACCTTTCGGGATAATTATCCTTTGCTAATAATCACACTATTCCGAACGTTATATGGACATCACCATTAGTTCAGGATAACAACCATCTCGATAAAGGTTAGACGTTGATACGGACAATCTTTTAGGCCCATCACAGATAAATCTCGCTGGGATTGCCGGTTTCGGGCCAGTTTTTAACTATCGCCGTCAATTCGAGTTCTCAAAAGCGGGAAAATTTAGAATGTCATTTTCATTTCGAAGCAATCAGGCTGCTAAACTCTCTGCCCTGCATAAAGCAATTGATACTTCTCAATGCATTATCGAATTTGATCCGACCGGCGTGATATTGGATGCCAATCATAACTTTCTCGAAGCGCTGGGATACTCGTTAAATGAGATCGTTAACAAACACCATCGTATGTTTCTGAGGGCCGCTGATCATCAGCAGCAGAGCTACAGGGATTTTTGGGACACGTTGGCAGGGGGGGAGTTTCAATCCGGCGTATTCCGCCGCATTGACCGGCAGGGCCGGGATGTCTGGATCCGTGCGACGTACAACCCCGTGCTGGACCGCGCCGGGCGGGTGATCCGGGTGGTGAAGCTGGCCAGCGACATCACCGATGCCGTCCACCGCAACGCCGACATGGCGGGGCAGATTGCCGCCATCAACCGCACCCAGGCCGTGATTGAGTTCACGCCGCAGGGGGAGGTCCTGACGGCCAACGAGAATTTCCTCAACGCGCTCGGCTATTCCCTGCCGGAAATCAAGGGAAAGCACCATCGCCAGTTCATGCCGGCGGAGGATCGGGACACCACCGAATATCGCCGCTTCTGGGAACGGCTTGCCGCTGGCGAGTTTTTCGGGGGTGAATTCCGCCGCATTCGCCGCAATGGAAGCGACATCTGGATTCAGGCCAGCTACACGCCCATCCTGGACACGGACGGCAATGTTGCCAAGGTCGTGAAATTCGCGTCCGACATCACGGAGCAGAAGCGGCTGAACAGTGACCGGGCCAGTCAGTTGGCCGCCATCTCCAAAAGTCAGGCGGTCATCGAATTCACCCTGGATGGCACCATCATCACCGCCAATGAGAATTTCCTATCAGCCCTTGGTTACCGCGCCGAGGAGATTGAAGGCCGCCACCATTCCCTTTTCGTGCCGGAGGGGGAGCGGGAGAGTGCTGATTACCGTACCTTCTGGCAGAAACTGGCGGCCGGGGAATATCAGGCGGGCGAGTTCCGTCGCCGCTCCAAGGATGGGCAGGATGTCTGGATTCAGGCCTCCTACAACCCGATCATGGGTCTGGATGGCAAGCCCTATAAGGTGGTGAAGTACGCCAGCGACGTGACGCGACAGGTGCAGGCCCGCCAGCGCAGCGAGTATGTGCGCGGCATGATGGAAAGCGTGGCCGCCGGGGCGGAGGAGATGAACGCCTCCATCCGCGAAATTGCCGACAGCATGCGCAAATCCCGCGACGAGGCAGAAGCCGCCAATCGATCCGTTGACGCTGCCAGCACTGTGACAGCACGTCTCACCAACCTGTCGGACAATATGGTTGATATCGTCAACCTGATCACGGGCATCACGGGGCAGATCAACCTTCTGGCGCTGAACGCCTCCATCGAGGCGGCACGCGCCGGTGATGCTGGCAAGGGCTTCGCCGTGGTGGCGCAGGAGGTGAAAAGCCTTGCCACCCAGGCCCGCGCCGCCACCGACCGCATCGCCGACGACATCACCGGCCTACGCGAAACCGCCGCTGAGGTGGTCAGCACCCTGGGCAGCATCCATGGGGCCATCGGGCAGGTGAATGACTATGTCGGTTCCATCGCCGTCGCCGTGGAACAGCAGAGTGCGGTGGCGGGCGAAATGTCGGCCAACATGAACCGCGCCGCACAGGAGGCGGCGCGGATCGGGGCGTAACCCATTCTGCGGTTACAGCGCGTCCAGCGGCATCACCTGCACCCGGTCCCCGGCCTTCACCGGCGGGGCATGAGGGGCACGCAGGATCAGGCAGTCGGCCCAGGCGAGACGGCTCAACATACCGCTATCCTGCTTGGGGAACGGTTCGGCAACCAAGCGCCCATCCCCATCGGTTGACAGTTTGGCGCGGATGAAATCCGCCCGGCTGTCATTGGCCCCCATGTCGCGGGCCAGAATGGCATCGCGCAGGTCATCATCCGCCGGCAGCCCCTGCATGGCCAGCAGCAGCGGGCGCAGGAACAGCCAGGCACAGACCAGGGCCGACACGGGATTACCCGGCAGGCCGATCATGGGCACGCCATGCATCTGCCCGAACATCAGCGGCTTGCCCGGCCGCATGGCGATTTTCCAGAAATCCAGCTCCAGGCCAGCGGCGCCCAGGACGGAGCGGACGAGATCATGTTCCCCCACCGACGCCCCGCCGATGGTGACCAGAAGGTCGGTCCCCGACGCGGCGGCCACCAGGGTGGACAGGCTGTCGGCGCTATCGCCAGCGATACCCAGATCGACGGGTTCCCCACCCAACTGTCGCACCAGGGCACACAGCGCCAGGGAATTGGAACTCACGATCTGACCCGGCGCCAGCGTATCGCCGGGCATCACCACTTCGTCGCCCGTCGCCAAGATCGAGACGCGCGGACGACGCCGCACCCGCAGCCAGGGCACATTCATGGAGGCGCTGAGCGCCAGATCACGTACGGTCAGGCGGCGGCCAGCATGCACACCGACATCGCCGACACTGAAATCCTGCCCCGCCGGACGCACCCAGCGGCCAGGCCCCCCGCCGTCCCTTAACGTGACGGTGGCACCGTGATCATCAGCGTCCTCCTGCACCACCACCGTATCGGCACCATCGGGCAGTGCCCCGCCCGTGAAGATGCGCACCGCCTGCCCTGGCCTTAAGGTGCCCGCAAAGGGCCGTCCCGCCGGGGCCTCACCGATGCGGGTCAGGGTGACGGGGAAGCGGCCAATGTCGGCGGTGCGTACGGCCCAGCCATCCATGGCGCTGACCGCCGTCGGCGGATGCGTGACGCGCGCCACCACATCGGCCGCCAGAACGCGCCCCAACCCCTGGGTGATGGGCACCTGTTCAGCGGGCAGCAGCTTCGCGGCCGCCAGGATACGGGCACGGGCCTCGGAAAGCGGGATCAATCACATGCTCCGTCTGTCGATGGATGCGACATATTGGGGCATATATCACGCCCTGCAACGGGGCAAGGGCGATGGAAGGCCGATAATTTGCCGATGGCGGGCGGCTCAGCTCACAGGCCCCACATAGGTCCCGCTTTTCCCACCTTCCTTATAGGCGAGATGGACGCCGCCGATGACCATGCCCTTATCCACGGCCTTACACATGTCATAGATGGTGAGTGCGGCCACCGACACGGCGGTCAGCGCCTCCATCTCCACGCCGGTGCGGCCTTTCAGCTTCACCGTGGCCTCGACCTCCACCCTGGACGCGGCCTCGTCGATGGTGAAATCGACTGCGACCTTGGACAGCATCAGGGGATGGCAGAGCGGGATCAGGTCGGGTGTCTTCTTGGCGGCCATGATACCGGCCAGCCGCGCCACGCCCAGCACATCGCCCTTTTCCATGCCGCCATCGCGGATCAGGGCAAGGGTTTCCGGTTTCATGGCGATATAACCGCGCGCCGTGGCAATGCGTACGGTTTCATCCTTGGCCGAGACGTCGACCATGGCGGCGTTGCCGGCCTCATCAAAATGGGTGAGCGGGCTGTTCATGCCGCCTCGATCATCGGGGTGGAGAGCAGGGCCTTGGTGGCTGCCGTCACGTCCGGCTTGGCCATCAGGCTTTCACCGATCAGGAAGCGCCGTGCCCCGGCCTGGGCCAGACGGGTCAGGTCGGCGGGGCTGTGGATGCCGCTTTCCGCCACCAGATGCCGGCCCGCCGGCACCATGGCCGCCAGCCGCTCCGTCGTGGCCAGATCGATGGACAGAGTCTTCAGATTGCGGTTGTTCACACCCAGCAGGCCGCCCGGCAGCTTCAAGGCACGCTCCATCTCCGCCTCGTCATGCACCTCCACCAGGACATCCATGCCCAGTTCGACGGTGGCGTCATACAGCTCGCGGGCCAGGACATCGTCCAGGCAGGCCATGATCAGCAGGATGCAGTCGGCCCCCAGCGCCCGGCTTTCCACGATCTGATAGGGATCGATCATGAAATCCTTGCGCAGCGCCGGCAGCTCCACTGCCGCCCGCGCCGCCTGCAAGAATGCATCATCGCCCTGGAAGTACGGCACATCGGTCAGCACCGACAGGCAGGTGGCGCCGGCATCACGGTATGCGCGGGCCAGGATGGGCGGATCGAAATCCGCCCGGATCAGACCCTTGGACGGGCTGGCCTTCTTGATCTCCGCGATCAGGGCCCAGCGGCCCGCCGCAACGGTGTTTTCCAGGGCCTTGGCAAAGCCGCGCGGCGCGGGTTGTGCCTTGGCCAGATCGGTGACCACGGACAGCGGACGGGCCGCCTTGGCGCGGGCCACATGGTCGGCCTTGTCGGCATTGATGCGGGCCAGGACGTCGGGTTGGCTGTTCATAGGGTCAACGGTGTGTTGGTGATGGAGACAAGCCGGTCCAGCGCCAGTGTGGCCTGACCGGAGGCGATGCAATCGGCGGCCTTAGCCACGCCTGCCTTTAGATCGGGCACGGCATCGGCCACGACAAGGGCGGCGGCGGCGTTCAGCAGCACGATATCGCGATAAGGCCCTGTGGCACCGGCCAGAACGGCCCGCAACGCGTCGGCATTTTCCTCCGGCGTGCCGCCGCGCAGGTCGGCCAGGGTGACGCGGGTCAGGCCCGCCTGTTCCGGCGTCACCTCAAACCGCCGCACCTGCCCGTCGCGCAGTTCGGCGACATGGGTGGGGCCGGTCGTCGTGATCTCGTCCAGCCCGTCGGCCCCCGACACCACCCAGGCACGGGTGGAGCCCAGATTGCGCAGCACCTGTGCCAGCGGTTCCACCCATTTCGCGTCATAAACGCCCATGAGCTGACGTTGCGCCCCCGCCGGGTTGGACAGTGGCCCCATCAGGTTGAAGATGGTGCGCGTGCCCAGTTCCACCCGCGTCGGCCCGACATTGCGCATGGCGGTATGGTGGCGGGTGGCCAGCAGAAAGCCGATATTGGCGTCGAACAGGGCGCGCTTCACCAGGGTGAAATCAGCATCCAGATTGACGCCCAGCGCCGACAGCACGTCGCCCGCCCCGGACTTGGACGAAATGGCCCGGTTGCCATGCTTGGCCACTGGCACGCCGCAACCGGCAATGACAAAGGCCACGGCGGTGGAGATGTTATAGGTATGCGCCCCGTCCCCGCCGGTGCCGCAGGTATCGATGATACCGTCCGGCGCCTCGATCTTCAGGGCCTTGGCACGCATGGCGCGCACGGCCCCTGTGATTTCCCCCACCGTTTCGCCGCGCACGCGCAGCGCCATCAGGAACCCGCCCATCTGGGCCGGCGTGGCATTGCCCGACATGATGATGGCGAAGGCGTGTTCTGCCTCCTCATCACTGAGCGTGGCGCCAGTGGCGACCTTCGCCAGCAGCGCCTTGAAATCTCCCATATCCCCTGACATCCCAGCCCTCACGCCACGCGAAGCTGCGGACCGCGGGTCACGCCGGCCAGTTTCAGGAAATTGTCGAAGATCTTGTGCCCATGTTCGGACGCGATGCTTTCCGGGTGGAACTGCACGCCATGGATGGGCAGGGTCTTGTGCGACAAGGACATGATCATGCCGTCGGGCAGCCACGAGGTCGCTTCCAGGCAAGCCGGCAGCGTTTTCTTCTCCACAATCAGGGAATGGTAGCGCGTGGCCTTAAACGGGCTGGGCAGATCGGCCATCAGGCCGCGCCCTTCATGGAACACGTCCGACAGTTTGCCATGCATCGGCTCCGGCGCGCGGATCACCTTGCCGCCAAAGGCCTGGCCGATGGCCTGATGACCCAGGCAGACGCCCATCAGGGGGATCTTATGTTCCGCCGCTGCATGGATCAGGGGCAGGCAGATGCCGGCCCGGTCCGGGTCGCAGGGGCCGGGCGACAGCACGATGGCTTCCGGCTTCAAGGCCAGCGCTTCATCCACGGACAGGGAATCGTTACGCCAGACCGCCATCTCAGCGCCCAATTCGCCCAGATAATGCACCAGGTTCCAGGTGAAACTGTCGTAATTGTCGATGAACAGCAGCATGGCTCTATTCCGCTATCGGCCCCCAAGGCCTTGGACCGCGAAGCCTACAGACTGACAGCGATGATTTCCAGCCCATGCAGCCCTGTCCCCGGCGGCGGGCGGCATTGCGGCAGGGGCATTGCGCCGCATCCCGTATTTGTAGCAGTAAACTGATCCAGTTCCCGTTGCCAAGGTCGCACAATCCATGCCGCCCCAGAAGCCCCGACCCGCCGGAAACAGCAACCGTCCCCGCACCGGTGGCGGCAGGGGACCGCAGCGCCCGCGCGTGCGCAACGGGGCGGGTGCCGTGAAGCGGGGTCGGGACAGTCTGGTTCGCATCCGCCGTCTGGCCCTGCTCTGGCTGTCGCGTCTGGGTACGGGCGGACGCATCGCACTGGCCCTGACAGCCTTGGTGCTGGTGGCGGGTGGCATGACAGCGCTGCTGGGCCAGGAACGCTATCACCCCGTGGCCGCCGGCCCCGCCCTGACCCCGATGGAGGAGGAAGCGGACGCCAGCGGTGCGGACGAACCGGAAGATGCCAGCGACGAGGAGGCGGCGGAAACCGCGGACCTGCCCACCCGCCCCGGTGCCGCACCGACCGTGCCCGACGCGCAACCCAATTTCCCCGCACAGCCGCCCGCATCGTTGGAACCCGCGACGCCCGCTGCACCCCCGGCACAGGTGGCGGCCCTTCCCGCCGCACCGCCGCGTCCCCTGCCCCCGCTGATCGCCGCCCCCGCCGGTACGCCCACCTGGAAACATTTCGCGGTGGCGGCCCCGGCCCCCAACGGCCATCCCCGCATCGTGATCGTCATCGACGATATGGGTGTGGATCGGCACCGGTCGGAAAAGGTGGCCGCCCTGCCCGGCCCCCTGACCCTGGCCTGGCTGCCCTATGCCCGCGATCTGCCGCAGCAGACGGGCAAGGCCCGCGCGCAGGGTCATGAACTGATCGTGCACATGCCCATGGAACCGACGGGCAAGGAAGATCCCGGCCCCGGTGCCCTGCTGACCCGGCTAGAAGAAGCAACCTTGCGCCAGCGTCTGGCCACCAACCTGTCGGCCTTTCAGGGCTTTGTCGGCATCAACAACCATATGGGCAGCCGCTTCACCGCCGACCGTACCGGCATGGCGGTCGTGATGGCTGAACTGGGGGCACGCGGCCTGCTGTTCCTGGACAGCCGCACGACGGCCAACACCGCCGCCGGCCCCCTGTCGGCCCATTATCAGGTGCCCATGCTGTCGCGCGACGTGTTCCTGGACCATGTGATGACGGCACAGGGTGTGGCGGCATCGCTGGCCAAGGTGGAGGAGATCGCGCGCAAGAACGGCGTTGCCATCGCTATCGGCCATCCCCACGACGTCACCATCGCGGCCCTTACCCACTGGCTACCCACCTTGCCGGAAAAGGGGTTCCAGCTGGTGCCGCTGACGGCGGCAGTAAAATGAAAAACGCCCCGGCGAGGGGGCCAAGGCGTTTTATAGGTTTAGGTGCGGGATTTAAATATATTGTCGGGCTGTTTCACGCAGCATTTCGTCAAATTTATATATATCGTCAATATTTTCGATCTTAAATTTCTCCTCATCCTTACCCTTGAATAGACCTATATACTTCACTGACTTGCTATTTAAATGAAGTCGTGCCAGTGGCTTACGGTTGTTGTTATCAACCAAGATGGCACAGTAGCTTTTGGCATCTCTGATACTGACCCTTTCACCGGAGATCACGTTCCTAACAATGGCCTTCACCACGTAGTAGCCCTCCAACTCTTCCTGGGTCGTAACTACCTCCTCCTCCCCCTCTGGTTTCTCGGGCACCTCAATAGTGGAAGTGGGCACCGGCTGAGGCGCAGGCTCGACAAAACCACTTCGCGCCAAGGACGTTGCCGCGCTCGAAGTCATATCAAGAGCGCTGGAAATTCGGTCGCTCAATATATCCGCTAGCGCATCATTTATCGCCGACTTTACAAGTCCATAATATTTTTCTTTGACCTTACTTGTCATACTTCCTGAGACAATACGGGAAACGAGAATTTTACAGAATTCGTCGGAGGGACTTGCTATCTCCTTAGAGAACTCATTCTTCAATGCAGAACTATATTTTAGATTATTGGCGGTGGAAACAATATTATCTACATTGAATTGGTCAGATGAGAATTTTTGGAGCTCCAGTATATCTGCCGATCTGTGGGACAGGAGATTAAATTTAAAGAATGGTATTTGATCCATCTTATTGGGTTCATCTATATCTGTGTAGAACCAGTATTCAATACCATTCGTAAGAATGGCAAACTTCGCCTCCGTTACATGGAAGTATCTATATAGTTGAGACATGTGCACTTCCTTCAAATTTGCAGAAGAACACTTGCACTCAATCAAAATAGATATCTTTCCGCCAACACGAATGGCGTAATCAACCTTCTCGCCCTTTTTAATTCCAACATCTGCAATAAATTCAGGGATAACCACATCAGGGTTAAAAACATCGTATCCAAGCATGTTTAGAAATGGCATCACAAATGCATTTTTACATGCCTCCTCGGTAAGAATGTTCCCACGATGCTTTTCAATTCTACCAACCAGATTGCGAACTTTATCCTGCATTTCCATAACTTTTACACCACATAGAACAGGTTGATGATATCAGAACGACAGCGAACTGACTCCAAGTTTATATTTTTGGATCAAATTATCCGATCAGGCAAGCTTCGATATAGTGCCCTTCCTCACTTCCCCAGATGCGTCTTCAAGAACTTCTCCCACGCCTCCAGAACGGTCTTCATCTGTGCCGTGACGATGGGCGAATGGTCCATGCCTTTGATCTCCACATATTCGACCGGCTTTCCCGCCCGTTCCAGGGCGCGGCGCATGTCGCGGCTGTGGGCGACGGAGGCCTGATAGTCCAGGTCGCCATGCACCAGCAGGACCGGCACCTTGATCCTGTCGGCCTGATGATAGGGGGAGATGGGTTTCAGCGCGTCGGGGTTGTCGCCGAAATAGAGGCCGCGCGTGATATTGCCATAGCCTGACGATTTCACCTCGTCATAGAGCCGTTCCAGATTGGCCACGGGCGCGGTTGCCACGGCGCATTTGAACAGGTCGGGCGTCTTCACCGCTGCCATCAGCGCCGCATAGCCGCCATAGGACCAGCCCAGGATGCACATGCGGTTGGGGTCGGCATAGCCCTGGGAAATGGCCCACTTGGCGGCATCGGTGACATCATCCTGCATCAACCCGCCCCACTGTTTTTCACCCGCCTCGTTAAAGGCGGCGCCATAGCCGGTGGAGCCGCGAAAATTGGGCTGCAGCACGCCATAGCCGCGATTGGCCAGGAACTGCGCCATCACGTCGAACGTGCCGTCATCGCGGGAGAATGGCCCGCCATGGGGCATGATGATGAAGGGCAGGTTCTTGCCGTCCACCCCCACCGGCAGGATCAGATAACCGGGGATCTCCGTGCCGTCGGTGGCCTTGTAGGTGATGGGTTGGCGCTTGCTGACATTGTCCTGCGCGATTCCGGGATAGGTGTCGCCGAACAGCGAGAATTCCTTGGTCCGCCGGTCAAACATCCGATAGGTGGTAGGCGCGTCCAGGGCAAAGCTGGCGACCAGGATCAGGTTGCCGTCGGCGGCCGTGTCGATCACGATCTCCCGGCTGTCGGGCAGCGCCTTGTCCAGTGCGTCTTGCAGCTTTTGAACGGCGGGGTCCAGCCATTGCCGGCGCGGCAGGTCGTCCCTCCAGGCGATGGCCACCACGGCGCCCCGCTGAATGATCGCGCTGTTCACATCGAAGCGCGGGTCGCTGGCGACCTTCTCGCCCATCTGATCATTGGCCAGATCATATTTGTAAACGGCGGAACGGTCGCCCTCGTGCCGGGATGCCACGAACAGGTTCTGGCCCGACGCATCGAAGCCCAGAATGCCGAAGCCGCCATCATCCTCCAGCACCTTGTTCTTCATCATCAATTCGAAATCGCCACCCGCGACGCGACGCAGGTACCGACTTTCCAGCCTGCGGTCATCATAGGTTTCCGCGATGCGGATTTCGCCGGTGGGATCGGGGATATACTCGGTGACGTTCCGGATGGGGCGGCGCACGCGGGTGAAGGCGCCCGTGATCACGTTCAGCTTCACCACGCCCGGCCACGGGCCATCATCGGTGGGAAAGGCGGCCAGCACATATTCATCATCAATGAACTGCAGGATCGGCGTGTGCTGCAGGAAATAGCCATTGTCAGGCGGGCGCTGCAAAAGGACCTTCATTTCCTGAAGATCACGCGACATCGACACGGTGCGTGTGAAGCGCAGGGGCTTGCGCCCGTCGCTGGTATTCATCTTCTCGGTCGTCAGGATACGGACCAGCAGGCGTTCATTGCTGATCCAGTCGAAGCCGATGATCTCTGCATCCGACGGGCCGATGACGGCGGGTTTCTCTGCCTGGGTCAGGGGCAGTTTGCGCACCACCAGATGCTGACGGCCACCGACGGGGGCCAAGAAGGCGACATGGCTGCCGTCGGGCGACATGTCGACATCGGCCATCACGGGCTGGTGGGCGAAATATTCCACCGGGATTTCGGGCGCGGCCTCCGCCAGCGCGGCACCACCATACAGCCCGACCAGCAGCGCACCGGCAAACCGGGCCGCACCCCACAATCCACGCATTTCCACTCCCCGTTTCTATGGCGTTCCCCAACGCCTTGAACTGGAAGGGAGCGTAGAATATTCCCGACGTTGCGGTAAAGGGCCCAGCACACGCGCTAGAGGAAACTATAGGGATCGATATCAACCTGCACACGTATGGATGCTGGCACCTCGACCCTGGTCAGCCAATCATACAGGATAGGTTGCAATGACACCGTTTTCGGTCCCTTTATCAGCAACCGGCGGCGGTACCGCCCGCGCAAAATGGCCAGGGGGGCGGGCGCGGGGCCGAGAATCGTCAAATCCTCCCGGTCACGCGGTGCCGCCCGGCCCAGGGCGGCAGCGATGGCGTCTACCGCCCCCTCATCCTCCCCCGACACGATCAGGGCCGCCATGCGGCCAAAGGGCGGCATCTCCAATTGCCGGCGCTGATCGGCCTCCACCGCCAGGAAACTGTCGCGGTCATGGCTGGCCAGCGCCTGCATGACCGGGTTTTCCGGCATATAGGTTTGCAGCATGACGCGACCGGGCCGTTCCTCACGCCCCGCCCTCCCCGCCACCTGATGCAGCAGTTGGAAGGTGCGTTCCGAGGCGCGCGGATCACCACCGGCCAGCCCCAGATCGGCATCGACCACGCCGACAAGGGTCAGCATGGGGAAATGGTGGCCCTTGGCCATCACCTGCGTGCCGATCAGCAGGTCGACGGCACCGTCCTTCACCTGCTCAATCACCTCCCGCAATGCCCTCGGGCCGGACAGGGTGTCGGACGTCATCATGGCGATGCGGGCATCGGGGAACAGGGTCGCCACCTCCTCCGCCACCCGCTCCACACCAGGGCCACAGGCGACGAAACTGCCCTCGGCCTCGCATTCCGGGCAGGCATCCGGGCTTTTCGCCTGATACCCACAATGATGGCATTGCAGGCGCTTGCTCAGCCGGTGTTCGACCAGCCAGGCGGTACAGTTCGGGCATTGCAGCCGGTGGCCACAGCCGCGACACAGGGTCAGCGGCGCATAGCCGCGCCGGTTCAGGAACAGCATGCCCTGTTCACCCGCCAGCATGGTCTGGGACAGGGCCTCGCGCAGAACGGGCGACAGCCATTGCCTTGCCGGTGGCGCCTGTTCCTTGCGTCGCATGTCGATCAGGGTGACATCGGGCATGCTGGCCCCACCATGACGCGACGGCAGGTCGATGCGGCTGTAACGCCCATTCTCCGCATTCACCAGCGTTTCCAGCGACGGCGTGGCCGACGCCAGGACAATGGGAAACCGGCCCAGATGGGCACGCGCCACCGCCATGTCGCGGGCGTGATAGATGACGCCATCTTCCTGCTTGAAGGCGGCCTCATGCTCCTCATCCACGACGATCAGGCCCAGATCGGGATAGGGCAGAAACAGGGCGGAACGGGCCCCCACCACCACCCGCGCCTCCCCCTTGGCCACCGCCCGCCAGGTATGGCGACGCAGCGGCGGGGCCATTTCGGAATGCCATTCGGCGGGGCGCACCCCGAACCGCTGCGCAAACCGGTCCAGCCATTGTGCCGACAGGGCAATTTCCGGCAGCAGGACCAGCGCCTGCTTGCCGGTCCGCAGGGCGGCCGCCACGGCCTCGAAATACACCTCCGTCTTGCCCGATCCGGTCACCCCGTCCAGCAGCGTGGCCGAATAGCCGCCCGCCGACACCTTGGCCGTCAGGTCTTCGGCAGCCAGACGCTGCGCCCCAGACAGGGTCTTGGGATTGGCATCCGGGTCGGGCCGGGGAAAGCGCGGCAGGGCCAGCATGGGGACCGTGGTCAGCACACCCGCCTCCGCCAGCCCCCTGACCACACCGGTGCCGCACCCCGCCTCCGCCGCCACATCGGCGGCCAGACGCGGCGGCCCATCGGACAGGATTTCCAGGATGCGCTTGCGCGCAGGCGTCAGGCGCAGATCGTCCGGCACCTCCCCCTCGCCCCTGGTATAGGCGGTGAGCGCGCGGGGGTCCTCCAGTGCGGCGGACACCGACACAGCCATGCGCAGCACGGCCCCCACGGGCGACATGGTGTAGGACGCGACCCATTCCACGAACCGCCGCGTGATCTCTGGCATCGGCGGCAGGTCGATGGCGCGCATAACGGGGCGCAGCTTGCGCTCCTCCACCCGTTCTCCCTGCCAATCGCCATCGGCCCAGACGACACCGAACAGCCGGCGCGGCCCCAACGGCACCTCCACATAGGAACCGGGCACCAGCGACATATCCCCCGGCACCCGGTAATCATAGGGTTCCGGCAGCAGCAAAGGCAGTTGCACCCGCACGCGGGCGGGCGGTGCGGTCACGCCGGAAAGCAGATCGCCGGTCAATTGTCGTTATCCACGTGGCGGCTGATATCCATACTTTCGTGCAGAACGCGCAGTATCGTGATGAAGCCATTCGCCGACAGGCGGTAAACAATCAGGTGCCGGGGGGCCTTCACCTGCGTCTGCTGAACGTGACGCAGGTGATAAGTGAGCAAACTCTCTCCCGAATGCCGAACGACCGTCACACCACGCCGGCGCGGCTCTGACACGATGCTGGCGACACCTAGTCGGATTAGCTCATTGTAGGATTTCCGCATCGGATGGCCAAAGTTGGCACCGGTATAGTCAGAAATGCCCTTGATGTCGCCTGCCGCCAGTTCGGTAAGCTTATACCGCTTCATTGTCGACTACTGGGATCTGGTGGCTGCCCGCTCGGAGGCCTCTTCGCCAAGGCGCTCCAAGTAGGCGTCAAGATCGTCAACATTGTCGAACTCGACATACCGACCGGCCTCCAGATCGTCCAACCCCGCCTGAACAGCGGCGTTGAACGCCTCCAGCCTGGCCTTGTCCGCCGCCTCGCGCCGTTCGATCAGGCGGATGCCTTCTCGTAGCACCTCGCTGGCATTCTGGTAGCGGCCAGAACGCACCAGTTCCTCAATCACCTTTTCGTGATGGTCGGTCAGGACGACATTGCGCGTGGGCATGGGGAACCTCCATTCAGGCCCCCATTCTCCCACAATTGGCAGATCATGCCAATGGAGCCAGCCTTACCGCTTCAGCAGTCGGTCAGACGCCAGCCCGGCAAGGGCGCAGCCGCACAGCACCGCGCACATGGGCAGGGGCGACCCGCCAGCGGACAGCGCCCCCACGATACCGCCCGCGACGGCCCCGATGGTCAGTTGCAAGGCGCCGGACAGGGACGACGCCGTACCCGCCATGTGCGGAAAGGCCGCCAGTGACCCCGCCATGCCATTCGCCCCCACAAGGCCCAGCGCCCCCAGATAGAAGAACAGCGGGATGGCCACGCCGAACACGCCGCCAATGCCGAACCCACCGGTGATGATCAACACGGCGCCGATACCTGCGGTGGCCAGGATGCCCCAGCCCATCATGCGGTCGACACCGAACCGCAGGACCAGCCGGCTGTTCACGACATTGGCGATCATCAGCGCCACGACATTGACGCCGAACAGAAAGCCGAAATGTTCCGGGGCCACCCCGAAATGTTCGATGTAAACAAACGGCGTGCCAGAGATATAGGCGAACATGCCGGCAAACACGAACCCGGATGACAGGGCATAGCCCATGAACCGCCGGTCCAGCAGCAGCAGCGCATAGTTGGACAAGAGGCCACCCGACCGGTTGCCCGCAGGCCGTGCCGTTTCCTTGACCGTCAGCAAGCCCAGCCCCGCAAGCAGCCCGAAAACGCACAGACACCAGAAGATGCCGCGCCAGCCGACATGGTCCAGAACCTGCCCGCCCGCCAGCGGCGCCAGCATGGGGGCAACCCCCATGACCAGCATCATCAGCGACATGACGGAGGCACCCCGGTCACGGTCGAAACTGTCGCGCACCATGGCCCGCGCGATGACGGGGGCGGCACAGGCCCCGACACCATGCAGGAACCGCCAGGCCGTCAGCGACCAGATGTCGGGCGCCAGGGCACAGCCGGCACTGGCCAGGATGAACAAAGCCACACCAACCGCCGCCGGACCCTTGCGGCCATATCGGTCGCCCAGGGGTCCCCACAACAACTGTCCCGCACCATAACCGATCAGGAAAATCGACAGCGTCATCTGCACCGCCGCCTGATCGGCATGCAGATCGGCCCCGATGGATGGCAGGGCCGGCAGATACATGTCGATGGCCATCGGCCCGAACATGGTCAGGAAGCCCATGACCACCACGAACCATGTGAAGCTGGTGCCGGGCGGCAATCCGCCACCAACGGCAATGGCCTGTCCGCCCGCCGCCTGTTCGGCGTGAATGTTCCCGATGTCAACGCTGCGCATGATGTACTGATCCTGAACCGGTCGCCCGGTCGGTACCGGACAGTGCATTAATTAAAGCACTGCCCGCTGCACCGCACATCACGCCAGTCCCGATGGCAGCCGCCCATCCACCGCATGGCGCGATCGGTCAGCCCTGCCCGCCAAGCCTACGGTCATACTCCGCTTCCAGCGCGGTGTGCCGGGTCCAGAAGCCGGGAGCGATCCGTCCCTCCAACTGTGCTGCCAGGATTTCCAGATGCGTGTGCCAGCCGCCGGCCACGCTGATCATCACGCCATGCCCGCCCAGGCGACGGTGCGTCAGGATCAGACGCACCTTGTCCCCGACGGGCGACAGTTCGATGGTGACTTCCGAGGGGTGGTCGTCCTCCGCCCAGGTGAAGGACAAAAGCCGGCCCGGCTCCCAGGCCAGGATGCGGCCATGCGTGGAAACGCCATCCTGGCAATTATCCTGATACTTGGCCGGGATGTCAGTATCGCCCGGCCCCAGCTTGGTATTGTGGAATTCCAGGCGGAAGGGGGTCCCCACCCTGCCCTGCATCTCCCCGAACGCCAGCCAGCGTCCGCGCTTTTCGCTGTCGGTCAGGAAGGACCAGACCCTGTCGACCGGTCCCGGCAGCAGCCGTTCGAACCGTACGGCACCGGCCTCGGTCACCACGCCAAAATCACTCATCCCGATCATCCTCCAGCAATGCCTGTTCCAGCAGATCCAGCCGCGACGCCCAAAAGCCGCGCACCCGCGCGATCCAGGCATCCATCGCGTCCAGTCCCGCCGGGTCCAGGCTGTAGATGCGGCGCTGCCCCTCCACCCGCACCCGCACCAGCCCCGCCTCCCGCAGCACCTTCAGATGCTGGGAAACGGCGGGGGCGCTGATGCTGCCCATATCCTGAAGCCGGCTGACGATATCCCCGGCAGCAAGGGCACGCTGCCCCAGCATTTCCAGGATCGAACGCCGCGTCGGCTCGGCAAGGGCGGTGAAGCTGTCCATAGGATGATATTTCGATATTTACTTAATTAAGTCAAAACAAAAACAACAAGACCGACGAATGGCACCGTCCCCATCGGCAGCGGTGCCATCAGCTCACTCCGGCTTGGCAGGCGGTGCCAGGGGGGCAACCGGCAGGCCGGTCCGTTCAGCATTATGCATGACGTCACGGGCCATGGGCGCCAGCTTGGCCAGCAACTTGTTCTGCGCCCAGAACGGCACGTTATGCGCGTTCATCGTGTCCTGCAAAATCTCCACCAGCCGGTTGAAATGCTCCCGCCGGATCTCGAACCGCGCATGGGATTGCTGCATGGTCTGGCCGGTATAGGTGCAGGGGCCGGACAGTTCGGCACAGAACTGTTCGGCCAGCATCTTGCGCAGCCGTTCTGGATTGCTGTCCTTGAAGAAGGCTCCGATCTTGGCATCCTGTTCCATGCGCGTTACGAAATCGGTCGCCACGCGGTCGATCCCCGGCTTACCGCCAAAGGCTTCAAAGGCGGCCGTGTCGGCGGCCAGGGCCGGGGCGGACAACGCCAGAAGCCCGGCCAGCAGCAGATGTTTCAGATTTGCCATGGCCTCAGAACCCCACTTGCAGGGACAGATAAAGCGCCTTCTGCTTGTCCCGGATGGCAACGGTGCCCAGGTCGGCATAGGCAACAGTCAGCGACACGTTCTTTGTGGGCACCCAGGCCACGAACAGATCAAACCAGTCGCTTTCCTTGACGATGGCCAGATTGTCCGGCTTTGACCGGTATTCCACCCCGACCAGCAGGTTGCGGTTGATCAGATAGCCGACACTGCCTTCGACCATGGGTTCATAGCCATTGCCGGTGCCGCCAAAGCCCAGGATGCCGATCTCGTTGGCCTTTGTCATGCGGACGGTGCCGTTCAGCAGCAGGCTATGCTCCAGCAGCAGCTTGGTGGCGGAAACATAGAAATCCGTGCCATTGCCGCTGCGGGCACCAATGGCCTTCAACAGGCTGTCGCGTTCATTGTCCTTGTACTGGATACCCGCCGACACCTGCGGCAACCAGCTATCCTGATCGATGATGGCATCACCGAACAGCCGGACCTTGGCGCCCAGCACCGTCTGCCGGAACTCGTACCCCTTGCCCAAGCCCAGGGCGGCACCCACCTGGCGCGTGTCGAAGACATGCTTGGCCGCCGACAACTCCACCCGGTCGAACAGGCCGATGGCGCCGCCATAGGCAGTCAGACGGTAATCATCGGCATAAACCTTGGTCAGGAAGGCATTGGCCCCCACCTGATCGTCGGTGCCATAACCGGTGATCACGGCCCAGGGCGTCAGACCACCACCGCCCGCCCCCTCAACCTGCGTCACACCGCCGGTTGCCAACAGCTTGCCGCCGGTATTGTCGCGCGGGGCCGTTTCCAGGGCACGCGGACGCACCGTCGCCGTCTTGGTGGGCTTGCCCACTACGATCTGCGCCGCCGCCGGTCCGGCCAACGCCATGGCCATAACACCGGCCAGCAACCCTACACCCCGGACCATACCGTCCCCCTTAACCGCCCTTCTCTCCACATCAGGAAGTAGAACGAACGGGGCGGCAGGTCCAGGGGTCGTACGATATACTTACGCAACCACCAGCGCCGTGAAACCGCCAAAGAACATGCGTTTGGTGTCGAAGGGCGCGGAGCCGGGGTCACATTGCATGCGTGGATCGGCCATGACCTTGGCGTTGCAGGCATCCCGCACCTCGCGCGACGGATAGGTGATCCAGGCCAGGATCACGATCTCATCATCCTTTGCCAGCACTGACCGGGGAAAGGACGTCACCTCGCCATAAGTTACGTCATCGGCGACACATTCCACATAGGACAGGGCGCCATGTTCCATCCAGACCTGGGACGCTACGGTCGCCAGAGCCTTATATGCGTCAATGTTATCCTTCGGCACCGGCAACACAAAACCATCGACATACATCGAAACCTCCCTCAGCGTTGATTGACCGTGCCCCAAGGACGATGCGGCCCCCGCCATTCCGACAGGACCCGCGAATTTTTTTGCGTTCCCGACAGAAAGGGCACGCGGCCCCGGCATTTTTAGGATCGAACGACGGGTTGGGGAGGCCGCCGAAACATTCTGTGGGAGAATTTTCGTTATTCACTTAATTAAGTCAATATGAAAATAGCGGGGTCTATAACGGGGTACCGGCACGACAGAACCATCGACATACCAGGACCATGCAGCCCCCTCCATTCCGGCAGGGGCAGCGATTTTTTTTGCATCCTGCGCGGCAATGTCCTTTCCTGAACGCGTCACCACCCCCGGAACGACCCTATGACGCCGCCTGACATTGATTGGTCACAGACCCCCGCCATTCGTGTGGACGGGCTGGAGGCGGGACGGATGGTGCTGGAGGTTGCAAGCGGGCGGCCCGTGCGGCTGGTTTCCACACCGGGCATCACGGGGTTGGCCGGGGCCGGCTGGTGGGCGGGGCTGCAGAACGCGTGGGGTAATATTGCAACCGGCCCCTTCCTGGCCGTGCTGGACTGTGCCGATCTGCCGGGTCTGGTGCTGGGGGCCTTGCGCGCCGGCTGCACCGATATCGCCATTTCGCCCGGACCCGGAATCGGTGACAGCGTTGACACGCGTCTGACATCGTTGACAGAGGCGCATGGGGCCCGTCTGCACCGTCTGTCCCACCCTGTGACAGAGGTGTGCTGGCGGCGCAACCGTGGTGCCACCCTACGGCAACACCTCATCCAAGTCCTTGATTTCAAATAAATGTAACGGAATTTCAGAGATTACCCCGTAACGCCGTCACGTTGCTTTACACCCGCCTGTGGGATATCAAACCCGCACCGACATAGGGGCCGCCGCCCCGCAGAAATGGCAGGAAAACGAAGATGAAGCTGACCCGCCGCGTTAAGGAAATCCTTTCCTGGTATGAGAGCGACAATCCCGGCACCAAGGCCAATCTCGCCCGCATCCTGATGGAAGGCCGCCTGGGCGGCACCGGCAAGCTGGTGATCCTGCCCGTCGACCAGGGTTTCGAACATGGGCCGGCCCGCAGCTTCGCGATGAACCCCGCCGCCTATGACCCGCATTACCATTACCAGCTGGCCATCGATGCCGGCCTGTCGGCCTACGCCGCCCCGCTGGGCCCGCTGGAGGCCGGTGCGGCCACCTTTGCCGGCTCCATCCCGCTGATCTTGAAGATGAACAGCGCCAACAGCCTGTCGCGTCAGAAGGAAGCCGCCGATCAGGCCGTGACCGCCAGCGTCGATGACGCCCTGCGCCTGGGCTGCTCTGCCATCGGCTTCACCATCTATCCCGGCTCCGACGCCATGTTCGGCCAGTATGAGGAAATCCGCGAGCTGTCGCGGGAGGCGAAGTCCAAGGGCATCGCCACCGTCATCTGGTCTTACCCGCGCGGCGGCGACATCTCCAAGAAGGGTGAGCTGGCGTTGGACGTGGACGCCTACGCCGCCCACATGGCCGCCCTGCTGGGCGCCCACATCATCAAGGTCAAGCTGCCGACCGCCGACCTGGAACAGGACGAGGCGCGCAAGATCTATGAAAAGCACAATATCCCGCGCGACACCCTGGCCGACCGCGTGAAGCACATCACCCAGGCCTGCTTCAATGGTCGCCGCATCGTCGTGTTCTCTGGCGGCGCCGCCAAGGGCGAGGATGCGGTGTATGAAGATGCCCGCGCCATCCGCGACGGCGGCGGCAACGGCTCCATCATCGGCCGCAACGCCTTCCAGCGTTCCCGCGAAGACGCGCTGGCCCTGCTGGACAAGCTGGTGCGCATCTACCAGAACAAGGAATAAGGGTTGGTCCCTGTTCCCTTCTGCGCCGCCCGGCGTGGATAGCAGGGGTCAAGTGCACCGGCCCTTGCTATATAGTGCCCGTTAAGGGGCCCGGCGTGGTTCAACCCGCCGGGCCTTTTTCTTTATCGTTCAGAGAAAACCATGTCTGACTGCCGCCTTTACCTGATCACCCCGCCCAAGATTGACCTTGCCACCTTCCCCGCCCTGCTGGCCTCGGCGCTGGATGCGGGCGATGTGGCGTGCGTGCAGTTGCGGCTGAAGGATGTGGGCGACGATGTCATCCGCCGGGCCATCGACGCCCTGCGCCCCGTGGTGCAAGGCCGGGAGGTGGCCTTCATCCTGAACGACCGGCCCGATCTGGCGGCGGCGGGCGGCTGCGACGGCGTGCATGTCGGGCAGGACGACACGCCCTATGCCCAGGCGCGCAAGATCATGGGCCGCGATGCCATTGTCGGCGTCACCTGCCATGACAGCCGGCATCTGGCCATGGTCGCCGGTGAAGATGGCGCGGATTATGTCGCCTTCGGCGCCTTCTTCGACACGACCACCAAGGACCCCAAGGCGCGGGCAGAGCCGGAGATCCTCTCCTGGTGGCAGGAAATGATGGAAGTCCCGTGCGTGGCCATCGGCGGCATCACGGTGGAAAACTGCGCCGTGCTGGTCGATGCCGGTGCCGATTTCCTGGCCGTCAGCGGTGGGGTCTGGAACCATCCCGATGGTGCCGCCGCCGCCGTGAAGGCCTTCAACAAGGTGATTGCGGGGGCATGATCGCCCCCACCGTCCCAGCGCTCATGCACCCGTTTCCGCGTTCCAGCGGCGCTGCATCTCGTCGGGGCTGACCTGTTCGATGGTCTGGGACAGCATCCAGCGATGGCCGAACGGGTCCATGATCATGGCGCTGCGTTCGCCAAAGCTCTGGTTCGCGGCGGCACGGATGATCATCGCGCCGGCCTCTGCCGCGCGGGCCAGATCTGCATCCACGGCCTTGGTGGCCAGAAACAGCGTGACGGGCGTGCCGCCGACCGTATCGGGGCTCAGCGCACCGAAATCGGGATACTCGTCCGACAGCATGATGGTGCTGTCGCCCAGGCGCAGTTCGGCATGGCCGACGCGGCCATCCATGGGATCGGTCATCCGGAAAATCTCCACCGCCCCAAAGGCGCGGCAGTAGAAATCGATGGCCGCAGAGGCATTCTTCACCGTGAAGTAGGGCATAACCGCCGTGATGCTGGACATTTTCCACCTGCTGTCGTTTAATTTTAATTACGATACGTTTCGTTTCGAAATGAGTCAATGATGAATGATGCAAAGCCACGCGGTCGCCCGCCCAGCACCGCCGCCCGAGAGAAAGCCCTGGCGGCGGCCCATGCAATCCTCATGGAGGAAGGGTTTGGCCGTTTGACGGTGGAGGCCGTGGCCGCTCGCTCGGGCGTCGGAAAGGCGACCCTCTATCGCAACTGGACCAATGCTTGTGAGTTGGCAATGGCCGCCCTAATCGATGGGGTGCCGCTGGTGCAGGCGGGCGGGGAGACGGGCCTGAAGGCCGCACTGACGGCACAGATGCGGGCCCTGGTGAAGGCCTTTGCCACCACGCGCGGCCGGCAGATTGCCATGACGCTGGCCGCCGCCGACCCGGAAAGCGAAATGACGCGGGCCTTCCGGAACCGCGTCATCCTGTCCAGCCGGGAGGCGGGGCGAACCCTGATCATTGACGCCACACGGCGCGGTGAAATCCCGCCGCCGGTGGAGATCGACACCCTGCTGGATATGGTCTACGGTCCCGTCTTTTACCGTATCCTGGCAGGGCACCAGCCTTTGAACGCGGCCTTTGCGGAACGGCTGGCGGAAAACGCGGTCACCATCCTGACCGCCCCAAACCCTTGACCTTCAAGCGAACTGCAACGCCGCCAGCCTTGCGTACAGCCCCTCCTGGCGCAACAGTTCCTCATGCGTCCCTTCCTCCACCACCCGGCCGCCATCCAGCACGACGATACGGTCGGCATTGACGACGGTGGCCAAACGGTGGGCGATGATCAGGGTGGTGCGATCCTTCATCAGGGTTTCCAGCGCCGCCTGCACCACCCGCTCGCTTTCGGCATCCAGCGCCGATGTGGCTTCATCCAGCAGCAGCACGGGCGCATCGCGCAGGATGGCGCGGGCAATGGCAATGCGCTGACGCTGTCCGCCCGACAGGCGCACGCCCTTTTCGCCCAGGAACGTGTCGAATCCCTCGGGCATCGCCTCAATGAACTCCAGCGCATGGGCAGCCGCCGCAGCGGCCCGCACCTCCGCGTCCGTCGCACCGGGACGGCCATAACGGATATTCTCCATGGCGCTGGCGGAAAAGATCACCGAATCCTGCTGCACGATGCCGATGCGGGACCGCAGATCTGACGGGTGGGTCTGCGCGATGTCCACCCCGTCAAGGCGCACAGAGCCCTGCTGCGGGTCATAGAATCGCAGCAGCAGCTGGAAGATCGTCGTCTTGCCGGCGCCCGACGGCCCAACCAGAGCCACACGTTCACCCGGACGCACAGTCAGGGTTAGGCCGTCCAGCGCGCTGTCCTTGGGCCGCGAGGGGTAGTTGAACCGCACCCCATCAAACCGCACCTCCCCCTTGGTCGGGGTCGGCAGGGGCAGCGGATGGGCGGGGGCGCGGATATCCGGCACCTTGGACAGAAGGTCGAACAGCCGTTCCGTGGCCCCGGCGGCATTGGCAAGGTCGCTGGCCACTTCCGACAGCGCCCCCACCGCCCCCGCCACCATGACGGCATAGAAGATGAAGGCGGATAGCTGCCCGCCGCTGATCCGCCCGGCAATGACATCATGCCCGCCGATCCACAGGACGGTACCGATGGCGCCGAACACCAGCATGATGACCAGCATGGTCAGCCAGGACCGCGCCTTGATCCGGCGCAGCGACACCTTCACCGTATCCTCCACTGACACGGCAAAGCGGTCGATCTCCAGCGGTTCGCGGCCAAAGGCCTGGACCGTGCGGATACCGCCCAGCACCTCATCCACGCGCGTGCCGATATTGGCCACCGCATCCTGGCTGGCACGCGACAGGGTGCGCACCTTGCGCCCGAAGATCACGATGGGGGCCACCACCAGCGGCACCACCAGCAGCACCAGACCCGTCAGCTTCGGGCTGGTCAGCAGCAGCAGCGCCAGACCGCCCACCAGCATCAGGGAATTGCGCAGCGCGATGGACACGCTGGTCCCGATCACCTGTTGCAGCAAGGTCGTGTCGGTGGTCAGGCGCGACAGAATCTCGCCGGTCTTGTTGGTCTCATAGAAAGCGGGCGACAGGGTGACCAGGTGGTCGAACACCTTTCGCCGCACATCCGCCACCACCCGCTCCCCGATCCAGGAAACCAGATAGAATCGGGCGAAGGTGGACACACCCAAAAGCAGGATAACGACCAGCAGCACCAGCAGCGCCTGGTTCAGCAGGTCGGCATTGCCCGCCGCGAATCCATGATCGACCAGCGCCTTCAAGCCCTGGCCTAAGCCCAGAACGGTGCCCGCCGCGACCACCAGCGCTGCCGTGGCCCCCGCGATCCGGGCGCGATAAGGCTTCAGAAACGGCCAAAGCAGACGCAAAGGCTTCAAATCGCGGCGCTGGCGGCCTTCGACGGCGGCACGTTCGGCACTGTTGTCACGAAAGACCAAGGAAGTTGCTCCGCGAGTGAGAAAGCGGGTGGAAATCCATGCACACCCGTGGTAACCGCATGGCCGCGTCAGGGCAATAACAACGCCCCGTTGACATAGCTGCCGCGCCGAATGTGATCAGCCCAGCCTTGCGTCCTTGCAGGGTGGGATGGGGTTGCCTTAACCCCGGGCTTTGTATATAAGCGCGGCTTCGATTTAGGGACTGCGGACCATGAAGCCTGATATCCACCCCGACTACCACGAGATCACCGTTGTCATGACCGACGGTACCTCTTTCAAGACCCGTACCACCATGGGCAAGGCCGGCGACACGCTGCGTCTGGACATCGATCCGAAGTCCCACCCGGCCTGGACGGGCGTGCAGAAGCTGCTGGACACCGGCGGCCAGATCGCCAAGTTCAACAAGCGCTTCCAGAGCTTTGGCCTGAAGTAAGCTTCTTGGCCGCAAGGCAAACGAAAAGCGCCGCCGGGGCATCCTGGCGGCGCTTTTTGTGTTTGCGGTTTTGTTGGGCGTTGTTCCCTCACCCTCCCACGCCTACAGGCGCGGAAGGGTGAGGGAACGACAGTGCCGCTTCACGCCGGGTCCGGCGCCTTCGTCCGCATCGTCACAAACTCCTCCGCCGCCGTTGGGTGCAGGCCGATTGTGTTGTCGAACACCTGCTTGGTGGCGCCGGCATTCATGGCGACCGCCACACCCTGGATCATCTCCGGCGTATCGGCCCCCACCATGTGGCAGCCCACCACCTTCTGCGTGGCGCGGTCCACCACCAGCTTCATGAAGGTGCGCTGATCACGGCCTGAAAGCTGATGGCGCATCGGTTTGAAGTTGGTGCGGTAGATATCGACGCCACCGGGCAGGGTGGCGCGGGCCTGTTCCTCCGTAATGCCGACCGTGGCGACCGGCGGGATGGAGAAGACGGCGGTGGGGATATTGTCGTAGTTCACGTCGCGCGGCCGGTTGCCATACAGGCGGTCGGCCAGCACATGCCCCTCCGCCAGGGCCACCGGCGTCAGGTTCACGCGGTTGGTGACATCGCCCAGGGCATAGATAGACGGTACCGACGTCTGGTACTGGTCATTGACGGTAATGGCCCCGGCCTTGTCCGTCTCCACCCCGACATTTTCCAGGCCCAGCCCATAAGACATGGGCTTGCGCCCGATGGCATAGACCACGGCGTCGCATTCCAGCACGCTGCCATCCGACAGATGGGCCAGCAGACCGCTGTCGGTCTTTTCGATGCGGCTGATGATGGTGTTCAGTTTCAGGTCGATGCCGGCCTTGCGCACCTCGTCCGCCACGAAATCGCGCACATCCTTGTCGAATCCGCGCAGGATCTGTGCGCCGCGGTAAAGCTGCGTCACCTTGGCACCCAGGCCATTGAACAGGCTGGCAAATTCCAATGCGATATAGCCGCCGCCCGCCACCACGACACGGCGCGGAAAGGTCTTCAGATAGAAGACCTCGTTCGACGTGATGCCATATTCCTTGGCGCCCGGTTCGGAGGGCAGTTCCGGCCAGCCGCCAGTGGCGATCAGGATACGTTCAGCCGTCACCCGCTTGCCATTCACCTCCACCGTATGGGCATCCACAATGGTGGCACGGCCTTCAAAGATGGTGACCCCGGCCCCGTCCAGCAGGCGGCGATAGATGCCGTTCAGGCGGTTGATCTCGGTATCCTTGGCGGCGATCAGGGCGTTCCAGTCATGGCGGACATTATCGGCACTCCACCCGAATCCGGCGGCGTCAGCAAAGCCCTGGCCATATTCGGCGCCATAGACCAGCAGCTTTTTCGGCACGCAGCCGACATTGACGCAGGTGCCGCCGAAATAGCGTTCCTCCGCCACGGCCACCCGCGCCCCATGTCCCGCCGCAATGCGCGACGCCCGCACCCCGCCAGAGCCGGCGCCGATGGTGAACAGGTCGAAATCATACTGGGACATGGGGACGGTTCCTGTGGATGAAGAGATCAGTTCAAATGTAGGGATGATGAAGCGTCAGCGATGTGACGGGCATCGCATCCCCGTTATGCGCCACCCCAGGCCACGAAATGCGGGTTCAGGAAGGTCGGGGCCTTGCCATAAGGGAACGGCTCCCCATCCAGCAGGGTCAGCGACCCGCCCGCCCCGATCAGAACGGCATGCCCCGCCGCGATATCCCATTCACAGGTGGGGCCCAAGCGGGGATAGACATCGCCCACCCCTTCGGCGACGCGGCAGAATTTCAGCGAGCTGCCCGCCGCCACCCGGTTCGCCACGCGGCGGCCCGTCAGGAACTCATCCACTGCCGAATTGTCGGCATGGCTGCGCGAGGTCAAAACCGTCAGGCCCACCGCCGGCACGGCGCGCACCCGGATCGGTTCATCCTTTTGCCCGGGTGCGCCCCGCACCGCCGTGCCGGGGCCAGCAGCGGCATAGATTGTGCCACCGACGGGCAGCATGACGACGCCCAGCGCCGGTTCGCCCCCCTGGATCAGGGCGATATTCACCGTGAACTCGCCATTGCGCTTGATGAATTCCTTGGTCCCGTCCAGCGGATCGACCAACCAGAAGGTGCCCGACGAGATATCGGGAATGCGGCCCGCCGCCACCTCTTCCTCCGTCACCACGGGGAGGTCGGGGGTCAGCGTGCGCAATGCTGTCAGGATGATGGCGTCGGCATCATTATCGGCGGCGGTGACGGGGCTGCCATCGGCCTTCGCGGTTGCCTCCGCCCCCGCCTCATAATGGCGCAGGATGGCGGCGGAGGCCTGTTCAGCGGCGGTGCGGACAGCGGGCAGCAGGGCCGCCAACTCATTGGCAGATAACATTCTCAAACTCTCATCACGCCGCGTTCGCGGCTTTCGCGGAATGGATCAGACGCCACAGCACAGGCGCCGTGGCGGGCATATCGACATGGGTGACGCCATAGTCGGCCAGCGCATCGACCAGGGCATTGATGATGGCGGGACAGGCGCCGATGGCCCCCGCCTCCCCGGCCCCTTTCAGGCCCAGAGGGTTGGTGGTGCACGGCACCGGCAGCAGGGAGAAATCGATCATGGGCAGATGGTCGGCGCGCGGCATGGCGTAATCCATAAAGGACCCGGTCAGCAACTGGCCAGAGTCCGTATCAAAACGGATCAGTTCCAGCAGCGCCTGCCCCATGCCCTGGGCGATGCCGCCATGCACCTGCCCCTCCAACAGCAGCGGGTTCAGGACCGTACCGAAATCATCCACCACGGTGTAACGCTCGATACGCGGCACGCCCGTGTCGATCTCCACCGAGATTTCAACGACATGTGTGCCATTGGGAAAGGTGTTTGACGGCGGGCTGTACTTGCCCTTTCCGCGAAAGACATGGCCGTCCGCGTCCGGCGTGGCCGCCGCCGCCACCTCCGCAAACGGCACGAAGCGGTTGGAACCGGTGACAGCAAAGCCGCCGCCAGCATCCGTCACCGCAAACAGCAAGGCATCCTCATCGGCCTCCAGCAGCCTTGCCGCCACGGGCCGGGCCTGACTGATCACATCCGCCGCACCGTCACGCACGGCGGCACCACCCGTGGGGATGGACCGTGACCCACCGGTGCCGCCACCTGTCTTCACCCGCTGGCTGTCACCCTGCACCATGGCGATGGCGTCGGGCGCGATGCCAAGGACCTCTGCGATGACCTGTTTATAGGCCGTCTCATGCCCCTGCCCGTTTGATTGCGTACCGATCAGCAGCAGGACGGACCCGTCCGGCTTCACCAGCAGTTCAGCCGCCTCCGGCGCGCCGCCGGAACAGGCCTCGATATAGGTGGCGATACCCAGGCCCAGCAGGCGTCCCTGCTCCCGCGCCTTGGCCCGGCGCGCGGCGAACCCTGCCCGGTCGGCGCGTTCCAGCGCGGCATCCAGCGTGCCGGCGAAATCGCCGCTGTCATAGACATGACCCATGGGCGTGCGATAGGGCATGGCGGCGGGCGGGATGATATTCAGGCGACGGAAGCTGGCCGGGTCCTGCCCGATCTCCCGTGCCGCCTTGTCGATCAACCGTTCCACCAGATAGGCCGCCTCCGGCCGGCCCGCCCCGCGATAGGCGTCCACCGGCTGCGTATGAGTATAGACGCCGCGCACGCGGGCATAGATGGCGGGGATGGTATAGACGCCCGACAGCATCTTGGTCTGGCCATCGGTCTGGATATAGGTGGCGTAGTTCGACAGATACGCACCCATATTGGCGATGATATCCGCGCGCAGGCCCAGGATGCGGCCATCCGCATCCAACGCCAGTTCAGCCACGCTGACATTGTCACGGCCATGATCATCGGACAGGAAGGCCTCCGCCCGGCTGCTGGTCCAGGCCACCGGCGCGCCCACCTTCCGCGCCGCAAAGCAGGCCAGCACATATTCGGGATAGCAGAACAGCTTCATCCCGAATCCGCCGCCCACCTCATGCGTCAGGACATGGAATCGAGCCGCATCCTCGCCAAAGACATCGGCCAGCATGTCGCGCATGTCATGCACGCCCTGGCTGCCCACCGTCAGGCGGGTGATATCGGCCCCGGTATCATGTTCGGCCAGACAGGCCCGGCCTTCCAGCGGGTTGGCGGACAGGCGGTTATTGATCAGGTCCAGACGGATAATGCGCGCGGCCCTGGCAAAGACCTCCTCCGTCGCCGTCCGGTTCCCCTTTTCCCAGTCATAGGCCAGGTTGGCGGGGACATCGCCATGCACCTGGGCCGGGTGGGACAGGGCAGCGGCTGTATCGGCCACCGCATCCAGCATGTCGTAATCGACCATCACCGCATCGGCGGCGTCCATCGCCTCATACAGGCTGTCGGCCACAATGAAGGCCACCGGCTCCCCCACATGACGCACGAAACCATCGGCCAGGACGGGCCGGTGCTTCATATGCAGGGCCGTGCCCGCGCGCACGCGCAGCGGCACCACGCAGGGAATATCCTTGATGCCGGCCTGTTTCAGGTCGGCTGCGGTGAAAATGGCCCGCACACCCGGCATAGAGGCGGCATCGGTCGTATCGATGGACAGGAGAGCGGCATGGGCATGCGGGCTGCGCAGGACATAGCCGACCTTCTGGCCGGGCACGCGCACATCATCCGTGTAGCGCCCTGCCCCACGCAGCAGCCTTGTATCTTCACTGCGGGGGACGGGCTGTCCGATACCGAACTTGGTCATGGGCGAACGCTCCTGGCCGAAGGATCGCCCGATCATAGGGGATGGCGCGGCGGGAGCAACCTTCCCGCTCACTCCCCATCATCATGGTCGGCCATATAGGCGCGCAGGGCAGCGTTGATGCGGGCCTGCATGGCCCGATCGCCACCGCCATGGCGGCGGAACCAGTCGACCAGATCACCGTCCAGCCGCAAGGTCACCTCCCGCCGGTCCACGCCGCGCGGGCGGCGTACCTGCCAAAGGCTGGCCGTGTTGACCGTTTCGGGCCGATCCAGACCCAGCAAGGCCGCCCGCTCGGCAGGTGTGATCAGCATTCCGCTTGGCCATGACATGCGCGTCCTCCTGCCGGCACCATTGCCGGCCTGTTCGTGCCCCTGTCGCCCCAACGGAAAAGATAAAGGAAGGTTCCGGGTCTGCCCTGTGACTTCACGGTGACCATTCCTTCACGGTTCATATTGGAAACACCTGTCGGGTGGACAAGGGGGCATTGGTGTTACACCAATGGGCATTGCCCATGCCCATTGGAGGTCGGCGACTGCCGGCCCGCGCACCCATGTGCGCGTAAGCCAAGCCGCCGGATGGCGGCGCCCGGCGCTTGAGGGAAAACACAAATACCAAGAGGCATGATCCATGGCTCTTGGTGTTAACCCCGCTTCCGGCCGGGCACTGGGGCCTGTAGACTGGTGAACCGGAACAAAAGGGGTGATGGAAGGGCATGTGCGGGCGGTTTGTGCAGAAGGACCTGAAGGATCTGGCCGACGCGTTCGACGCGCGGCTGCGCCATGATCTGGAACCCCGTCTGCTGGCACCGCGCTTCAACATCGCGCCCACCGCTGACATCGGCGTCATCGGGCTGGATCGCACCGGTACCCGTACGGTAACCGCCATGCGCTGGGGATTGGTCCCCTCCTGGGCCAATGATGCCACGGGTGCTGCGCGCATGAACAATGCCCGCAGCGAAAGTGCCGCCGATAAGCCCAGCTTCCGCGACGCCTGGCAAAAACGCCGGGCCGTAATCCCCGCCGATGGCTTTTATGAATGGCCGCAGAAGGGGGACCGCAAGCAGCCCTGGTACGTGGCCCGCACAGACGGGCGCCCCATGGGTTTTGCCGCATTATGGGATGTTTGGCGTGGGGGGGATGACGGGCCGCTCTTCACCTGCTGCATCCTGACCGCCGCCGCCAATGATGAGATGGGCCGAATCCATGAACGCACACCGGTGATGCTGATGGATGATGCCGCCGTTGCGAACTGGCTGTCGCCCGACACGCCGGAGATTGCGCGCCATGGGCTGATGCGGGCACCGGCGGCGGGCACGCTGGTCCTGCGGCCCGTCACGCCGCTGGTCAATGCCGTACGCAACGACAATGCCGACCTTCTGGCCCCGTATCAGCCGGGTGCGGCCCCGGTCGCCGCCGTGGGAAGCCTGCTGTGAGGGGCGCTGTCCTTCTCCTGCTGGCCCTGCTGCTGCCGGCCGCGGCCCTGGCCCAGGCGGACAAGGCACCCGTGAAGGGGCCGGGGGCCGCCAAGGAGGGTGATCTGGTCGCCGTGAAGGGACAGGAATTCCGCCTTTTCGGCATTGACGCGCCCGATAAGGGCCAGACCTGTGTGAATGTGCGCGGCCAGCAATATGATTGCCATGCCCTCTCCACCCGGATCCTCAGCCTGCTGATCAATAACCGCGAGATCGAATGCACCCCGCGCGGTCAGTCCCCCGCCGCAGGGCCGAAACTGGCCATCTGCCGGGCCGAAAATGGCGACGATCTGGCCTATGCCATGGTCGAACGCGGCATGGCGCTGGCCTATCGTCCGTTGAGCTTTGACTATGTCAGCATCGAGGCCCGCGCCATCTCCTTCCGCCGTGGTCTGTGGGGTGGCCGGGTGGAGCCGCCCTGGCTGTGGCGGTCGCGGCAGACGGAACAGAAGCTGGACGAGATGCGCAAGCCGAAGAACGCAGGCGGCCAGTAAGTTATTTTTGCTGGGTACCCAACATGATGTCGTGAATCTCGACTGGCCCACCCAACCCCTTGGCCCCAAACGCAAAAAGCCCCCGGCCGAGGGCCAGGGGCTTTTTGAGGAACCGGAGGATGGTGGGCGCGGCAGGGATTGAACCTGCGACCCCCGCCGTGTGAAGGCGATGCTCTCCCGCTGAGCTACGCGCCCATCCGTCGTCGGTGGAGCGGGGTTTTAGGGGGTTGGTGACGACCTGTCAAAGGGAAAAAGCGCCGACATGCGGAAATTTTTCCACACAGCACGCGAAAGCCTTGTGGCCTGCGGCTTTCCGACCCACATTGCCGCTATGCATGCCGCCATAACCATTGGAAGGCCGATCCTTATGCGCGCTCTGAGCTACCTGCCGCTGGCCCTTCTGGTCTCCGCATCGCCGGCTATGGCGCAACAGGCGGATGATCTGTCCCTGACCTATGGCATCCATATTGGTGGCGTGCATGTGCTGGATGCCAATGCCGACATGGCGCTGGGTCCCGATGGCTACCGCGCCGGGTTGAAGATGGAAACCGACGGATTCCTGGGCCGGGTGGCACAATGGAAGACCGATGTGCGCGCGCAAGGGCACCTGACAGGCCCCCTGCCCCGCCCGCGTCAGTTCACGGCCCATGGAAGCTGGCGTGATCAGCCGCGCCTGACCACGGTGGATTACACGCCCGACGGCACGCCGACGTTGACGCTGGCCAATCCGGAACCGGAGAAGGACCGGGAACCGGTCCCCGCCGACCTGCGCCTGGGCACTGTTGACCCCGTCTCCGCCATCGTGGCCGTGCTGGATCAGGTGGCGAAGAAGGGCGATTGCGATATCACCGTCCCCGTCTATGACGGGCGGCAGCGTTACGACCTGATCTTCGCAACGCAGGGCCCGGCCACGCTGGAGGCGACGGACCTGTCCGTCTATGCCGGCCCCGCCACCGCCTGCTCGGTCAAATACAAGCCGCTGGCCGGTCGCTGGAAGGAAAACCGGCAGCGTGACCGCGACCGGGAGGGGGCAAAGCGCAAGGACGTGCCCGTCACACTCTACATCGCCCCCGCCATTGCCGGCGGCCCGCCGGTACCCGTGCGCCTGGAAATGGACAGCCCGCTGGGGGCCGTGAAGGTGCATCTGGCCAGCGTCAAGGCCGGCTGACCTACGGCAATAGCGGTCTTTAACCCAACCGCGCCAGCGCCCCCGGCAAATCCGCGAACCGGTCGATGATGATATCCGCGCCGAGGTCCGCCAGGGCCATGCGCGGATAGCCATAGGCCACCGCCACCACCGGCACGCCGGCCCCGCGCGCCGCCGCCACATCATTGGCATTGTCGCCCACCATCACGGCCCCGCCAGCCCCCACGCCCAACCGTTCCATAACGAACAGCAGCGGGTCGGGATGCGGCTTCTTGCGCGCCACACTGTCCCCGCCCGCCACCGCATCGAACAGCGCGTCCAGCCCCAGGTCGCGCAGCAGATCGACACTGATCCCCGCCGGCTTGTTGGTACACAGGCCCAGGCGATGCCCGGCGTTCTTCAGCGCCGTCAGCGTCTCCACCACGCCCGGATAAATACAGGACCGGTCCACGGGCAGCGCGCCATAGATCGCCAGATACCGCTCCGTCATCGGCCCCAGCTCAGCGGGTGTCAGGGCCGCACCTGTGGCGGCAAAGGCCTGTTCCACCAGCCGGCCCGCCCCGTCACCAATCATCTGATGCACATCCGACAGCGGCAATTCCCGCCGCCCTTCAGCCACCAGCAACCGGTTCAGGCCCAGGGCGATGTCGGGCGCGCTGTCGATCAGGGTCCCGTCGAAATCGAAGATCAGGGCGGGGAACCGTTCCAGGATGCTCATCGTCTCTGCCGCTTCCGCTTGGCTTTCACAGGGGTCTGTATGATACAGGGGGCCAGCTTAGACAAACTGCCACACGGCCCGCCACCATGTCCCATCGCCCGCTCGCCTGCATCATCCTTGCCGCTGGCAAGGGGACCCGCATGAAGTCAGCCCTGCCCAAGGTACTGCACCCGCTGGGTGGCCTGCCCATGGTCAGCCATGTGGTGGCGGCGGCACAGAGCCTGTCGCCGGAAAAGATCGTGGTGGTGGTCGGCCCCGGCATGGACAATGTCGCCGCCACCGTCGCCCCGCACCCGACTGTGGTACAGGAAAATCAGCTTGGCACCGGCGATGCCGTGAAGGCCGCACTGGGTGAACTGGCGGGCTTTACCGGTGATGTGCTGGTGCTTTACGGCGACTCGCCCCTGATCACCGCGGCCACTTTGTCGAAGATGGTCGCGGCCCGCAATGGGACCGGCGACCCGGCGGTGGTGGTGCTGGGCATGCGGCCTGCCGATCCCGGCGCCTATGGCCGCCTGATCCTGGGTGCCGATGGTGGCCTGGAAAAGATTGTGGAATTTCTGGACGCCACCCCGGATGAACGCGCCGTCACGCTCTGCAATGCGGGCTTCATGGCGTTTGACGGCGCGCGCATGGGCGCGTTGCTGTCGGGCATCGGTAACGCCAATGCCAAGGGCGAGTATTACCTGACCGATGCCGTGGCCGTCGCGCGGGCCAAGGGCTGGACCTGCGCCGTGGTCGAAGGTCCCACCGACGATACCGCCGGCGTCAATAGCCGGGCGGAACTGGCCGGCATCGAGAAGATTTTCCAGAACCGCCTGCGTCAGGCCGCCATGGCCAACGGCGCCACTCTGCTGGACCCCGACACCGTCTATTTCGCTGCCGACACAGTGCTGGGCCGCGATGTCACTGTGGGCCAGAATGTTGTGTTCGGCCCCGGCGTCACCGTGGAAGACGGGGTGGAGATCAAACCCTTCAGCCATCTGGAGGGTGTGATCGTGCGTGCCCGCGCCATCATCGGCCCCTATGCCCGCCTGCGCCCCGGTACCGATGTCGGCGAAGGGGCGCATATCGGCAATTTCGTGGAGCTGAAAAATACCCAGTTCGGGGCCGGCGCCAAGGCCAACCACCTGACATATCTGGGCGACGCCGATGTCGGCGGTGGCTCGAATATCGGGGCCGGCACCATTACCTGCAACTATGATGGCGTGCTGAAGCACCGCACCCGCATCGGCGCCAACGTCTTCATCGGCACCCATTCCACGCTGGTGGCCCCGGTGTCGGTGGGCGACGGCGCCTACACGGCGGCGGGCACGGTGGTGACCCGCGATGTGGCCCCCGACGCCCTGTCGATCGCCCGCGCCCCGCAAGAGGAAAAGCCCGGCTGGGCCTCACGTTACCGCGCCGCCAAGCTGGCCTTGAAGGCCAAGAAGAAGTGAGCACCGGAACATGAAAAAGGGCGGCGCGGAGATGATCCGCGCCGCCCTTTTTCATGATCTTACGAAGCGATCAGCCCTCGGCCGTTGCCTCTTCCGCCGGCTCCGCAGCAGCGGGAGCATCCGCCGCCGCCTTGGCGATCTCTTCCAGACGACCAAACAGTTGCGGCACGATGGGGCTGTCGGGGTGGGTCTGGCGATAGGTGTCGGCCAGGCCCTGCGCCTTGGCCAGATCGCTGCCGGCGATATGCACGATCAACCCGGCCAGTTGCGCATGGCCCTGGCCCACCTGCGGGGCGATGCGGGTGGCGGCCAGATAGGCCTCGGCCGCCGTATCAAAGCTGCCGGCCTCTTCATGCACGCGACCAAGGGCATAGACGGCTTCCGGCATGTTGGGCCGGCGGGCCAGACAGCCCTGGAAGGCGTTGGCCGCTTCCTGCAGCATGCCCAGACGGAACAGGCAGTTGCCGAAATTGAACAGCGGCTCCACCGCATTGGGATCGGCCTGTACCGCGCGCTGCCACGCCTCGGCAGCCAGCGGGATTTCGCCCGTCTGTTCGCGCACCAGGGCCAGCCCGGCCCAGGCGTCGCGGAAATTCGGGTCCAACTCGCAGGCGCGCTGCAGGCTCTCGATGGCCTCGTCCAGCTTGCCCTGCTGCGCCAGCGCCATGCCCAGGTTGTGGTGCGGCGGCGGATGATCGGGCTTCAGCGCGCGGGCCTTCTTCAGGGCCGCAACAGCATCATCCAGCTTGCCCATGCCCTGCAGCGTGGCGCCCAGGTTGGACCAGGCGACGCGCACATCCGGGTGGTCGGCATAGACCTTGGTGATCTTGCGCAGCGTATCCGCCGCTTCCTTCATGCGGCCCTGCCGATGCAGCTCCGTCGCCGCCCGCATGTCGGACGGGAAGCTGGAATACATCGCATCCGACTTGGACAAATCGGAAAGCTGACGGCGGCGATCTTGGCGATTCATCAAAAGGACCCGGATTTTGGTGGAACTCTTATGCTTCGGCCTTGATAGCAAGCCCGCTGGCAAAACGGAACCAAGGAACGGGGCATCAATCACGGTTTTCCACATAAAACAGGGCCGGCCCCCTGGGGAACCGGCCCTGCCTTCCATGATGACGCATGGACGATCCGCTTTGGCGGTGGACCCCGCCAGCGGACATCTTCCGATCAGCCGGCGAACGACCGGATGCCGGAGAGATCCGCGCGGGTCCGCAAAGTGGAACGAGACATCGGATCACCTCCTTTCTGTATGTTGAAACAACACCATGAAGATGGGTCAGGTTGGACCTCCCGTCAAGGGGAAATCATCCGACATCGGAAGTGTTTTGCCCCTCCCCCTCAATGCCCCGCATGCTCCCCGCCGGGTGCCGCCGGCTTCCACTCATACCGTGCTTGCACCGGCCCTTTGCCGGCCAGCGTCACCACGGTGGCGATGCGGGTGCCCACCGGCACCTCGCGGTCGATCTTGCCCGATAGGCTGTTGGGGCCGGCGGGGGCCAGGGTTACCTGCATCGGGGCACCCTCGATCAGCAGGGTGACGCTGCCCGTGGCGCCGGCGGTGTCCATGGGCTTGTCCTCCATGGTGTTGAGATAGACGGTCAGGACCTTGTCCTTGATCACCAGTTCCTGGTGCAGCGGGCCTGCATGCACCTGCATCCCGCCATGCACACCCACGGGCGGGGCATGGCCAAAGGCGGCGACGGGGGACAGGGTCAGCAGGGTGGCAAGCGCCAGGGTGGCAGCGTTAAACTTCATGATGATCACTCCTTAAAAGGCCTCGGCAACCTGGCCGGGCGTGGAAGGGGTGGCAGCCAGCAGCCGTTGCACGGCCGGGCCACCAAAGCGGGCGAACAGAAGCGGGGTCAGGACGGTGTCCAGCACAGTGGCGCTGATCAGCCCGCCAAAGATGGTGACGGCGACCGGGTGCAGGATTTCCTTGCCCGGCGCATCGGCCCCGATCAGCAGGGGGATGAGCGCCAGCCCCGCCGACAAAGCCGTCATCAGGACCGGCACAAGACGTTCCCGGCTGCCGCGCCGGATCATGGCTTGGCCAAACACCTCTCCCTCGATCCGGCAGAGATTGATGTAATGGCTGATTTTCAGGATGCCGTTGCGGGTGGAAATGCCGGCCAAGGTGATGAAACCCACCATGCTGGCCACCGACAGCGGCAAGCCCGCCAGCCACAGGGCCGCCACCGACCCGACCAGGGCCATGGGCACCGTCCCCATGATGATCAGCACGGGCACGGCGGAGCGGTAGCGGCTGTACAGCACCAGGAAGATCAGGGCGAAGGACACCGCCGACAGGGCGGCAATAGTCCGTGCCGCCTGTTCCTGCGCCTGGAAGGTGCCTTCCAGGCTGGCATGGGTGCCGGCGGGCATGGGCGTGGCATCCAGGACGGCGCGGATATCGGCCACAATGGCCGCCATGTCGCGCTTGCCGTCGCCATTGCCCAGAAGGGCCAGACGCCGCTGCCCATTCTCGCGCATCACCTCGTTCGGGCCATCGCCCTCACTCACCTCTGCCAATTGTGACAGGGGCACAGGGCCGACGGGTGTGTCGATGAGCACGCGGCCCAGCGCCGCCGGGTCCCGCGCCTCGTCCTTCAGGCGCAGGACGAGGTCGTGGCGGCGGTCGCCCTCGATGATCTCCGTCACCCTTTCACCACTGGACAGGCTCTGCACGGCGGCCAGAATAGCGGACGGGGTGATGCCATGGGCACGCGCCCGGTCGGGATCGACATCGACGCGAAGCTGCGGGATCAGCACCTGCTTTTCTATCTGCAAATCGACCAGGCCGGGAATGGTCGACAGTTTCTGCTGCAACCCACCGGCCAGCGCCCGCAGTGCCACCATGTCATCGCCATAAAGCTTCACGGCCAACTGGGCACGCACGCCCGACAGCATATGGTCCAGACGGTGGGAAATCGGCTGCCCGATATTCACCGTCACCGGCAAGCCGGAGAGGCGGGCCCGCACATCCGCCAGGATATCGGCCTTGGGCCGGTCGGATGGCTTCAGATGGGCGTCAATCTCCGATGAATGCACCCCCATGGCATGTTCATCCAGCTCCGCCCGGCCCGTACGGCGGGCAACCGACGTTACCTCCGGCACCTGGGCAAGCAGGCGTTCGGCCATGCGTCCGACCTCTGACGATTGATCCAGCGAGATGCCGGGTTGCAGCGCCATGCTGATGGTCAGGGTGCCTTCGTTGAAATCGGGCAGGAAGGCGCGCGGCAGGAACGGTACGGCGACCAGGGCAACCAACACCGCCCCCGCCACGCTACCCATCACCAGCGCCCGGTGGGCAAAGGCCCAATCGAGCAGCCGGTCATTGCCTGCCTTCAGTTTACGGACCAGCCAGCCATCATGTTCCACACTGTCCGCCAGTTTCGGCAGCAGGTAGTAGCAAAGCACCGGGGTGACCGTGATGGCCGTGACCAGGCTGGCCAGGATCGACACGATATAGGCAATGCCCAGCGGCGCGAACAACCGCCCCTCAATGCCCGACAGGGCGAACAGGGGCACGAAAACCAGAACGATGATGGCCGTGGCATAGACAATGCCCGACCGCACCTCCGTGCTGGCCGACAGCACGATGGACAGAACCGGCAGCGGTTCGGGGCGAAGCGCATTCTCCCGCAGACGGCGGAAGATATTCTCCACATCCACCACGGCATCATCGACCAATTCGCCAATGGCGATGGCAAGCCCGCCCAGCGTCATGGTGTTGATGGTCAGGCCCAGCGCCTTGAACACCAGCACCGCCACCAGAAGCGAGATGGGAATGGCCGTCAGGCTGATAATGGTGGTGCGGAAATTGCCCAGGAACAGGAACAGGATGACGGCAACGACGATGCCGGCCTCCACCAGCACGCGTTCAACATTATCGACGCTGTTCTGAATGAAATCCGCCTGACGGAACACCACGACCGGGGCTGCCACCCCTTCCGGCAACCCGGCTGTCAGCTCCGTCAAGGCCCGTTCCACGGCGCGTGTGACGGTCAGCGTGTCGGCATCCGGCTGCTTCTGCACCGACACCAGAACGGCGGTGGCGGCGTTCAGGCCGGCATCGCCCCGGCGCGGGCGGGCGGCATGGTCAACAGCCGCCACATCGCCCAGCACGATGGTGGCACCATCAATGGTGGCCACGGGCAGCTTGCGCAGATCATCCAGCCGGCTGGTCCGACCAACACCGCGCACCAGCAGCTCCTCGCCCCGCCGTTCCACGATGCCGCCGCCGACATTGGCGCCGTAATCGGTCAGTGCCGCGCGCACCTGTTCCAGGCTGACACCCAGCAGGGCCATACGGCCCGTGTCGGGGGCAACCCGGAACTGCTGTACCTCCCCCCCCATGGGAATGACCTGCGACACGCCGGGAATGGACAGGATGCGCGGACGCAATGTCCAGTCGCCAACATCGCGCAGGCGCATCGGGTCGATGCTGGCCCCCTGTGCGGGGGTCAGGGCCACCAGCATGATCTCCCCCATGATGGAGGAGATGGGACCCATCTGCGGCACGACCCCTGGCGGCAACTGCCCCGTCAGCAGCGACAGTCGTTCGGTCACCTGCTGCCGGTTGCGATAAATCTCGGTGCCCCAGCCGAACTCCACCGTCACCACCGACAGACCGGCGGAAGAGGTGGAGCGAACGCGTTCCACGCCCGGCATGCCGTTCATGGCGGTTTCGATGGGGAAGCTGACCAGCCGCTCCACCTCCTCCGGGGCCATGCCGGGGCTTTCGGTCATCAAGGTGATGGTGGGGCGATTGAGATCGGGGAACACATCCACCGACAAATGGCCCAGCGTAAACGCGCCATACAGCGTCAGAAGCAGGGCCGCGACCAGCACCATCAGCCGGTTGCGTAGCGAGGTGGAGACGATTGCCGTAAACATCGCCGCCCCCTATCGGATCTGGTTCAGAAGATTGGCGCCGCGCACCACGACCCGCGCACCCGCCTCAACCCCGGCGACCAGGCGGACGGCACCGGCCCCCGCCGGCTCCACCCGCACGGTACGCGGCGTGAAGCGCTGGGCCGTCTCATGGATCAGCACCGCCGGCAACCCGTCCGACCCGCGCACCAGCGCGTCGCGCGGAACCAGCAGCCCTGCCACGGGCGCACCGGCGGGCCGCGACAGGGTCAGCATGGTCCCCACCGCCGGCACCGACGGTCCCCAGGCGCCATCTCTGGCGCGCAGCAGCAGGCGCGTCGCGCCCGGTACCGGGGCCACCCCCTGCCCTGCCAGCGCCAGGGACACCGTCTTGGTTCCAACCTTGGCCGTCACCGTTGCCCCGTCCGGCAGCGGCCCGTCAAATGACAGGGCCTCCACCATCACGGCACCCGGTTCCGTTACCTCGAACACCAGGGTGATGTCGCGATCCTCGATCATGAGGCCGGGGACGGCGTTGCTGGTGCTGATCACCCCATCGATGGGGGATGTCAGGGCGACACGCTTGGCCACGGCGCGGGTCATGGCTTCACGCTCGCGCATCAGCCCATCCAGGGTGGCGCGGGCATCATCAATCTCCGCCTGGGCCACGGCGCCTTTCAGGTTGGACAGGCGGTTCCATTGCTGCTGTGCCAGCCGCACATCCTTGTCCAGCGCCGCCAGTTGCTGGGAAATGCCGCTGCCATCTTCGGCGCGCAGCACCAGCTCCACATAGCCCAGAACCTGCCCCGCCTTCACCAAAGTGCCCGGCAGGGGGAAGCCACCATCGGGCGGCATCAGGCGGCCCGATTGCGGGGCCTGGACCCGACCGGAACGGTTGGGATCATTGATCACCCGGCCCGTCAGGGTGACGGTGGGCGATACCTCCCCGCTGATCAGTTCCTGGGTGCGGATCGACAGCAGGCGCTGCGTGGCCTTGGGCACGAACAGGCCACCATCGGGAAGACGGCGGGGATTATTGCCCGCCACCGGCTCCGGTGCCGGCGCACCATGATCATGGCCTTCATGGGCCATCACCCGGTCGGTCGGCAAGGCCAGGGCCGCCAGCAGCAGCAGGGCCGGCACGGCACGGCGCGACCGCAGCGACAGCAGCGCCGCCCCCAGCACCATGCCCAGGATCAGCGCGCCTGCGACCCAGAGAATCGATGCCCAGCCGGTAGACGCCGCCACGACAGGGGCCGCCGCCGGCACCGTCAGCGTCCCGACCAGAAGATCGGCCACCCCATCTGCTGTGACCGTGAAGTTCAGGGCATGCTCGCCCGGCGTGGCCCAGGGGGCAGGCGCGCGGTAGGTGCCATCGGGTGCGGCAGGGACGGTCACCGGCTTGCCGCCATCGGCGGACATGGTGACGGCGGCCCCCATCACGGGGCTGTTATCGGCCAGCAGATCGATGAACAGGGTGATGGTCCCACCCTGCAGCAGGGCGACCATCTGCACATCCCCGCCATCAGCCTCCAGCGTGGGGACGGCGGTGGGGGACGGGGCCGGGGTGGCGGCGGCATCGGGGGCGCCATGGTCATGCCCTTCATGGGCGGATACGGCCAAGGCCGGGACCAGGAACAGGGCCGCCGCCAGCAACAGGCGCGACAGGATTTTCATGGGATGATTCCATCTGACAACGCAGAACAGGCACCGGCGGCGTCAACGCACGCGGGTGCAGCGGGGCGAGTCAGATGGTAAGCGGTGGGCGCGGATCGGGCGGTGTGGTCAGGCCCGCCGGATCGATGGCACGGCCCGGCAACAGCAGACCCGCCGGCACCGGCAGCGTCAGTGCCGTGGCCACCGGCAACCCGGTCCCGACATGGGCAGCACAACTGGCCGCACAGCCACAGGTACAGGCATCCTTGCAGCAATCGTCATCCATGCCCTGCCCATGCTTGTGCACATGGTCATGGGTGGTGGTGGCGGCCTTCTGCACGCCCTGCTGCTCGTGGCAATTGGTCTGGGCGACCATCTCGTGATGCTGATGGGCAGATACCGACACCGGCTGGCGGGCGTCATGATTCTCATGCGCCGATGCCGTCGCAAAGCCGAACAGGGCCAGGACCAGTGCCACAGCACCAGCCTTCAGCAACCCCGTCCAGAATGATGCGATACGGCGCATGGCCCTGCCTTTGGAAGCGATCGCTCCAAGATGGTCCGACATGACGGCATGCGCAAGGCCCTTAAGCGGCCCATAACAGCGTTTCATGCCGCCATGAAAAAAGGGCGGGAACCGCCTCTTGGCAGGTCCCGCCCTTCTTCTGGGATGCTGTTTTGTTCAGCCCCGGTCGCGATCACGATCGCGGCGCGGCGGCTTGGCTGCGCCCTCGGCGATTTCGGCCTTCAGGGCGCGGATACGCTCCGCCATGGTTTCCTTCAGGCCCGGCGTCGGCTTCGGACCAAGCGCGGCATAGGCCGCTTCCAGCTGCAACAGGGCCCGGCGCTTTTCGTCATCGTTGCGCTTCAGGGGCCGGTTGTCGCTGCGCTGTCCTTCCAAAGAACGCATGATCAATCCCTTGTTGAAAAAGCTAATGCTGGTTTGGCAACGAAAAAGCCCCGGCCTTTCGGCGCGGGGCTTTTTCCGTATCCGCCAAATGGTGCTCAAGTCATCCATCCGGCACCGCCACCGGAAACCAAGAACTCGTGTCTTGGAAGGTGGCGTCCCCAACGGGATTCGAACCCGTGTTACCAACGTGAAAGGCTGGTGTCCTAGGCCTCTAGACGATGGGGACGTCGTCGGTGGGCGGTTAATTAGCCGGACCGGCCGGGCTGTTCAAGCATTTTTTTTCACTTTCTTGCATAACGCCCATGCCCGACCCAACTTCGATCAATTCTTATAGCGATCGAGGGTCCGTTCGACACGATATTCCAGATCGCGGATAATGTTGAACGAGGGCAGGCCCTTAAGCACCTTCTGCACCCCGCGCAGATGGGCCAGCGCCACGGCATGCTTGGGTCGGGCGCGCAGATATTCGACGCGGAAATTGATCCCGATCTCCAGACGCTGCTCCAGATCGGCCTCCTTGGACCGCATCAGCCGGTCCTGGCCTTCCTGTTCCATCAGCTTCTTGACCGCCGTGAACAGGACGGTGGCGGCCTGGGCGATGCCCACCTCCTCCTCGGTCGGGATATGGGCCATGTCGGGTTCCAGCCGGACCTCGACGCCCTTCTTTTCCTGCAACGGCTTCACGGGCAGCACCACGACCGCATCCTGGATAGCGGCCATCAGGAACGTGTCCACGGCCTGCATCACCCGGCCCCGCGCCTCGGTCAGCAGCTTCTGCCATTCCGGATTCGGCTCAACCTGAACCTCCTCCGCCAGACCCTTGATCATCAGTTGCGCATCCGACACCAGCCGCGCGCAGGTCAGAAGCCAGACACGCCGTGCCATCACCGGCCCCGCCGACGCCTTGCCGATCTCCGACAAGGTCCGCGTCAGGTCGGAGAACAGGCGGGCGGGGATCAGGCGGGCCGGATGGTTGCCCGACACATGGCTCAGATCCTGCGACAGCATGCGGACCAGGCGCAGCGCCTGGAACGGCTGCATCAGCAGGGTCATCAGCCCGAAGAAGAAATACTCGACCAGATCGGCGCCCCGGTCATGGATGTTCATATAGGCGGTGCGCGCCGCCACCACGGACGCCGGCGTGAAATCGGCAATGCGGCCCGCCCCTTCCACGCCGGCCATACGGCGCACACGTTCCAGCGCGGGGGTCAGCTGGCTGTGCAGGCCCAGCAGCACCCCGATCTCCCGCATATCCTCCAACGCGCGATCCCCGCCCAGCATGGAGGACAGTTCCCCCCGCCTTCCATAGGATTTCTGCGCCTCGGCCAGCAGGGCGTTCGTCGCCTCGGCCGCCGCAATCACGCCCCTGTCGGCAATGGCCGGCAGATCGGACCATCGCTGCTCGCGCACGGCCTTGCCATACTCCCCCTCCAGCGCAGCCAGTGCGGCCCGATGTGGCGATGCCAGCAGCACCCGCCACCAGGGGTTCAGCACCTGTCGGGCCAGCGCACCCTTGCGCTTTTCCTCATGCAGGTCGCCGTCATAAAGGAAAATTTCCAGCGCGACGCAGATGGAACGCTGGAAGGTCGGCACGCGGGCCGGGCGCAGGTTGCGCAGGCGCGGGCGCAGCGTCTCCAGGATCTGTTCGTCGGTGGGGTCGCGGCGTTCGGCGGCGCGGGCCAGTTCCACCGCGCGGGCCACACGCAGCAGCGAATTCTCGTCCAGCTGTTCGAAATGGGCTTGAAGCTTGGAGACGGCGGAGGTGGGTTCGGGCGGCGTGACCGCCGTTTCCTTCATCTTACTCGCTTCCGGCCTTTCGACCGGCGCACCCGCCGCGCGTACATTCATGACACCGATCGCCCCACACAAAACCAACGCGACCGCCCTGCCCCGGCAGTGATGATGCAAGCGGCAACTGGGCGATGGGTGACTATATGCTATGCGGGGATAGCTGTCTTTAACGAATTGGCAATAATTTGTTAAAGACCGGTGGCGATTGAATGAATAGTCGCTCAGGTTTCCTTTATCCGGCGTTGCCGGAAACCGCGGCATCATCAATCAATAACTGTACGCCATCATTTCCGTTCCAGCGGTCGGGCCGTAAAGTCCCCGCCAGATGCATCGGTCGCCCGCCACTTTGCAGCAGGGCGGGACCCAGATCGCTGTCCATGGCGCGAAAGGCGATTGATTTCAACCGGCTGCCGTCATTGCCCGTCAGGATACAGCGCACATGCTTGCCCTCCCCGCCCACGACGTCGGCCTTGACGATGCGGGCGTCGGTGACGGCGAAGCGCGGTTCGGAATTGCCGGTGCCATAGGGGGCCAGCCGTTCCAGATGCCGCATCAGATCAGTATTGGCCCCGCGCACCGACAGCGCACCATCCAGCGACAAAGACGGCACCAGCGGGCCTGTATCCTCCAGCTGCCGGGCGATCCGTTCGCGCAGGAAAGCGCGCAGATCGTCGATCTTTTCCCGCTCCACGTTAAAGCCCGCCGCCATGGCGTGCCCGCCGCCGGCCACCAGCAACCCCGCCTGACGCGCGGCGATGATGGCCGATCCCAGATCGACACCGCGCACCGACCGGCCCGACGCCTTGCCCAGGGTACCATCCAGCGCCACCACACAGGCCGGGCGGTTAAACCGGTCCTTCAGGCGCGAGGCGACGATACCGATGACACCGGGATGCCACCCTTCCCCCACGGCCAGCACCAGTTCGGGACTGTCATCCACGCTGGTTTCCATCATGGCGATGGCATCTTCCAGCACAGACGCCTCAATGGCCCGGCGTTCGGCGTTAAACGCGTGCAGTTCCTTGGCCAGATCGGCGGCTTCTGCCGGCGACTCCGTGGCCAGAAGACGGGTCCCCAGATCGGCCCGGCCGACCCGACCGCCAGCATTCACGCGCGGCCCGATAATGTATCCGGCGTGATAGGCGTCCATCGCCTCGTTCACGCCCGCCACATCGGCCAGCGCGGAAATACCGATATTAGCGCGCTTGCCCATAACCCGCAGGCCCTGCGCCACGAACGCCCGGTTCAACCCGACCAGCGGGACCACGTCACAGACCGTGCCCAGCGCCACGATATCCAGCCAGGACATCAGGTCCGGTTCCGCCCTGCCATTGCTGTAAAAGCCCGTACCGCGCAGCAGCCGGTTGACCGCCACGATCAGCAGGAAGGTGACGCCGACGGCCGCCAGGGTCGATAGCGGCCCGCCCGCCGGTTCATCCATGCGGTTGGGGTTCACCACCGCCGTCACATCGGGCAGGCGCGGCTCGGCCTTGTGATGGTCGACTACCACCACCTCCAGCCCCGCCGCCACCGCCCCGTGCAGCGGATCGAAACTGGTCACCCCGCAATCGACGGTGACGACCAGATCGATGCCTCCTTCCTTCAGCTTCAGCAGGGCTGGCAGGTTCGGGCCATACCCTTCCTCGATCCGGTCGGGGATATAGACGCGCAATTCCCGGCCCACGGCCCGGAAGAAGCGGTTCAGCAGGGCGGTGGAGGTGGCACCGTCCACATCATAATCGCCAAAGACCGCCACCTTCTCCCCGTCGCGAATGGCGCGGGCCACGCGGTCGGCGGCCTTGTCCATGTCGCGCAGCACCGACGGGTCGGGCATGAAGGCACGCAAGGTTGGCGACAGGAACCGCTCCACCTCCTCCACCGCGACACCCCGCCCCGCCAGCAGGCGTCCCACCAGTTCCGGCAGGCCATGCGCCTGCGCCAGCGTCAGGGCCAGCCGGTCATCGCTGTTACGCGCCTTCCAGCGGCGACCGGTCAGGGAGCTTTCAACGCCGAGAAAGGCGGGGATGGTCATGGGGGTACCCGTCTCGAAACAATGAAACGATATAGCCATAAAACATCATCCCGGCGAAAGCCGGGACCCAGGGCCACATGAGCGAACCTTGCGGCAGCGTCGGTCGACGCAGCGTAAAGGTTTATGCCTGTGGCCCCTGGGTCCCGGCTCGTCGCCGGGATGACGATCAAACAGCAATCAGAAAAGCGAAATTACCGCTTCGCTTCCGGAATGAAGCTGGTCTTGGTGCGCAGGTTATGGTGCGCCTCGACATAACGCACCGTGCCCGACTTGGACCGCATCACCACGGAATGGGTGATGGCCCCGCCGGGGAAGCGGCGCACGCCGCCCAGCATGGGGCCGGTGGTCACGCCGGTGGCGCAGAACATCACATCGCCACGGGCCAGATCGTACAGGCTGTACTTCTTGTCCAGGTCGGTGACGCCCCAGCGCTTGGCGCGCTCACGCTCGGCATCGTTGCGGAAGATCAGGCGGCCCTGGAACTGCCCGCCGATGCAGCGCAGCGCGGCAGCGGCCAGCACACCCTCCGGCGCACCACCGGAACCCATATACAGGTCGATGCCGGCATTGGGCTGTGCGGTCGCGATCACGCCCGACACGTCGCCATCGCCGATCAGCATGATGCGGGCACCGGCTTCACGCACACGCGCGATCAGTTCGGCATGGCGCGGACGGTCCAGGATACAGACCACCAGTTCCGACACATCCGCACCCTTGGCCAGCGCCAGATTGCGCAGGTTGGTCTCAACCTTTTCGTCCAGATCAACCACACCGCCCGGCAGGCCACCGCCCACAGCGATCTTTTCCATGTACACGTCGGGCGCGTTCAGGAAGCCGCCGGCTTCCGCCATGGCAATGACGGCCAGGGCGTTCGGGCCGCCCTTGGCGCAGATGGTGGTCCCTTCCAGCGGGTCCAGCGCGATGTCGATCTTAGGGCCGTTGCCGGTGCCAACCTTTTCCCCGATATACAGCATCGGGGCTTCGTCGCGCTCGCCCTCGCCGATCACCACGGTACCGTCGATGGACAGGCTGTTCAGCGCCTTGCGCATCGCGTCCACGGCGGCCTGATCGGCGGCCTTCTCGTCGCCACGGCCCATCAGCAGCGACGCCGACAGGGCCGCCGCCTCGGTGACGCGGACCACTTCCAGCGCCAGATTACGGTCCATCACCAGGGAGAAATCGCCCTTCGGATTGCTCTTCTCACTCATTATCGTTCCCCTATGGCTGAGATCGGCGTCTTGTTGCCTGCGCCGTTCCTGGGTTGAGTGTGTATCAGAAATCCTCGATGCGGATCATGCGCGGCGGTTCCAGAACACTGTCCAACGACGCGATGGTGGCGAGCGCCTGCTGCATGGCGGCCTCGTCCGTGTCGTGGGTGGTCCAGACCACGGGCACCGCCTCACCGGGTGCCCGGCCGCGCTGCAGGAACGCCTCCATGGAGACATTCTGGTCGCGCAGCGTGGCCGCGATCTCGGCAATCACGCCGGGACGGTCGACCACCATCAGGCGGACATAGTAACGACCACGGCGGCGGCTCAGCGGGGCGGCCTTGGCCGGCTCCAGTGCTGCCGCCGGCACGCCAAAGGTCGGCGTGGAACGGCCACGGGCGATATCCACCAGATCGGCAACAACGGCGGACGCGGTCGGGCCGGCACCGGCACCGCGCCCCACGAGCACCACCTTGTCCACGAAATCACCATCGGCGACGACGGCGTTGAACACGCCATCGGTGGCACCACAAGGGCTGGTGATCGGCACCATGCAGGGATGCACCCGCTGCTCAATGCCATCTTCCGTCCGCCGGGCAATGCCCAGCAGACGGATGCGGTAACCCAGTTCCTGGGCATAGTTGATATCAAGGGCGGAGACGTGGCGGATGCCCTCGATATGCACCGACTTGAAATCGACATGCGCGCCAAAGGCGACGGCGGTCAGCACCGCCAGCTTATGCGCGGCATCCACACCATCCACGTCAAAGGACGGGTCAGCCTCGGCATAGCCCAGGCGCTGGGCATCGGCCAGAACATCGGCGAAATCGCGTCCCGTGGTCCGCATCTCGGTCAGGATGTAATTGCAGGTGCCGTTCAGGATGCCGTGGACTTCACGGATATTGTTGGCGGCCAGCCCTTCGCGCAGGCCCTTGATGGCGGGGATGCCGCCGGCCACCGCCGCCTCGAACGCCAGGGTCAGGCCGGCGGACTCGGCCTTGGTGGCCAGTGCCGCGCCATGATGGGCCAGCAGCGCCTTGTTGGCCGTCACCACATGCTTGCCGGCGGCCAATGCCGCCTCGACCGCCTGTTTGGCAATGCCGTCGGACCCGCCGATCAGTTCGACAAAGACATCGACATCGGGATCAACGGCCAGATCGGCCGCATCCTCGTACCAGCGGACATTCGACAGATCGACGCCACGGTCGCGGCTGCGGTCACGGGCGGAAACGGCCACCACCTGAATGGGGCGGCCCGTCCGCTTGGACAGCAGATCGGCATTGGCCGATACCAGCTTCAGAACCCCACCGCCGACCGTACCCAGGCCAGCGACACCAATACGCAAGGGTTTGCCATCAACCATCAGAATTGATCCTCACTCGACAGCGGCGGGTTCGGACGTGATGGGCGCGTTGATCTTGCGCGCCTTGTCCAGGAACAGCTTGATATTGTTGGTGGCCTGACGGATGCGCTGGGTGTTTTCCACCAGCCCGAACCGCACATGCGTATCGCCATATTCGCCAAACCCGATGCCGGGGCTGACAGCGACCTTGGCTTCCTGCATCAGGACCTTGGCGAATTCCAGGCTGCTCAAATGCTTGAACGGCTCCGGGATTTCGGCCCAGACGAACATGGATGCGTTGGGCGACGGCACCATCCAGCCGGCGGCGTGCAGACCCTTGATCAGCACGTCGCGGCGCTGCTTGTACATCTCGCGGATTTCCAGCACGCAATCCTGCGGCCCGTTCAGCGCAGCGGTGGCGGCCACCTGGATGGGCGTGAAGGCGCCGTAATCCACATAGGATTTGAACTTGGCCAGCGCGCCGACCAGCTTCTTCGAACCCACCCCGAAACCGACACGCCAGCCCGGCATGTTGTAGGTCTTGGACAAGCTGTTGAATTCCACGGTGATGTCGCGCGCTTCCGGGATCTGCAACACCGACGGCGGCGGATTGCCATCGAAATAGATCTCGGCATAGGCGATGTCAGACAGGATATAGATGCCGTGCTTCAGGCACAGATCCACGATGGGCCGGTAGAAATCCAGCGACACCGTCTGACCCGTCGGGTTGGCGGGGAAGCTGACGATCAGGGCCGTGGGCTTGGGCACCGAATGCTTGATGGCGCGTTCCAGCGCCGGCACAAAATCATCCAGGCCGTTATTCACGGGGATGTGGCGCAGGGCGGCACCGGCCAGCATGAAGCCGAACGGATGGATCGGGTAAGACGGATTCGGCACCAGGATCACGTCGCCAGGGCTGGTGATGGCCTGCGCCAGATTGGCCAGGCCTTCCTTGGAGCCGATGGTAACGATCGCTTCGGTTTCCGGGTCGATATCAACGTCGAAGCGGCGCTTGTAATAGGCGCTGATGGCCTTGCGCAGGCCGGGAATACCGCGGCTCTGGCTATAGCGATGGGTCTTGGGGTTCTGGACCGCCTCGATCATCTTCGCCACGATATGCGGCGGCGTCGGCTGGTCCGGGTTACCCATGCCGAGATCGATGATGTCCTCCGCGGCGGCCCTAGCTCGCGCCTTCATCGCATTCACTTCAGCGAAGACGTAGGGCGGAAGCCGCTTGATGCGGTGGAATTCAGTGTCGCTCATGGACCTGGGCACCGGGTTGAAAATGAAAGGGGCGAAATATGTAGCGCACCGCAACAGCCCCCCGCGACATGATTTTGCGCGGAGTGCGCGCCAATCTGCCATGAGCGGGCGGGATGGCGGGGTGGATGTGGGGAAGCCGTAGGTCAGGTCGAGCCGAAGGCGAGCCCTGACAGTATAGCTTTCAATCCTTCGCTGTCAGGGCTCGCCTGCGGCTCGACCTGACCTACGACCCCTCGGGCCTCGGCAGCGCGGGCGGCACCGGCGGTGGTGCGTCGGGCACGTCGGGCACATCCTCCGCCCGGCCACGCGGGTCGGTCGAGCGGGCGCGCAGGGCGTCGCCGGCGGCCTCCCCCTCGGCGCGGTCGGCCTGCAACCGGTCGATCAATGCCTGGCGTTCGATGGGGTTCGAGAATTCCTCCGGTCGGGCCGGAACGGAACCCAGATTGGCCCTGCCCTTGATCGACGGGTCGGCCCGGCGGATGGGCCGGGCACCCGTCAGGGCCTTGACGGGGTCGGCATCGGTGATTTCCGACGGTTTCGCAGGCGCCGGCCCGTCATCGAACACGATGTCGGGCACGGGCACCTGGGCGCAGGCCGACAGACCCAGCATGGCGGCAATGGCGGCCAGGCGAAGATGTCGGAGCGATACGTATGCAGCGGTGAAAATCATGGAGGGATCGTGTATGAAAAAAAGCGGGACGGCAACCCGCCCGCCATACCGCCATCGGACAGGCTGGCATGCGGGACCGATCCTGGACAAAGCCGACGGCCCCATCCCGGGGTGATGCAGAATCGGCGCTGTCCCCACACCTGGGAAACGTGACGTCAAGGAAGTCAGCATGGCCGAGCCGCAAAGCCCCGAGATCAAGATCCCCGATCCGGTCGAAATGTCGCGCAACATGGCGCGCATCGCCGAACAGAGCCAGCGGCTGGTCTCCGATTTCCTGCAAAGGCAGAATGGCGGCGACGCATCCGCCTCCCAGGGGATGATGCATATTGGTGCGGCCTTCATGGAGATGACGGCCCGCCTGATGGCCGATCCGGCCAAGCTGATGCAGGCGCAGATGTCGCTATGGCAGGACTATATGTCTTTGTGGCAGCGCACGACCCAGCGCCTGCTGGGTCAGGAAGCCGCCCCCGTGGTGGCGCCGGCCAAGGAGGATAAGCGCTTCAAGGACAGCGCCTGGGATGAAAACGCCCTGTTCGACTATATCAAGCAATCCTACCTGCTGACGGCCCGCTGGCTGCAATCCACCGTGCATGAGGTGGAGGGGATGGATGACAAGACGGCCAAGAAGGTGGATTTCTATACGCGCCAGTTCGTGGATGCGATGGCGCCCAGCAATTTCGTCCTGACCAACCCGGAGGTGCTGCGCGCCACTATCGAATCCGGTGGCGAGAATCTGGTGAAGGGACTGGAGAACCTGCTGGGCGATCTGGAGCGCGGCAAGGGCCAGCTCGCCATCTCCATGACCGACTATAAGAAGTTCGAGGTGGGCAAGAATATCGCCGCCACGCCGGGTCAGGTGATTTACCAGAACGAGTTGATGCAGCTGATCCAGTACAATCCCACGACGGAGCAGCAGCATAAGCGCCCGCTGCTGATCGTGCCGCCGTGGATCAACAAATTCTATATCCTGGACCTGCGCCCGGCCAATTCACTGGTGAAATGGCTGTGCGATCAGGGGCATACGGTCTTCATCGTCTCCTGGGTCAACCCGGATGAACATCTGGCGACCAAGACCTGGGAAGATTACATGACCGCCGGCCCGCTGGCCGCCATCGACGCCATCGAACAGGCGACGGGGGAGCGGGAGATCAACATGGTCGGCTACTGCATCGGCGGGACGCTGACGGCCTCCACGTTGGCCTATATGGCGGAAAAGGGTGATGACCGGGTGAAGAGCGTGCTCTATCTCGTCACCCTGACCGATTTCACCGAACCCGGCGAACTGTCTGTCTTCATTGATGAAGAACAGTTGGCGGCACTGGAAGAAAAGATGAACAGCCAGGGCTACCTGAACGGGCAGTCTATGGCGACCACCTTCAACATGCTGCGCGCCAACGACCTGATCTGGTCGTTCGTGGTCAATAATTACCTGCTGGGCAAGGACCCGTTCCCGTTCGACCTTCTGTACTGGAACTCCGACGCCACCCGCATGCCCGCCGCCATGCACAGTTTCTACCTGCGCAACATGTATCAGCGGAACCTGCTGGTGAAGCCCTGTGCGCTGACCCTGAAGGGTGTGGAGATTGATCTGGGCAAGATCAAAACCCCGACCTTCATGCTGTCCACGCGCGAGGATCACATCACGCCCTGGAAGTCGACCTATGCCGCGACGCAGCTTTATGGCGGCCCGGTGAAGTTTGTGCTGGCGGCATCCGGCCATATTGCCGGGGTCGTCAACCCGCCGACAGCCAACAAGTACAGCCACTTCCTGAACAACAAGCTGCCCAAGGACCCCGAACAGTGGCTGGCCGGCGCCAAACAGGTGGAGGGCAGCTGGTGGCCCGAATATGCCAAGTGGGTGCAGAAATATGCCGGCCCCAAGGTCCCGGCACGGCAACCCGGCGATGGCAAGCTGAAACCGATTGAGCCGGCGCCCGGTTCCTATGTGAAGGTGCGGGTGGTGGAGTGATCCAGCGTCACGGCCGCCATTCAAACATGGTCAGCAATGTGCGCTGAATGACCGGCTTGAAGTTGTTGTCGGATACCAGATAGACCGCGACCCCGCCGCCCGGCAGGGGTCGCGTGTCGATCCCCTCATAATTCTCGGTCGCCATGGGCGGCTGTAAACGCGCGATCTCCTGGCCCTGCGCCACCGCACCGGTCTTCAAGGCACTGGAATCCACCCGCACGATGCGGCTGCCCCAGCCACCCAGCAGGCCCACCCGGCGTTCAAGCACCAGAATGCCACCATCGGGCAGGCGTGCCGCGTCCACCGGCAGGAAGGGCGGCAGCCCTTGATAGGTGAACTCCGCCCACGCCCCCGGACCGCCGATCCAGGCGCGGTGCCGCCCCTGCCCGTCCCCATCCTCGGCAATGGCCAGCAGGCGACCATCGGGCAGCGACAGCAACGTCTCGATCCCCGAATTGAACGGAAGCTGCGCAAACCCGTCCGGCACCGGCAGTTCCGCCGCCGCCGATCCGGCCAAGGCCGGGGGGTAGCGCAGGATGGAATGCCGCCGCTCCATCGACACGGCCCAGCCATCGCCCGGCCAATCGCCGATCAGGGCCAGACCCTCTGTATCGTTGAAGAAGCCCGGCAGTGCCTGCCCGTCCGCGCCCAGCAGCTGATCGATGCTGTAACTCCCTGCCGCGACCAACTCCCCCGCCGGCCCATAGGATAACCGCCCCGCAACGCGCTTACCCCGGTCGCTGATCGCCACGAACTGCGACCCGTCCGGGCTGACACGGAGCGAGGACAGGCCACCGAAATCCGGATTCGCATCGCGCAGATGCAGGGTCCCGCGCCAGATCAGCCCCCCCGCCCGCACCGGGGCGGCCACTTCCTCCAGCAACGCCACCGGCACGCTGGGCGGCCCGTCCTGACCGATGGCACAGCCGGCCAGCGTCAGCGCCAGGAACAGGGCGGCGGGCAGACGCAGAAGGGGACGCGGCATTCAACTACTCCGTTCAGGGGAAGCGGGGGTAAGGGGCTTATCTCCATCGGATGGGGGTATGCCATCCCCCCTTCCTATCGCGGATGCGAAACGTTTATCTTAGGTCCCGCCATGGCAACAGTATGACAATCACAGGCGGTTGGCGCGATGAGTGACAGTGAACTGACCCCGCAACCCGATCCTCACGCGGAAACGTCCCGCCTGGACCGGATAGAGGCCCGACTGGCCGCACTGGAAGACCGGATCGCCGGGGCCGGTGCCGCCCTGCCGCCGCCGCGCGACCCGGAACCCGCCGCCGCGGCCACTTCCACGGCCACCACCTCGGCCCCGCCCGGCACCCCGGCCTTTCTGGAGCCGCTGGCCGATTTCGTGCGCAACAACCCGGTGCTGTCGCTGATCGGCGCCATCGTCGTGCTTGTCGTGCTGTCCCACCTGTTCGGCTGAAAGGGGCTGACGACATGAGCAGCTATAGCTTTGAAACCACGATGAAGTTCAAGAATCGTGGCGACATGGAAAAGGCAGAGGACTGGATCAACGCCAATATCAAGGGCCTTTGGGCACTTGAATTCCTGGGCATGCAGGAAGAGATGAGCGTGGATACCGGCATGCGCAGCAATGTGTTGAAGGTCCTGTTCAAGTTCGGCCGCAAGGAGGATTTTGAACGGTTCCGCAACGAATATGTGCTGGGCAAGCCCTCCAGCGCGCCCAAGGCGGCGGGCAAAGCCCCGGAAAAGCCCAAGGGCTTCTTCGCGCGCCTGTTCAGCTAAGACAAAGTTGCTCAAAAAAACGCAGCCGGGCGTCCCACGACACCCGGCTGTTTGTTTTCCGATGTGGCTGACGATCCTCAACCGGAAATCTTCTTGCCATTGACCCGCACGCTGGCCAGCCCGGAAGAGCTGATGCGGCGGTCCTTGGCTTCCCCATCGAAATTGACGGAGCCGAGGCCGGACACCGACACGTCCAGCAGATCGACCTTGCCGTCATTAAGATCGACATCGCCGACGCCACTGACCCTCACGGAGACGGGGCCATTGACGCCGGCGACATCGACATTGCCGAACCCGGCGATCTTGATATCCGCGCCCTGTCGCACGGTGCCGATATCAATATCGCCCGCTCCGGCGATGTTCAGGTCCAGCTTGCCGGCAATATCGCCGGTACGGATGCCGGCGGCACCCGCCACATCGATGCGGGCCGCGCTCAACCGGCCGGTCTTCAGGTCAGCCGCCGCGCGGATATCGGCGGTCAGCGGGCCGTCCAGGTCCCCCACTTCCAGCTTGCCGACCATGTCATCGATGCGGATGGAGCCGCCCTTGGGGATCGTGATGGTGATGACCACGTCGCCATCATCCATTTTCCAGTCACGGCGCCCCTGCTTTTCGATGGGCTTGGTGCGGGCGACGACCACGCCGCCATCACCAGCCCGCGCCGACAGCATCGGGAATTCCTCCGGCTTGGCATCGATGGTGACAATCACGTCCTTGGCCGACGGATCGACATTCACCTTCACCTCGCCCACCACGTCGCGGATGGTCAGGTCCGATCCGTCGAACCGCATCGGACCCGAATTCTCGGCCTGGGCAAGCCCGGCCATGGCAACGAACGCGATACCAGCGAAAAGCACAGAAGCGGATTTACGCATGATCAAAGGCCCCCCACGGCCCAGGTTGCAGACAAACTTTCCCCGTTTCCCGCCACGCAGGGCGGCGGGATGGAACGACGTACAGAATTTGAGTGCGACCGATACCGAGCCGTGGTGAGTGGAACTCAGCATGGCTCGGTTGGCGCGTTGAGCGCCCGCGTGCCCATGCACGCGCAAGCCCGAGCCGCCGGATGGCGGCGCCCGGCGCTTGAGGGCGCCTTTAACTGCTCCGGCCCGTCACGCGGACATTGCCGGAACCGGACTGGTCAATGCTCTGATTGCGGGCAACACCGTCCAGCAGCAGCGAGCCGGAACCGTTGATCTCCACGGCCAGCGGATCGGCAACACCGGACTGAATGCGGATATCGCCGGAGCCGTTGATCTCGGCATTGATGGGGCCATTGGCATGGGCCAGCGAGATCTCGCCCGACCCGTTAATCTCCAGCGCCGTCTTGCCGCTGGTGCGACCCGTGATGACGGAGCCGCTGCCATTGATCTCCACTTCGACATCACGGTCGACATCGCCCAGCTTCACATCGCCCGACCCGTCGATGCCGATGCTGGCCGTGGACACCCGGCCCACGGTCAGCGTGCCGGAATTCATGCCGTCAACGGACAGGGCACCGCGCAGGTCGCCGACCGTCCCCTCCCCCGTAAAGCCGTCAATCTCCAGCTTGGTGCCGGCGGGAACGGTCAGGGTGACGGTGATCCAGTCATCCTTGTCGCGCCAGCGGCGGTCACGCGGGCTGTCCTTCTGATGGATGACCAGATCGTCGCCTTCCTTCTTCACCTCGACCAACTGTACCCAGCGGTCGGGGCCGGTGACACTGGCCGTCACCTTGGAGGCGCCGGCATCCACCTTCACCTCCAGCCGGCCCACGACATCCTGCACCGTCACCTCACGGGCGGCATAATCCTGCGGCCCGAACGCCAGCGCCGGCAGCGCCGTCAGGGTCAGGGCAGAGGCGAACAGGGCGGCTTTCAGCGACATGATGGTCAGGCTCCGATTTGATCGGTTGGTTCTGACCTGAGTACAGCAACACCCGTGCCAACCCGGAAAAGGGCGGGAATGCGTGGGGGAAGGGGTCGCACGATATCAGATATGACGACGAAGTGGCGAAAATCACCATCCGTAGCGCGGATTAGGCGAAGCATAATCCGCGCTACACCTCACCCAATCGCCCCTTTGAACCAACCCACCAGTTCCCCAAGCTTCACAGCTTCCTGCGTGCCGGCCACCATGTCCTTCACCAGGACCTCGCCCTTGGCCTTCTCGTCGCTGCCCATGATTACCGCGTAACGGATGCCGGCCTTATCGGCATATTTGAACTGCTTGGCCGGCTTGTCGGGCGACAGATAGATCTCGGTATTCACCCCGCCCTGGCGCAGGGCGGCACCGATGGCGAGATAATCGTTCAACAGGCTGGGATCGAACTGTGTGACCAGGGCCTGCACGGAACTGTCGCCATCCTTAACGATCCCGGCCTGCTCCAGCGCATAGAACAGGCGCGTCAAGCCGATGGAGATGCCCACGCCCGGCAGCTTCGACTTGGTATAAAGCCCGGCCAGATTCTCATACCGCCCGCCGGAGCAGACGGAACCCAGCGACCGGTGATCGGTCAGGAACGTCTCATAGACGGTGCCCGTGTAGTAATCCAGACCACGGGCAATGGCCAGATTGATACGCCAATGCGTCTCCGGCACGCCGAAGGCGATCAGGGCCGCCACCACCTGACGCAGTTCCTCCACGCCTTCCTTGAACAGGTCATTGTCCAGACCCAGGCGGTCGAGATGAGCCAGCGTGTCCGCCGACGACCCGCTGAACCCGATCATGTCCAGTACGCTGGCCGCCTGTTCACCTGACAGGGCAATGCCGTCCGCCGTCAGCAGGTTCAGAACATCCTCGCGCGACAGCTTGTCCAGCTTGTCCACTTGCCGCAGCACCAGAATGCGGATGCCGGGGTCGGTCACCCCCAGCGCCTCGAACATGCCCAGCAGGATCTTGCGATTGTTGAAGTTGATCTGGAACGGCCCGACATTCAGCTCCGTGAACACGGAATAGATGACAGCGGGCATCTCGGCATCATAGGCGACAGGCAAACTGTCCTTGCCAATCACGTCGATATCGCACTGATAGAATTCGCGGTACCGGCCCTTCTGCGCCCGCTCGCCGCGATAGACGCGCTGCATCTGATAGCGGCGGAAGGGAAAGGCCAGCTCGCGCTCATACTGCGCGACATAGCGGGCGGTGGGCACCGTCAGATCAAAGCGCATGGCCAGATCGGGCTTGTGACCCTGTTCGATGGCGCCCGTCGACTGCACGAAATAGACCTGCTTTTCCGTCTCCCCACCCGACTTGGACAGAAGCACGTCCGCCACCTCGAATACCGGCGTCTCCAGCGGGATGAAGCCGAACCGTTCGTAATTGCGGCGGATCGTGTCCAGCATGCGCTGGAAGGTGACCTGACGGCGCGGCAGCAATTCCATGGTGCCGGCGGGGGTGCGGGGGGTGATCAGGGCCATATCGGTCGGTTCCGGACGGGATTTCAACAATCTGCCCAGCCTTTTACCGGTCTACCGCACCGCCCGCCAGCCTCATCGGCGGCAGGGGCGCCATGCCCGAACATCCTCAAGCACAGGCGCTGGCCGGCACCTGTACCAGCCAGCGCAGGGCCGAGGCGTCGTCCTTGAAGGCGCGATGCTTGGCACCGGGATAGAAGCTGGCCAGGATGGTCAGAAAGCGCGGATAATTGTCGGGCAGCAGATAGGCACAACGTACTGAATTCTGTGCGTTGGTCGACCAGGGCGCATGCCGGCGCAGGTCACGGATCATGCCCCAATCGATGGATCCCGTGAACCGGCGGATATCCACCAGCACACGGTTGTCTGGACGCAGCAGCGCATCCTCCACCGCCAGTCCCATGGCCATCTCGATATCCCCCGGCGGCACATCACCCACCAAAAGGAAACAGAGAAACCCCTCGCTCAAGGCGACGGAGATATAGCCTGATCGGTGACCGACTGAAAACATGCCAGGGCAATCTGCTAACCGGAAAAGCGGCGCGCACTATGACTTTCACCACCCAGTACGTCAATGACCACGTGAATAAATTATACGATTATTCCTGAAACTCGCTTCGGTTTTCCGGCAAGTCTGATTTTAAGCGGCCAGATTCCGTGGCAGGGGCGCTTCCTCCCGCAACCAGGCGCGGGCAGCCCCCTCATCGCGAAAGGCATTGTGATGGGCGCGGGGGTAATGACACGCCGTGACGGCCATCAGGGCTAGGCCCTCTTCCCGCAGCAGATAAGCCAGCTTTGTGCCCGACCCATGCACCCAGGGGGCATACCGGCCCATGCGGCGAACAACGCCCCAGTCAACGACACCGACAAATCGGCGCAGATCAATCAGAACGGACCGGCAGCCACGGTAGATGCCCAACTCATGCCCGATCTCAATGGCCAGATCGACATCTACTGGCATCACCTCGCCCGTGACAAGCAGGGTGATGACATCATTCTGTCGCGAGACAGTAATAAATCCTGCACGAAAGCCGACAGAAAACATCACCACAGTCCCGCGCTATCCAGAAGCGTCGGGAAGATTGCTCAGATCGGCCATTTTGTCAAAGTTAGCGGTAATATAATGGGCGCAATGCTGCCGTGAGACATCAGGGAACGCTGATTAATGGCACTGTCCAACCGACCCTTCGCCGCACAGACGACCATCGGCCCATCGCGCACCGGCCAGATCCGCATTGCGCAGGTCGGCCCCGTCCAGTCTGGCTCCCGTCAGGTCGGCCCCCTTCATGATGGCGCCCACCAGCTTGGCATTGCGCAGATCGGCATTCTTCAGGCTGGCCCCGGACAACTCGGCGCGGGTCAGGTCCGCTTCGATCAGGCGGGCACCATCCATTACCACCCGGTCCAGGCGGGCCGACAGGAACTTGGCGCGATAGGCATCGGCACCGGTCAGGGTCGCCCCCGACAGGTCGCTGCGCTGGAACGTCGCCTCGCGCAACATGGCCTGGGACAGCGATACGGATTTCAGATCACGCCCATCCATGTAGCAGCGGCGCCAGTTGACACCATCGGCGGCGGCGTCGGTGCAGGCGGCCATGGCCCCACCGGCGCCAACCGCCAGGACGATCAGCAGGCCAATCAGATGTTTCAGGTTGATGGCGGCGGGTACAGGCGGCGTATTGGTCTTATCCATGCCATGAAAATAAGCAGCGCCCCCGGCCTGCGCAACCGGCGCCCCCTAAAATGGTGTATTTTCTGTCAACGGATGGCGGTACCGGCATTTGCGCGGATTGCAACGCCGCCGCGACTGTCGCAAAGTCACAGACAGGAAACGTCTTTTGCGGGATAGTGCGGAAATATGGCCGTGCAGCGTTATTTGGGCCATTCCGGTATGATGCGCTGGTTCTGGGCGCCTCTTGTCGCGACATTGATCCTTTCATCCCTGTGGGTCGGCCTGTCCGCCGCCCTGACACAACGCCCACTGGCCGTGGATGGCGTGCTGGATTTGCGCGGCTGGGACTTCCGCCATGACGGGCAGATTTTCCTGGAAGGCGACTGGCAGTTCTGGCGCGACCGGCTGGTGACCCCGGCGGAGATCACGGACGGCTCCGCCCCGCCGCCGGCCCTGCTGGACGTTCCCGGCCGCTGGACCAGCCAGAAGGTGAATGGCGTCCCGCTGAATGCCGAAGGGATCGGCACCTATCATCTGCGCGTGCTGCTGCCCAAGGATGCGCCGCCGCTGGCCATGCGCCATAATCAGCGCTTCGTGGCCTGGAACGTGCTGGTCAATGGCGAACGCTCCATCTATGCCGGCAATGTCGGCACCGATGCCGACAGCACCGACAGCGCCGGGCAGAAGGCCATCTCCGCCGTCGGCCCCATCGACGGGGTGCTGGATATTACCGTGCAGGTGGCGGCCTTCGGCGGCTATGGCGGCATTCCGCGCGCCCTGCTGCTGGGTGATGCCGACAGCATGTATGGCGACTGGCAGCAGGAACTGGCCTTCCGCACGGCCTTCCTGTCGGTCTGCCTGTCCATCGGCCTGCTGTACCTGATCCTTTATGTCCTGCGCCCGCGCGACCGGGAATGTCTGGTCTTTGCCGTCATGTCGGTGGCCATCGCCCTGGTACAGCTGACCTCCAACACGCCGCTGGGCAGCGAGGTACTCTATTCCCTGCCGGGGCAGTTGCTGGGTTTCCTCAACAACGTAATGTTCCCCTTCGTCTGGCTCTCCTGTCTGGCCAGTGCGGCCCTGCTGTTTCCGGGTTCCTTGCGCAAGGGTCTGGCCTGGCCGTCCTTCCTGTTCATCCTGGCGGTGCCGGTGGCCAGCCTGTGGACCCTGCAATTTCCCTGGCTGCTGACCTGGACGGCCACCATCGGCCTGATCCTGGCCCTGATGACCCTGATCGCGGCTACGGGCACGGCCGCCAAGCAGCGGCAACCGCTGGCCCTGCCCATGGCCATCGCCTGGACGGTGCTGGGCGTGTCCAATCTGGCCCTGGTGCATCGCGTCGGCTTCACCGGCATTATGGAGGCCGGATACTGCTTCATGCTGTTCTTGCAGGCGGCCCTGTTGATCGACCGGCTGCGCTTCATGCTGGATCAGGCTAAGCAGTCCAACGCCCGTCTGGCCGCCCTGAACGGCGCGCTGGAGGATCAGGTTGCCGACCGGACGAAGCATCTGTCGGAAACCGTCGACCGGCTGCAACTGGCGCAGGACCGGCTGGTGCAGTCGGAGAAACTGGCCAGCCTGGGCCGGCTGGTGGCTGGTGTTGCACATGAAGTGAACACCCCCGTCGGTACCGCACTGACCACCGCCACCCATCTGGCACAGCAGGTTGAGGCGGCGGAAGAGGCGATGGCCGCCGGCACCATGACGCGCCGGCAGTTGGCCGATTTCCTGACAGAGGTGAAGGAAGCGGCGAACCTGCTGACCACCACCGTCGAACGCACCGCCGCCGTCGTGCAAAGCTTCAAGCAGATCGCCACCGAACGCTCCGACGAAACCCGCCGCCGCCTGGACCTGCACGATCTGCTGATGGAACTGCGCCCCGCGATGGAGGTGCGGACCGATGCGCCGCATGTGCGCTTCGTGATGGAAAGCAAGCCGGGTCTGGTGCTGGAAACCAATGGCGGCGCTCTGACCCAGGTGCTGGGACAGCTTCTGTCCAACTGCATGGACCATGCCTTCCCCGGCGCACGCCCCGGCATGATCCGCGTGGCGGCCAGTCTGACGCAGGATGGATCCGTCGATCTGGTGGTGGAGGATGATGGCATCGGCATCGATCCCGATATCCGCCCCCGCCTGTTTGAGCCGTTCACCACCACGGGCCGCGCCGACGGGCGCACGGGTCTGGGCCTGCATATGGTCTATACGCTGGTGGCCGGGCCCCTGGGTGGCACCGTATCGGTGACCGACCGCCCGGATGGCGGCACCCTGGTGCAGGTTCGCCTGCCCGCCACCCCGCGGACGGAGGCGGAGACCGCCTCCCCGCCCCCAACCCCCAATGTGGGCGCTGCCGGCATGTCAGCCATCATCACATAAAGATATCTTTATGTTTGCATGGGTGATGTCCCGGCGGTAGAACCGGTGACAGGGGTGCTGCGCCTGCGCCCGCCGGTTTGGGTGTTGCATGATGGAGGGTATGATGACCAGGGCTGAACGGCTGTCCCGGCTGCGCGACATTGCGCGCCAGCGTATCCTGGTGATCGACGGCGCCATGGGCACCATGATCCAGCGGCATAATCTGCAAGAAGAGGATTATCGCGGCACGCGCTTTGCCGACTGGGCCCACGACGTGAAGGGAAATAACGACCTTCTGTCGGTGACCCAGCCGAAGATCATCTATGACATCCATGCCCAGTATCTGGATGCCGGCGCCGACATCATCGAAACCAACACCTTCAATTCCACCAGCATCAGCCTTGCCGATTACGGCATGGAAAAGCTGGCCTATGAGCTGAACTTTGAAGGCGCCAAGCTGGCCCGCCAGGCCGCCGACGTGGCAGAGGCCGCCGACCCGACCCAGCCGCGCTATGTCGCGGGCGCCCTTGGCCCCACCAACCGCACCGCCAGCATCAGCCCCGTCGTCACCGACCCCGGCTTCCGCAATGTCGATTTTGATGAATTGCGGCTGGCCTACAAGGAACAGACGGCGGGCCTGATCGATGGTGGTTGCGACCTGCTGATGGTGGAAACCATCTTCGACACGCTGAACGCCAAGGCTGCTCTCTTCGCGATTGAGGAGGTGCTGGAGGAAAAGGGCCTGCATCTGCCCGTCCTGATCTCCGGCACCATCACCGACCGGTCGGGCCGCACCCTGTCGGGCCAGACGACGGAGGCGTTCTGGAACAGCCTGCGCCATGTAAAGCCCTTCTCCGTGGGCCTGAACTGTGCCCTGGGGGCCGATCTGATGCGCCCCTATATCCAGGAATTGTCGCGCATCGCCGATGTCTTCGTCTCCGCCTACCCCAATGCCGGCCTGCCGAACGAGTTTGGGCAGTATGACGAGAAGCCCGAACACATGGCCAGCGACCTGCAAGGCTGGGCCAAGGACGGCTTGGTCAATATCGTTGGCGGCTGCTGCGGCTCCACGCCCGACCATATCCGCGCCATCGCCCAGTCGGTAAAGGGCCTGCCGCCGCGTGAACCCGCCAGCCCTGAACGCTCCATGCGCCTGTCCGGGCTGGAACCCTTCACCATGCCCGCGTTCTGACCTATACCTCCCCCTGCCCTTCCCTTTCAGCGACAGAGCCAAATCATGACCGCCCCCCGCACCGCCAGCTTCATCAATATCGGCGAGCGCACGAACGTCACCGGCTCGGCCAAGTTCAAGAAGCTGGTGCTGGAGGGCAATTACGAGGCGGCCCTTGACGTCGCGCGCGAGCAGGTGACCAACGGCGCGCAGGTCATCGACGTCAACATGGACGAGGCGATGCTGGACAGCGAGGCGGCGATGGTCCGTTTCCTGCGCCTGATCGCCTCGGAGCCCGACATCGCGCGGGTGCCGGTGATGATCGACAGCTCCAAATGGAGCGTGATTGAGGCGGGCCTGAAAAATGTCCAGGGCAAGCCGATCGTCAATTCCATCTCGCTGAAGGAAGGCGAGGAGCTGTTCGTCGCTCAGGCCAAGAAAATCCGCCGTTACGGTGCCGCCGTCGTCGTCATGGCCTTTGACGAGAAGGGCCAGGCCGACACCCGTGCGCGCAAGCTGGAGATTTGCAAGCGCTCCTACGATGTGCTGGTGAACAAGGTTGGGTTCCCGCCCGAAGACATCATCTTCGACCCCAACATCTTCGCCGTCGCCACCGGCATCGAGGAACATAACAACTACGCCGTGGACTTTATCGAGGCGACGCGCGACATCCGCCGCGAATGCCCCGGCGCCCATATTTCCGGCGGCCTGTCCAACGTCTCGTTCAGCTTCCGCGGCAACAATACCGTCCGCGCGGCCATGCATTCCGTGTTCCTCTACCACGCCATCCCGGCGGGCATGGATATGGGCATCGTCAATGCCGGCGAACTGCCCGTCTATGACGACATCCCGGAGGAACTGCGCGAACGGGTGGAGGATGTGATCCTCAACCGCCGCGAGGACGCCACCGACCGCCTGCTGGAAGTGGCCGACAAGTACAAGGGGGGCGAGAAGAAAAAGGCCGCCGACCTGTCCTGGCGCAGCCTGCCGGTCAAGGAACGTCTGGCCCACGCCCTGGTCCATGGCATCGACGAATATATCGACACCGATGTGGAGGAGGCGCGGCTAGCCGCCGAACGCCCCCTGCACGTCATCGAAGGCCCGCTGATGGATGGCATGAACGTCGTCGGTGACCTGTTTGGTGCCGGCAAGATGTTCCTGCCGCAGGTGGTGAAATCCGCCCGCGTCATGAAAAAGGCCGTGGCCTGGCTGCTGCCCTATATCGAGGCGGAAAAGGACGGTGCCAAGTCTGAACCGGCGGGCCGCGTCCTGATGGCGACCGTCAAGGGCGACGTGCATGATATCGGCAAGAACATCGTGGGCGTGGTGCTTCAGTGCAATAATTTTGAGGTGGTGGACCTGGGCGTCATGGTCCCCTGCGCCAAGATCCTGGACGAGGCCAAGGCCCATAAGTGTAACGTCATCGGCCTGTCCGGCCTGATCACCCCGTCATTGGACGAGATGGTCTATGTCGCGCGGGAGATGCAGCGCACCGGCATGACAATGCCCCTGCTGATCGGCGGGGCCACCACGTCCAAGGTCCATACCGCCGTCAAGATCGACCCCAACTATGACGGCCCCGTGGTGCATGTGCTGGATGCCAGCCGTGCCGTCGGCGTGGCGCAAAGCCTGCTGAACCCCACCAACGGCCCCGCCTATACCGCCCGCATCAAGGCCGATTACGCCCAGATGCGCGAGGCACACGCCGCCAGCCAACTGACCCGCAGCCGCCTGCCCTTCGGCCAGGCCCAGGCGAATGCCCTGAAACTGGACTGGACCAGCTACAGCGCCCCGCAGCCGCTGAAGCCCGGCGTCACCGTGTTCGACGATTACGATCTGGCCGAACTGGTGGCCCGCATCGACTGGAAGCCCTTCTTCCAGGCCTGGGAACTGCACGGCAATTTCCCCGCCATCCTGGAGGATGCGAAGGTCGGCGAAAGTGCGCGCGCGCTCTGGGCCGATGCCCAGGCCATGCTGCAGCGGATCGTCGGCGAAAAATGGCTGCGCGCCAACGCCGTGGTGGCGCTGTGGCCCGCCAACAGCATCGGCGACGATATCGAGCTGTACACCGACAACACCCGCAAGACCGTGCTGGACCGCCTGCATATGCTGCGACAGCAGATGGCCCGCGATCCGGGGCGGGAGCGGGCGAACCTGTCCCTGGCCGACTACATCGCGCCGAAATCCAGCGGTATTGCCGACTGGATCGGCGGTTTCGCCTGCACGGCCGGCATCGGCCTGGACGAACGCGCCAAGGAATTTGAGGCCGCGCACGATGATTACAGCGCCATCCTGCTAAAGGCCCTGGGCGACCGTCTGGCCGAGGCCTTTGCCGAACGGCTGCATGAACGGGTGCGCACCGAACTGTGGGGTTACGCCGCCGGTGAGACCCTGACCAATGAGCAATTGATCGCCGAGGAATATCGCGGCATCCGCCCCGCCCCCGGCTACCCCGCCTGCCCCGACCATACGGAGAAGGCCACCCTCTTCCGCCTGCTGGACGCCACCAACATCGCCGGCATCACGCTCACCGAAAGCTTCGCCATGCTGCCCACGGCGGCGGTCAGCGGCTGGTACTTCGCCCACCCCGACGCCAAATATTTCGGCGTCGCCAAAATCGAACGCGACCAGGTCGCCGACTACGCCACCCGCAAGGGCATGACCCTGCCCGACATGGAACGCTGGCTGGCCCCCAACCTGAACTACGATCCGGATGCGGCGGACCGGGCGGCGGTGACGGCGGCGTGAAGGATGAACGCTGCACCCGCACCCGTAGCGCGGATTAGCAAAGCGTAATCCGCGGAACAACGCTGGGAAGCAGGTTCCCGCGGATTACGGCTACCGCCTAATCCGCGCTACGCCCCCCGCGCATACCCATCCAACCGCCACCCCACCCCCAACCGTCTTCCCCGCCCACAACCGTCATCCCCGCGGAAGCGGGGACCCAGCGTAAGGCGCGATCAGCGCCGATATGACTCGGTACGCCGTCCCACCGCCGGCCCCAGCCCCCAATCAGTGCCCATCCGGCCAAAACCTCGCATCCATGATCTGCTCAAACGACCACGGGCATACCGCCGGAAAAGTCGTTTCCGTCAGGCCCGTTTCATCGGCGGCCTGGATCACGGCAGTACCGTAAGCCTGTTCAATCGCCTCCCCCACCTTGGCTTTCAGGCTGGGGTTATCTTTCAGGTGAACGACAAGGTCCCGCCGCTGCACCTTGATCGTCGCCTCCCAGGAATTTCCCCGCCGCACCGGTTGAAACTGCCATATCAGCTGATGCAGGATCAGGACCGTCAGAAGCCTGGTCAGCTCACGCTTCTCCGTCCTGCCCATGCTCTCGATTTCCTCGGCAATATTCTCGATGTCCGCCGCCGACAGCTTACCCGCCCGCAGCAGGGCTGCCTGCTCATTGGCCCAGGCATAGAAATCCCTCTCATAGAGCGTCCCGCTCATGCCGCACCTCAACCCATCGAAACTGTGAAGATCATAGGGTCAAGGCAAAACCCTGTCCAGCAAGCCCCCCTCTGGTTGCAACCTCCAGGACATGCAGGAAACCCTGACGATCTCGTCGAACTGATCGGCAACGAAGCGGAAATCCTTGCACGTGCAGCAATGCCCTAATCAATGGCACGAAACATCTCCACCCCACGCTCCAACCGTTCTTCCCCTTCCGCTTCGTTTGCCCATAACCGTGATCCCAGGGAAAGCCGGCCCCAGAGTCACAAGCCCGATGCCGAAGCTACATGTCCACCTTACCCGCATGTATTCCGGCCTCATTGCACGCACAAGTAAACTTCTTTGCTTCCGCTACAAAGTACGGAATCTGACCCGCTTATGCGTACTACGACTAAATGGTTCCATCCCACGACCAGTCTCCAACCTAGCTGTTGCTGCAGTAGTAAGGGAATAGTGATAGGAGCACGGACGCACTCAATCTATCGGATTCATCTAGTTCCATAAAACTCTTTTTGACAAAACCATTTGATCAATGATACCCTGATTTTCAAGATTTGTGGATTAAATTCACAAACTAATGCAATGCTATCATTCTAATTTATCTGAATGGAGAAGAAATTGCCAATAAACGAAAGCATAGAGCCCGATGGACAGAAGAAAATTTCAAAAATAATTAAGCCTTTGGTCTCAAATATTGGTGCGTTTAGATTTTTTATTTCATTGATTGCAAGTTTTTTTAGCGTTTCTGTAGTTTTAATTTGCTACTCTATAAAGAAAGATATTCCATATTTTGAGATGATGGAAGGATTTGGACTTGGAGTGCCTGTAATATCTATGGTGTGTTATTTTTATATTCTTGCGTTAATAATTTATATTTTGCTTCCTGGTATGGTATGGATTCTCGATCCCATAAGGGATTCTTTATCCGCTTTGGAGTTAAGCACTTCATTTAAAAGTCGAACAAAGTTTTCAAAATGGTGCGTTAGCTTTTCTATTGGAATTTTAACTTTCTTGCACTTTTTTATATATCAGCCTGCTGGGTTGATGAATGATGAGGGCTTGGCATCCACTCTAGAGTATTCTAGTATTGTATTAGGGGCAATTATTTTGATTTCTTTAGTTTTCTCAATAATTAGTTATATATACAGTTTTCTTGCTATAAATAAGAAATATAATTTTGCTGACAAAAAGTTTCCCAGCAAATTGGAAGATATCGCGTATATTGTTTTCTGCAATTTTTTATCCTTTGGATTTATGGTAATATTTACTTTGGTATTTTTAGCTATACTAAAGGCAGCAGAGTCTGAACCCCAAGTTGTCATATTTAGTAAAAATTTAATAAGCCATGCAATTGCAATTGCAATTGCGGTTGTTCCAACTTTAATGTTTGTCGCATTCTCTAATATTATTCACAGTAAAAATGTCAATAGTGTTGCAATGCCAGTTGTAGCTTTTGCAGCTTTATTCCTTTTCATTTGGCCAGGAGCTTTTAAGTTCATGGATGTGGCACTAAAGGCGTTGCGATTAGGTGGTGAATTACCTGCCGTTTTGTATGTAAAAAAGGAAAAAGCTTGCCTATTTGATAGCGAACTAATCGATAAGCTACCATGCGAAGATGACAAGAATGTAGACGAGTACATTAAACTTAAAACGCAAAAAATTATACTAATAACAAAAGAAAATTACTTTGTAAAATATAAGAAAAATCCTCAAGAGGTTTCTATAAATACAATAATATCTATCCCAAAAGAGGATGTTGGCGGAATGGAGTATGATGTACAGCAATGAAAATAATGAATGATTTGCGAGAATCGATCAGTTTTACGTTATCGCCCCGCCGTCTCCTTGTGATAGTGATGAACAGACACAATCACCTAATAGCCACACGCTCTCGCTGATTGATCATCCGGTCGGCTCTAGGTGGGTTTTAGCTATCTCCATTGACTGCTTCGGGATGCTGCCTCGGGAGGCTGTGAGATTGCGCAGAAGGTGCGGTTGGGAAAATATCCTGAGATGGCCCCTCATGCTTCAGATTCGACCGGCTACTGGCCGCCACGGCACAGAAACACGACCTGCCCATCATATCCACCGACATCGTTTTTGACGGCGTGGTTCAACGGGTGTGGTAGCACGCTGCCAACCCCACTCAAAACACCCCAACCGCCTCCCGCAGAACCCGCTCCCGCATCTCCGACTTCATCGCCGCCGCCTCGGCCACATCGACGGGTCGGCCCAGCAGGCGGGAGAGGTCATTCTGGATGCGGACAATGCCCAACAGTGACACGGGCGTGGCGGGGTCGATGTCCAGCAGCACATCCACGTCGCTGTCGGCCCGCGCCTCCAGCCGGGCCAGCGACCCGAACAAAGACAGATGGCGCACGCCCAGCGCCCGCAACGCCGGCTGATGCCGACGCAGGCGGTTCAGGACCTCATCACGGTCCATCGGGTGGGTGTTGGCGTCCATACACCATCATAGGCGGCAAGCGGCGGAAAAGGTCAAGCCAGCCCTGCCGCCCGCCCTAACTCTGTCCGCCCCACCCCATTCATGATAGGCTTATGATCCTATCAACCACCCCGGCACCGCCCCCATGCCCGCCGCCGCACCCCCACCCCATCCCACCGCAGTGCGGCGTCCAACCCCGGCGATCCCTGCCCCCACGCCCCGTGAAACATCCCCTCGCACGATGTTGCACTGCGTTGCGCAGGAACCACCGCACCCCACGGGTGAGACACAAAATCCCTGTTTCACAAGGTTGCACAGGCCCCACCGCGCCCACCGCGCCCTGTGCAACACCGGCCTTCATCGTGTTTCACAATGTTGCGCAGGCCCCCGCCCACTGCCCCCGCAACCCCGGCTTTCCGCCCTTTCCAGTCCAATCCCCTGTGCAACAGGCCTCACACCAATGTTTCACAGCGTTGCGCAAGCCACCCCACCCGCCGCCCGTGCAACGCCCCCTGAAAAACTGTTCCACAATGTTGCACAGACCCGCCCGGCCCCCGCCTCCACCGAATTCCCACGCCTCCCCCGCATTAGCCATGGCCGCAGTGCAGCATGGGGCGTAGCATGGTTCTCGCGTCCCTGGTCGGGTCGGGCGTGGTTATCGGGGTCCGCCGCTGCGGGAACGGTCATCAAGACAGCAGGGGGAGTTTTTCCGCTTGTCCGGCAGACATTTCCGACCACAGGGGGCGGCATGCCGCGCATTCATCTGGGTTGCCAGTTGACCTATGATTTCCCGCACGAAACGGCCATGATCGTCATGCTGAACGTGCATTATTCGCGCGTGGCGCAGTTGGAACGGCCCGATCACCTGATCACCCAACCGGCGGTGCCCATCACCTCTTACCGTGACAGTTTCGGCAATTGGTGTTCGCGCCTGCTGGCTCCGGCGGGGCGGCTGGTGCTGGGTACCGACAGTGTGATCCGCGATGACGGTCTGCCCGATCCTATCGAATATTCCGCCATGCAGCATGCGGTGCAGGACCTGCCCGCCGACACGCTGCTCTATCTGCTGCCCAGCCGCTATTGTGAGACGGATAACCTGTCGGCAGAGGCCTGGCGGCTGTTTGCAGGTGCCCCAATGGGCTGGGGCCGGGTGCAGGCCATCTGTGATTTCGTGCATGCCCATATCCGCTTCGGCTATGAACATTCCCGCCCCACCCGCACCGCGTCGGAGGCCTATGCCGAACGGCGCGGGGTGTGCCGGGATTATGCGCATCTGGCCGTCGCCTTCTGCCGCGCCATGAATATCCCCGCGCGCTACTGCACCGGCTATATCAGCGATATCGGACAGCCTCCTCCCTATGGGGAGATGGATTTTGCCGCCTGGATGGAGGTGTATCTGGGCGGGCGCTGGCATGTGTTCGATCCGCGCAATAATCAACGGCGCATCGGCCGTATCCTGATCGCCACGGGCCGCGACGCCGCCGACGTGCCCCTGACCCACACGTTCGGGGCCAATACCCTGGCCGGGTTCAAAGTCTGGACAGAGCCTGTCCCATGATGTCACCGCTCCGCCGTCGACAGCTTCACGGCCAGCCCGACAAAGACCAGCCCCGCCACGCGGTTCAGCAGCACCTGCCCCCGGTCGGATGCGCGCAGCCAGCGGCTGATCCCGCCGGCGGCAAAGGCGATGGTGGAAAAGGCGGCGAGCGCCGACAGGATGAACAGGCCGCCCAGCGCGAACATCTGCGCCGTCACGCTGCCCCGTGCCGGATCGGTGAATTGCGGCAGGAAGGCCAGAAAGAAGATGGCGACCTTGGGATTGGTGATGTTCATCAGGATGCCGCGCCGATACAGCCGGCCCCATTCCCCCGGTGCGTCTGCCGAACCCGTCCCCAACGCTTCCGGCCTGGCCCGGAACGCGCCCCAGGCCAGATACAGCAGATAAAGCGCCCCCACGATCTTCAGCCCTGTGAATGCCAGCATAGAGGTCTGGAAAATCACCGCCACGCCCAACGCCACCGCCGCCGTATGCACGATCAACCCGGTACACAGGCCCAGCGTCACCACCACGCCCTTGCCCGGCCCCTTCAGCGCCGATTGCGTCAGGACGAACAGATTGTCGGGACCGGGCGCAAAGGCCAGCAGCAGGGCCGCCGTGACAAAGGTGATCATCGTGTCGAACGGCAGGATCGTGAACAGGGTCGGCATGGGCTCGGGACCTCTGGCAAGGGGTGCTGCCCCCTTGATAACAGCTCCTCCCACCGCCGCACAGGGCGGTTGATCGGTTGCTGTCGGGTCGCTAGTTTCCTTGTCAACAAGGAGGATGCGATGCAGGCCGATACGACCCCGACCGGGCTACAGGATCACCTGGGTTACTGGCTGCGGCTGGTGTCCAACCATGTCTCCGCCGCCTTTGCCCGCCGGCTGGATGGACAGGGCGTGACGGTGGCCGAATGGGTGATGCTGCGGGAGATGTTTGGTGCCGATCCCCTGCCCCCGTCGCGGCTGGCCGACCGCATGGGCATGACGCGCGGGGCCATATCGAAGCTGGCCGACAGGCTGCTGGACAAGGGGTTGCTGGCCCGCACCGCCGACCCCGATGATGGCCGCGCCCACACGCTTTCCCTGACCGATACCGGCAACGCCCTGGTCCCCACCCTGGCCCGGCTGGCCGATCAGAATGAGGCGGAGTTCTTTGCCGTCCTGACGGCGGAGGAGAAAGAAGCGGTGGAGGCCGCCCTGCGCCGCGTCGTGGCCCATCGCGGCCTGACCGGGGTGCCCGTCACCTGATGCCAGCCCGGCTATTGGCATGACCGAATTGGCCAGGACATTAACCAATGCGGTTGGCGCGGACCCGCTGGTTGCGCTATCATCCCCACCCCATCGACCAGAAGCCCCCGCCATGAATCCGCAAAACGACGGCCGCAAGCTTTACCAGAAAGTCGTCGCCGCCATCTCCACCGCCATCCAGTCCGGCACCTACAAGCCCGGTCAGCGCCTGCCGCCGGAGCGTGACCTGGCGGAGGAGTTTGAGGTCAGCCGCCCCACGGTGCGTGAGGCGATGATCGCGCTGGACATTATGGGTCTAGTGGAGGCACGGCACGGGTCGGGCATCTATGTCACCAACCGCCGGCCAGAGGGCGCGGTTGCCGCCGCCGCCCAGGACCTGGATATCGGCGCGTTTGAGCTGACGGAGGCGCGCCGCCTGTTCGAGGGGGAGGCCGCTGCCCTGGCCGCCACGACCATCACGGATGAAGAGCTGGCGGAGCTGGATGTGATCCTGGCCGACATGGCGGAGGAGAACGTCAAGAACGTGTCGGGGGAGAAAGCCGACCGCCGCTTCCATGTCGCCATCGCGAAAAGTACCCGCAACAGCGCCATCACCCTGGTCGTCGAAACGCTGTGGGATGTGCGCGACAAGTCACCTTTGTGCCGGACCATGCTGGAGCGGTCGCGGGAGGTGGGGGTGCGCCCCCTGATTGATGATCACCGCGACATTGTGGAGGCGCTGCGTACCCGCGACCCGCGCAAGGCCCGCGCCGCCATGCATCACCATCTGGGCACGGTGATCGAAAACCTGCTGACCGCGACCGAGCTGGAGGCGTTGCAGCGCGCCCAGATGGAGGTCGCGGCCAAGCGCAATGAATTCGCCCGCCGCGCCGCTATCTGAAGGCACGGAATTACGCCACCGCGTCCTGCAGGGCCTGTTGCTGCTCCGCCGTCATGCCCGACACCTGGGCCGAGGTGAAGGCGGAGATCTGGGTCGTGGACATGGAATGGATCTGATAGGTGGACAGAGACGCGATCTGACCGCTGGTCAGCCCCGCCACCTGTGCTGCCGTCAGGCCGGTGATCTGCAAGGCACTCAACTGCCCCACCTGGGCGGGGGTCAGGCTGCCGGTTTGGGTGGTGGACATGGCGGCGATCTGGCCCGGCGTCAGCTGTGCGAACTGGGCGGTCGTCAGGGACTGAAGCTGCGTTCCCGACAGGTTGGCGATCTGGGCATTGGTGATCCCACCGATCTGACCTGGCGACAGGGCGGCAATCTGCTGGTTCGTCATGCCGCGCAGTTGCACCCGCAGCAGGCCCGACAATTGGCTGGAGGTCAGTCCGCCCACCGCGCTGGTGGTCATCGACTGCACCTGCTCCACCGACAGGGCCTGAAGCTGGGCATTGCTCATGCCCGCCACCTGGGTGGAAGACAGCACGGAGATATGACCGTTGCTAAGCCCCGCCAGCGCAGTTGGCGCCAGCGCCCCCAGCTGGTCCGCCGACAGGGCGGAGATCTGGGTGGTCAGCATCGAGCCCAGCTGTGTGGAGGTCATGCGGCTGAGGAAGGTGGTCGCCAGACCCGACAGCTGCGTGCTGGACAGCTGGTCGAACTGCAGGCCCGTGATGGAAGCCTGCTGCGTGGCGCTCATCTCGTTCAGACGGCTGGCCGTCAGTTGGCCAAGCTGCGTCGGTGACAGGGCGGCAATCTGGGTCGGGGTCACAGCGCCGAACTGCGTGCTGGTTAGGGCGTTCAGCTGCGATCCCGACAGCACACCCACCTGCTGCGTGCTGAGTGCCGCGACAAAGCCGGCGGACAGGCCCTTGATCTGGTTCGTGTCCAGGACCGCAACCTTGTCATTGGTCAGGTAGGCCGCCTGCGTCGCCGTCAGGCCGCTCAACTGCGTGGAGGTCAGGGAGGCGATCTCCGTCGTGGTGAAGGCTTGGATCTGGGCCTGGGTCAAGGCGCCAATCTGGCTCGCCGTCATGGAGGACAGGCGACCGCTGGCGATGGCATGGAACTTGGTGGCATCCAGCGCCGCTGTCTGATCCGCCGTCAGGGCCGCCACCTGCTGCGTGCTCAACGCCGCGATCTGGGTGGTGGACAGGGCGTTCAGCAGGCCCGACGACATGCCACTGATCACCGACGGCTGAATGGCGGCGATCTGGGTATTGGACAGCCGGCTGATCTGGTCGATGGACAGGGCGTTCACCTGGGCAGCGGTCATGCCACCCACCTGGGTGGCGCTCAGCATGATCAGCCGTTCATTATCCATGCCGGACAACTGCGTGGCCGGAATGGCCTTGATATGGGCGGCCGACAGGGCGCCGATCTGTGCGGAGGTCATGTTGTTGAGCTGCGGGTGACGCAGGCCGGCGGCGGCGGCAGTGCTGATCCCCCCGATCTGGGCCGGCGACATCACATGGAACTGGAACTCAGAAAAGCTGCCGATATGGGCGCTGCTCAGGGCCGCGAACTGTCCGACGCTCATCGCCTGGATCTGGTCGGCACGCAGCATCGGCATGGTGACCGGGTCGATGGCGGCGAACTGCGCCGGCGACAGGGCCTTGACCTGATCTTCCGTCAGGGCGTCCACCTGTTCGCTGCCGAAACCGGCCATCTGCGCCGTCGTCAGTACGCCGATCTGTGACGGGGTCAAGCCCTGCAACCGGTCGGCGGACAGGGACCCGATCTGCCCGGAGGTCAAGCCGGCAATGGCCGCTGTCGGAAGCAATCCGATCTGATCGGGGCTGAACCCCGACAATTGATCCGGGCTGAGGGAGGCCAGCTGTGCCGACGTGAAGCCGCCCAGCTGCGTGGCCGTCAGGCCGCTCAGCTGCTCGCGCGACAGGGCATCCATCTGGTCCGGCGACAGGCCGGCAATCTGTGGCGCCGTCATGCCGCTCAGCAATTCCGGGTTCAGGTTGCGCAACTGGTCCGCCGTCATGCCACCAAGGGCGCTGGGCGACAGTTCAGCAAATTTTGCCACGGTCAGCTGATTGATATGGCCAGCATTCAGAACGGCCACTTGATCCGCCTTCAACCCGCGCAGCTGCGCCACGCTGAGGCTGCCGAACTGTTCCGCGCCCAGAGCCGAGATGCGGTTCAGGCTTAACCCGCCAATCTGGGCGGCGGTCAGGTTGCTCAGCTGATCGGCGGAAATGCCGGCAAAGCGGCTGTCGGTGAAGGCGTTCAGCTGCTCCACCGTCAGGCCCGAAATCTGCGCCGGGGTCAGGCCGCCGAACTGTTCATCGGACAGTGTGGACAGGAACAGGCCGTTCATCCCCGCCACCTGGCCTGTGGACATGGCCGCGATCTGTTCCGGGCGCAGGGCCTTGATCTGCAATTCGCCCAGGCTGTTCAGCTGCCCGACCGTCAGGGCCTTCACCTGATTGGTCGACAGGTCGGCGATCTGAGTCGGGGTGAGGCGACCGATACGTTCCTCGGAAAGGCCGGCCAGCTGCGTCCCGGTCAGGCCCGCCATCTGTTCCGGCGTCAAGGCCGCCAGCTGCTCACCATTGATGGCGTTCAGCTGCGTCGCCGACAGTTCGGCCAGTTGCGCCGGGGTCAGGCCCGCGGCCTGATCGTTGGTCAGCAGCGATATCTGATCGGTCGTCAGGCCCTTCACCTGGGCTACCGACATCTGGCTGATCTGTTCGGGCGTCAGGGCCGTGATCTCTTCGGCCTGAAGAACGGCGATCTGGGCCGATGACAGGCTTTTGATTTGGGCCGCCGATAGGCTGGCGATCTGGTCACCGGTCAGGGCGGATATCTGGGTGGTGGTCAGGCTGCTGATGCCGGTCGTGGTCATGCCGGCCAGCTGCGTTGTCGTCAGGCTGCCGATCTGATCGGCGGTCATACCCTTCACCTGGGTGGCGGACAGGGTGGCGATCTGTGTGACCGACAGCGACGCCACCTGATCCGCCGACAGGGCCGCAAGGGCCGCCGGCGACAGGGCCTTGACCTGATCATTGGTGAAATTGGCGATATGGTCGGCAGTCAGGCCCGCCACCTGCCCGTCATTCAGGGCGGCCATCTGCGTCGTGGTCAGGCCCGCCAGTTGTTCCGCCGTCAGGGCGGAAATCTGCGCATTGGTCAGACCGGACAGGGCCGTTGCGGTCAGGCTGGCGACCTGCGTGCGGGTGAGGGCCGACAGCTGGGTGCTGTTCATGGCCATGACCTGGGAACCTGACAGGCCCCGCACCTGCGCCGCACTCAGTTCCGACAGGGTGGTCGTGCCCAGCGTCGCCACCTGCTCGGGTGTCAGCGCGCCAACCTGCGTGGCCGTGAAGTTGCGCAGCTGCGTGGAGGTCAAACCCGCCAGCTGCGTATCGGTCAGCGATCCCATCTGCGTGGTGGTCAGGGAGGCCAGCTGCGCCGCCGTCAGGGCATTCAGCTGCGTGGTGGAAAGATCGACCAGTCGGTCTTGCGACAGGCCACGGACCTGAGTGGGGCTGAAGGCCGCGACCTGCCGCGCCGTCAGGGCGCCGATCTGTTCGCTGCCCAGGGCATTCAGCTGGGTCGTGGTGAGGGCACGCAGCTGTTCGGGCGTCAGGGCCGTGACCTGCGCATCCCCCAGGCCGGACACCTGCTCGGGTGTCAGCGCGCCGATCTGGCCGGCGGACAGACCCGCGATCTGTGTCGTGGTGATACCGGCCAGCTGGCCTTCCGCCAGGGACTTGATCTGGGTGGTGGTCAGGGCTGCGATCTGCGCCTTGCCCATGCCGGCAAACTGATCATCAGTCAGGTTGGACAGCTGATCGGCGGTGAAGGCGCGGATCTGGTTGGCCGTCAGGCCCGCCATCTGCGTCGTGCTCATGGCCGACAGCTTGGCGCCTGTCAGGGTGGCGATCTTTGCCGCCGACAGGGAGGCAAGTTGTGCCGGGGTCAGGGCGCCGATCTGGTCGGCATTCAGACCCGCGAACTGTGCCGTGGACAGCGACGCCATCTGCGTAGCGTTGAAGCCGGCGATCTGATCAGTCGACAGGGTCGACAGCTGTTCCGGCGACAACCACTTCACCTGGGAAGCCGTCATGGCCGTCAGTTGCGACGGGGAGAAGGAGACCAACTGCGCATCCGTCATGGCGGCGAACTGTGCCTGGTTGATGCCCTTCATCTGCGCGCTGCTGAACTCTGCCACCTGCTCGCCCGACAGGGCGGCGAACTGCGTGGTGGTCAGCGACGAAATCTGAGTTGCGGTCAGACCCTTCAACTGGCTGCTCAACAGGCCGGACACCGAGTCAGTCGACAGGCCTTTCAGCTGGGTCGCGGTCAGGCTGCCGATCTGCGAGGCCGTGAAGCCCGTCCATTGTGCGCTATCCAGCGCGTTCAGCTGCTCCGGCCAAAGGCTTTTCACTTGATTAGCGGTCAGGGCCGTCACCTGCGCGGTGGTCAGCCGGCCCATCGTATCGCTGTTCAGCAGGCGCAGCTGCGCCGTCGTCAGGCTTTTCAGCTTCGTTGTGGAAACGGCGTTCAGCTGCGGTTCGGACAGGCTGTTCAGCTGGTCACCGGTCATGGCGGCCAGCTGCGCACCGGAAAAGGCGCCGATCTGATCCGTGCTGAACGCGTCCAGCTGGTCGGTGCGGAATGCCTTGATCTGCGGGGCGGTGAAGGCGGCGATCTGGGACACGGACAGGGCGGCAATTTTTTCCGGGGTCAGAAGCGACACTTCCCGTGGTGTCAGCCCCCGTATCTGCGCCACATTCATGGCCGCGATATCCTCGGCCTCGAACGCGTTGAACTGATCGTCATTCATGGCGGCCAGCTGTGCGGCGGTAAAACCGATCTGGCTGCTGTTCAGGGCGCCGATCTGTTCGGCGGAAAACCCGCTGATCTGCTTGACCGACACGGCTGCGATCTGCGTCTTCGTCAATTGGCCGATATCGCTCAGCGAGAAGGAACGGATCTGATCAGCGGTGAGGGCCGCCATCTTCTTCGTCGTCAGTTCGCTGATCGGGCCAATGGAATTGATCGCAACCATATTCTGGTTCTTTCATTCATTCGGATTTCCAACTGGGAACCACCATTGCAAGGGGCGGGCCAACTTTTGGAGGCAAATGAACGGAAAAAATTTCCCCCTATTCGACCGGAGGCAGACGAAGGGTCACGACGGTCCCCTGACCGGGTGCGGTCCGCAGGTCTACTGTCCCGCCCAGCGTCCCTGTCACCAAATTATGCACGATGTGCAGGCCCAGGCCCGCCGCACCGATATTGCGGCGGGTGGTGAAGAACGGGTTGAAGGCCTGCTCCCGCACCTCATCCCCCATACCCTGACCATTGTCGGTGACACGCAGCAGAATATCCGCCCCATCGGATTTCAGTTCCAGCCGGATTGTCGCGTCCTTCGCCTCATCGAACGCATGCATCACGGCATTCTGCACCAGATGCGTGACGCTACGGGCGATGGCGCCGGGCGACGCGCGGCGGAACAGCCCATCCTCCAGCGCGGTTTCAAGCCGGATGGGGCGCCCCCGCAGCAACAGTTCGATGCTGGGCAGAATTTCACGCAGATATTGCGCCACATCCAGGTCTTCCTGCTGCTCATCAGACTGGCTGACCGCCACCTGCTTGAAGCTCTGCACCAGATCGGCTGACCGGCGCAGATTGTTGACGACGGTGCGGGCCGTATCACCCACATCCTCGATGAACTCATCCAGGGTGGTGCGGGTCAGACGCTTGTCGGCGATCTGGCCGATCAGGTCCGTGACCTTCTCCTCCATGAAGCTGGCGCCCGTCAGCGCCACACCAAGCGGCGTGTTGATCTCATGCGCGACACCAGCCACCAGACCACCCAGCGAGGCCAGCTTTTCCTTTTGGACCAGCTGCGCCTGGGTGGCCCGCAACTCGGCCAACGACTGTTCCAGGGCGGCGGATCGGCGGGCCAGATCGGCGGTGCGGTCTGACACGACCTGTTCGAGGCGGGCATTATATTCCTGCAAGGCGGTGCGGGCGCGGTCCAGCTCATCGAACAGGCGGGCATTGGCGATGGCGATGGCTGCCTGCGCCGCCAACACGCGCAGAAGCTCCACCCGGTCCGCCGTGAAGGCGCCTGCCGTCAGGTCGTTTTCCAGGTACAGAACCCCAATGCACCGCCCCTGATGCACCACCGGCACGCCCAGCACCGACACCGCACCCGCCCGTTCCCAGCGCCGATGGCTGGGGAACCGGGTCTGCACCCGCGCATCTTCGATCAGCACGGTTTCCAGCGTCCGCTCCACATAGAGCAGCAGCGGTTCCGGCAGCCGCACACCGACCGCCACCGGCCCCTCCTCCGCATGCCCATCCCCCAGGCAGCGTTCGGCGGCCAGGATACGGCCCTGATCCTGGGTCAGGGTCAGCGCCGCATAGCGGGCACCGGCATTCTCCATGGCCAGATCAAGCACCCGGCCCGTCAGCCGGTGCAACACAAGCTCGCCCGCGATAGCCTGCCCCGTCTTGGTGACGGTGGACACATCCAGCGCCTGCTGCCCAACGGCCTCGTCTCCTCCGCCCTCCGCAGACAGCCCTTCCAGCGCGTCGGGGAACTCCCCGGCCAACTGTGCCGCCTTGCCAAGGGCACCATAGCGGCGATAAAGCAGCCAGGCTTCGCGCATCTGCGACGCTGCCTGCCGTTCGCGGCCAAGGCGCAGCAAGGCACGGCCATGCCGTTCGGCGGCCAGGGCGGCATCCCCCACGAACCCTTCCGCCAGGGCCAGATCGACGGCATCCGCGAAACCAGCGACCGGCTTGGCCGACACCCCATGCTTTTCCTGTATCAGCGTCGCCAGTTCCGCTTCCAGAAGACGGACACGGTGGGCATGGTTCATGGGCGCGTGCCGCGTCCAGCGCCGCAGCAGTTTCAGGTTGGTCCTGACCCGTTTCAGGGCCGCCGACTTGTCCAGCCAGCTGGCACCACTGGCCAGACCATCCAGCAGGGCCAGCGCCTCATACCAGTGAAATGGGGCCACCCAGGCCGACCCCAGGACGGAGCGCAAGTCGGGCCGCACCTCCGCCGCCAGGGTGCGTGCCAGATCCGCCCTGTCGAAGACCAGCAGGGCATAAAGCTGTCGGATCTTGAAAGCCACCTCGCCTGTACGGCTGTCGGCGGTCCCCTCATAGGCCAGAATTTCACTCAAGCCCCCGAGTTCGGGCCGCCGCAGCCGTTCGATCAGCAGCAGCGGATTGCGTGCCGTCTCCGCGATCAGACGCAGATTGCGGCGCATGGCAAAGGCCATGGCCGCCTGCGTGGATTTCAGCTCCATCTCCAGGCTGGTGCGGCTGACGGTATGACAGGTCATCTCCGCCATGGCGCACAGGCCGGCCCGGTCGTAGAAGCCGTTGGCCAGAAGGTCCTTTGACACCTCGCCCGCAAGCACCGCCATGTCGCGCACCGGCGCTGTCCAATGCTGGACCACCACCACATGGTTGGGTACATGTACCACGGTGCCGAACCGCTCCCCCAACCGCATGGCCACCTCGCCAAGGCGGCTGCCGCGCGCAATATCGTTCAGCGCGCCGATGAAGATGACGGCACTGCCCGTAAAGCAGTTGGTGGCATGCGCCGTCATCCCATGTTTCAGCGACAGCAGCACGCCCGTCAGCGACAGGATGGGCAGCAGGGGCGAGGCCAGGGAATAGGCGGTGCGGATGGCGGATGCCAGCAGGCGCATCACCTGCAACATGCGCGGATCATCCATGGAAGGCAGGGCCGCCAGCTTATCCGCACCGCGCCGGCCCATCCGCCAGAGCAGCGCGGCGATCAGGCGCAGCGTATCGCGTTTGGCATTGTCCGCCGACAGCGCCAAATCCAGAAGCCGCAAGCCCTGGATGGCCGCCGTCAGCGCCTCGTTGAAACTGTTACGCGCCTCATTGGCCAGCACCACCAGTTCACACAGCTCCGCCCGGCGCAGATTGTCGGGCGCCATGCTCTCCAACTGGGCCCGAAGCGCTTCGAAGCCCTCAAAATCCTGGGCCAGATAGGCGCCTTCCGCCGCATCCATCCACAGGCGCCAGCGCGCATCGGCATCACCGTCGGGCAGTTGCGCCATGGCCATGCGGAACAGGCCGTGGGAAATATCGAACGCGGCCGACGCCCGGGCCTTGATGGCGGCACCGTAGTTCAGCAGCGCCAGCCCCCGCCGCTCCTCCCCCTGGGTGATCAGGTCGCTGCCCAGGTTCAGATGGCGCACCACCTCGAACGGCAGGCGGACGGCCAGTGCCGCATCGTCGCGTAGCCGCCGTCCCAGTTCCAGATGCACCCGCGCCCGTTCAGCCTCCGGTGTCAGCAGATATGCGGCCTTGTGCAACCGGTCGTGGGTGAACCGGTAGATGCTGGCCGCCCCGCCCTCATCCTCCACCAGCACGCAATAGCCATCGTGCAGCGCCGGCTCCAGCCTTGTCAGGCACAGTTCCGTCGACAGCCGGCAGATAGTGGCCAGCAGGCCCAGTTCAAACCGGTTGCCGATACAGGCGGCCAGCCGCAGCACATCCTGCGTCTGGTCGGGCAGAAGGCCCAGTCTTGCTGCCAGCAGGTCGGCCACATCGTCCGGCAGGCTGGCCCGTTCCACCGCCGCCACATCCCCGCGCCAGCACCCGGCCTGCGCGTCAAAGCGGATGACATGGGCGGCGGCCAGCGCCGTCAGCAACTGTCCCAGAAAGAACGGGTTCCCCCCACTCTTGGCGGTCAGCAGGGTCGCCAACTGCCCCACCTCTGCATCGTCACTGCCCAGCGCCTCGGCCAGCCAGGCGCGGACATGGTCGGTGCCCAGCGGCTGTGGCACAATGGTGGTGACATTTATGCTGTGCCCGACCAGATCCAGCATGCGGGTCAGCGGATGGCCGCCATCCACCTCCTGGTCCCGGAAGGCCCCGATCACCAGCAGGTGATGGGCCTCCGGATCGACCAGCAGGCTTTCCAACAGCTTCAGGGAGGCCACATCGGCCCATTGCAGATCGTCCAGGAACAGGACCAGCGGATGCTCCGCCCCGGCAAATTCCAGAAGGAAGGCCGATACCGTCTGCTGAAACCGGTTCTGCGCCTGGATGGGCGGCAGCGGCAGCGGCGCCGCTTGCGGCCCTAGCACCAGTTCCAGTTCCGGCAACGCCTGCGCCAGCACCCCGGCATTGCGACCCAGCGCGCGGGACAGCCGTGCCGCCCAATGGGCCAGCACCTCTGGCGGTTCAGTCAGCACCTGTTTAACCAGATCGCGCAACGGCTGGATCAGGGCCAGGAACGGTACATCCCGGCGCAGCTGGTCGAACTTGCCCTCCGCATAATATCCGCGTCGCGCCGTCAGGGGCCGCTGCACCTCGCGCACCAGGACCGATTTACCGATACCCGACCCGCCGGCCACGGCCAGCAATTCAACATCCCCCTCACAGGTCCGCTCGAACGCGCCGACCAGTTGCCCCACCTCCTGGTCGCGCCCGAACAGGCGCTGCGGCAGGACCAGTTGTCGCGGGCGGTCGCCGCGCGCCGGTTGAAACCGAATGATCCGTCCCGTGGCCCGCCATTCCAGCATGGCGGTGGCCAAGTCCGATTTCAGGGTGGCGGCCTGCTGGTACCGCTGCTCCGCCGCCTTGGCCAGCAGGCGCATGACCAGATCGGCCAGCGGCTCGGCAAGGTCGGGGCGCAGGTCGCGGATGGGCCGTGGCTCCCGCGCGATATGGCAATGGACCCAGCCGACCGCATCGCCGGCATTGAAGGGCAACTGCCCCGTCAGCATCTCGTAATAACAAAGACCCAACGAATAGAGATCGCTGCGGTAATCGACGACGCGGTTCATGCGCCCCGTCTGTTCGGGCGACAGATAGCGCAGGTCCCCATCCAACCGCCCGGCCCCCAGGCCCAGCGCCGCCTCATTGGGGACCAGGGAGGCGCGGCAGAAATTGCCAAGCCGAACAGACCCGTCGGCATCCGCCACCCAGAAACTGGCGGGCCGAATGTCGCGATGGACCATGTCGCTGGCATGCACCTCCTCCACCGCGACAGCCATGTCATGGGCCAGCGGCAGAAACCGCTCCAGCGGCATGCCACCCACGGGTATCAGATCGCTGAGGCAGGTCTCCGACCGGTCAGCCAGCACCAGGGTCGGCCCATGCGCAGACTCTGTCAGGGCCAGAACCGCATCAATGCGGGCCGACCCGAACCGGGCCAGCATGTCATGTTCACGATGGATGGCGGCAATATCGCGGGCTTGACGCAGGGCCGGCACCCGCACCCGCACAGGCTGGCTGTCAGCACCATAGGTGCCGCGGAACAGGATGGTGCGCGTATCGCGCTGTATCTCGTCCGACAGTTTCAGCGGCGATTCCGACGGCGCCATGCCCGTTCCACCCCGACCTTATCCCGGTCTGTCATATCATTGGATGTATCAGAACATGACATGTCACAGGTTGCAAGACAGGATGGCATAGCCCGCTATCAAGGAAGGAACGGGTCAAGTTTTACCCATCCCAGATTTTGCAAAAAACTTTTCCAGTTGACGCTTCACTTCCCGCACATCCCCGCTGGAATAGCCGTACAGTGCCTCCAGCCGCAGCGCGTCATCCAAAGTGCGTCCCGCGACTTCCAGGATGGTCTCCTTGGCCGACCGGATGGCCACCTGGCTTTTGCTGGCGATGCGGCCCGCCAGTTCCATCGCTGTGGGCAGCAGCATCTCCGCAGCCACCACGTGGCTGACCAAGCCCATGGACAGTGCCTCTGCCGCTGTCACATCGCGGCCCGTCAGGACGATATCCATGGTCCGCGCCACCCCGATGCTCTGCACCATGCGCACGATGCCGCCATCGCCATGGTGAAAACCGCGATGGATCTCATAGGACCCGAACTTCGCCCCCTCCGCCGCAAGGCGGATATCGCAGGCCAGCGCCAGTTCGAACCCGCCCGCCAGCGCCCAGCCATTGACGGCCCCTATCACCGGCTTGGCCAGACGGTGCTGTCCCCGCGTAATGCCGCCCAGACCCGTTGGCACGTTGGCGCGCACCGCCAGCATGTCACCATCCAGGAATTGCGGGATATAGTCAGCCAGATCGGCCCCCGCACAGAAGGCCCTGCCCGCCCCCGTCAGCACCGCGACGTCCAGCCCGTCATCACGGGCAAACTGTTCCCATACCGTGTGCAGTTCGGCGTTCAGCGCCCGGTCGATGGCGTTCTGCGCCTCTGGCCGGTTCAGGGTGATCAAGGCCACCCGCCCCTCCCGCTCAAACCGCAGCTTCTCGAAGGTCATGGCGATGATCTTCCGTAGGTCAGATGGATGGGGGCAGCGTAGCCCGCTTCGCCGTACCCCGCCATAGGCCCGTGCGGAGGCTGAGCGGGCTGATCCAGAACCGGCGCTTGGCCAGCCGCCGGATCTTCGCATCCCCCAATACTGTCTCCAAAATCCGGTCCTGCCGCTCCTGCAGGCCAAGGCTCTTATCCCGCGCCAACCGCCAGCGTTTCAGATCGCCTGGCGTAGTGCAGAGCATACGCTCGCCCACGACAAAGATGGGCCGCCAGCGGAACCGCCGGGCGAAACGCGACCCGAACAGGGCCGAGCGCATGCCATAGCCGGTGAAGGCCTCCTTCACCTCATCCCACAGCGATTTCTGGTTCTTCTGCACCCGCCCATCGTTCAGCACGATGCTGGACAGGTTCCAATCATGATAGAACATGTCCTTACCCACGGCATTGCGCGCCAGATATTCGTCATAGAGCAGGCTGCCCTTCTGGGCGATCAAGTTGGCCGAGTAATGGTAATCGCAGACGACGCCGCAGGCCCCGGTGCCGGAAAAATCCGTCCGTTCCCCCTGCGGCGGGGAGATGAACAGGCCGACGACATAGATGCCCTGGCTGTTCAGCCGCTTATAGACATCCGAATACATGCCGACCACATCCGACGCCCGCACCCCCTTGCGGTGGGATTTCAGCCAGGCCGGGTCCAGGCTCTCGATCCCCATCATGCAGAAGCGCAGGCCGGCCTTGGCGGCCAGCACCTCGAACCCCGGCGTCTTTGTGACCGTATCGCCGCGCAGGAAACTGCCCCAACGCATGTCCAGCCCCCGCTCCACCATACCTTCCAGCAGCTTGATCGTATGCCGGTGGTCGCCGCCGAAATTATCGTCGGTGAAGATAAACTCCCGCACCCCCTTCGCATGCAGGGCGGTCAGTTCCTCCAGCACGCGGTCCACCGACTTGTAGCGCTGCTTGTAATCCCAGAACTTGTTGATATTGCAGAAGTCGCAACGCTGCGGACAGCCACGCGAAATCTCCACCGCCGCCGCGAAACCCTCGCTCATTCCCATGCCATAGGGGGCAAAATCAAACCGGCTCCAATCCGGCACCGGTGCCTTGTTGATGTCGATAAGGGGAAGTTGCGCGTTAGATTTCCGCGCCTCCCCATCGGCACTCTTCCACCACAGGTTCGGCACGTCGGACAGATCCACCTGCCAGCCCGTCAAATGCTGGATCAGGCGGCGGAAGGGGATCTCCCCTTCCTTCACCACGATATAGTCAGCACCCAGTGACAGCCAGCGTTCGGGCCAGGCGCTGGCATGGTTGCCACCCAGGATGATCTTGACCTTGGGATTCAGTTCGCGCGCCAGACGTATGGTCAGTTCCGTATCCATGGCCTTCAACGCCGTCATCACACTGATACAGATGATGTCAGGCTTGGCCAACCGGCGCTTATAGGCGGCGAAGGTCTCGCGCGCCACATAGCCGTCGAAAATCTCGTAATCGATGGACAGGTCGGCGATAGAGGAAACCAGGATGGGATACACGGCACTGGGCATCTTCACCATCTCGCCCAGCGTATCAACGGGGATGGGCCAGCTATCGACCAGGGTCTTGGGATGCAGGAACAGGATGTCCAGTGTCCTGGGACTGACCGGCGGCGTCGGGTCGGGTCCCCAGAAGGCGGCGGCCCGTTCCTCACCGGCCAGTTTGCTGATCCCCTCCATGCACGCCCCCGTTAACCCTGTTTTCCAATATGGAAGCCAGTACAACCGTGACCGGTCGCTCCGTCAAGGCGGTAGGGTCATATGGCCTTTGCCTTATGGGCAAAAAGGGCCAAACGATCCCCTGACGGAACCACTTGACCCGGAGGGGGCAGTCGGGCCAGATCATGCCGACACCCATGCGGGAGAGCGCGGATAAAGCCGCCGCCGAAGGAGCAACCGCCCCGGAATCTCTCAGGCACCCGAACCGCATGGGGCCGATGACATCCGAAGAGTGGACGGGATGGTCAAGCCACCCCGCCCCGCCGAAGGAGAAAGCCATCGGTGCATACCGCACCAATGGCGAAACTCTCAGGCCCAGATACGGATGGGGCATGCACCAACCACCCCGGCGGTGGGATAAGGAAAGCCATGCCCGTGATCTGTTCCACACACCACCCCGCCGATGCGGCTGGGGTCCCACTTTCCAAAGCGAATGCCACTAATCTATGCTGTGCATGCCAAAAGCAGTTTGGCGGACAAGATGCGGCTAATCAGGAACGTGTGACAGAATGAGCGTCGATGTATTGCACACCTCGCTAACCTCACGAGATCTTGTCTCGCCGGCTTTCTGGTTGGAACACAACCCCAGCTTACATGTCGTGGATGTTGATTTTCTGAACGCTAACCGTCCGTTCAATATCAACCCCGAATTGGCACAGCGGGCGCGCGACCTCGTCCTGCGTGAAGGGTATTTTCATCTGCCTGGCCCCATTCCATGGGAGTTGCCCATAGGCGCCATGTGCGACGCGGTCGGCAGGCTGAAGAATGCCGGGCTATCACCGGTCTTTGCCTATACCTATGACGAATTCTGGCTGATCTTCGGCAAGCTGCATCACCTGATACGGTCGATCCTTGGTGATGATTACCTGCTGTTGCCCGATTTCTGGGCCTGGCATGTCGATCCGCAGGCGGGTGAAGCAGGGTGGTCACCGCATCGGGACAAAGGGCGTAAATCCCTGTTCCCCGACGGAACGCCTAAGAGCCTTACCATCTGGCTGCCCTTGTCAAACGCAAATCCACTGAATGGCTGTATGTATGTACTGCCGGCAGATCGCGACAAGACCTACAACACTGAAAATGAATACCAATGGGCACCGCACCTGCCTGACATCAGGGCGTTGCCGGCAACCGCCGGTGACATTTTCTGCTGGAACCAGGCAGTGCTGCATTGGGGTGCCCGCAGTTCACCTCGTTCGACAGAACCCCGTGTCAGCATCGCATTTGAGTTTCAGTTGGCGAAGGTGGATCCATTCAACAAGCCTTTGATGAAGCCGATGACCGTCCCGGCGATGGACAGCCGCATTTCGCTGATCTGCAAGCAGATACTGCAGTACAAGCATATGTACCCCCTGTCGCCAGAGCTTGAGACGCTGGCGATGGAACAACTCAAAACCATCTCCTGACGCGACCTTTTGCGTTCCTGTCAGCGTGCGCCGACCTGCTTGTTGTCGGGTCGCCTGGGCATGTACGCCTATTCTGGAATAATCTATCATGACCATCAGTGTCTTTGATCTGTTCAAAATCGGCGTCGGGCCCAGCAGCTCGCACACCATGGGCCCCATGACGGCCGCCTTCCGCTTCACCGCCCGGCTGGCCGAAACGGGCTGGCTGGCCCATACGGACCGTGTGAGCGTCACCCTCTACGCCTCGCTGGCCCTGACAGGTCGCGGCCATGCCACCGACAGCGCCACCATCACGGGACTGGCAGGATTTCAGCCAGCCAGCGTCGATCCCGATGCGGCGGAGGCCCTGGTCCGGTCGGTGACCGATAATCACCGCCTGCCCCTGGGCGGTGTGAAGGAGATTGCCTTCGATCCCGAACGCGATATCGAATGGCGGGGGTCAGAACGCCTGCCCTTCCATCCTAATGGCCTGCTACTGCGCGCCTTTGATACCGATGGCACACTGGTCGCAGCCCGCACGTATTATTCGATCGGCGGTGGCTTTGTCCTGGATGAGGATGAGGCACGGCAGAACCAGGGCGATGGCAACAGCGACGGCCCCACCCCGCCCCCGCATTATTACGAAACCGCCGACGGCCTGCTGTCCATCGCGGCGGCAACCGGCCTCTCGATCCCCGACATCATCCTGGCGAACGAATGCGCGACGAAGCCGGAAGCAGAGGTGCGCGCGGGCCTGGACGCCATCTGGGCCGCGATGGAGGCCTGCACCGACCGTGGCATGCGTCAGGACGGGTTCCTGCCGGGCGGGCTGAAGGTGAAGCGTCGGGCCGGGCGCCTGCACCGCGATCTGGTCGCGCGCCAGGAACGCATGCTGACCGATCCCCTATCGGTACTGGACTGGATCAACCTCTGGGCCCTGGCCGTGAATGAGGAAAATGCCGCCGGGGGCAAGGTGGTGACGGCCCCCACCAATGGTGCCGCGGGCGTGGTGCCGGCGGTCCTGCGCTATTACGACCGATTTTGCAATGGCAGCCGGGAGGGCCGCCATCGCTTCCTGCTGACCGCCGCGGCCATCGGCGGCCTGTACAAGCGTAATGCCAGCATCTCGGCGGCCGAAGTCGGGTGCCAGGGTGAAGTGGGCGTCGCCTGCTCCATGGCCGCGGGCGCCCTGGTCGCGGCCTTAGGTGGCACAGCGGCGCAGATCGAGAACGCCGCCGAGATCGGGATGGAGCATAATCTGGGCCTGACCTGTGACCCGATCGGCGGTCTGGTGCAGATCCCCTGCATCGAACGCAACGCCATGGGCGCCATCAAGGCTGTAGACGCCGCACGTCTGGCCATGATGGGCGACGGCTCCCACCATGTCTCACTGGACCGCGTTATCGAAACCATGCGCCGCACCGGAGCGGACATGAGCGATCATTATAAGGAAACCTCGCTGGGGGGCCTTGCCGTGAACGTCCCGGAATGCTGACTTTCCGAGCGGTTCCTGCTATGCTGGTCCCATCAAGGCCAGAGCCATGACCACATGAATTCGGAGCTGGTAGGCCATGCGCTCCTGAAACGCACATCGATTTTGTGTTTCACTTGGTTGCGTGGTGCGATGTTTGCGGCACTCGCATGGGCGTGGACACCCACACCGAAACAGCGCCGAAATCATGTTCAACAATGTTTCACAGGGTTAATTTTCTGGCAAGCCCGGCACCTGCACCCTGATGGCGGCGCTGGCGCGCTGCCCGGTGCTGTCCATGACGGTCAGGCGGGAAAAGCCGGGGCCGGTGGGACGCCAAAACCGGCTGTCATCGGGCAGCGGCACATTATCCGCGACCCAGCGGTAAGGCGGGCGCCCACCCGCCGCCGACAGGGAGACGCCATCGTCCAACGCCTCCACCTCCGCCCCGTCGGGCGGGAACAGGATGCGCAAGCGTTCGCTACGCTGCGACACCGCCACCGGTCCCCCACCATCCAGCCGGGCCAGACCCGGCGGCGGCGTCGCGCGCAGCAGGGCATGGTCGGGCTCCGGCACCGGTCTTGCCGGCCCGTCGGGGGGCAGCAGGTCGAACACCCGGAACAGCAGCGGGGCCGCCGCCTGCCGTCCCGCCGCACCGGGTCGGGGCGCGCCATCGGCACGCCCAACCCAGACGGCCACGGTGTAATCGGTGGAAACACCGACGGTCCAGGCATCGCGAAAGCCGAAGGAGGTTCCGGTCTTAAACGCCACCCGCCGCCGCCCGGCAATCCCCTGGCCGCCTGCCAGACCATCGGGAACGGGACTGTCGCGCAGCACGGCCAGTACCGCCCGCGCCGCCGCCGTTCCCAACAGACGACCCGTGGAGGCAGGTTCCGGTTGATCAATCCGGTACCGTAACGGTCTGGTGATGCCGTCATCGCCCAGCGCGGAATAGAGCATGGCAAGGTCGGTCAGCCGGATGCCGACACCGCCCAACGCCAGCGGCAATCCAGGCTCCGCCGCCGGCGGCAGAGACAGTTCCGCTCCCGAAATGGTTAGCAATGCTGCCAGCCGCGCTGGCCCCACCCGTTCCAGCACCCGGACGGCGGGGATGTTAAGGGAGCGCTGCAGGGCCTCACGCGCCGTCACCACGCCGTGGAAGCCATCATCGAAATTGCGCGGCAGCCAATCCCCGAACCGCTGCGGCGCATCGTCGATCAGGGTGCCGGGATGCAGGGACAGGTCATCAAAGGCCAGGGCATAGATAAAGGGCTTCAGCGCCGATCCCGGCGACCGCACGGCCCGCGACAGGTCCAACTGCCGGGCGCGCCATTCTCCGCTGCCCAGATGGGCCAGGACACGGCGGTCCTGGTTGGCGATGACCAGGATGGACAGGTCGCCGCCCTGCTCCATCCGTGCCTGCTCGGCCCGACCCACGGCCTCCAGCGCACGTTGCAGGTCGGCGCGCACACCGGTGTGGATGACGGAACCCCGCCCGACACCGGCGACCAGCCGTTCGGCCAGATGCGGGGCCAGCATCGGCAGGGGCAGCATGGCCGTGGGCAGCGGCTCGGTCCTGGCCGCCGCCGCCACATCTGCCGCGATTAGACCCGCCGCTACGGCCCGGTCTAGCACCTTGGCCCGCGCCGCCTTGGCCGCGTCTGGGTATCGGTCAGGCCGCAGCCTTTCCGGCGATTGCGGCAGCGCCACCAGCAGGGCCGCCTGCGCCGGGGTCAGCCTGTCCGGCTCCCGCCCGAACCAGGCCAGCGACGCCGCCCGCACGCCCTCCAGCGGCCCGCCGAACGGCGCAAGGCTCATATAAAGTGACAACACACCGTCCCCACCGAGCCGACGGCGAAGCTGCAAGGCCCGCAGTGCCTCACCAACCTTGGCCGACAGGGTGCGCGGCTGCGGCGAGAGCAAGCGGGCTGTCTGCATGGTCAGCGTGGAGGCACCGGAAATGACCCGCCCATGCCGCACCGCCTGACCCGCTGCCCGGACGATAGCCAGCGGATCAACGCCGGGATGCCAGCCGTGGCGGCGATCTTCCACGGCCAACAGCATGGCCCGGTAAAGCGGGTCGACGCGGGTGCTTTCGGTCGCCAGCCGCCACGCCCCCTCCGCCGTTGGAAAGGCGCGCAGCAGCCGGCCTTCACTGTCCAGCACCTCTGCCGACCGCCCGTCCCAGCGGCCCAAATCCGGCGGCAGGGCCAGGTCGGCAGCCACCAGCCCGGTCAGGGTCAGCAGCGCCGCCGCCAGCGCCCGCCGCCGGCGCCCGCTGATCACTCCGCCACCTCAATCCGTCCCATCGCCGTCCGGGCCTTCACTTTGGGCACATACATATGCTCCGCCACCACCGCCGGCAGGGCAAAGGACCCCGGCGTTACCGCTCGGACGGCATAGGCCACGCGGAAGCCCCAGCGGGCATCGATCTTGAAGCCGGAAATGCCAGCGGCCCCTTTGTCTCCTTCCCGGTCGGCCGGCAAGGACAAGGCCGCCACAAACCGGTCGTCGCGCCCCTCGGCAATGTTGGTGCCGGACAGCGCGCCCAGCCAACCATAGCCGGCCTGTTCAGGCTTGATCACGCCCTCCACCTCCAACCCGGCGGGCAGCAGGTCCAGGATGGCATAGTCGCCGGGAACGGCGGCCATGCCAGCGTTGCCTTCCACCACCACGATGATCCGGTCATTCTGCTTGATACCCGCCGGATCGACGGGCCGCCCATCGGCGGTATAAAGGCTCTTGCGCAGGGCGATCCCGGCCTCCATGGCGGGGACCGGTTCCAACGGCACGCCCTCCACCGACAGGGTACGGTAAAGCCCGGTGTCACCCTGGTTGGCCAGCGTCAGGCCGGCGCGCAGCCGGTCCGGGGTGATGCTGGCCGATACCGGATCGCCGGTACCGACGCTGGCCCCATCCAGACTGACAGCCAGCTTTGCGCCCTTGGGCGCCAGACCGGCGGCGGCGCGCAGTATCCAGGCCTTCTCCTGGGTGTTCGTCTCCTCCGCGCGGGTATCCAGGACCTGTGCGGTCTCCAGCAGGGCCGGGATCGCCACCCCGCGCCCGCCCGCCGCCATCAGGCTGGCAATGGCATAGGTGTCACGCAGGCGGCTGCCATAGGTGTCGGTGCGGACCGGCAGCTTGGGGCGTTTGCCCGTCCGCCGCGCCATTTCGCGCGCCGCATCCTCCTCCACCTCCTTGGCGGCCCAATCGGCCAGCTTCTGGCGGGCGGCATCGAAGGACTGGCCAGCCCGCGCCCGCTCGCCCACGGCGTCCAGTGCCGCCCCCAGATGGGCGGCGGCCAGGGCCTGCTCGGGCATCCTGCTGTCATGGAAATAGCGCAGGTCGCCGACATTGGCCTTGCCCTTGCGGGCCAGGACCCAGGCGGCATAGGCCCGCACCGCCGGCGGGTAGGAACGGCTGGACGCATCGCCCAGCCATTGCCGGCCCAGGGTCAGCGCATCCGCCGGGATCACAAAGCCCTGGTCGGAGGCCAGCTCCAGGAAGTCCATGGCGAAGACCGACAGCCAGGGATCGGCGGCATCGCCATACTGGCCCCACATGCGGAAGCCCCCTTCCGGGTCCTGCATGGACAGGACGCGGTCGATACTATCCTGCACGCGGTCGGCAATGGCCTTGTCCTGCTTGGTCCCGGCCAGCAGGGCCAGATCATTGAACCAGAGCAAGGGCATGGCCCGGCTGACCGTCTGTTCCAGACAGCCGAACGGATACCGGTCCAGCCAGCGCAGCATGCCCGGCACATCAATCCCCTGCCAGCGGGAGACCGACAGCGACACCGCCTCCGTCCCCGGCACCAGCCCGGTCAGGAGATCGGCAGGAAGGACTGCATTCTCCCCCGGTGCCAGGGTCGCCACCATCTCCCGCATCACGGGCAGCTGTGGCGGACGCACCTGGATGGGCCATGACCGTTCCACCTGGAACCCGCCCGGTCCCGCCACCGACAGGGTGACGGTACCGATGCCGGCTTCGGTCCCATCCAGCGGTACGGTGAAGACCTGCCGCTCCCCTTGGGCCAGAGTGACGGATCGATCCGTCTGCCCACCAGCAACAGCACCCTTGGCACCCAGGGCCAAACGGTAGGCACCGGCAGCCCCTTCCACATTATGGATAAGGATGGTTGCACGGCCCTTGTCGGACGGGGACAGGAAGCGGGGCAGGATCACCTCCGCCACTACGGGATCGCGCACCGTCATCCGCCTTTCCGCCGATCCCAGCTTGTCCGTGTCCCAGGCGACGGCCATCAGGCGCAGTTCGCCCTGAAAATCCGGGATGGTCAGGGGAATATTGGCCTTGCCCTCCGCATCCAGCGCCACGATGCCGGAGAACAGGGCCACCGTCCGGGTTGGTACCACGTCCAGCCCGCGCCCGCCGAACCCGTCACCGCCCTGATCATCACCCTGGGCCTGCGCCCGGATCAGGCGGCCATAATCATCGCGCATCGACACGCCCAGTTGCCGCTTCGCCAGAAAGTAATCCTGCGGCCTGGGCGTGGCAAAGCGGGTCAGGCCCAGAATGCCCTGATCGACGGCGGCAAGCGTCACATGCGCCTTTGCACCCGCCCCCTTGACCGCGATGGGAACCGTGATGGTCTGGCGCGGCAGCACCTTGTCCGGGGCCGCGATGGCGATATCCAGCGTCCGGCGGCCCGCATCCATGCCCAGCCAGGCAACCCCCACCGCTCGCACCGGCGCGTGGCCCAGCGAGGCATTCAGCGGGCGGTAGAGGGTGACTAGGGCATAGGCACCCGCCCCCCAGTCCGCCCCGACCTTCAGATCGACATCCGCACCACCCGCCGGCACAGCGATGCTGCGCGTCTCATGCACCGTCTCATTGGCGATGACCAGCAGCGCCTCCCCGGCCACCTCGCTGTCGATGCGCAGGCGGGCCGTGTCGCCGGGGGCATAGCCGGCACGGTCGGCGGCCAGTTTCAAACGATCCGGACGGTCCGGCCCGCTTTCGCCATACCATCCGCTGGAAAAGGCGACGGAGGTGGCAGCCGGGCTGGCGCTGTCCGCCACGATCAGCCGGTATCCGCCCCAGGTCACCGCCTGAGACACCACAGACGGCTTGTCGGCGGCGATGTCTAGGGTGCCGCTGGCAATCACCTTCTCACGCGGGACCCGCTGATATTTCCAGGTCCCGCCGCTTCGGAACCATTGCCAGGTGGAGGTATCCTTGATCAACCGCCAGGACAGGCCCTTGGCAGCCACTGTGTTGCCATCGGCATCGACGGCAATCACTTCAAACCCTGCCTTGGCGCCTTCCGGCACCGCGTCCTGGAATTGCGGTCGAATGCCGATGGACAGCGGCGTGACAGGGACGGGCACATAGACATGCTCCGCCGTGGCCCGCCCGCCCGGTTCCCGGATGGCGACATAGATGTCGGCGCGCAACGGCCTTGTCCCTGGTACCTGGGCCGGGACGGTACCCGTCACCTGCGTCTTGCCCGCCGCATCCGTCTCCGCCACCGTCAGATCCACCGGCTCCACATCGAAGCTGTCCGCCGGGGTTCCCCATTGATAACCCTTGTGGCGGGGGAACGGGGCCGGGTCCGGCTCCAGCGTCAACCGCGCCTCACCGGCCAGGGCGGCACCGGGCGCGCCATAGAGGAAGCGAGCACTGAGTTTCAGGCTAACCGCCTCACCAGGGGCCAGCCGGGCCGGCTTGTTGTCGATGGCAACGTCAAGGCGTTGGGGCACGAAATCCTGCACCTGGAAGCGCACCGACCCGATGGCGGGGCCGGCAGGATCGGCATGGGCTGCCGCTTCCCATTGTCCCCGATTTGCACTGGCTGGCAGAGTTATGGACAGGTGGCCAGCCGCCCCGCCGCCGTCCACCATCTCAAACCGCTGATGCTCCTTCCCATCAGGCCGCTTCAGCTTGATGGTCAGATGCCGGCCCGGCAAGGCCAGTGCCTGCGCATCGCGCAGCAGGGTGGTCAGCTCTACCGTCTCCCCCGGACGATAAATGCCGCGTTCGGTGTAAAGGAAGGCATCCGCCGCCGCCGCCGGCTGGCGCCCCTCCACACCCCGGTCGGACAGGTCAAAACCGGGACGGCGCAGGTCCAGGAAGTTGAAATCGCCATCCTCGCGATAGGCCATGACCATGACGGGCGCCAGACCGCCCTCGCCGCGCAGCAGTCCGGCATCGAAATGGAAAAGCCCCTTGCCGTCGCTTTTCGCCTCCGCCAGCACGTCATTGTTGCGGGCGATCAGGGACAGGCGGACACCACCCACGGGCTTGGCGCTGGACAGGGACCGCACCGACAAAGTCAGGCCGTCGGCACCCCGAAAACTGGTCAGGCCCAGGTCGGACTGCACCATCCACTGCCCGGCCTGGGGCCGGTACTCGTCGGAATAATAGTAATTATCCTCACCGTCCTGGCGCGGTGCATCCGGATTGCTGGCGACCAGAAGGTAGGCACCGGGCTCGGTCTTGCCAATGGCATCAGCCAGGGGGAACAGGGTGGTGACGGCGCTGTTACGCGGCCCGGTCACGGGCACCTCGCCCTGCCAGACCAGCCGGCCCTCGTCCTGCTCTACCTCCTTCGCGCTGTAGGGGTAGAAGCTGCGTTCATCCACGAAATCCTGCCGCATGCGGGCCAGCATGCGGTCGCCGACGCGGTAAAGCTTTATGGCGAGCCGGTCGACATTGACGGTCGTGATCGGCAGGCCGTCGCCCGTTTCACGTGGCAGGATAAAGCCCTGGCCCAGCGCTACCGCCGGCTGTCGGTCGGTCAGGGTCAGGGCCACGGTGGCCGCCGCCTCCAGCGTGCCGGCACCGGCCCCCGCCGGCAGGCCAGGGCGCAGAGTGGCCTGATACTCCGTGCCGAAGGTCAGGCCTGACAGGCACAGCTTCTCCCGCGCCACCCGGAAGGCCGCGCGCGTGTCAGCCGGCAGCTCGACATAATCGGCGTAATTGACGGTGCCCGTCTCGTCCAACGGCTTGTTGAAGACCAGACAGGCCTCCGCAACAGTGCCACCGGCCTCCGTCGTCACGCGGGTGAAACGGAAGGCGCGGTCATCCGGCGTCGAAGGCGGCAATGTCTTGGCCGTCACCGGCTGTGTCGCGGTTGCCGGTGGCGGGACCAGCTTCGCCACCATCCTGTCCCCTGGCCGCATCGCCTGCCATCCGGCGAACCCAACAGCGCCCAAAGACAGCACCGCGACAGCCGTCAGGACGACACGCTTCGACACCGGCATTTTCCCCTCCCCGAGACGTCCGGGGACGAGAGTGCCAACAGCTTTATGGCAATACAACGGTCAGGGGCCGGCCTATCACTTACGAACGGCGGCTGCGCTTATTCTCATACATGCGCGCATCCGCTTCCCGCAGCGCTTCATCCGGGTTGGATTGATGCGGGTCGGCATGGACGACACCAAAACTGGCACCCGGATAGTCGATCACCACCTCACCCAGGTCGTAGCGCCCCTGGACCAGGGGCGACAAACGGCGGCGCGGTGCCTCGTCATTATCGCCATCGCTGGGTGCCGTCAGGCCGATGACGACAAATTCATCGCCGCCCAGCCGGCCCAGCATGTCACCCGCGCGCAGCCCTTTGGACAGACGGCGTCCAACCTCCACCAGAAAGACATCGCCCGCATCATGGCCATGGGTGTCATTGATCTTTTTGAATCCGTCCAGGTCGATGAAGACGACCAACACCCGCTGCCCCGTCCGCCGGCCCAGCGCGAACAGCCGATCCAGCTCCGCCAAGGTGCAGCGGCGATTGGGCAGCCCGGTCAGGGCGTCGGTGGCGGACTCCGTCTCCAGCGCAGCATTGGCCTTCTGCAAGTCCGCCAGCAGGCGTTCACGCTCCAGTTGTTGCCCGATCAGGGTGGAGAAAAGCGACAAGGCCTGCTTGCCTTGCGGGGTCAGGGGTTGGCGGTCACTGCTGGCGGCGCAGAGCGTGCCATATAGGTTTTCGCTGCCCATATAGACGGGTGTGCTGGCATAGGTCTGTATCCCCAACGCCCTGGCCGCTTCGGAATCGCCCCAGCAGGCGGCAACATCCTCCGTATAGGACCGCCCCTCCTCCAACGCGCGCTTGCACAGCGTGTCGTCCCACGGCACGGACAGGCCCTCGGGTATCTGCATCGTCCGGCTGTTGCGGGAAAAGAGGATGGTCTGCATCCCGGCGCCGGTATCGATATGGGTCAGATAGGTGCTTTCCAGACCCGTCACCAGTTCCAGCAGTTCCAGCAGGGGCCGGGTCAGTTGTTCCACGGTGCGGGCGGAACCCAAGGTTTCTGACACTTTGCCAAGGAGGTCGGTTTGCAACGGCATCCCTCAAACGTCCTGAAAATCACACCATCATATGCCTATCATTTTGTCGGCGAACAGTGGCGCGCTGACCAGCCCTCTTTTCGGATAGGTCGTAAGACAGCAACCGGTGTCAGCGCATCAGGCCCGAAATGATCTCAAACGAGCGCAGCCTTTTGCCGAAATCAAACATATCCGACACGATCATCAGCTCATCCGCCCCGGTCCGTTCCAGCAGCGCATCGACGCCGCGGCGCACAGTCTCCGGCCCTCCGATGATGGAACAGGCCAGCATCTGCTGGACATGCAGCTTCTCACGCGGGGACCAGTAGGTCTCGATATCGGCGATGGGCGGCTGAGTCAGGCGGCGCATACCCCGGACGAGATTGGTGAAGGACATTTGCTGCGATGTTGCCAGATACTGGGCTTCCGCGTCGCTCTCCGCCGCGATGATATTGACGCCGACCAGTGCATGAGGCTGCTGTTGCTGCGCCGATGGCCGGAAACGGTCGCGATAGATGGCCAGGGCCTGATCCAGGGAGCCGGGTGCAAAATGGGAGGCGAAACCAAAGGGCAGGCCCAGTTCGGCGGCCAGCTGCGCCCCGAACAGGCTGGAACCCAGAATCCACAGTGGCACTTCTGTGCCGGACCCCGGCACCGCCTCAATCGGCTGTCCCGGCGTGGCGGGCGCCAGATAGGCCTGCAGTTCCAGCACGTCGCGGGGGAAATTCTCGGCACTGGCCGGGTCGCGACGCAATGCGCGCAAGGTGTACTGATCCGTCCCCGGCGCGCGACCCAGGCCAAGGTCGATGCGGCCCGGAAACAGCGTCGCCAGCGTACCGAACTGTTCGGCAATCACATAGGGGGAATGGTTGGGCAGCATGATGCCCCCCGCCCCCACCCGGATATGGCGGGTGCCCGCCGCGATATGGGCGATGATCAGGGATGTCGCCGCCGTCGTTACCGTCGGCATATTGTGATGTTCGGCCACCCACAGGCGCTTGTAGCCCTGCTGTTCGGCATGCTGCCCCAGCGTCCGGGCCTCATCCATCGCATCGCGGCGGCTGCCGCCCTCACGCACGCGGCCCAGTTCCAGAATCGAAAAATCAACCAAACCATGTCTCCGGGGCCACGCATCGGCGGGCCCGCCAGGGGGATCCATCATTGCTTCCCCATATGGGGGTAGCGGATGGTCATGACGAGGGGGCGCGAAGCGCTTGCCAAGCGGGCATGGTTTGATAAGTAGGATAATATCATTCATCTCAGCCAGCGGCGGAACGCGTCATTGTGGATATAACGATCAACGACGTTGCCGAACGGGCAGGTGTTTCCATCCGCACCGTGTCCCGCGTGCTCAACCGGTCCACCAAGGTCAATGCCCTGACGCGTGAACGCGTGGAAGAGGCGATTGCCGCCCTGGGCTTCCGGCCCAGCGCGCGGGCGCGCGGTCTGGCGACGGGCCGATCCTTCCTGATCGGCATGGTCCATAATGACCAGAACGCGCTGGTCCTGGACGCGGTCCAGCGCGGTATGGTGCATGAGGCGACGCGGCGCGGGTATGAGATCGTGATCCACCCGGCACCCGCCAGCCATCAGGGGCCAGTGGAAAATGTGCTGGATTTCGTGGGACGGTCGCGGGTCGATGGGGTCGTGGTATTGTCGCCCGTCTCCACGGTGGCCGGATTACCAGAGGCGCTGGCAGCAGCGGACGTGCCGGCCATCGCCCTGTCGCCCACCCCGCTGACCGGTTTCGCCGGCTTCCTTGTCTCCAACGAACGGGCTGGTGCCGCCGATGTGGCGCGCCATCTGGTGGGGCTGGGCCATCGCCGCATCGCGCTGGTATCCGGCCCGTCATCGGCGCGGTCGGCCCAGGAACGGCGTGCCGGCTTCGTGGCGGCCTTGATGGAGGCGGGGTGCGGCCTGATCGGCGAGGTGGAAGGCGATTACGGTTTTGCCTCCGGCGTTGCCGCCGCCGAGCGGCTGTTGACGCTGGACCCGATGCCTACCGCCATCTTCGCCGCCAACGACATCATGGCCGCCGGTGTGTTGAAGGCAGCCGCGGCGCGCGGGATCGCGGTGCCGCAAGACCTGTCCGTCGTCGGCTTTGACGGCAGCGTCCTGGCCCAGATGCTGACGCCGGCCCTGACCACGGTCCACCGCCCGCTGGGGGAGATGGCGCAGTTGGCGACCGCCTGGCTGATCAACATGATTGAGGACATGCCAACCGAAACCGAACTGCACCGGACCCTGACCCTGGTGCCGGGCGAATCCTCTGGCCCCGCGCCACGCGGTTAGGGCAGCCGTCCCGGATTGAAGCGCCGCATCCAGTCCAGAAGGGCGGGGTCGGAATGGCTGTCCAGGATATGGTGCAGGGTTTCGGGCCGTTCATCCTGACCCAGCTTGAACTTTGCCGTCACACGGGTAACGCGGGCACGGAAGCCGATAATGTGGCGGGCCAAATGATCATAGCGTGCGCCCAGTTCAGCCGGGTGCCAGGGATGCTCTCGGAAATGCTCCAGCCTGTCGGCTAGCAGGTCCAGGGAGGGACCGGTCAGGTCCGGATCAAAGGTGATCTCTGCCCAGACCCGCGCCTGTGCATAATTCCAGGTGGGTCCCCAGTCCCGCCGGCCCGCATGCGACGGCGAGATATAGGCATCCGGGCCCTTGAACAGCATCAGGGCGCGCGGTTCGCGGTTCAGCGCCGCGCGCAGCGGGTTCGAGATCGCCAGATGACCGATAAGCTCGGTTAGTTCGCCTGCTGCGTCAAACCGGCCCACCAGGGGAAGCAGACTTGCCTCTTCCCCGTCGGCGTGGTCACCCAGGCAAGTGGGAACTGTGCGATCAAGTCCCGCACATCATCGGCAGCGTAGTGCTCAAACATGTCCTGTTTACCTGTTGAGGGTCGTTTCCGGCCAGCGCCCGGCCCATGGCTGGGCCTGTTCCAATTCAAAGCTCAGCGCCAGCAGCAACGCCTCCTGCCCCCGGTCGGCGGCAAACATGACGCCGATGGGCAACCCCTGCGCGGTCCAGGACAGGGGAAGGGAGATGGCGGGCGTGCCCGAAAGGTTCTGCAGCGGTGTGTAATCCAACCAGCCGAACATCCGCTCCATCAGCACGTCCCCCGGTACGTCGGGCGCCATGAAACCCAGTTCGGGCGGGGGCGTTGCCAGGGTCGGGGTCAGGATGACATCGTAATCCTGGAAAAAGGCCGACAGCCGCTTGGGCAGTTCCGCCACCTGCCCCCAGGCCTGTTCCAGATCGTCGGTGGACAGGGCCTCGGCCATACGACCCAGAGCATTGGTCCAGGGTTCGAGCCATTGCTGGGGATCATCCCCGCGCCCGCGCACGGCATCAACACAATCGGCACCGATATGGCACCACAGGGTGCGTTCCGCCTGCATCACGGCAGCGCCGTCAAACGGCCAATCGGCGATGGTTATCTCGTGACCTAGGGCACGGCACAGCGCCGCCGCCTCATTCGCCGCCACGTCGCAGGCTGGATCGGATTGGTTGCCCGACAGGGTCCAGGGTATCACGGCGATGCGCAGACGCCGGGTGGAAGGCCCCTTCACCGGGACGGCGTGCGCCAGATGGGCCAGGGCGAAGCCGGCGGCCACGTCGCGCACGCTGCGCGCCATCAGGCTGTCGCCGACCAGCAGGTCTTCCACCACATGCCGGGCGCGGACCCGCACCGTCGTGCCGCGTCCGGGTTTCAGCCCCACGATGCCGCAGCAGGATGCGGGGATACGGATGGACCCGGCCCCGTCGCTACCATGGGCCAGCGGCACCAGACCCGCCGCCACGGCTGCACCCGCCCCGCCGCTGGACCCGCCCGGCGAATGGGCGGCGGACCAGGGGTTGCGGGTGACGGGGCCGATCTTCGGCTCCGTCACGCCCAGCAGGCCGAATTCCGGCATGGCGCTTTTGCCGACCGGCACCAGCCCCGCCTCATCCAGCCGCCTTATATATTCATGGCCGGATGTAACCGGCGTCAGCGGCTTGGACGCCGATCCGCCCCGGCTGGGCAGACCCGGATAATCCAGACTGTCCTTCAACAGATAGGGCACGCCGGCCAGCGCATGGTCGGGCAGCGGTCCGGCGGCCCGTGCCCGGCCCAGATCAAAGGCCGCGCAACTGACCGACCGCAGGGCGGGGTCCAGCGCCTCAATCCGCAGGATCGCGGCTTCCGTCAGTTCCGGGGCCGATACCTGACCCGACCGGATCAGGCCGGCTTGTGCATGTGCATCCAGGCGGCCGATGGCGATGGCATCCGACAGCTTCATTTGAGACCCTTGCTCCAGATCAGGCTTTGTTCAGCGAAGGCCCAGAACAGGGCCATCTGTTTGAACTGGTCGCTCAGGCCCGCCCCTGCCTGATGCCCCGCCGCCATGTCGACATGGAACAGGATGGGCGACGGCCCCTTGTTATGGTCGCGCAAGGTCGCCACCCATTTGCCCGCCTCCCAGTAGGAAACACGGTCATCCCGGATGCCCGCCGTGGCCAGCACAGGCGGATAGACCCCATCGCGCACATTCTCATAGGGGGAGATGGAGGCGATGTAATCATAGGCTTCAGTATCGGCCAGCGGGTCGCCCCAGTCCGGACGGAAGGCCGGCACCAGCGGGTGGTCCCCATCGCTCATGGTGTTCAGCATGTCGACGAACGGCACCTGTGCGATGACCCCGCCCCACAGGTCGGGCCGCAGGTTGCTAACCCCACCCATCAGCAAGCCCCCCGCCGACAGGCCATAGGCCACGATGCGGCGGCGCGCGGTATAACCCTGTTTGATCAGATGCTCGGCGCACGCGATGAAATCGGTGAAAGTATTCTTCTTCTTGAAGCGCCGCCCTTCCAGGAACCAGCGCCGCCCCTTCTCCGACCCGCCGCGCACATGGGCGATGGCATAGGTCCAGCCACGGTCCACCAGCGCCAGGGCGGGGATGGAAAACTCCGCCTCCGACGGCACACCATAGGCGCCATAGGCGTACAGCAGCAGCGGCGCTGCCCCGTCCAGCGCCATGCCCTTGCGCATCAGCACCGTGACCGGCACCTGTTCCCCATCGGATGCCGGGGCCATCAGGCGTCGCACCTCATACCGGGCGGGGTCGAAACCCTTGCCCGTGGCCTGCTGCTGCACCACATGCCGGGTGCGGCTGACCATGTCATAATCCAGCCACTGGCGCGGCGTGCGCGGGCTTTCATAGATCAGGCGCAGGATGCCGCCACCCGGCTCCTGCACCGGGGCGAGCGTGATGGCATAGGCCGCTTCATCGAAGGCGACGCTGTCTTCGCGCCCGTCGCGGCCCGTCACCACGATCTCCAGCCGCCCCTCCGCCCGCTGCAACCGCACAAAATGATCACGGAAGGACAGCGTCTCCAGAATATGGCAGCCGGGCCGGTGCGGCACCCAGTCTTGCCAGTGGGCACGGCCCGGCTGTGTCAGGCTGGCGCGCATCAGCTTACCATCCAGGGCGCCATCGGCATCGGTCAGGATGATCAGGTCACCCGCCCATTCCTGCACCCGGTAATGCAGGCCGGGCCGGCGCGGTTCCACCGGCATCGGTTCGGCCAGCGGGTTGGACGCCGGGATCAGCCGCACCTCATCCACATCCGGCCCCAGGATATGGATCACGACATGGCTGTTGGAGGCGGTGCGCGACAGGCCCATGAACAGGGCGGGATCGGGTTCGGTATAGACCAGCACATCATCCCCGCCCCGCGCCGGCCGGCGGAACACCTTCACCGGTCGCGACAGCGGATCGCGCCAGATCCAGAACACATATTGGCTGTCGGGGGAAAAGGCGATGCCGTGCCAGCCATAGGCATCGGCGTTGGGCGTCGTGCTGAGCGAACCGGTTTCCAGATCGCGCACACAGATGCGGTGACGGTCCCCGCCCTCCACATCCTCCGCCCACATGAACAGCCTGTGATCGGGGCTGTGCTCCGCCTCCGTCACGCGGAAATAGGCATGGCCCCGCGCGCGTTCCTGACCGTCCAGCAGCACCTGTTCGGCACCGCCGCCACGTGGGCGGCGGGCATGGACCTTGTGATCCTGTCCGGGCCGGACATAGGTGTAATACTCCCATGGTCCGTCGGGCACGGGCGGGGCCGACTGCTCCGTCCCCGTCAGGGCCTGCATCGCCGCTACGATATCTCGCTGCGCCGTGGCTGTCGGCGCCAACATGGCATCGGCATAGCGGTTCTCCACATCCAGGTGCGCGCGGATTTCCGGGTTCATCAGGCTGGTATCGCGGGAAACCTTGGCCCAGTTGGGATCGCGCAGCCAGGCGTAATTATCGATGCGCGTGCGGCCCAGTTGCACGATGCGCTTGGGCCGTTTGGGCGGGCGCGGCGGCGACGGGGAACCGTCCGCCGCAATGCCCGGCAGGGGGAGCAGGGCGACGCCAGCCGCCAGAAGGAATGACCGACGCCGCATCATCATGCTCCCCATGCCGTTCCCCCTTACATCGACCAGTGCAGCGTGACACCGTAGGTACGCGGGCGCACCAGACCCTGGCTCAGGCCATTCGCCTCCGGTACGGTACGGGTGACGCCGCGCTTGTCGGTGATGTTGTTGGCGAAGACGGTGGCCGTCGTCGTGCCGAAGGTCGCGCCGACACGCAGATCGAACAGATTATACCCGCCCTGCCCATTCACCGCGATGCCGGGAACGGCGGAATTCATGTCGCTGATCCCCTTGGACAGGTAGCGGTGGGCAACGGTGACGGTGGGGTCGTACGCCACATCAAACGTGTAGATGGCGGTATTGGCGATGGACCAGTCAGACGAGCCGGCCAGCCGCGACCCCTTGGGTGCGGTACCGTACCAGAGGATAAACAGATCTTCATCCAGCCGCGCCTTCATATAGGTGACGCTGCTCTGGATATCGAGATTGGCCGTCGCCTGCCAAGTGGCCGACATTTCCAGCCCCTTGATGGAGGCAGCCGCCCCGTTAGCGGCATAATTGAAATTGTCAGGCGTCAGCAGGCGCAACTGGATATCGGTCCAGTCGACATAGAAGGCCGTCGCGTCCAGCAGCAACTGCCCATCGGCCAGGGTGGCGCGCAGCCCCGCCTCGTAATTCTTCAGGCTGTCACTCTTCGATCCGCTGGGGATGGGGAAGGCCGACAGGCCCGATCCATTGGGCGTGCCAAAGCGGAATCCTTCAGAATAAAGACCATAGACCATCAGCGTGTCGCTGGGCTTATAGGTCAGGGAGAGTTTCGGGGAAAAACCGTCTTCCTTGGTCTGCGTGCGTTCCACCAGCGGATTGCCGGGATATGTGGAGAAGCCGATTGTGGTGGAGGTGCTGGTCACCTCCGTCTTGAACAGGCGGCCACCCGCCGTGAACTTGATCTCCGGCGTCAGGTAGTAGGAGGCCTCACCGAACAGCGCGCTCTCCTCCCCCTTCAGGTCGGTATAGAAGGCGTTGAAGATGCTGCCATCGGGGGCAATGATCGCGCCCTTGCCGGGGCCGTAATTGGGCGAGGCATCAAAGGCGGCGGCGGCTCCATTGGCGCCCAGCTGTTCATACAGATACTTGTCGCTTTCGAAATACATGGCCCCCAGCAGCCATTCAAAGGCCCCGCCCCCGTTGGACGCCAGGCGCAGTTCGCCCGACTTGCCGTCGCTATCGCCGCCGGAGCGTACATAAAGCGGGTTGGAGATGTTCAGCCCCAGATCGGCATTATAGGCGGCGCGGTAGGGGGTGAAGTCGAAGACAAAACCCTGGTTCTTCTTCTGATAGGCACCCAGCGCCGTCAGCGTCGCAAAACCCAGATCGCGGTCCAGGCGCAGGCTGTGAATTTCAACGTCGGTATCGTTGGTTTCCGGCAGGGCGCTGGACCGGCCAAAACTGCCATAGGTCGGGTTGCGATAGGGCGCGTCATCTGCTGCCGTCTTCTGATACAGGCTGAGCCAGGACAGTTCCGTCAGATCGTCCGGCGTCCAGACGACCGACAGACGGCCACCGCCCACATCGATATCGCTGGACCCCTTCTCCCCCGTGCCGGCATTGTCCAGATAGCCTGGATCACGGCGGAAGGTGCCGACGGCGCGCACCGCCAGCTTATCCTCGACCAGCGGCATGTTCAGCATGGCCTTGCCGGTCCAGCCGATATCGGCATTGCGGGTGCGGGAGACCGTGGTTTCCAGGGCCGCATCCTCCTTGGAGGCATCGGCCTTGTTGGCGATATAATTGACGGCACCACCCATGGAGGCGGAGCCGAACAGCGATCCCTGCGGCCCGCGCATCACCTCGACCCGGTCTACGTCGAACGCGTCGATATCGGGGATAACGATGGTCCAGCCGGGTTCGGTCAGCGGCACCTCATTGATGTAATAACCCGTGGTGCCCTGTCCCTGCACATTGCCGGAATTGGTGGCCACGCCACGGATCACGACATGGGAGGTGCCGGGCTGGAATTCATTGAACACCACGCCGGGCGTGCGCTGGATATAGTCGGCGAAGCTCTGTGCGCCGATGGCTTCCAGCTGCTTGCCGGACACGGCGGAAACGGAGCCGGAAACGTCACGCACGCTCTGCTGCCGCTTGGTAGCGGTGACGATGATTTCTTCCAGCAGAATGCTTGTATCGGTGGTGGCTGCCTCCTGCGCTGTCGCTGCCAGAGGCGCCAGCGCGGCGGTGCAGGACAGGATGAGGGTGCGGTACCAACGGCTATTGCTCATGTCGAGGATCCCTGTTCTGTTCATGGTCAGGGCCGTAGCCGGCCTCTCTTCATGGTTCAGCCTATGCCCTTCCCGGCGGCCCGGCACACCCGCGTAGGTCATTTATTCCCGCGTTCGGGCCAATCGAGAAACATCTGCATCGGGCCGTCACATGGCATCGCAGCATGGCCGATACCGCAACAGTCGTGGGGCGACAGGCTTGATAAAGCTGTAGTTTCATCGGATGCCACGCCGGATGATGGCAGCCCCCTGCTGCAACGCGTCAGGACCTTTGTAGGTGCCGGGACAGCCAGGCCGACGCCTCTGTGAAGGCACGGTCGGCAAGCGGGGAAATGGAAACCGCCTCCAGAAAACTATGGCTGGCCCCGTCATAGAGGTTGGCGCTGACCGGCACGCGAGCACTGCGCAATCGGGCGGCCATGGCCAGATTGCCATCTACCAGGATGTCGCAAGCCGCGATGCACAGAAAGGCGGGCGGCAGGCCCGACAGATCGGCCCGCAGCGGTGCCGCCAGCGGGTTATCATAGTCCGCAATCCCGCGCAGATAGGCATCCCAGAACACCACCATTTCGGCACTGTTCAGCATATAGCCGTCCGAACCATACCGTTCGTGCGAGGCCGTGATAGCATGGTCGAACGCGCCATAATTCAGGACCATTGCATCCAGAACCGGCTTGCCCTGCCGCCGCAGCAGCAGATTGGCGGCCACTGCCATATTGGCACCGGCACTGTCGCCACCGATGGCAATGCGAGCGGGGTCAAGGCCGGGTCCGCCGGTACCGGCGCGGACAGCATCCACCACATCTACGATCTCTTCCAGCGGGGTCGGGAACTTCGCCTCTGGTGACAGGCTGTAATCCACACCGATGACGGCAACCCCAACGCGGGCCGCATATTCGCGCATCAGCCGGTCGTGCGTATCCAGGCTGAACAGCATCCAGCCGCCGCCATGGATATAAAGCATGACGGGGAGGTCGGCACCGATGGATGGCTCGTAGATGCGTACGCGCACACCGCGAATCCCCAGACGCAGTTCCCGCGTCCGGGCCATGACCGGGCCGCCCTTTGTCCAGGGCGCCCGCACCGTCTCCGCCACCTGCCGCCGGTCGGCCAGCGTCTGCCCCGGCAGCACAGGGTGAGAGGCATAACCGCTGTTGATAGCCTGATGGAAACGGCGGATATCGGGGTCCAGATCGTCGGCGGCCTTGATCACTTCATTCACAAACCAAACTCCCCTCTATCGGCATGGGCCGAATGCTACGGGAGCCGGCATCGCCACGGCTTGCCAGGGCGGGCCAATCACTGACGCGAACGGGCCGTTCAGAGTGGGTAACCTTGACCCGTATGCCATGATGCCCATTCTTCTACAGTGCCCGGGCCATACTTCAGGGAAGGAAGATGAAACGCAGCGCCGATTATCTGACTACCCAGCGGCCCGTGATCGCGCTGCAGGACGAATATCCCGCCGGCTTCGTCGATCCTTTCCACAGCCATCAGCATACACAGCTGCTGTACGCCTCTGCCGGCGTGATGTCGGTGGTGACCGACCGCACCTCCTTCGTGCTGCCGCCGCAACGCGCCCTATGGCTGCCGGCAGGCACACCGCATGAAGTGTCCTGCCGGGGGCCGGTGTCGCTGCGCACCCTCTATATCGACCCGGCGCGCGACCGACAGCCCGACGGGTGCAGGGTGATCGAGGTGTCGGACTTCCTGCGCGCCCTGATCCTGGAAACCGCCAGCTTTCCACCGGATTATGATCTGGAGGGCCGGGAGGGGCGGATCGTCGCCCTGCTTCTGGACGAGATCGAGCGGATGCCCAACGCGCCATATGAGGTGCGGATGCCCGTGGATGAACGGCTGCTGCGCGTCTGCCGCGCCATCCTGGCCGAACCCGCTGACAACCGTGACCTGGATGATTGGGCGCGGCTGGCGGGAATGAGCCGGCGCACCTTCACCCGCCTGTTCAAGCAGGAAACGGGGATGGGCGTCGCCGTCTGGCGACAGCAGGTACGGCTGATGGAGGCGCTGTCCCTGCTGGCCAGCGGACGGCCAGTGACGCTGGTCGCCTTCGATGTCGGCTACGACAGTCCCAGCGCCTTTACCGCCATGTTCCACCGCACCTTCGGCGTGCCACCCAGCCTGTACCAGATGCGCGAGGGGCCCTGACGGCGGATCAGTTCTGCGTCAGGCCTGCATCGACGATGAAGTTGGCACCGGTGCAGCCGACACTCTCGTCGGATGCCAGGAACAGGGCCATGCGGGCTACATGATCCGCCGTCAGGCGGAATTTCAGGGCCTGCAGGTCAATGAATTGCTGGTTCAGTTCCGGGGTCAGCCAGAGGGCCGCCTGCCGATCGGTCAGGATGGCCCCCGGCACGATGCAGTTCACCCGCACCCCACCCGGCCCATATTCGCGGGCCAGCGTCCGGGTTAGGCCGTTGATGGCGGCCTTTGACGTCGTGTAGCTGACCATGCCGGGCCGCCCACGCATCCAGGAGATGCTGCCCAGCATGATGATCGCCCCGTGCCCGCGCGCCATCATGGCGGGGGCAGCGGCCTGGCTGGCAAAGAACTGATGGTCCAGGTTCAAGGACAGCATGCGGCGCCAGCTTTCGGGTTCCACCTCCCCAACCACCTGCCGGTCATCCTTGCCGGCATTGTTGATCAGGGCATCAATACCGCCGCTGGCCTGTTCAATATCGGCGATGGCGGCGCGCAACGCCGTGATATCGGTGATGTCGCAGGGCACGAAACGGGCGCCGGTACGGTCAGCCATGGCCGCACCAGCATTGGCGTCGATATCGATGAAGCTGACCCGTGCGCCCTGCACCGTGAACGCCTCCACCATCGCCCCACCGATACCGGACGCGCCGCCGGTGATAAGGATGGAACGGCCCTCCAGGCTGTGATAACGCACATTCATGGCAGGCTCTCCGGGTTGCAGGGCGCATTGGGCAGGCCGGGAACATCGACCGGCATAGCGAACAGCGCGCCATCCATCGGCCCCTCAAAGCCGGCGGCGACGCTGGTGACATACAGGGTCTTGGCGTCCGGTCCACCGAAACACGGCATGGTAGGGCAACGGGCCGGGGTACGGTATTCCGCCATCAACCGCCCATCGGGATCATAGCGCTGCACCCGCCCACCCGCATAGAGGGCGGTCCAGTAACAGCCTTCCGCATCCACCGCCGCCCCGTCGGGTCGGCCCCGGTCTGGGGCATCAGGGTCCAACTGTGCAAACAAGCGTCTGTTGGCGACCTGACCGCTGGCCGGATCATAGTCATAGGCATGGATGGCGAAACGTGGCGTGTCGGAATGGTAGAGGGTGCGCCCATCGGGGGAGAAGGCCAGCCCGTTGGAGGTCAACAGGCCGCCGAGCAGCAGACGCAGCCCGCCCCTTTCCAGACGGTAGAGACCGCCGCGCGAACCGGATTTCGGCTCATCAATGGTGCCGATGATCAGGTGCCCTGCCGGGTCGACACGGCCATCATTGAAACGGGTATCGGCGGGATCGGTCGGATTGGGCGCCAGCATCGGCCCCACCGTCCCATCCGCATCCAGCCGATAGATGCCCGTCCGCATCCCGGCGACATAACCGCCACCGGCAAGCGGCACGACACAACCGGGATGTTCGGGAAGCTCCAGGCTGGACAATGCTCCATCGGCAGGGTGATAGCGATGAAGCTGCCGTCCCTGAATATCGACGAAGGACAGGATGCCCGCCCCCCCGTCCCAGACGGGGCATTCCCCCAACCGGGTACGCAGGGGAAGCGCAGGGGTGAATGCACTCATGCCAAAGGCTCCGCATTGATGCGAACGGTCCCGGACAGGCTGGCACCAGGAGCCAGGATGGTCATGGGGGGCAGTTCGGGCTGGTTCAGGGCATTGGCGCCGTGGGTCACCGGCTCCACCGCGAAAAAGTCACGGCCCACCGGGGTATAGACGCGCAACGTGCCAAAAATCCGGTCTGCCCGCAGGCTGACCAGCAGGCCGGGCACTGATCCGGTCATATGGGCGATGCCGGCCCAGCCGGGAAAGTCGCCATCCACGACGCTGTCATCCAGGTGCCGGCCATGGCGGAAATCCGGGTCCGGCGGCATGATGACCTTTTCCGGCAAACCATCGGCCCCACTGCGCCAGTGGGACAGGGACGAAAAGCGCAGCATCGTTCCGGCACCCCGCCGGAAGAAAGGGTGCAGGCCCGCGCCAGCCGGGGCCATGCCTTGACTATCATTGGTCAGGTCCAGACCGATTTCCAGGCTGGCATCGTCCAGCCGGTACGCCATCCGCGCGGTAAAGGGATAGGGCCAGTCGGCCTGCCCAACTGTTGCCGGCTGATATGACAGACGCAGGTGGACATGGGTGTCGGATTGTTCATCCACAACCCATTCACGCTGCCAGCCCAGCCCGTGCAGCGGGTGGTTAATGTCGGGCGTGTTGCGCGGGACGTGGTGCCAGCGACCGGCGAACAGAAAACGACCATCGGCGATACGGTTGGCATAGGGCAGCATGGGATAGCAGGCGGTCCGCCGCACCTGCCCGGTCGCCACGGCATCGGCAGGCGTGGGCCGCATGATATCGGCACCATCACGCGACAGCGACAGCAGCGCACCACCGATGGCGGGCGCCACTTCCGCCCGCATGCCGCCCGCCGCCAGAGTGATGATCGCCGCCATGGTCAGTACGGACCTGTGATGACCGGTACCGCCGGCGCCTGTCCGCGCAGGGTCGCCTGCCATTCAACGGCGCGGCCCGTCATCATGGCGATATCGGATGCGACGGCGACGAAGCTGTAGCCGTAACCAACGAAGCGCCCCACCATCTCCGGGTTGGGCCCGACAATGCCGATCGGCTTGCCCGCCTGTTTGGCCAAGGCTGCGGCTTCGGCGATCTTGGCCTGGACCGCCTCGTGACCGACCTGCCCGATCATGCCCATGGAGGCCGACAGATCGCCCGGCCCCAGGAACAGGGCGTCGACACCGGGCACGGCGGCGATCTCCGACACACGGGAGACGGCACCTGGCGTTTCCAGTTGCACGATGACCGCTACCTCGTCATTGGCGCGCTTCAGATAGTCGGGCACACGGCCATAGCGTGACCCGCGATGCACCGCCGCCACCCCGCGCACCCCATCGGGCGGATAGCGGGTGTAGGAAACGGCGGTCCGCGCCTCCTCCACAGTCTCCACAAAGGGCAGCATCACGGTGCGGGCACCGGCATCCATCACCCGCTTCACCAGCACCTGATCGTTCCAGGCCAGCCGCACGATAGCTTGCGCCGGCGTGCATTCGATGGCGCGCAGCAGATTGGCCAGATCCGGCATCTCGATGGGCACATGCTCCATATCCACGACCAGGAAGTCGAAGCCGCAATGGCCCATCGCTTCCGCCGTGCTGGGCGCGCCCGACATCAGCCAGGTACCCGTTAGCAGGCGGGACGTATCGGCCAATTGCCGCTTCAGCGGGTTCAGGGGTTCGTGCATCAGGTCCCTCAATAGATCGGCGGTTCCGGCACCGTGGCGGTGCCGGCCAGGAAATCGAAGTCGCAGCCCTGCGGCGCCTGGGTCACATGTGCCTTGTACAGGGCCGCGTAGGAGCGTTCATAGCGGTTCACGGGTGGGGTCCAGGCGGCACGGCGGCGGGCCAGTTCGTCATCGTCCACCAGCATGTCGAGCGTGCCGGCCACGGCATCCAACCGGATCATGTCACCTGTCTGAACCAATGCCAGGGGGCCGCCCACTGCCGCCTCCGGTGCCGCGTGCACGATGCAGGCACCATAGTGGGTGCCCGACATGCGGGCATCGGAAATGCGAACCATGTCGCGCACGCCTTGGGCCAGCAGCTTTTTCGGGATGGGCAGATTGCCCCATTCCGGCATGCCGGGTGCGCCCACCGGCCCGCCATTGCGCAAGATGATGACACTGTCGGCATCGACATCCAAGGCCGGATCATCGATGGCGGCCAGCATCTGCTGATTGCTGTCGAAGACGATGGCCCGGCCTGTATGGCGCAACAGGCGCGGATCGGCGGCAGATGATTTCATTACCGCCCCGTCGGGGCAGAGATTACCGCGCAGCAGCGCCAAGGTGGCCCCGCGTTCCAGCGGCACGACGGGGTTGGACGCGTCGCGGATGACATCATCATCGTAACATTCGGCGTCCGCAATCTCCTGCCCGAGGGTGCGGCCCGTCACCGTCAGGCAATCCAGCGACAGGTGGTCCCGCAGCTTCCACAAGAGCGCCCGCATGCCGCCCGCGAAGAAGAAATCCTCCATCAACGCGTTGCCTGAAGGAAACAGATTGGCGCAGACAGGGATGCGTTTGGCGACGGCGGCCAGATCATCCAGCGACAGTGCCACACCGGCCCGGCCCGCCATTGCCATCATATGCACGGCGGCATTGGTCGATCCGCCCAACGCCATGTAGGCGACCACACCATTCAGGAAGGCAGCGCGGGTCAGGATTTTCTGCGGCGTCAGATCCTCATCCACCATCGCTACAATGCGTTCGCCGCAGAGCGAGGCCATGCGGCGATGGCCGCTATCGACCGCGGGGATGGATGAGGCGCCCGGCAGGGTCATGCCCATGGCGTCGGCGATGCCCGTCATGGTCGATGCCGTACCCATGGTGTTGCAGGTGCCAATGGACCGCGTCATCCGCGATTCCAGGTCGAGCCAATCCGCCGGCGTGATGTTTCCCGCCCGCAGCTCATCCCAATATTTCTTGGTGTGGGTACCCGCCCCCGTCTTGATCCCGCGCCATTGCCCATTGGCCATGGGGCCAGCTGGGCAATAGATGGCCGGCAGCCCTGCACTGATCGCCCCCATCAGCAGCCCCGGCGTGGACTTGTCGCACCCGCCCAGCAGCACCGCCCCGTCAATGGGGTGGGAGCGCAGAAGCTCCTCCACCTCCATGGCCAGGAAGTTGCGGTAGAGCATGGTGGTGGGTTTCACCATCACCTCCCCCACACTCAAGGCCGGCAGTTCCACCGGATAGCCACCGGCCCGCAGCACCCCGCGCTTCACGGCCTCAGCCACATCCCGCAGATGGATGTGACAGGGGCTCATCTCGCTCCAGGTATTCACGATGGCGATCACCGGGCGGTCCATGAACTCTTCCCGCCGCAGCCCCATCTGCTGCGTCCGCTGCCGGTGCGCGAAGCCGCGCATATCGGGAGACGCAAACCAGCGGGCGCTGCGTAAGGGGCGTTTCGGGTCGGATGGCGGGTTGGTCATGTCACCAGCTCTTATATAAGACCAATGACAGATGGGACGCTTTCCAGGGCAAAGTCAATGCGAAAATCGGCGGAATACCGCCATTCCTGAAAATCATCAAAAACCCATCTTGCCAAGCGCCGAACGTTGTGAGCTTATGTGTCTTATATAAGACTTCAACTTCCAACGAACAGTTTCAGCGAACAAGGGGAGGCTCCAAGTGGGCGCACCACATCTTCTGATCCATGACCGGCGCGACAATGTCGGCGTCGTCGTTGTGGAAGGGTTGAAAGCCGGCACCGACATGCTGTGCGTCGTGACCGAGGATAACAGCGAGTTCCGCGCGACCGTGAACCAGGACGTGCAGATCGGACACAAGGTGGCGCTGCGCGATTTCGCAGTCGGCGATACCGTCATCAAGTATGGCGAGGATATCGGCAAGGTGGTGCAGCCCATCGCCAAGGGCGCCCATGTCCATACCCACAATCTGAAAACCAAGCGCTGGTAAGGGAACCCGGATCATGAACTATGCTGATCTGAAGATCTGGGGCTACCGCCGCGAGAATGGCCGCGTCGGCGTGCGCAACCATGTCGCCATCCTGCCGCTGGACGATATTTCCAACGCAGCGTGCGAGGCCGTGGCCGCCCATATCCAGGGTACCATCGCCCTGCCCCATTCCTATGGAAGGTTGCAGTTCGGCGCCGACCTGGACCTGCATTTCCGCACCATCATCGGCACAGGCGCCAATCCCAATGTCGCGGCCTGTATCGTGATCGGGATTGAGGAGGGCTGGACCCAGAAGGTGGTGGACGGCATCGCCGCCACGGGCAAGCCGGTCGCCGGATTCTGGATCGAAGGTAATGGCGATATCGCCACCGTCGCCGCCGCCAGCCGCAAGGCGAAGGAATTCTCGCAATGGGCCTCTGAACTTGTCCGCACCGAATGCCCGCTGTCAGAGGTGTGGGTGGCGGCCAAGTGCGGGGAGAGCGACACGACCACGGGTCTGGCCTCCTGCCCCACCGTCGGCAACATGTATGACAAGATGGTGGAACTGGGCCTTTATGGCTGCTTCGGCGAAACGTCGGAACTGACGGGGGCCGAACATCTGGCCGCCGCCCGCGCCGCCAGCCCGGAAGTGGCCGCCAAATTCATGAAGACCTGGCAATCCTATCAGGATGACGTGATCGAGGCGCACAAGACCTCCGACCTGTCCGACAGCCAGCCAACCAAGGGCAACATCGCCGGCGGCCTGACGACGATCGAGGAAAAGGCCCTGGGCAACCTGGAGAAGATCGGCAAGAAGACCAGCTATATCGACGTGCTGGAACCGGCGGAAGCGCCGGCCAAGGGGCCGGGTCTCTACTTCATGGACACGTCATCCGCCGCTGCTGAATGCTGTACCTTGCAGGCGGCCGCCGGTTATGTCGTCCATTGCTTCCCCACGGGCCAGGGCAATGTCATCGGCAACCCGATCATGCCCGTCATCAAGATCACCGGTAACCCGCGTACCGTCCGGTTGATGAGCGAGCATGTGGACGTGGACGTGTCCGGCATCGTGCGTCGTGATATGACCATCGATCAGGCGGGCGACACCTTGATCGACATGATCGCCCGAACCTCCAACGGTCGCCTGACAGCGGCGGAAGCCCTGGGGCACAAGGAGTTCGTCATGACCAAGCTGTACAGGTCGGCATGAGCACGGTCACGCTCAGCCTGGAAGAAGCACACCTTCTGGCCATGGGGGCGCTGGTCAAGGCCGGCGTCGCCCCGGCCAGTGCGGCGGCCACGGCCTCCGCACTGGTGGCGGCGGAGGTGGATGGACAGGCCGGGCACGGCATGTCCCGCGTACCCTCCTACACGCTGCATGCGCGGGCCGGAAAGGTGGATGGCAATGCCGTGCCTGCCGCCGTCACGGCGGGGGAAGCTGGGGTCCGCATTGATGCGGGCCATGGTTTCGCCTATCCCGCCGTGGATCTGGCCATTGAACGGCTGTTGACGCTGGTGGCGAGGACCGGCGTCGCGGCGGCCGCCATCCACCGGTCCCACCATTTCGGACAGGCGGGGCGGCATGTCGAACGGTTGGCCGAACAGGGGCTGGTAGCCTTCGCGTTTGCGAATACACCGGCGGCCATGGCCCTGCCGGGCGGGCGGCGGTCGCTGATGGGTACTAACCCCATCGCCTTTGCCGCGCCCCTGCCGGGCCGCGCGCCGCTGGTCATCGACATGGCCCTGTCGGTGGCGGCACGCGGCAAGATCATGGCGGCGTCGAAGGCCGGCAAACCCATCCCCGAAGGCTGGGCCCTGGATGCCGATGGCAACCCGACCACGGATGCCAACGCGGCGCTGGGTGGCTCGCTTCTGCCCATCGGCGGTGCCAAGGGTGCCGCCCTGGCCTTGATGATCGAAGTGATCTGTGCGGCGTTGGTCGGCGGCAATTTCGGCTGGAACGCCAGCGGATTCTTTGATGGTCATGGCGGCCCGCCGGACCTGGGGCAGTTGTTGATCGTGCTGGACCCAGCCCGTTTCGGTGGTGACGGCTATGCCGACCAAATGGCGCACCTGCTGCTGACGGTGGCCGGTGAGGCTCCGGCTCGGTTGCCGGGCGACAGAAGGCTGGCACTGCGACGGAAGGCGGCGGCAGACGGGGTGACCATCCCGGCGGCCCTGCATGCGGAGATTTTGGGATTAGTCTAATAGAAAGCCGCTTCCCGTCATCCCGGCGAAAGCCGGGATCCAGGGGCGGCCAAGACCACGACAGAGTTTGCGTCGCACAACGCGGCTTCGAAGTTGGGCCTGTAGCCCCTGGGCCCCGGCTTTCGCCGGGATGACGAAGGGCGTGCGCCGGCCATTTGACAGCCAAATGAGAGGCAAAGATGCCCGACATCGTCATTACCGAATTCATGGACGAAGATGCCATCGCCAATGTCCTGGCGGGCCGCGACGTTCTTTATGATCCCAAGCTGGTGGATCAGCCCGAAAGGCTGGCCGCCGCGCTGGTCACCGCCCGTGCTCTGGTGGTGCGCAACCGCACACAGGTGCGCCAGGCGTTGCTGGATCAGGCGCCCAAGCTGAAGGTGGTTGGGCGGCTGGGCGTGGGGCTGGACAATATCGACATGGCAGCCTGTGCCGCCCGCCAGATCATTGTCCGACCCGCGACGGGCGCCAATGATCTGGCGGTGGCCGAATATGTGATCACGGCAGCCCTGATGCTGCTGCGCCGGGCCTGGTTCGCCTCTGCCCGCGTGGCGACGGGCGAATGGCCGCGCACCGACCTGATGGGACGGGAAGCGGCGGGCAAGCGGCTGGGGCTGGTCGGCTATGGCGCCATCGCCCGGCTGACGGCGCAGAAGGCCCGCGCCCTGGGCTTTTCCGTCGCTGCCTATGACCCGCATCTTCCGGAAAAGCATCCGGCCTGGGTGCAGGTGGAACGGCAGTCCCTGGAAACCCTGCTGACCACCGCCGATGTGGTCAGCCTGCATGTGCCCCTGACCCCGTCCACCACCAATATTATCAACGAGGCCGCTCTGGCGCGCATGAAGAACGATGCGATCCTGATTAATGCCGCGCGCGGCGGCGTGGTGGATGAAGCGGCCCTGTGCGCCGCGCTGATGGCCGGAAAGCTCGGCGGGGCCGCCCTGGACGTATTCGCGACCGAACCGGTGACGGCGGCGTCGGGTGCGATGTTCAAGGATGTGCCCAACCTGATCCTCACCCCCCATATTGCCGGCGTCTCCGATGAAAGCAATGCGCGCGTCAGTGAAGTGACGGCGCGTGCGGTGCTGGAGGAGTTGGGGGCATGAGCCTTGCCACCGCCCCGGCCCCCGCCAACCGGCTGGAATGGGCGCGGGGCGTCCTGCCCGGCCTGATCGCCACCATCGTCGTGGCGTTGGCGGCGACATACCTGTCCGACCATTACAACGCCCCATCGATGGTCTTTGCCCTGCTGCTGGGCATGGCGCTGAACACCTTGCCGGGGGAACCACGCTATGCGCCCGGCATTGCCCTATCGGCCCGCACCTTGCTGCGCCTGTCGGTGGCGATGCTGGGCCTGCGCATCACCTTTGCACAGGTGGGCGACCTGGGCTGGTCCACGGCGGCCATGGTGGTCTGCGCTGTGCCGCTGACCATCGGTTTCGGCTGGGTCCTGTCGAAACTGACAGGGGTTGGTGGCCGGTTCGGCGTGCTGTCGGGCGGGGCCGTGGGCATCTGCGGCGCGTCGGCCGCCATGGCCATTGCCGCCGCCTGGCCCCGCCGGGATAGCGAGCGCGATACCGTCGTCATCATCGCCTGCATCACCAGCCTGTCGACCATGGCCATGCTGGCCTATCCGGCCATCGGCGGCTGGCTGGGACTGGATGCGGTACAGGCAGGCCGGTTCTTCGGTGGCTCCATCCATGATGTGGCGCAGGTCGTTGGGGCCGGATACAGCCAGTCACCCCAGGCCGGCGATACGGCCACGGTGGTCAAATTGATGCGGGTCGCCATGCTTCTGCCCGTCGTCATTGCCATCACCCTACTGGCCGCCCGCCGGCGCACCGCCAATGATGGCGAGGCCAAGGTGACGCCCCTGCCCGGCTTTCTGATCGGCTTCGTTGTGCTGGCCTTCTTAAATGGCATGGGCTGGGTGCCCGCACCGGTTACGTCGGTCCTGACGGAGCTGTCGCGCTGGCTGCTGCTGATTTCTGTCGCGGCGCTGGGCATGAAGACATCAGCCAAGGACATCATGGAGGTGGGGCGCGCCGCCATTGCCATGGTCGTGGCAGAAACCGCCTTCATCGCCCTGTTCGTGCTGGGCTGGATCGAACTGATCGGCTGAATTCTGAAACATAATAAATAAAAATCATCGGGAGGCAGAAACGTGCAGCAGAGCCAACAGGCCGGGGCCCCGCCCGTCAGTGACGGGTATCGACGCTACGCGCTTTGGGTGCTGCTGATCATCTATATCCTGAATTTTCTGGACCGGCAGATCGTCGCCATCCTGGCGGAACCCATCCGCCAGGAACTGCATCTGGCTGACTGGCAGCTGGGCGTGATGACGGGGCTGGCTTTCGCCCTGTTCTATACGTTCCTGGGCATTCCCATCGCGCGGGTCGCTGAACGCGGCAACCGGCCCCTGATCATCGCGGCGGCGGTAGGAACGTGGAGCGGTTTCACCATGCTCTGCGGTTTCGCGCAGAACTTCGTACAGCTGGTGCTGTGCCGCGTCGGCGTCGGGGTGGGAGAAGCCGGATGCACCCCACCCGCCCATTCCCTGATCAGCGATTATACGCAGCGTGAACGCCGCGCGTCAGCCCTGGCCTTCTATTCGCTGGGCACGCCGCTGGGCGGGCTGCTCGGGATGGTGCTGGGCGGGTTGATCGGCGATGCCTGGGGCTGGCGCACAGCCTTTCTGGTGGCCGGCGCGCCGGGCATCCTGATGGCGATTGTCGCCGCCCTGACCTTGCGTGAACCGCGCCGGCAGATGCTGGCCGCCGACCTTGCCGCCCGGCGGGCAACGGCACCCAGCCTGCGCGAGGCGCTGGTCGAACTGAAGGCTAAGCGCGCCTTCTGGCTGATCGCCTTCGGGGCTGCCATCAAGGCCTTCATCGGCTATGGCGCCGCCTCCTTTCTGGCTCCCTTCTTCTTCCGCAATCATTCCGAAAGCCTGACCGACATGGCCGATGGTTTCGGGCTGGGTGTGGCAGGTTTTCTGGGCGTGGCCCTTGGCCTTATCCTGGGCCTGACCGGTGCTGTGGGCACCTGGCTGGGCGGATATCTGGCGGACAAGCATGGGGCCAAGGACCTGCGGGCCTATATGTCCATTCCTGCCGTGTCGACGGCCCTGGGCATCCCCTTCTATATGGTCGGCCTGACGGTGGAGGATACGACCCTGGCCCTTATCATGCTGGCCTTCCCGCCCGTGTTGAACACGCTGTGGTACGGGCCGGGCTATGCGGCGGTGCAGGGGCTGGTGCGGCCACAGACGCGGGCGACCGCCACGGCGGTACTGTTGTTGATCATCAATCTTGTCGGGTTGGGACTGGGCCCTCTCGGTGTAGGCGCCGTGTCGGACCTGTTGAGTGGGCCGATGGGCCTGGGCAAGGCGGAGGGCGTGCGCTGGTCGCTGGTGATCTTCACCCTGTTCGGCTTTCTGGCCTCCACCTTGTTCTGGATGGCACGCAAGACCTTGCGGGAAGAGACGGTAAGTTGAGCGTATAAGGGACAGGCAAAGGGGAGGAACGACCATGACCGACCATATCCTGGCCATTGACCAGGGGACGACGGGAACGACAGTCATCATCTTTGACCGCGAAACGCACATTGTTGGCCGTGCTTATGCGGAGTTCACGCAGTTCTATCCGCAGGCGGGCTGGGTGGAGCATGATGCGGCGGAGATCTGGCGGGTGACGCTGGATACGGCGGGCCGGGCGCTGGCTTCCGCCGGCCTGTCGGCGCGGGACCTTCGCGGAATCGGCATCACAAACCAGCGCGAGACGGTACTGGCCTGGAACCGGCATACGGGCGAACCGGTGCACCGCGCCATTGTCTGGCAGGATCGGCGGACGGCGGCGTTCTGCGACGATCTGCGGTCGCGCACGGGCGTGAAGGAGATGGTGCGCGCCAAGACCGGCCTGGTCATCGATCCCTATTTCTCCGGCACCAAGCTGCGCTGGCTGCTGGAGCATGTGCCGGGCCTGCGGGCGGGGGCGGAGAACGGTGACATCCTGTTCGGCACCATCGACAGCTGGCTGATCTGGAACCTGACGGGCGGGGCCGCCCATGTCACCGACCCGTCAAACGCCGCGCGGACCCAGCTTTACGATATCCATGCCGGCGTTTGGGATGATGAACTGCTTTCCCTGATGGATGTGCCGGCGCGGGGATTGCCGGAGGTGCGGTCATCGTCGGCGGTGCTGGGCCATACTACGCCCCACGGTTTCCTGGGGGCCGGCGGCATTCCCATCGCGGGCGTGGCGGGGGATCAGCAGGCGGCCCTGTTCGGTCAGGCCTGTCATGGGCCGGGACTGGCCAAGAACACCTATGGCACCGGGTCCTTCCTGTTGATGCATACCGGTCGCAGCACGCTGCGCGATCCCGGCCCGCTTTTATCCACGGTGGCCTGGCGCATTGGGGATCAGCCGCTGGAATATGCGCTGGAGGGGGCGATCTTTGTCACGGGTGCTGCCGTGCAATGGCTGCGCGACGGGTTGGGCCTGATCGCGGCGGCGGCGGAGACAGAGGAACTGGCCCGCTCCATCACGGATAATGACGGGGTCTATTTCGTGCCGGCCTTGACGGGCCTGGGTGCGCCGCATTGGGACCCGTATGCCCGGGGGCTTATCGCCGGCTTGACGCGGGGCACGGGCCGGGCGCATCTGGCGCGGGCAGCGCTGGAGGCCATGGCCTATCAGACCCGCGATGTCACCCGCGCCATCGAGGCGCAGACGGGCATCGCGCTGACCGAACTGCGCGCCGATGGCGGGGCCGTGGGCAACAGTTTCCTGATGCAGTTCCAGGCCGACCTGCTGGGCGTGCCGGTGGAGGTGCCGCGCGTGTCGGAGACGACGGCCCTGGGCGCCGCCTATCTGGCCGGGCTGGCCACGGGCCTGTGGCAGGACCGCGACGAAATCCGCGCCACCTGGAAACTCGCCCGCCGGTTCGAGCCGGGGATGAGCGCCGCAAAGCGCGAGCGGCTTTACACGCAATGGACAATGGCCGTGGAGAAATCACGCGGATGGGCGGTATGAACATGGGATTGAACCGGGCAAGCGGGATCGCTGCCCTGGCCGCTGGTGGTGTCTGGGATCTGGTGATCATCGGCGGCGGGGCCACGGGCCTGGGCACGGCGCTGGACGCGGCGGCGCGCGGATATCGCACGCTTCTCCTGGAAGGGCATGATTTCGCCAAGGGCACCTCGTCGCGCGCCACCAAGCTGGTGCATGGCGGGGTGCGCTATCTGGCGCAGGGCAATATCCCCCTGGTCCGCCACGCCCTGCATGAACGCGGGCGGCTGCTGGCCAATGCGCCGCAGGTGACGCGGCGGCAAGGGTTCGTAGTGCCCTGCTATCGCTGGTGGGACATGGCGTTCTATGGCGCGGGCCTGTTCGCCTATGACCTGCTGGCCGGCAAGCTGGGACTGGGCCGCTCGCGCCTGCTGTCGCGGGCCGAGGTGATGCGGCGGCTGCCGACGGTCAAGACAGAGGGTCTGGTGGGCGGCATCCATTATTATGATGGGCAGTTTGATGACAGCCGCCTGGCCATCACCATCGCGGCCAGTGCCGCCGACCATGGCGCCACCCTGCTGAACTATGTCCGCGTCACGGGTCTGCTGAAAGAAGATGGCCGCATCGCGGGTATCACGGCCCGCGACATGGAGACCGGCAGCGATTACCGCATCCAGGCGAAAGCGGTGGTGAATGCCGCCGGGATTTTCATGGATGATATCCGGCATATGGACCGGCCCGATCTGGCCGAGGGTCTGTCGCTGAGCCAGGGTATCCATCTGGTGCTGGACCCCGGTTTCCTGGCCAGCGATGACGCCATCCTGATCCCCAAAACCGATGATGGCCGCGTGCTGTTCGTGCTGCCCTGGTTGGGCCGGACGGTGATCGGCACCACCGACACGCCGATCCCGACGGCCAGCATGGAACCGCGCGCGCAGGAGGCGGAAATCCAGTTCCTGTTGGACCATGCTGCCCATTACCTGACCCGCGCGCCGGCCCGATCGGATGTGCTGTCGGTCTTTACCGGCATCCGCCCGCTGGTGAAGGTGAAGGGTGCCTCGGGCACGTCGGCGGTACCGCGCGATCATGTGCTGATGGTATCAGACAGCGGCCTTGTCACCATCACGGGCGGCAAATGGACCACCTATCGCGAGATGGCGGAACAGACGGTCGATGCAGCCCTGCGTGTAGGCGGTTTTACGCCGACGCCCAGCCCGACCAGGGAGTTGCGCCTGCATGGCTGGACCCCGCGCGATGGCATCGACGGCACCGACCCGTTGGCCGCCTATGGCGCTGATGCGCCCAAGGTGCGAGCTGTTCTGGCCGAACAGCCGGGATGGACAGCGCCGATGCATCCCGACCTGCCCTATGCCCTGGGTGAAGCCGCATACGCCGCCCGTCACCTGATGGCGCGTACGGTCGAAGATGTCCTGTCGCGGCGCACCCGCGCTCTTCTACTGAACGCCCAAGCCGCCGTCGCCGCCGCCCCCGCAGTCGCACAGCTGTTGGCCACCGAACTGGGCCGCGACGCCAAATGGATTGACGCGCAGGTCGCAGAATTTACGAAGCTGGCGGGCATTTATCGGGTGTAGGTCAACTCAACGTCACCGAATAGGTGAGGTCGCGGGCATAGACGCGGCTGAGGCGCCATTCGACCTTGCGGTCCTGCAGCGACAGGGCCAGACGGTCGATGCACAGGATTGAGGCGCCCGGCGGCGCGTTCAGCAGGCGCTGGTCGTCGGGCGTCGACAGGTCCGCGCGCAGTTCCTCGTTCGCTGAGACGATATTGATGCCGAAATCAGTCTGATAGAGCGAATAGAGCGTGTTGGGCAGTGGCATCCGGTCTTCGATCTTCGGGAACAAGGCCGAGGGCAGGATGATGGTTTCGCGGATGGTCGGCTTGCCATCGACAAGCCGGACGCGGTTGATCTCAACCACCTTGGCGCCCTTAGCCAAGTCCAGCTTCTGCTGATCGGCCACGCGCGCCACGCGGACCCGCACGCTCTGCTCGCCCATGGTCGGGGTAACGCGCTCGCCGCCGGGGCGCACCATGCGGAAGAAACGAAACAGCGACCGTTCCTGGGTATTTTCCGCAATAAAGGTGCCCTTGCCCTGATGGCGGACCAGCAGCTTTTCCGCCGTCAGCGCATCCAGCACCTTGCGCATCGTGCCCTGACTGACCCCCAGTTCGCGGGCCAGCGCATGTTCGCTGGGAATGGCTTCGCCCGGCCGCCAGACACCTTCCGCCACCTTGTTGACAATGATGTCGTACACTTGTCGGTAAAGGGGACGGTAACCGGGGGCGTCCATGCGGTGGAGGCATCCTGTGCTGCATCGGTGAGACTTATATAAGATAAAACAGTTCTGAAGGATTTCATCAAGGGTTTTGGGACCGGTGGCGGGGCGAAGTGCTCCATAGCCTGCCACGCCACCGCGATTTTAACCCAACCCTCCGATGCAGGCATATTTCAACGTCGTGTAATCATCGATGCCGTGCCGGGAACCCTCCACGCCAACACCGGATTCCTTATGCCCGCCAAAGGGTGCCACTTCTGTCGTTATCAGTCCCTCATTGATGCCGACCAGACCGTAATCCAGCCCCTCCATAATTCTGAACGCGCGGCCGAGGTCCCGTGTGTAGACATAGGACGCCAGACCGTATTCGGTGTCGTTTGCCATGCGCAAGGCATCGGCCTCCGTCTCAAACTGGAAGATGGGGGCTAGCGGGGCGAAGGTTTCATCGCGCGCAACTGCCATGTCGGATGTCGCACCGGTGATCAAGGTCGGCTGGAAGAAGCTGCCGCCCAGGGCGTGCCGCGCACCACCCGTCACCACGCGCGCGCCCTTGGCGACGGCGTCGGCGATATGTTCCTCAATCTTGCGAACGCCCGCCATGTCGATCAAGGGCCCCTGCACCACCCCATCCTGAAGCCCGTCACCGACCTTCATGGCCGACACAGCCGTCGCCATGCGTTCCACAAAGGCATCATGGATACCGGACTGGACCAGGATGCGATTGGCGCAGACGCAGGTCTGGCCAGTATTGCGGAACTTGGCCAGCATGGCGCCGGCCACAGCGGCATCCAAGTCTGCATCGTCGAACACGATGAAGGGCGCATTACCGCCCAGTTCCATGGAGACCCGCTTCATGTGCGCCATGGCCTTGGCCGCCAGCGCCTTGCCGACCGACGTGGAGCCGGTGAAGGTGATTTTGCGCAGCAGTGGATTCTCGCACATTTCCGCCGCGATCTCCGCCGCCGATCCGGTAACGATGTTCAGCACGCCCGGCGGGAACCCCACCTGTTCCGCAAGCACCCCGATGGCCAAGGCGGAATAGGGCGTCTGGGTTGCGGGCTTCACCACCATGGTGCAGCCCGCCGCCAGCGCCGCCCCCAGCTTGCGCGCAATCATGCTGTTGGGGAAGTTCCAGGGCGTGATGGCCCCCACCACCCCCACCGGTTCACGCACAGCCAGCAGGCGGCGGTTCTTCCAAGGGGACGGAATGACATCGCCATAGACGCGCCGCGCCTCTTCCGCGAACCAGCGGATATAGGCGGCACCCAATGTCACTTCCCCCACGGCCTCGGCCAGCGGCTTACCCATTTCCAGGGTCAGCAGGCGGCCCAGTTCGGCCTTGTCGGCCAGAATGGCATCATGAAGCTTCATCATCAGATTGGCGCGGTCCGCCGCCGTCCAGGTCCGCCAGTCCAGAAAGGCACGGTGGGCCGCGTCGATCGCAGCCTTCGTCTCCGCCCGGCCAGCACGCGGTATTGATCCCAGCACATCACCTGTTGATGGATTGGAAACAGCGATTGTGGCGCCATCCATGGCATCCTGCCAGACGCCATTGATGAGGCATTGCTGGCGCAGCAGCGGGTGGGACATCGGCATCTCCGGTCTTCCTTCTTCCGTGTGGCGGGCGTCGCAGCGCCCCATATTCGGGCTGGACGAGTATCTATTCTAACTCTTATATAAGATACAACTCTTGTCTTACCCAAGACCATGCGGTAGGAATGATGCAACCCCGCCAACAAGGGGAGCCGACAATTGAACAGGGAGGAAATGACATGCAGCATGCAAAGCATCTGAGACGGCTTGCGGCCGGCACGGCCATGGCGGTGATGGGCCTGTCCGGCTCCGCCGTTGCGCAGAACAGTGCCGATGGTGGCTTTCTTCTGGAAGAAATCATCGTTACGGCCCAGAAGCGCGTCCAGAACCTGCAGGACGTGCCCGTCGCCATCAGTGTCGTGACCGGCGACCAGCTGGAACAGGCCAACATTAACTCCGCAGAACAACTGTTCCAGCGCGTACCGACCATCACCTTCCGCAAGGGCAACACTAACAAGGACAGCGCCATCTCCATCCGTGGTGTGGGCACAATCTCCTTCGCGTCGGGTGTGGAGCCGTCGGTATCGACCGTCATTGACGGCGTAGTCTATGCCCGCGCGGGTCAGCAGACGGCAGACTTCCTGGACCTGGAACGGGTTGAAGTGCTGCGCGGTCCGCAGGGCTCGATCTTCGGTAAGAATGCGTCGGCCGGTGTGGTGAACATCACCACCCGCTCCCCCTCCTCCACGCCTAAGGGCTTTGCCGAAGCCTCATATTATGAGGGCAACGAGTACCGCCTGAAGGCCGGCGTCTCCGGCCCCCTGTCGGACAAGCTGTCCGGCCTAGTCACGGGTTTCTTCAGCCATTTCGATGGAAACGGCAAGAATGTGTTCAATGGCCATGACGTCAACGGTTATGAACGTTACGGCGCACGCATGAAGCTGGTGCTGGATGCCACGGAGAATGTGACCTTCACGGCCATCGCCGACTATGCCAAGGGCAATGACAATGGCTATGCCGACAGCATCGGCACGGTTTTCCCCGGCGCCTATCAGGACCAGATTTTCAAGCCGTCGCTAGCCCCGCTGACGCCGGGTGCCAAGAACAAGGATATCGACAACGATCTGGACCCCAAGACGCGGGACAAGAATTCAGGTGTCTCCTTGCAGGCCGATATCGACCTGGGCACGGCGGCCATCACCTCCATCACCGCCTACCGTCACTGGTACAACTATCAGCAGCGCGACGGTGACTTCCGTTCCGACGCCCCGCTTTACGTCGCCACCGGTGCGGCGGCCAGCGATGTGCGCTCCCACGACCGGGGCGACCTTAGCTTTGATCAGTTCACGCAGGAACTGCGCATCGCGTCTACGGGTCAGAACTTCATCGATTACGTTGCCGGCGTTTACTACTACACCACAAAGGAAGTGGACTTCTTCAACCGTACCGTCACGGCCTGTACCGCGACCACCCTGGCGGCGGTGAACGGATTGCTGCCTTGCCGTGCCGGCGCATCAACCTTCACCACCAATGAAGGCAATGCCGATTTCACGACCAAGCTGAAGAACTATGCGGCTTTCGGTCAGGCGACGGTCAACTTCACGGATGATTTCCGCGCCATTCTGGGCGGGCGCTATACCGAGGATAAGGTCTCCTTCGACTTCGCCCGCCGATCCACCTCCACCGCGGCTTTCCCGGGTGTGCGTCCCGCCTTTACCGCCACTGGCACCACCAAGCAGGATGGCATCTCCGGCAATGCCGGCCTCCAGTATGATTTCGCCGACGACATCATCGGCTATGCGACATATACCCGTGGCTATAAAGGCCCGGCGCTGAATGTCTTCTTCAACATGATTGGCACTGACACGCTGCCCATCTCGGAAGAGACGTCCAACGCCTATGAAGCCGGACTGAAGACCCGCTTCCCTGAGGCGGGCCTGATGCTCAACCTTGCTGCCTTCAAGACCGTCTATGACGGGTATCAGGCCAACAATCTGGAACTGGTGGCCGGACAGGTGGTGACCCGCCTGACCAATGCCGGTTCGGTGTCGACCCGCGGTCTGGAAGCCGACTTTACCTGGGCCGCCAGCCGCGACCTGGAGTTCAATGGCGGCGTTTCCTATACCAAGGCGCGCATCGACAAGTTCAAATGCCCAACCACCAACCCCACCTGTGCCGACGCCATCAACGGCAAGCCCCTGCCCTTCTCCGCCAAATGGAAGGGCTCCGTCACCGCCGACTGGCGTTTGCCGGTCGACCTGCCCAACGGCGATCTGAACCTGTCGAACACGGTACAGTTCACGTCCAAGCAGGGGTTCGATATCAATCAGAACCCCAACGCGGTCCAGAGCGGTTATTCTACCTGGGATGCGGTCCTGGCCTGGACCTCGGACGATGACAAGTATCGTCTGTCACTGATCGCCAAGAATATCACCGACAAGCAGTATGTGATCCTGCGTATTCCGAACGGCACCGCCTTCATGCGCCAGATCACCCCGCGCGATTCCGAGCGTTATTTCGGCGCCTCCGCCCGGGTCAATTTCTGATCCGGGTCTGTCCCAACCACCTGCCTTCTCCACCCCCGGTGCCACCCCTGGCACCGGGGGATTTTTTATCAGAGCGCAGTGGCGAGCATGGCGCGCAATACCTTCTTGTCGATCTTGCCCGTCGCACCCAGCGGCATGGCGGGCACGAACATCACATCGTCGGGGATCTGCCATTTCGAGAGGCGTCCCTGAAAATGCGCCAGGAATTCCGCCGCCGTGGCATCCGTGTCCGGCTTCAGCTGCACCACCAGCAGCGGGCGTTCATCCCATTTGGGATCAGATATGGCAATGGCGGCGCAAAGGGCGGCCTTGGGATGGCTGGAGGCGATATTTTCGATCTCCAGCGAACTGATCCATTCGCCGCCGGACTTGATGACATCCTTGGCGCGGTCGGCGATGCGCATGAAGCCGTACCCATCGATATCGGCGATGTCGCCCGTATCGAACCAGCCATCGACGTCCAGTACCTGCCCACCATCGCCATGCAGATAGCTGCCAGCCACCACGGGGCCGCGCACCTGCAGGCGTCCCATCTGCTGACCGTCATGGGGCAGAAAGGAGCCGCCCTGTCCGCGCAGGGCCAGATCGATGCCCAGCGGCGGGCGGCCCTGACGAATGCGATAGGGCATCTGTTCCTCAAACCCAGTCCCCGCCAGTTCCGGCACCAGCTTGAAATGCGTGCCGATCGGGGAGGTTTCGGTCATGCCCCAGGCGTGGCGCGCTTCCACCCCGTAATCATGCAGCCGGCGCAGGACCGCTTCGGGACAGGCGGCACCGCCGATGATGACGCGCCGCAGCGGCCCGAAATCGCCGCCATGGCGTTCCAGATGCTGGATGATGGCCTGCCAGATAGTGGGTACAGCGGCGGCGAAAGTCACCCCCTGACCATGGATTAGGTCCAAGAGCGAGGCCGGGTCCAGCCGCGATCCCGGCAGCACCAGCTTGCACCCCACCGCCGCCGTGGACAAAGGAATACCCCAGGCATTGGCGTGGTACATGGGAACAATGGGCAGGGCCACGTCGCTTACCGACAGCCCCATGACATCAGGCTGCAACGTCATCCACATATGGATCATGGTAGAGCGGTGGGAGTAAAGCACGCCCTTGGGATTGCCCGTGGTGCCGGAGGTGTAGCAAAGGGCCGCCGCCTGCCGTTCATCGAAATCCCCCCAGGGGCGCCCGTCATCAGCATGCGCGGCGATCCAATCCTCATAGGCGATGGCATTTGGCAGCACGGCGCGGTCCACATCCATTTCACCGCAAAGCAGAACTACATGCGTGACCGTCGGGCAATCGGGCAGCAGCTCCGCCACTAAGCCGGCAAAGACCGGATCGGCCAGGATCACACGGTCGGCGGCATGGTTGATGATGAAACGCAGCTGATCCTTGAACAGGCGCGGGTTCAGCGTGTGGCAGACAGCCCCCATGCCCATGATGGCAAACCATGCCTCCAGATGTCGGTCGCTGTTCCAGGCCAGCGTCGCCACACGGTCGCCCAACCCCACGCCCAACCCGCGCAGGGCCGCGGTAACGCGGCGGGCACGAGCACGCAGGCTGGCATAATCCGCAACGGACAAGGCCCCGTCCGCCGATACCTCCAGCCGCCGTGAAACCACGGGTCGTGCCCCATCCCAGCGCGCGGCATGATCGATGATCCGGTTCACGGTCAGCGGCCAGTCCTGCATCAGCCCGAACATGCGTTTCTCCCTATGCTTTTCGCCCTCATTTTCTCATTCCCAACCCGATGGCTGGACAGGGCGATGTCTTGAGTCTTATATTAGACATAAGAGTACGGATAAATAGAAAGCCAGCCGCCGGGCGCACCCGGTCGCGCATGGTTTATTGAGGGAAGGGAACGACATGCAATTGGTTGAGACGGATGGCGGCTTCGACCTGATTTTGGCAGGTCGCGCAATGCTGCGCCAGCGGTCCGACGCGCCCTGCCTCTATGTCGGCCGGGGTGCCCCTCGTGTGGAGATGTATCATGGCCATTTCGACATCGAGGATAATGTCGAGGAGCGGGTGGGCCTGCGCTATGCGGCCCTGACCCGTGTCAGCGACGGCAGCGCCCGCATCGCCCTGTCCATCGCCCCTGCCCTGCCGCCCCTGGTCACCCTGACCCTGTCCGGTGGCGCACAGGATGCCCGTATCCACATCGACGCCATCGACCCCACGCTCAACCGCCTTTGGCTGCGCGTGGTGGCAGACAAGGGTGAGCATGTCTGGGGCGGGGGTGAACAGCTCTCCTATTTCGACATGCGCGGCCGCCGTTTCCCCCTTTGGACGTCGGAGCCTGGGGTGGGCCGCGACAAATCCACCCTGCTGACCTTCCAGTCCGACCAGAAGGGAAAGGCCGGCGGCGACTACTACAAGACCAACTACCCGCAGCCCACCTACCTCTCCTCCCGCCGCTACGCCCTGCATATCGACACGACGGCCTACAGTGCCTTCGATTTCCGCCAGGAAGGCTGGCATGAGCTGGAGATCTGGGCGGCACCGGCCACCATCGAGCTTTGGGCCCGTGATGCCTTCACCGATCTGGTCACGGCCCTGTCCGACCGGTTCGGGCGGCAGCCGCCTTTGCCCGACTGGGTGCTGAAGGGTGCCATCATCGGCCTGAAGGACGGGGCAACGAGCTTTGACCGGCTGGAAAAATATGCGGCATCCGGGGCCGCCCTGTCGGGCCTATGGTGCGAGGATTGGGTGGGGCTTCGCATCACCAGCTTCGGCAGCCGCCTGTTCTGGGACTGGAAATGGAACGCCACGCGCTATCCGGACCTGGATACGAAGATCAAGGAACTGCATGACCGCGGCATCCGCTTCCTGGGCTATGTGAACCCCTATCTCTGCGTTGATGGCAGCTTTTTCCCCGAAGCGGAGGCCGCCGGATATCTGGCAAAGAAGCTGGAGAGCGACGAGACCTATACGGTCGATTTCGGGGAGTTCGATTGCGGCGTGGTGGATTTCACCAACCCGGCCGCTGCCGCATGGTTCGCCGAACGCGTGATCGGCCAGAACATGCTGGATTTTGGCCTGTCCGGCTGGATGGCGGATTTCGGGGAGTATCTGCCGACCGATGTCCGGCTGCACGACGGCACGCCCGGCATGCTGGCCCACAATGCCTGGCCGGTCCTGTGGGCAGAGGTGAATGCCCGTGCCGTGGAAAGCCGGGGCCGGACGGGGGAGGCCTTGTTCTTCATGCGCGCCGGCTATAGCGGGGTGCAGCGCCATTGCCCGCTGCTGTGGGCAGGCGACCAGTCGGTGGATTTCAGCCGACATGACGGGATCGGTACCGTCATCACGGCGGCCCTGTCATCGGGCTTGCTGGGCAATGCCTATCATCACAGCGATATCGGAGGTTACACCAGCCTGTTCGGTAATGTCCGCACACCGGAACTGATCATGCGCTGGTCCGAAATGGCCGCCTTTACCGCCGTGATGCGCGGTCATGAAGGCAACCGCCCGCGTGAGAATGTGCAGATCGACGAGGATGAACAGGTCCTGGCGCATTTCGCCCGCATGACCCGTCTCTATGCCCATATGGCACCTTATCTGCGAGCGCTATCGGATGAGGCGGTGGCGACGGGCCTACCGGTGCAGCGGCCGTTGTTCCTGCATTTCCCCGATGATCCCGCCACTTACGCACTTCAGGAAAGTTATCTCTATGGTGCCGATCTTCTGGTTGCCCCGGTCATTCAACCGGGCGTGGACCGGTGGAGCACCTATCTTCCCGCGGGGACCGATTGGGTGGAGGTCTGGACCGGCAACCTACATGTCGGTGGGCGAGCGGTGACGGTGGATGCACCGCTGGGCAAGCCGCCACTGTTCTACCGGCAGGGCAGTGCCTGGACAGAGCTGTTCACGGGCATCGCAGCGGTGATCTGAAGCAGTTCGACCCAACCTTCGTATCCGAACAAGGACGACCCCATGCGTTTCGGCATTCACCGTACCCTGCTGCTGGCGCTCGTCATGATGGCGGGCATCCTGAATTACACGGACCGGCAGATTATCGCCGTGCTGAAACCCATGCTGGAAAAGGAACTGGGGTGGAGCGATGCCGACTACGGCACGCTGGTCGCCATGTTCCAGGGGGCAGCGGCTGTCGCCTTCGTCTTTGCCGGCTGGATGATCGACCGCATGGGCTGGCGCGTCGGCAATCCTGCTGCTGTCGGTTCGTGGAGCTTGGCCGCCATCGTCCATGGCATGGCCACCACCCTGACGGAGTTCAAGCTGGTCCGGGTCGCCCTGGGCGCGACCGAAGCTTTGGGCACGCCGGCGGCCATCAAGACCGTCTCCGTCTGGTTCCAGGCCAATGAACGCTCCCTTGCCCTGGGCTTCGTCAATGCGGCGGGCAACATCGGGGCCATCATCGCACCGCTGCTGGTGCCCGTCATCGCACTGTCTTATGGCTGGCGGTGGGCCTTTTACATCATGGGGGGATTGGGGCTGATCTGGGTTGTCGCCTGGTGGGCGCTAACCCGCCTACCCTATTTCCAGACGCCGCCCACCTCAGCTGCCGCGACGGGGGGAGCCAAGGTGCCCTGGGGCACGGTACTGACGGACCGGCGCACCTGGGCCTTCGCAGGGGCCAAGGTTTTCTCTGATCAGGTCTGGTGGTTCCTTCTGATGTGGATGCCGGATCTGTTCACCCGTGTCTTCGGGCTGGATATGCGCAGCTTCGGCGTACCGCTGGCCACCATCTATGCCGTCGCGGCGTTCGGGTCTCTCGCCGGCGGCTACGTCTCTGGCCGCATGCTGGCGGCGGGGATGAGCATCAACCGTGCCCGCAAGCTGACCCTGCTGATCTGCGCCCTGCTAGTGCTGCCGGTGCCGCTGGTGCTGCTGGTGCAGAATTACTGGCTAGCCGTGGCGCTGCTGGGTCTGACCTTGGCGGCCCATCAGGGTTTCTCCGTCAACCTGTTCGCGACAGCCACCGACATCATCCCGCAAGGCCGGATCGCAACCGTCATTTCCATCGGCGCGCTGTGCGGCAATCTGGCGGGCATGGCGGTGCTGCAAGCTGCCGGCTGGGTGCTGGCGACGGGCGGGTCCTATTCCCCCATGTTCGCGCTGGTGTCGGTGTCCTACCTGCTGGCACTGGGCTGGCTGCATCTGTTGCAGCCAGTGCTGAAGCCGGCGGAGGCTGCTTAAAGGTTCAGGCCAGGGCGATCTTGGCCCAGGCATGATAGATGGCTTCCGCTTTGTCCCGGCCTATGCGCGGCGTAAATTCCGCGTCATAGCGGGCGAAGCGGGGTAGATCAGCCACGGCGATGACGCCGAAGCCCAGGCCGGCGGCGATGGCGGCACCATAGGCCGTCGCCTCCTTCACAAGATGGCGGCGCACAGGCATGCCCAACGCATCCGCCTGCATCTGCAACAACGGTTCACTGTTGCTGACCCCGCCATCCACGGGCAGGTGGTCGGGGGTGGAGAGGCCCGGTGTGGCGGCCACGGCGCGGGCGATTTCCATCATGCGGTAGGCAATGCCCTGCAAGGCGGCGCGGGCCACATGGGCACGGTTGGCACCCGCATCCAGCCCAGAAATCAGGGCGCGTTCATGAAACCGTCCATGCGGCGCGCCCAGCCCCTGCAGGGACGGACGGACGATCACGCCGTGCGTGTCCGGCACGCTGCCGGCGGCATCGGACAGCGCGGCGGCATCGGCGAACATGCCCATGTCCCGGCACAGCCAGTTCAGGAAGGCACCGCAGCTGATCACCATGCCTTCCACGCACCAGGAGATATCCTCCCCCGTCTTGGTCATGGCCTGGATGGGGATGGTGCGATGCGGGCTGACCGGGGTGGCACCGGTGGAGGCCATCAGGACGCCAGAGGTGCCATAAGTGGCTTTCCATGCCCCCGCCGACAGCCGCCCATGGGCCAGCATGCCAGCCTGCTGATCCGCGATCACCGCCGTCACGGGCACGGATGCGCCGAATAGCGATGGGTCGGTCTGTCCGATGGGACCCCAACTGTCTGCGATGGCGGGAAACAGACCGGCTTCCAGCCCCTGATGCACAATCAGGGCTGGGTTCCAGCCGGCATGATCAGGATAGCCGATATAGCCCGACAGCCAGGCCGATCCGATATCGGTGACATGCGCCCCTCCGCCCGTCAGACGGAAAATCAGATAGCTGTCCAGCGTGCCCCAGCACAAGTCACCCCGCGCCATACGGGCACGGCCATCGGGGACGAGATCCAGTGCGGCTTCAAGCTTCGCTGCCGGCACCTGGGGCCACAGCATGAAGCCGGCGGCGCGCAGCTGCTTGTAACGGTCCATGCCGCGCAGGTCGCTCCAGACCAGGATCGGGGCCACGGGATGCCCGGTTGCGCGGTCCCACAGGACCGTGCTGGATCTCTGCGTCGTCACGCCGATGGCGGCCACGTCCTGCATGGATCGCCCGGCCTGATCCAGGGCACACGCGATGACCGACCGGCAGATGGACCAGACCTGTTCACCATCCTGTTCCACCCGGCCCGGCGAGGGAAAGGACGATGGGATCGGCTGCTTGGCCCCCGACAGCACGGCGCCACCTGCATCGATCAACAGGGCGCGGGCACCCGTGGTGCCACAATCAAGGGCCAGCAGCAGTTCAGGCATCGGGGAGCAGGTTGCCTGGGTTCATGATCCCGTTCGGGTCCATTGCCGCCTTCAACCGCCGCAGCAACGCCACACCACCGGCACCCAGATCATGGGCCAGATAAGGCTTGCGCAGGCGGCCCGCACCATGATGGTGCGCCACCCCGCCTCCATGGCGGGCCGTCGCCTCCATTATGCGGCGCCAACATTCAAAATAGGCGGGTTCCATGCGGGCTGTATCCTCGAACGTAGCGGCGAAGGAGAAATACAGGTTAATCCCGGAACGGTAGACATGGGAACTGTGCGCCGAGGCGTTGATGACGCCGTCAACCCCGTTCAAGTCCCGGATAACGTCATTGTAGATATCGCCGATCTGCGTCCAGGTACCGGAGATTTCGGCGGTATCGGCGACATAACCACGCTCGAACATGTCTTGCCAGGTGGGCACATGGTTACGGCGCGTCAGCCATTGTTCGGCCGCCGCCGGGTCACCCGGCTCCAGCCCCGCCGCCGCCGCGATGGCGGCGATGGCGGGCATCTCAGCCTCCACCCGCTCACGCGGGCCTTCATGCACCATCAGCAGCATGGACTGGCCGTCACGCTGGAAATCCTTGAACAGACGGCGCACCTCCCGCCCGTCATACTGGCGCATCACCGGCGGCTTCCAATCGGCCTGGATGATCCGGCGCTGCACCTCGAACCCCGCCTCCATGTCCTTTGCGTAGAAGACAGAGCATTGCCGGAAGGGTGCCGCCCGGCGCAGCGACAGGGTGACACCCGTGACCACGCCCATCGTTCCCTCCGCCCCCATCAGCAGATGGCGCAGGTCAGGTCCCGCCGCGGCGCGTGGAGCTTTTCCGAGGGTGACGACGTTACCGTCGGGCATCACTGCCTCAACGGCGTAGATCATGTCCTCGATATTGCCATAGGCGGTGGAGAACTGGCCCGAGGCGCGGGTGGAGACCCAGCCGCCAACACTGCTGATCCCGATCGATTGCGGCCAATGACCAATGGTCAGTCCATGGGAAGCCACCGTCTCTTCCGCCAGCAGCCCGTTCATGCCGGCATCGAAGCTGGCCAGCAGGTTCGTCTCATCAATGAACCGCACAGACGCCATGCCGCCCATGTCCAGCAGAATAGCCTCCGGCGTCGGCTCCACCCCGCCGCAGACCCCACTGCCCAGACCGAAGGGGATCAGGGGGATATGATGCTCATTGGCGAACAGTAAGACCTGACGGACATCGGACACGCTTTCGGGCCGCACCACGATGCCGGGTGCTGGCACATGCTCCCCACGCCAGTATCGCAGATGCTTCACACACCATTGGTCATAGCGTCGGGCGCGCAGCGTTTCGGCGTCGCCCAGCACCTTGTCGTGGCCAATGCGTTCGGCCAGTTGGGTGGCAATGGTCATGTCATTCTCCCCCCGGATCGGGCGACAGGGCCCGCCGGCTGTTCCGGTCTAGTTGCAAGCAATGATGGATTTCGGTGGCCCGGCGGCGGTCATCCCAAGCCAGCAGCCGGCCCATGGCCTCTGCCGCCGGGGCCAGGGCCGCGCGGCCCGCGTCGGTGTCGAACCAAGCCCTCGCACTGCGCCGAACCCAGTAATCCTCCAGCGTCGCGGCCCCTTCATGCAGGACGGCGTGGCGAGCCTCCGCCGCCACATCACCGCCGGCGGCACGGATCACAGCAGCCTCGGTGCCATAAAGACGGTCCAGGCGGTCATCGCCATCCAGAACGCGCTCCCCACCGGGCAGGGGCAGGTCCGCTGTCAGGCAGGTCGGCGTGCGGCGGCCCAGCCGCGCCACAACCGCATCCACGATGCGGGACGCCATGGCGCGATAGGCCGACAGCTTGCCGCCCGCAATGGCAATCACGCCACTGGGACCGACCCACATCTCATCCTTGCGGGATACCTCCGCCGCCTTCTTGCCCGCCTCTCCGATCAGGGGGCGGATGCCGGCCCAAAGGGAAACGATATCCTGGTCCCGGATGGCGGGCACATCCATGGCGGCCTGGGTAGCATTCAGCAGGTAATCGACATCGGCGCGACCGATGTCGGGCCAGTAATCGACACCGGCCTGGAACTGATCGGTGGTGCCCAGATAGGTGAAATCCCCGCGCGGTACAGCGAAGATATTGCGTTTGTCCGGCGCGCGCAGGATCAGCGTGGATGCCACCGGCAGCACGCCGCGCGGCAGCACGATATGGATGCCTTTGGAGATGGCAAGCCGGCGGTCGCCATCTCCCGCCGCCAGCGCCCGAACCCCATCCACCCAGGGACCGGCGGCGTTCACGATAACCCGTGCCCTGACGCGGGCCGCCTTCTCTTCACCCACCAGGGTGGAGCGGGCGATCAGGCCAACGGCACACCCCCCCTCCTCTATCAGGCTTTCCACCAGCGCATGGTTCAGGACCGCGGCCCCGGCAGCAGCAGCGGAGCGGACATTAGCCAGGGTCAGGCGGGCATCGTCGGTCAGGAATTCCGGATATGCCACAGCACCGTTCAGCCGGTCGCGACGCAGATGCGGTTCCCGTCGCGCCAGTTCATCCAGGTTCCAGACCTCATGCTGCTCCGCCGCCGGCACCGCACCCATCTTCTCAAAGCTCCACAGGGCGGCACGCAGCTTGGCCTGGGTGGCCAACGACGTGGTGGGGATCACAAAAGGTGTGATACGGGCGAGATGTGGGGCAATACGGCGCAGCACCTGCCGCTCCGACGCGCTCTCCCGCACCAGGGCCACGTCGCCCTGGGCCAGATAGCGCAGGCCGCCATGGATCATCTTGGATGACCGGCTGCTGGTGCCAGACGCGTAATCCTGCGCCTCCAGCAGGGCAACGGACAGGCCGCGCAGGGCGGCATCACGGGCGATGCCCGCCCCCGTAATGCCGCCGCCGATGATGACCAGATCGAAGGTTTCCGCCTCCAGCCGGGCAAAGCTGGCAGCGCGTTCGCCCGCATTCAGGCTTGCTCCCGTGCCCATCGCTTTGCCTCCGCCCCTGGTTGCTGTCCGTCAGACGTTAGGGGAATTGCGATAGCTATGGTGATGCGTTCTGGGAAACAGCCCGGTCCCGCCGCATGGCCAGCGCCGTCCAGATGGCGCCTGAGAAATCCACCAGCCCGAACAGGATCAGCAGGCTGGGCGCCAGACCCGCCAGGACCAAGCCCGAAAAGCCCACCAACACGATGACACGCGTGACAACGGTGATCCGCTGAAACGCCACGCCGTCGGCACCGGCATGATAGTAAAGCGCCAGATTGAAGACGATGATCCCCAGGACCCGTATCCAAGGCTCCTCCGTCGAGGCCAGTCCCAGCAGGGCCAACAGCAGGTTGGGGACCAGCAGCAGGATCAGACCATTGGCCCCCAGATACAGGGCGAACAGACGCAGCGACAGAGCGGTACGGGTCAAAGCAGTGTCTCCGTCTTGGCAGGCTTTGGCAAAAAATGGCGTGATGGGGATCAGATTGAGAGGGAGGCCGCGATGGCCATTGCCCAGGCGCCGCACGCGATCCCGGTGATGCAAAGATATGAGCACCACGGTATCCGGGATTCACTGGAACTAAGCTATGTTCTATCGCATCAATGGGGCACAGCTGAGCATCATCAACATCCTTCACACTGTGCTCGACATCGGCCCCATCCTATCAGCCGAGGAAGAATAACCCCGTACCCCCATGGCCTGCGTCGCCACCCACAGCGCCAGCCCCAGATGCAGACCGATGATGCGGGCATCCGGCCCCATCAGTCCCGGTATCCGCGTGAGCGCGGCCAGGACGACGCCCAGTATTGACAGGCCCAGCCAAAGCCTCGCCGCGCCCGTGCTGCGCAGTAGCAAACGCAGGGTGCCGGCAAGGATGAACAGGCTGGATAGCGAGCCAACCAGGGGCTTCTGTCCTGCCAGGATCAGACCTCCGACCAGCAGGACCGCGAGCCCCACCACCCAGGATGCGCGGCGCGTCCCGGGCAGCAGGAACAGGGCCACGGCAATGCTCACGAAGCCCAGCAGGGCGTAAATCTCCGACGCATCCTGATGCAGGATGGTCAGCCATTCCGGCTCCCACCCGGCAAAGTGCAGGGCGCCCAGGGAGGACGGTATAGCCAGGGCCAGGATCGCAGCGGCCAGCAACCGGACGGGACCCGTCGCCTGTTCCGTCAGCAAGCTCCAGCCGGCCCAGAGGCAGGCCAGCGCCAGGATCGCATCACTGACCGCCAGCAGCATCAGCCACCTCCCGCGCCATCACAGGCATGCCTGCACCGGTGACCGGCGGCAGACCGGGCGTGCCGGCCTGTTCCGGATGACGGCGCAGAAAGGCCGCCTTGATCTTGTCGGTATCATCACGGCGGCCATCATGGCTCCACCCTGGCGGGCCGAACAGATACAGGAAGCGGTCGCGCAGAGAGAGGTCGTGCTGCGCCTGATCCTTGGCGATGCCCACGAATTCGTGAAAGGCGATGCGCAGCGGGTTGAAGGTGCCCAAATCACGCACCAGCCCGAACCGCACCGGATCATCATCCTGCTCCGGCACGAAGGTCCCGAACAGCTTGTCCCAGATGATCAGGGTGCCGGCATAGTTGCAGTCGAGGTAGCGGGGATTGGAACCGTGATGGACGCGGTGATGGGAGGGGGTGTTCATCACCGCCTCGAACCAGGCGGGCATGCGACGGATGGATTCCGTATGGATCCAGAACTGATACAGCAGGTTAAGGGACGAGGCGAAGATCAGGATGGCCGGGTGAAAGCCCAGGAAAGCCAGGGGGAGCTTCAGGACGAACAAGCCCATGATGGCGCCGGTCCAAGGTTGGCGCAGGGCCGTGGCGAAGTTGAAATGCTGGCTGGAATGATGGACGACATGGCTGGCCCAGAGCCAGCGGATACGGTGCATGAACCGGTGCGCCCAGTAATAGCGCATGTCGTCGATCAGGAAGCAGGCGACGATGGCCCAGACCGACGTTCCGATATCAAACAGGCGATGGTCATAGACCCGGAACATGATGGCCGAAATACCACCGCCGATCAGCAGGCCTGAGAACAGGCCGGTGATGACATAGCCCACACCCATGGCCAGACTGGCGGCACTGTCCCGCGTCTCATAATGCGCGCGCAGCAGGTTCAGGCGCATCAGCAACAGTTCCAGGACCAGCAGCAGCAGATAGAGCGGGCTGGCCAGGGTGGCGACATCGGGATAGCTCAGGTTGTCCGGCATCGTTTCTTCCCAGATATTGTCGTTATTTATTACGCAGCGCTTCAAGCACCGCCCGCCAGTGCGCCGCCTCCGCCGGATCGGCGAATGAAATCCGGAAGGACGGGGCTGTGAAATCTGCCAGCGCCAGGGTCAGAACATTATCCCGCAGGTCCCACCCGGTCACAGTATCCGCCCCCACCACCCGCGCCGTGGCGTACCGGCCCATGATCAGCAGCAGGCCGAAGCGGCTCTCCGCCCCCAGGTCGATCAATGCCGACAGCCCGTCACGGGACAGGGCCGCACCGGCGGCGGGCACATCCGGCAGGATATCGCGGAAGCGGGTTAAGGCCGCTTCCCGGTCTGGCATGCCTTCCCACGCGGTCTGTCCCAGAAGGTGGTGCAGCACAATGATGAACAGGATGAACAGCAGGCTGCCCACAATCAGATATGGAAGTGTCATCGGGTTCCGCCCTTGCAGCTTCGGCGATGATATTCGGGGCGGTCCAATGGCGATCTTGCCAAAATTTCATCACCTGATGATTTCCATGGATGCATCAACAGGCCTTTGGTCATGTATGTTCGCGATAAGCAATTGAACGAAATCTTGAGGAAACGTCATGGACGGGGTGCCGGACCTGCAGGGCCTGCTGGCGCGCCAGCAACAGGCGGTGAAGCGTCATGGCACGCCAGACCTTAAGGAGCGGCAGGCGGCCCTTGACGGGCTGGCCCGCCTGGTCCGCCGGCACCAAGGGGACCTGATCAGTGCCGTTAACGCCGATTTCGGCAACCGCGCCCGGCAGGAGACGGAGCTGGGCGAGCTGATGCCGTTGCTGAACGGTATCCGCCATGTCCGCCGCCATCTGAAGGGGTGGATGCGGCCCCGACGGCGGGTGGCGGGGCTGGCATTCCAGCCGGCATCCGCGCGGGTGGAGTATCAGCCGCTGGGCGTGGTCGGCATCCTGTCACCCTGGAACTACCCGCTTTTCCTGACGCTGGGGCCGCTGGTCGATGCGCTGGCGGCGGGCAACAGGGTGATGATCAAGCCATCGGAACTGGCACCGCGTACCGGCGACCTGCTGCGTACCCTGCTGGGTAGCCTGTTCCCGGAGGATCGAGTGGCGGTGGTGACGGGCGGGGCGGAAGTGGCGGCGGCGTTCTCCCGCCTGTCCTTCGACCATCTGGTCTTTACCGGGTCCACTCGCGTCGGGCAGGCGGTGATGCAGGCGGCGGCGGACAATCTGACGCCCGTGACGCTGGAACTGGGTGGCAAGTCGCCGGTCCTGATCATGCCGGACTATCCGCTGGACAAGGCGGCGCGGACCATCGCCATGGGCAAGTTCTTCAATGCCGGCCAGACCTGCGTGGCGCCCGACTATGTGCTGGTGCCGCGCGACCGCATGGAGAACTTCGCGCAAATCCTGATGCGGCGGGTGGAGGCGATGTACCCCACCATCTCGGGCAATCCCGACTATACAAGCATCATCACCGACCGCCACCACGCCCGACTGTTGGCCATGGTGGATGAGGCGCGGGCGCGGGTGGTCCGCCACCGTGACGCAGGCGACACCGCCCGGCGCCTGTTCCCGCCGACCCTGCTGATCGACCCGCCCACCGACAGCATGGCCATGCGGGAGGAGATTTTCGGGCCGGTCCTGCCCATCCTGCCTTATGACCGGGTGGAGGATGCGCTGGCCTTCATCAATGACCGCCCCAAGCCGCTGGCCCTTTACTGTTATTCCGACGATAGCAACCGGGTGACGGAAGTGCTGAACGGTACGCGGTCAGGCGGGGTGACGGTGAATGCCACCATGCTGCATGTCGGGCAGGAGGATCTGCCCTTTGGCGGCGTCGGGGAAAGCGGTACCGGCGCCTATCATGGGCATGAGGGCTTTGTGCGTCTGTCCCATGCCCGCGCGGTCCTGCGCATGGGCCGCTTCAACCAATCCCATCTTGTCGCCGCCCCCTATGGGAGGCTGACAGGCTGGATCACAAGATTGTTCATCGGGGGGGCGTCATGAACCTGCGCCGGCTTCAGCATTTCGAGGCTTTGTACCGCCTGCAAAGCTTCGCACGGGCCGCCGACGAACTGGCCATCACCCAATCGGCATTGAGCCGCAGCCTCCAGAAGCTGGAGGAGGAGCTGGGTGCCGTCCTGTTCGACCGGACCACCCATTATGTCCGGCCCACCGATGCCGGCGACCGGCTGATCCGCCCCGTACAGGATGTGCTGGCCGCCGCCGGCAACCTGGACAGTGCCGCCAACCAGTTGACCCGACCCGGGTCAGGCACGGTCCGGGTCGGCGCCGGCCCCTATCCCATGAACCCACTGCTGACCCGCGCCATTGGCCGGTTTGGAGCGGCGCATGAAGGGGTGCGGGTCACCGTGACCGGCGGAACGGCGGATGTGTTGCTGCAAGGTCTGGTCGACCGCTCGCTGGACCTTGTCATCTGCGATATCAGCAAGTTCGACGGGTCCGCCTATGCCGACGAGGTGGTGGTGACAGCCCTGCCGCGTGAACCGCTGATGATCGTCACCGCCGCGTCCCATCCCCTGCCCGAGGGACGGGGACGACGGGAAGCGGTAGAGCAGCGGCCCTGGGCCCTACCCCGCCCGGCACCGGGAAGCGAGCACCGCTTCGCCCCCGCCATCCGCACCCGCATCGCCCAGCGCAGCTTTCCCGACTATGAGCTGGACAGCACGCTTGCCTGCCTGGAGGTGGTACGGCAGGGGCCGGCCGTCACCGTCGTGCCCCGGTCACTGGGCCTGGCCGCCAGCCTTGACGGGTCCCTGACCTGTTATGCCATGGCAGCGGGCGAACAAACCAATGACGGTATCCACCTTCTGCGCAACCGCAGCCAGAGTGCGGCGGTTACGGCGTTTGTGAAGGCGTTGCGGGAGACGGCGCAGTCAGTGGTCGCGGCAGGGTGACAGCCTTTCAGAGACGCGCACAGGCCCGCTCCGAATGGAAACGAGCCTCGTGCAACCAAATGAAACACAAAACAAGGGGGTGTTTCAGGAGTTCACGCCCTGCAAACTCCGACCACCTACCGCTCCGAATTGCCATAGACGCAGATATCCCGCTGATGGGCAGAGCATAGCAAAGAAGGGGCGGAAAGTCAGCAATCCCGCCCCGTTCCATCAGGCAAATGTCACCTGCTTGCCATTGCGAAGCACCGGGATGGCGTTGCGGCGAAGCTGTTTGGTACCGGGGTTCAGGATCACCTCCGGACTATACTGCGCCAGATAAACACGACGCATGCGGTCAGTGCGATTGGCACCCGTGGCGTGCAACAGCAGGGAGGAGAAGGCCACCACACTGCCGGCGGGTACCTCCACCACCACCCCTTCCTCGTCGCCAGTCCAACCGACCAGATCGTTGGTACCGGGCTGGCGCACATGCGGGACGATACCTTCACGCGTGGCGGGAACCTGGCTGAAAGGCAGGACGCGGACGGTGCCGTTTTCGATGGTGGTGTCGTCAAGGGTGCACCAGCAGGTCAGATAGGGCTTATGGTCCGGCGGGCCGCCGTTGCCCACGACATAGCCACTGTCCTGATGCCAGCTGAAGGACATGCCGCCGCCCGCCCCCTTCACCACATATTGGTCATAGAAGAAATAGGCGTCGTCGCCGATGGTGGCGCGGCAGATATCGGCCATCACGTCGGAGAACAGCATTTCGCGCAGTTCCGGCTGTACCCGCTGGCATTCCCCTGCGAAATAGCGGTTGCCGCGATGGGTGATGCCGTCGACATCCACGCCCAGCGCGTCCAGCCGCGCATCCTCCCGCTCCACCATGCGGCCACACTGCGCGCGCAGGATATCCAGCAATTCGCCTTCTAGCACGCGTTCGAAAACGGCGTAGCCTTCACGCTGGAACTGTTCGCGCTGCTGTTCGTACTTCATGGTTTCCTCCGGGTACGGGCTGTTGTTGAAACCATTCTGCCGCCGGATCAGCCATCGCATCCAATCGAATTGCATCACGAGTTCATTCGTGAATACTATGTCTCCATGCGGATGCGACAGATTGAGGCGTTCAGGGCAGTGATGATGAGTGGCGGGGTCACCGCCGCATCCGCCATGCTGAACATCTCCCAGCCATCGGTCAGCCGCCTGATCGCCGATCTGGAATATGCGGTGGGTTTTCCACTGTTTGAACGGCGGGGCGGGCGGGTGCATCCCACGGCCCAGGCGGAGACGCTGTTTGAGGCGGTGCAGCGATCCTTCACAGGCCTGGACCTGCTGACCCAAGCGGCACGGCGCATCCGGGCCCATCCGGTGGGAACGGTGCGCATCGCCTGCCTGTCGGCCATCGCCACCGCCGTTCTGCCCCCGGTCATGGCCCGGTTCAGGGAACGGTACGGGGAAGTGAAGGTGACGGTGGAGGCGCTGGGACAACGCGCTATTGAGGACAGGGTGTTCCTGGGTCAGGCCGACCTGGGCATCGGCGTGGCTTCGGCCCCGCGTGAGGGTATCCGCGTCACGCCACTGATCCGCGCCGATTATGTCTGCGCCCTGCCCCCCGGACACCGGTTGGCCGGGAAGGCTAGTTTGCAGGTGGGTGATCTGGCCGGCGAAAGCTTCATTGGCCCCATGCATGAGGCGGATGCCCTGTGGAACGGCATCGATTCCGCCCTCGCGGCTCATGGGGTGATGGTGGAACGGCTACTGGAATGCCAGCAGTCCCTGCCCATCTATGCCTATGTCGAGGCGGGGCTGGGCCTGGCCATTGTTGAGCCGTTTTCGGCCCGGCTGTTCCGCCGGCTCGGCGTTGAAATACGGCCCGTGCGGCCTGCCATCGGCTTTGACTTCACCTTGCTGGAACCCGATATCGGTCCCACCCCGCCACCGGTTTCCTGGCTGGCCGACGTCGTGCGACAGGAAGCAGCGTCCTGTCTGGCGGGGTCATAGCATCCGCGCATGGGTTGTTGAGAGATTGCGATTGGACGGGAAAGCCGGAAGGGACGAAGCAGGAGCGTCGACCACCGGGAGGGTTCCATGCCCCGTCTTCTGATCCTGCAATCCGTCTGGGGGATGGATCGCTGTTCCGGCTTCGATGTCTGGAACGACCTTGAAACGGCATTGCAGGCCATGGTCGATGCCGGGTTCGACGGGGCGGGCACCAATCTGGTGCGCAAGGAACGCACCGCCATCACATCCCGCTTCATGAATGAACGCGGCTTGGCCTGGGAAGCCCAGGTGCTTGTGCACAGCGCCGACGAACTGGACCGATTCGCAGACGAAGCGGCGTCATTGTCCGCCCACCATCTGAATGTGCAGATCGCGGGGCCGATGGACCGGGTGACCAACGCAGTCCGGCTGGTGGAAAGCCTGGAGCGGGTGCGCGAGCGGGCAGGACTGCCGATCTTTTACGAGACGCATCGTGCCCGGCTGACCCAGGACCTGCCGTTCTGCCTGCGCATGCTGGACGCCCTGCCCGCCATCCCGCTGACCGCCGACCTTTGCCATTATGTGGTGGCCGGCGAATGGGACCTGCCCGTCGATGAGGCCAAGCACGCCGCCATCGCCCGCGTCCTGCGTCAGGCCAGGGCCTTTCATGGCCGCATCGCCACCGCGCATCAGGTGCAGGCCCCCGTCGGCGGGCATCACCGGCCCTGGCTGGACCTGTTTCTGGGCTGGTGGCGGCAGGGCTTTGCACAGTGGCGGGAACAGGCCGCAGCCGACGATACGTTGAGCTTCATGGTGGAACTGGGTCCACCGCCCTATGCCGTGGTGGATGCGGGCGGGCGGGAACTGACCGACCGCTGGGCCGAGGCGCGCCAGATGATGGCGCTGGTGCGGGGGCTGTGGGAATAGCGGTCAGGCCCTCAATCGCTCAGCGAACAGGCCGGCGGCGAATGCATCCACCCAGCCCTCGCACATGGCAACCCCTTCCTGCACGCTGAAATCGGCAGGGTTCAGGCACCAGGTGAGCCAGAGCCCGTCCAGCATCGCGTTCAGCGCGGTGGCTGCCGCCCGGATATTCATGGCTGGCAGGCCCTTCTGTTCGGCCAGCGCACCCAGATGGCGCTCCAGGGCGGCGCGGTACTGACCATAGGTGCGCTGCTGTACCGCGGCCATGTCGGCGGAATGGCGTACCATGCTCCAGAACACCACCCACACACCCAGCATTTTAGGGTCTAGGATGGCGGGGCCGAAGCTTTCCGTGATGAAGCGGGACAGGCTGTCGCGCGGGTCAGCCCCCGCTTCCGACGCCTTCAGCAGGCCGTCGGCGATGCCGCCGGACAGCGTCTCATAGGCGTGGCTGATCAGTTGGTCGATGCTGGGATAATAATGGTTGATCAGGCCGATGGAGACATCGGCCGCCGCCGCGATCTTGCGCACCGACACACCGGCATGGCCATGTTCCGCCAGACAGCGCAGGGTCGCCGCCACCAGATTTTCCCGGCGCAGTTCCGGCTGGATGCGGGAAAATTTCCGGGGGGTCGTGGTCATGCAACTCTCCATTTCCGGCGGCGTGGTCGTTTATCATGCCCCCTTCGGCCCTGTCGCGCGCAAAGCGGCGATGGCAGGCCGGTTGACAGGCGCCCCCTGTTGCACGAATGTTCAACAAGCTGACATTCTGCGCTGAAGGAATGGTTTCATGGCCGATGCGATCCCCGACGCCGACGATGATGTCAGCCTGCCGGGGTGGATCTATCGTGACGCGGATTTCCTGGCGGCAGAGCGGGAGGTGATCTTCCGCCGCGCGTGGCAGATCGTCTGTCACAATAATGATATCCCGCAGCCGGGCGACTATCACAGCTTCGCGTTCATGGGCGAAAACATCGTGGTGCTGCGGGGCGATGACGGGGTGGTCCGCGCCTTCCACAATCTCTGCCGTCACCGCGCGGCCCGCCTTCTGGATGGGGAGGCCGGGAATTGCGGGCGGCGCATCACCTGCCCGTACCATGCCTGGACCTATGGCACCGACGGGACCCTGCTGGGTGTGCCGCATCGCCGGGAATTCCCGGATTTCCAGTTGGCCGACTATCCGCTGCTGACCGTGGAGCATGAGATCTATCACGGCTTCATCTTCATCCGGCTGGAGGCTGGCGGGCCCAGCGTGGCGGAGATGATGCGACCCTATGCGCATGAGATCGAACCCTACCGCCTGTCTGAACTGGTGCCGCTGGGCCGGGTCACGCTGCGGCCACGGGCGGTCAATTGGAAGAATGTCGGCGATAATTATTCCGACAGCCTGCATATCAATGTCGCCCATCCCGGCCTAACCCGCCTGTTCGGCCAAGGTTACGGGCTAGAGGCGCAGGAATGGGTCGACAAGATGTGGGGCCGTCTGATCGATGTGCCGTCAAAGAACCGGTCGGAACGGTTCTATCAGACCTATCTGCCGACCGTGCCCCACCTTCCGGCGGAACGGCAGCGGCTCTGGACTTATTTCAAGCTCTGGCCCAATCAGGCGTTCGATATTTATCCCGATCAGATCGACTTCATGCAGTGGATCCCCACCTCCCCCACCGACAGCGTGATCCGGGAGATCGCCTATGTGCATCCCGATGCGCGGCGAGAGATGCGGGCCGTGCGCTATGCCAACTGGCGCATCAACCGGCAGGTCAGCCTGGAGGATAAGACGCTGATCGAACGGGTGCAGCAGGGCATGGGCAGCCGCGCCTATACGACCGGCCCGCTGGGCCGCAACGAGGTATCGCTGCGCAGCTTTGCCCGGCGTATCCGCGCGCTGATCCCCGAAAGCCGCCTGCCCCAGGCCCCGACACCGGGGTGGAGCGGGCGTACCCGTTGATTTGAACGCCCCCATCATGAGGACAGTTTCCATGCGCGACGTTGTGATCATCGGTGGCGGCCATAATGGTCTGGTCTGCGCCACTTATCTGGCCAAGGCTGGCCTGTCGGTCGCGGTTCTGGAACGCCGGCATGTGGTGGGCGGGGCGGCAGTGACGGAGGAATTCCATCCCGGCTTCCGCAACTCCGTGGCCGCCTACACCGTCTCGCTGCTGAACCCCAAGGTGATCCAGGACATGGATCTGGCGGCCCATGGGTTGAAGGTGGTCGAACGGGAAGTCTCGAACTTCCTGCCGTTCGATGATGGCACCCACCTGATGACGGGCGGCAACGGGCTGACCCGGCAGCAGGTCGCGAAATTCTCCGCCCGGGATGCCGAACGGCTGGACGATTATGATCGGGTGACGGGCGCCATCGCCGATGTGCTGCGCGATCTGGTGCTGCAAACCCCGCCGAACGTAGTGCAGGGCGGGCTGTTTGCTGCTTTGCCGGAACTGTTGAAGATGGCGCGGCTGGGCGGGCGTCTGAACAAGCTGGACATCGACCTTCAACGCGAATTGCTGGACCTGTTCGCCATGTCCGCCGGCCATTACCTGGACCGCTGGTTCGAAAGCGTGCCGGTGAAAGCGGTGTTCGGCTTTGACAGTATCGTCGGTAATTTCGCCAGCCCCTATACGCCCGGCTCCGCCTATGTCCTGCTGCACCATGTGTTCGGGGAGGTGAATGGCAAGAAGGGCGCCTGGGGCCACGCCATCGGCGGCATGGGCGCCATCACCCAGGCCATGGCCAAATCGGCAATGGCAGCCGGGGTGGAGATCATCACCGACGCCGCCGTGACGGAAGTGATCGTTGAGAAGGGCCGGGCCGTGGGGGCCGTCACCGCCAATGGGACCGCCGTGCGTGGCCGGCTGGTCGTGTCCAACCTGAACCCGCGCCTGCTGTTCGGAAAGCTGGTGGCCGCCAATGAGCAGCCGGCGGAATTCAACCGCCGCATCACCAACTGGCGCTGCGGGTCCGGCACCTTCCGCATGAATGTGGCGCTGTCGGAACTGCCTGACTTCACCAGCCTGCCCGGCAAGGACCGCGCCCCGCACCATACCGCGGGCATCATCATCGCGCCGGGCCTGGATTACATGGATCGCGCCTTTATGGATGCGCGCCGCGACGGGTGGTCAAAGAACCCCATCGTGGAGGTGCTGATCCCCTCCACGCTCGACAGCACGCTGGCACCCAAGGGCCAGCATGTGGCCAGCCTGTTCTGTCAGCATGTGGCGCCGGAACTGCCGGATGGTGCTTCCTGGGACGATCACCGCGAGACGGTGGCCGACCTGATGATCGACACCGTCAACCGCTACGCCCCCAATTTCAAGGCATCGGTCATCGGCCGGCAGATCAACAGTCCGCTGGATCTGGAGCGGACCTTCGGGCTGGTCGGGGGGGACATTTTCCACGGCGCGCTGGACCTGAACCAGATCTTCTCCGCCCGCCCCATGCTGGGCCATGCCGATTACCGCACGCCGATCAAGGGCCTGTACCAGTGCGGGTCCGGCACCCATCCGGGCGGCGGCGTCACCGGCGCACCAGGCCACAATGCCGCGCGGGAGATCATTGCCGACATCCATGCACGGCGGATTTAGGGACATGACGCCCCCTGAACCCTGGACGCAGGCTGAATAACGGGTAGGCTTTCCAAGAGGCCCCGACAGGCCGGACGATACGGGAGGTTTGGCATGCGACAGGCTGGCCAGTATTTCTACCCTCCGCACGGGGCCGGCCCATGAGAAACCGCAGCCAGAAGATCGGCCCTTTGGGGGCCGGGGCCATCGTTGCGGGCAATATGATCGGGTCGGGCATCTTTTTGCTGCCGGTCAGCCTGGGCGCCATCGGGTCCATCACCCTTGTTGGCTGGATAGCAGTCCTGCTGGGATGCCTGATCCTGGGCTGGGTCTGTTCGCGCCTGGCCATGCTGCGACCGGGCGGACTGGGCCTGACGGGGCAAGTGCATGACGCGCTGGGTCGCTACCTGGGCTTCCAGTCGGCCTTCGTCTATTGGATCGCCACATGGTTCGGGAATGTCGCCATCGCGCTGGCCGTCACCGGCTATCTCGGCACCTTTTTTGCCTCGATCAAGGTGCCGATGGTGCTGGCCGGGGTGACCATCGCCATCATCTGGCTGACGACGCTCGTCAATCTCTGGGGTGCCCGCCTGATCGCACGGTTCGAGGGGGTAGCCCTGGTGCTGGGGCTGGCGCCGGTGCTGCTGGTCGGCGGGTTGGGCTGGGCGTGGTTTGATCCGGCGATTTTCCGGGCCTCCTGGAATGTGACGGGCGGATCGGACCTGTCGGCCATCACCGCCTCGCTGGGTCTGATTATCTGGGCCTTTCTGGGTCTGGAGAGTGCGGCCATCGTGGCAGCGGTGGTGAAACGGCCGGAACGCGATGTGCCGCTGGCCACGGCGGGCGGCATCGGCGTGGCGGGTGTCACCTATATCATCGCCTGCACGGCCCTGTCGGGCGTGATGCCGGCAGCGGAACTGGCTGCCTCCACCGCGCCGTTCGCAGAGGTGGCGGCCCGCATCTGGGGACCGGTGGCGGCCAGCATCCTGGCGCTGTGTGCCATGGTGAAGGCGGCGGGCACGCTTGCCGGATGGATGCTGGTGGGGGCCGAAACGGCCGAGGCGGCGGCGGAACTGGGCCTGTTCCCGCGCATGCTGTCGCGCATCAACGCCCATGGCGCGCCGTCGCGCAACCTGATCGTCACCGCCTTGCTGATGACCATCGTCTGCATCTCCACCCTGTCGGCCACGCTGGGCGAACAGTTCAGCATGGTGATCAACATGGCGGTGATCCTGAATGTGCTGGTCTATGTCTATGCCTGCCTGTCGCTGCTGCGCCTGTCAGGGGAGGTGCCGGCGGGGATGGAACGGCTGCGGGTACGGGGAGCCGCCTTGGTGGGGTTGGGCTTCGGCGTCCTGATCATCGCCCTGTCGGAAGGGTGGATGCTGGGGGTGGCCGCACTGATCCTGCTGCTGACGGTGCCGCTCTATCTGCTGCGGCGGCGGCATGCGGCAGCACCTTAAGACATTTGTTTGTAACTTCTTTTGCGGCGACGAAAGCGGCATTCTGCTGCCGCTGCCTTTCGTTCCCTGTCACCTGCATGGTTTCTGGAGACCCACCGATGGATTTCTTCCGCCGCTTCAATTTCCTGGTCTGCGCCCCCGCCTTTGAGGCGGATGAACTGGAGGGGTCGCGGCTTCAGGACATCATCGGCGAGGTGGAGCGTCTGGGCTTCGAGGTGACCAAGGCCCGCCGCATCGAGGATGCCGAACTGGCCATCCGCACCGACGCCGCCATCGGCTGCATGGTGCTGGACTGGGGTAAGCGCTGGTCGGAAGGCAAGGCAGCGGCCCTGATCTCCTTGGTACGGGCGCGCGGGCTGGAAATGCCCATCGTGCTGCTGGTGCGGCGCAAGCGGCTGGAGGATATCCCGGTGGAGGTGATGCGGGAGATTGACGGCTATGTCTTCCTGGCCGAAGAAACCCCGCAATTCATCGCCAAGAACCTGATCAGCCGTCTGCGCCAATATGCCGAAACCCTGAAGACGCCGTTCTTTGGTGCCCTGGTCGATTATGCCGAAGAAGGCAACCAGATGTGGACCTGTCCGGGCCATAATGGCGGCATCTTCTACAGCCGCAGCCCCATCGGCCGCATCTTTGTGGAACATCTGGGCGAGGCGATTTTCCGCGACGATCTGGATAATTCCGTCGTCGATCTGGGCGACCTGCTGGTGCATGAAGGACCGGCGCTGCGCGCCCAGAAGGAAGCCGCCAAGATCTTCGGGGCGGAGCGCACCTATTTCGTGCTGAACGGTACCTCGGCGTCCAACAAGGTCGTGCTGGGTGCCCTGGTAGCCGAAGACGACCTTGTTCTGTTCGACCGCAACAACCACAAGGCCGCCCATCATGGCGCCCTGCTGCTGGGTCAGGGCACGCCGATCTTCCTGGAAACCGACCGCAACGCCCACGGCCTGATCGGCCCCATCGATTATGAGGCGCTGGACGAGGACAAGATCCGCGAGAAAATCCGCACCAATCCCTGGGTGAAGGACCCCGATGCCTGGAAGAAGCCGCGGCCCTTCCGTGTGGCCGTGATCCAGCAATGTTCCTATGACGGCACCATCAATAATGCTGACATGCTGGTCGAGAAGCTGGGCCCCTTATGTGATTACATCATGTTCGACGAGGCCTGGGCCGGCTTCATGAAGTTCCACCCGCTGTTCCAGGGTCGCTATGGCATGGGGGTGAAGAACCTGGGTCCAGACAGCCCCGGCATCATCACCACCCAGTCAACACACAAGCAATTGGCCAGCTTCAGCCAAGCATCGCAGATCCATGTGAAGGACAAGCATATCGGCGATATTGAACGGCGCGTCGAACATCGCCGCTTCAATGAAAGCTTCCTGCAGCACGCCTCCACCAGCCCCTTCTATCCCATCTTCGCCTCGCTGGATGTCGGCGCACAGATGATGAAGGGCAAGTCGGGAGAGGTCCTGTGGGACGATACGATCCGCCTGGGCATTGAAACCCGCAAAAAGCTGCGCGCCATCGCACGGGAATTCATCGACAAGGAAAGCGATCCCGCCCGCCAATGGTTCTTTGACCCATTCGTCCCCGACGTCACCCGGTTCGACGGGCGTGATGTGCGGTGGGAGGATGTGCCGACCGATGAGCTGGCCCGCGATCCGGCGCATTGGATGCTGGAACCGGGTCGCGGCTGGCACGGGTTCAGCCATCTTGGCCCCAACTATGCCATGACCGACCCGAACAAGCTGACTATCCTGACACCGGGCTTCGACCGGCGTACCGGCGCCTATCTGGATCAGGGGATACCGGCCCCGGTGGTGGCCGAGTACTTACGCGAAAACCAGATTGTGCCGGAAAAGAACGACCTGAATTCGCTGCTGTTCCTACTGACCCCCGGCGTGGAAAGCAGCAAGGCCGGCGGGTTGATGAGCGCGTTGATCTTCTTCAAGCGCCTGCATGACGACAATGCCCTGCTGGACGACATCATGCCCGATTTCGTGCGTCGCCGGGCACCGCGCTATAACGGCGTACGGCTGGGCGACCTGTGCCGCGACATTCACAGCTTCTATCGCGAGCATAATATCAGCGCGTTGCAGCGTGCGCAGTTCCGGCCCGAACATCTGCCGGAAATGGCCATGCTGCCGCACAAGGCGGCCAAGCAGCTGGTCCGCAACAAGGTGGATTTTGTCACCCTGGACCAGTTGCCGGGCCGCATCGCCACCACCTTGATGCTGGTCTATCCACCCGGCATCGCCACCGTCCTGCCGGGAGAGCGGCTGACGGAGGCCGCGCGCCCCATGATCGATTACCTGAAAGTGTTCGAGAAGGGGGCCAACCTGTTCCCCGGCTTCGACAATGAAATCCAGGGCGTCTATCGCAAGCAGGATGCCGATGGACGCATCCGGTTCTATACCTATGTGGTGCGGGAATAAGGGGATATGGCAACGGCTGCCTTATCCGGCGGCATAGGTGAAGGAACAGCTGCCAAGCCCCCCCACCTTGGCGGTGATCTTCTGCCCCGGCACTAGCGCCACCATCGGCCCCAAGGCACCGGTCAGCAGGATGTCGCCGGCCTGCAATGGCTGCCCACGGGCGGCCAGCGTACTGGCCAGCCAAGCTGCCGCATTCAACGGATGGCCCAAACAGGCGGCCCCCGCCCCCAATGACGCCACCGTCCCATCCACCTCCAGCACCATGCCGCAGGTATACAGGTCCAGCCCCGCCAGGGGCCTGCCCTCCTCACTGATCACGAAGAAGGCCGAGGAGCCGTTATCGGCGACGGTATCCGCGAAGGTGATGGCCCAATTGGCGATACGGCTATCCACGATTTCGATCGCGGCATGCACGCTGGCGACCGCTGCCGCCACATCGGCAGCACTGGTGGTCGGGCTGGGCAGTGCCTGACCCAGGATCAGCGCCACTTCCGCCTCTGCCTTCGGTTGCAATGTCCTGGCTGGGTCCAGGAAGCCACCATCGGCAACGCGCATATCATCGAACAGCACGCCGAAATCCGGCTGGTCCACCCCCAACTGCTTCTGCACGGCCTTGGCCGTCAGGCCGGCCTTGCGCCCCACGATTTTACGGCCCTTTCCCTGCCACCATTGGGTATTGATGGCCTGTATGGCATAGGCGCCATCGGCGTCGAGCGGGTCCAACGCGTCGCGCAGCGGTGCGATGGCAGGGCCGTCATAGGCCTGACGCAGACGCTGGGCGACTTCTTGATATGTGGGCGAGACCATCTGGCCGTTTCCTTAAACTGTCATTGGTGCCGCTGGAGCCCCTTTGCACCCGCACCGCACAGACCCACCATATCCGATGGTTCTGCTGGTCACCAGCCGAGGTACGCTGTATTTTCTTATATTATGAGAAATGGAACCCCTCACCTCTCCTCCTCACTGCGGGCGTTGACGATGCTGGACAGCGTCATCAATGGCGGTGGGGGACGGTCGATCACCGATCTGGCACGCCAGCTTGATATCCCGGTATCCACCGCCCACCGTCAGATCGCGACGCTGGTGGCGGCGGGCTATCTGTCCCCAGATCCGGCGGGTGGGTATATGGCGGGCAGCCGACTTCTCCTGCTGAATGCCCGGATTGATGAGAAACAGGTCATCGTAGCCAAGGCGGCGCCGGTCCTGCCGGCTCTGGCCCGGCAGATTGGCTGCATCGTTCAGCTTGGCACGCTGGAAAATGACATGGTGACATATCGGTTGAAGGCCGGGCGCAGCGCCGATGCGCTGTTCACCAAGGTCGGCCAGCAGTTGGAGGCCTATTGTTCGGGCATGGGCAAGGTGTTGCTGGCCAACCTGCCGGAGGATGAGCGGGAAAAATACCTGTCCCTTGGCCCCTTCGTTCCCCTGACAGCCGCCACCATCACCGACCCCGATCACCTGCGCAGCACCCTGCGGCAGATCGCCATGACGGATGTCGCCCGGGATGAGGGGGAGATCGTGCCCGATCTGCATTGCGTGGCGGTGCCCATCAAACGACCCGATGGCCAAGTCCTGGCTGCTATTTCCGCCTCTTATCGGGTGACGGATGACAGCGAGGCGGGGCGGTCGGACCTGATCGCCCCGCTGACCGCTGCGGCGATGACAATCAGTACCCAGGTCTATGGCAATCCGCCGGACACCGCAGGCTGACCACCAAACAGGTACACAACCAACAAGCCAATATCCCCGGTCCGGCAGTGTGACCGCGCCGGCGGCTGCCGGCCCCTGCTTTCGCCCCTCCAAAGCATATTGTATTCTATCAGTACATAATGCTATCTTGCCTTCAGAACATCGCGACCCGGCAAGGGGAGCGGCCGACAGGCAGGCGCAGACACAAGTACGGGGATTCTGACATGAGGACGATGAAGGCTGGGGTAGCGCTGGGATTAGCACTGACAGGCCCGATGCTGTATTTTAACAGTTCAAATGCTCAAGAAAAGGTGGATAGCAGCGGCCCGCTGCTGGAAGAGATCATTGTCACCGCCGACCGCAAGAACAGCTTCGGCGCCGATTATGTGCAGGCCGGCACCTTCCGGGGTGCGCGCATGATGGACACGCCGCTGACGGTGAACATCATGCCGCGCGACCTGCTGGATGCGCAGCAGGTGACCAGCATGGGCGATGCCGTGCGCAACACCGCCGGCGTCACCTTTTCCCAGGTCAGCCCTGCCGTTTACGCCAATCTGGCCATCCGCGGCATTCCCGTCGAAAACCGCAGCAATTACCGCATGAACGGCTCCCTGCCGATTGTGAACCTGATCGACCTGCCGATGGAGGATAAGGAGCGTATGGAGGTGCTGAAGGGCGTCGCCTCGCTCTATTACGGGTTCACCACGCCGGCCGGCATCGTGAACCTGACCATGAAGCGGCCAACGGCAGAGGCGCTGAACGAAATCACGCTCAGCGGCAATCAGTTCGGTGGCGCCGGCGTGCATGCCGACATGTCCCGTCGCTTTGGGGAAGAGGATGAATTCGGCCTGCGCGTGAATGCCGTGCAGGGCTGGTTGGAGACCGGGGTTGATGCCGTCGATGGCCATCGCACCGTGGGCGCGGTCGCCTTTGACTGGGACCCGGTTGAAACCGTGAAAATCCGCCTGGATGCCGAATATATCGACAAGAAGATCACCGAAACGGCGACCATCACCCTGCCCGCGGCCGTCAATGGCGTAACCACATTACCGCCCATGTGGGACCCGAAGAAAAGCCTGTCGTCGGAATGGATGTATTCGGACGCCAACGAACTGAACCTGATGGCCCATGTCGAATGGCGCTTTGCCGAAAACTGGTCAATCACGGGTCAGGCGGGGCGGTCCGAACTGTCGCGTGACCGGCATTACAACACCTTCCGCAATTACAACCTAACCACCGGAGCCGGCACGTTGCAGGTGCTGTTGTCCAACGGCAATGATTATGTGAACGAGAATTACCGCACAGAGTTGGCCGGCGCCTTTGAAACCGGCCCCCTGACCCACCAACTGTCCGTGGGCGGCACCATCAACACCCGCACGGCGGAAACGCCCAGCAACCCGACCGTCAATTACGCCCAGAATTACTATAACCCTGTGCGTGTGGCCGAAACGCCGCTGCCGGCCCGCGTGGTGCCCAACCCGTCCAAGATCACAGACCAGGGCGCCTATATCTTCGACCGCATTTCCTATGAAAGCTGGATCGACCTGCTGGTCGGCGCCCGCTACACCGACTATCAGAACAAGTCGAAGACGGGCACGCCCTACAACACCACCAAGACCTCGCCCTCCTATGGTCTGGTGGTAAAGCCGCAGGACTGGATCAGCCTCTATGCCACCTATATCGAGGGGCTGGAAGAAGGCGGCGTCGCCCCGCTGACCGCCGCCAATGGCGGTGAGGTGCTGCCGCCTGCCATCTCCAAACAGAAGGAAGCCGGCGTCAAGATCGAGCCGCAGAAGGGACTGATGGTCTCTCTGACTTATTTTGACATTGACCGCGCCTCCTCCTTCCTGAACAGCGCCAACCGTTTCGTTCAGGATGGCCGCACCATCTACAAGGGCTGGGAAGCCAGCGCCACGGGCGAAGTCACCGAACGCCTGTCCCTCTTCGCCACGGCCATGTATCTGGATGCGGCGCAGGAAAAGGCCGCCAGCACCGCCGTCATCGGCAAGCGCCCGGAAAACACCGCCAAATACACAGCGTCACTGTTCGCGGAATATAAGCCGGAGGCAGTGGAAGGTCTTGGCGTCTCTGCCGGCCTGTTCTATGTCGGCAACCGCGCCATCAACAATCAGAACACCGCCTTCATCGACGGCTATACCACCTATAATGCCGGCATCCGTTACAGCACCGACATTGCCGACCATCCCGTCACCTTCCGCCTGAACGGGGAGAACCTGACGGGCAAGAAATATTGGGCGGCGACGGGGGCCAATCTGTTGAGCCCTGCCCTGCCCATGACGGTGAAGTTCGCGATCACGACCCGGTTCTGAGCAGGCGGTCCGGCATAGTCTGCTGTCATGGGACTGCCTTCGGGCGCCCCGTGACAGCAGACTATTTTATTCATGCTACATTCTGCATGTTTTCGGGGGTGCCATGAGGCTGCTGGCATGGGTGCACCGTTGGCTGGGCTTGCCCTTATCGCTCTTGCTGCTGATGCAGGCGCTGACGGGCGCCATCGTGCTGTTCAAGCATGAGGCGAATGATCTTCTGCACCACGCCGCCCTGACCGCCGACGGTTCCCCGCCCTTGCCGCTGCAAACCCTGGTCGGCGGGGTCCTGCGCGATCGGCCCGATGCAAGGCTACTGCGGATCGATTATCCGGAGACACCGGACAGCACCTATATCCTGCGCCTGGACCGGGGTGGCACCGAATGGCGCCTGTCGGTTGATCCCGGCAGCGGACAGGTGAATCGGGAGGCTACCGTCGCCGGTTGGCCCATCGAATGGCTTTTCGACCTGCATTACACGCTGCTACTGGGCAAGGATGGGCAGACCATCTCGGGGCTCAGCGGTCTGGGCCTGCTGATCCTTTCCATCACGGGGCCTGTCCTCTGGTGGCGGGGGCGGCCGCGCGGACGGGGCCTGTTCATGGTCGCCACAAGCGGCGGGCGGGCTCGTCTGTTGCGCGACCTGCACCGCCTGACGGGCGTCCTGGCCGCATTGCCGCTGATCATCCTGTCCTTCACCGGGGTGATGGTGGCGCTGAAGGTCTGGACCTCCGTCCTGGTCGGTGTCATCGCGCCTGTTTCGGGCAAGCCGGCGCCCCTTGTCGTCGCCCGTGCCGGCCAACCATTACTACCCCTGGACCAGATCATCGCCGCCGCTCGGGCCGACCGGCCCGGCGCCCCCATCCGCAATGTCCGCTTTCCCGGCGGCAGCGGCCGGGTGGTGCTGGTATTTCTGGAGGATGAAACCGCCCCCCGGCCCGATGCCACCTGGCAGGTATGGTTGAATGCCTATGATGGCAGCATCCTGGCCCGCTATACCGATGCAACCATGCCAGCAGGCAGCCGTTTCATGGAATGGATGCTGCCCATCCATACCGGATCCGCCGGTGGTCTGGCGCTGCGCTTGTTCTGGTGCCTGTCGGCCCTGGGTCTGGCGGGTCTGCTGGTCACCGGGGCCTGGGGCTGGCTGGCGCGACGCGCCGTATCACCCCGTACCTTGCATGTGGTGGCCACCGATCCGCTGTCACCCGGCGTCATGGGGTTGCGCCTGCGCCGGCCCTTTGGCCTGTCCGTGCGCGCCGAACCCGGTGCCCATATCGACCTGCATCTGACAGGCGGTCTGATCCGGCAATACAGCCTGACCAACGCGCCCGGCGACCGGTCCGCCTATGCCATCGCAGTACAGTTGGAACCCGCCGGGCGGGGCGGGTCGCGGGCCATGCATGCGCTGCGCGTCGGCGATCTGGTGCGCGTCGGCCTACCGCGCAACAGCTTCCCGCTGGACCGCAGCGTCCCGCACCATCTGCTGCTGGCCGCCGGTATCGGCATCACGCCGATCATCGCCATGGCCGATGCGTTGGCCGGGGATGGCGCGCCCTTCACCCTGCATTACGCGACGCGCGATGCCGCCGGTGTGCTGTTCGCCGACCGGCTTTCCCGCCTGGGGGACCGGGTGCATCTTTATCCCGCCGACGCCGTGCCCCGCCATCGCCTGGATATCCGGACCGTGATGGCATCGGCACCGCCCGGCACCCATGTGCAGGCCTGCGGCCCCGCCCGTTTCCTGGCCGACATCAGACAGGCTGCTCATGATCTGGGCTGGGACGGCGCGCGGGTGCATCTGGAGGGATTTGCCCCCACGGGTCCAGGTACCGATGCACAGCCATTCCGTGCCCGGCTGCCCGATGGCCGCATTATCCAGGTCCCGGCGGATCAGACCCTGGCTCAGGCGCTGACCACCGCCGGACTGCACGTTGCCGTCTCCTGCGGTCAGGGTGTGTGCGGCACCTGCACCCTGCCCCTTCGATCAGGTCACGCCCTGCACAAGGATCAGTGCCTGTCCCCGCAGGAACGCCAGACCCTGATCACTCCCTGCTGCTCCCGCGGTGTCGGCGACATCGCGGTGGGATGAAAAAGGGGGCCGAAGCCCCCTCAATCCAGATCATACCGCGTGTAGGAATGTGGACCGTAGGGACGTGGCGCCACCCACATGCGCCGTGCCGTGACATCCATGAGGATGGTGGCAACGGTGGAGGATGTCCGCCCCCCAGGCCCCATGACGACGGAGCGGCAGACGGCGCGCGGCGCGCCCCAGCGGTCCTGGAACGCTTCCTTCAGCGTCTCCAGCGTGATGGATCCACCGGCAGCGCGCAGATGCGCCTCCACCCTGCGGTCGCGGTAGAGGCTGTCGGCATTGACCAGCAGGCTGCGGTCCTGAAGCTTGGCACGGGCCGGCGCGCTGACGAAATGGTTGGCGTGGACCAGCAGCCCACCGTCGGGCGCGATCCAGAAGGCCTCATCCGGTGTGGTTTCCAGGTCGATGGCGTCGCCATCGGCATGACTGACCATCAGGTTGTTGGAAAAGGCACGCGGGCTTTGCAGCACCGTCAGCAGCGCGTCCGACAGATGCGTCTGTGACAGCACGGCCCGGCGGATCAGGGGGATGGGCACACCGTCGCGGCTGCCGTCCTTTTCACATTCCAGGAAATTGCCGGTGATGGCCACGCCGGCACTGTTCACGCCGGCCCGCGCCATCATGCCAGCTTCCACAAAGGTCAGGATGCGTGGCCCCTTGTCTGGGATGATACGCAGCACCACGCCGCAATCCGCGCATTCGTCACGCCAGTCCCAGTTCTGCCCATGCAGCAGATGCCCGTCTGCCGTCACGGACGGCAGGGCGATGGCCCCCGTACACCCATCGGGTTCCGACCTCGCCACCGCCGCTTTCGACAGACCATATAAAAGTTCGGTGCGGGCATTGATGGCGACAATATCCTCCACCGGCTCCCCCACCCCCTCGGCGATGCCGCGCATCTCCGCCATCTGCTCGGGATGGGAGGTTTCCAGCCGTTCCTGGACACGCCGCGCGACGGCGCGGGCCTTTTCCCATTCCACGCCCTTGGCGTCGATAGCGGCGCGATAGATGGCAAGACAGACCGCGATCCGTTCCCCCGCCTGCGCCCCATATTGACGGCCACGCTCCATCGCGGGGCCTTCCAGCGTGATCAGGGGAAAGGGGACGGTTTCTGCCTGTGGCGGCAAGGGTTCCATGGCGCATGCCCAACGGAGGTGAAAAGGATCGAATTGTATTATGATGAAACACAGTGCAAGTCAATGCACCGACGGCAATCAAATTGGATTTTATCACGACAAGATACTAGACTGGCGGTGAACAAGCACCGGATGCCCCCTTATGACCACCGATATTGACGATCAGGATGAACCGGAAACCGGCGGCCCGTCAAAGCTGCAGGCCGACCTGGCCGGACAGATTGTCGATCATATCCGCCGCCACCGCCTGCCCGTCGGCCACCATTTCACCGAACTGGGTCTGGTGGAGGAATTCAAGGTCTCCCGCACGCCGGTGCGCGCGGCACTGCGACATCTGGCCGATCTGGGCATCCTGGAAACACAGCCACGCCGTGGCTTTTTCCTGAAGGTGCCGTCAGACGCCATTGAATGGCAGGGCGGTGGCGGCCGCGCGGATGAACTGGAGGATCTGTATCTTGCCATCGCCGCCGACCGCATGAAGGGCAATGTGGATGGCGAGGTGTCGGAGGCCGACCTGATGCGCCGCTATGGCGTGCCGCGCGGCACCCTGATCCGGGCGCTGAACCGTATGGCACAGGACGGCATCGTCGAACGCAAGATGGGCCATGGCTGGCAGTTCATGCCCACGCTGAACAGCGATGAGGCGCATGACGAAAGCTACCGTTTCCGCCTGCTAGTGGAGCCGGCGGGCCTTCTGGAGCCCAGCTTCACCCTGGACCGCGCCTGGGCTAGGCAGGTGCGTGAGGCGCATGAGAAGGTGTTGTCGGGGGAGGTCAAGCCCACCGCCATGGAGTTCTTCGACATCAATGCCGAATTCCACGATTTCGTGGCCGCCTGTTCCGGTAACCGCTTCATCCACCAGTCGGTGCAGAACCAGAACCGCCTGCGTCGCCTGCTGTCCTACAACTGGTCCTATGGCGAGGATCGGGTGGTGGACAGTTGCCGCGAACATCTGGAGATCCTGCACGCCCTGGAACGCGGGGATCAGGAATGGGCCGCCGCCCTTATGCGCCGCCATCTGACCGTCTCGTCCAAGGAACGGCCGGAGTTCGGGTGAGCACTCCTCACAAATCATATTGCATTTCATAAATACATAGTACAAAGTACCTCCAACGAACAACACGGGGGTACAGAGCATGTTGCGCGGCTGGACAAGGGGTGCCTGGGCATTGGCGGCGCTGGCGGGCATGACCCCGGCGGCCGCCGCATCCGGCACCCTGACAGTTGCGCTGAATGCCGATATCCGTTCCACCGAACCGGGCGTGAACCGCGACACCAACAGCGACATGGTCCTGGCCCAGGTGGTCGAAGGGCTGGTGGCGACCCGCGCCGACCTGTCGGTGGCGCCCATGCTGGCCGACCGGGTGGAGATGGCCGATGAGGGCCGCACCTATATTTTCCATCTGCGTGACGGTGTCCGCTTCCATGACGGAAGGGTGCTGCGGGCGGGTGATGTGCGCTGGTCCTGGGACCATTGGATGGACCCGGCCCGCAACTGGACCTGCCGCAGCTTTTATGACGGCACGGGCCGGGGGGTGAAGGTCCTGTCCGTGGACACGCCCGATGACCTGACCGTGCGCTTCACCCTGGACCGGCCTTCGGCCGTCTTCCTGGCGCAGATGGCCAGCACGCAATGCCCGCTGGCCATCCTGTCCCCGTCCAGCGTCGGGGCCGACGGCCACTGGATCGCGCCCATCGGCACCGGCCCGTTCCGGCTGGGCGAATGGCGGCGCGGACAATACGTCATGCTGGACCGGTTCGACGGCTACAGCGCGCGCAGCGATGAATCCAGCGGTCTGGCCGGCGCCAAACAGGCATTGGTCGAACAGGTGAAGTTCCTGATCGTGCCCGACGTCACGACGTCGCAGACAGCGCTGCTGTCGGGCGGGGTGGATATCATCCCGGCCCTGCCCGCCGCCGCCGGACAGGATCTGAAGCGCTTCAGCGGCGTGCGGGTTTATGAACAGGAACTGCTCAGCTGGACCGTCCTGCTGCTGCAAAGCGATGATCCCGTCCTGTCGGATGTCCGCATCCGCCGTGCCGTTGCGCACGCCATCGACCGCGACGGCATCGCCATGGTGGCGACCAACGGCCTGGTAAAGCCCAACCCGTCCGCCGTGCCGCGCGTGGCACCACAGCATGGGTCGGTGCATGACGAATGGCCCGCCTATGACCCGGCAAAGGCCCGCGCCCTGCTGAAAGAGGCGGGCTATGCCGGGCAACGCATCGTGGTGCAGACCAACCGCCGTTTTCCCAACATGTTCGACAATGCCGTGCTGATCCATGCCTATCTGCGCGATGCCGGCTTCAATGCCGATCTGGCGGTGCTGGACTGGGCCAGCCAATTGTCGAACTATCAAAAGGGGCGCTATCAGCTCTCCTCCTTCTCCTATTCCGCCCGCTTTGATCCCGCCCTGACCTATGATGCGCTGATCGGCGACCGGGCCAGCCGCGCCACCGCCCAGTGGCACAGCACACAGGCCGCCGCCCTTCTCGACCAGGCCAACCGCAGCGCCGATGAGGCCGACCGTCAATCCGCCTTCGACGCCCTGCATCAGCAGATGGTGGCCGACGTGCCGATCATGGGGCTTTACAACGGCGTGGCCGTCGCCGCCACGCGGGCCACTGTCACCGGCTTTCACAATTGGGCCGCCAATCTGCCCGTCCTCTGGGGCGTCGCGAAGGAGGGGGAGTAACCACCATGGGTGCCTATCTCCTGCGCCGTTGCCTGATGACGCTGCCCACCCTGCTGATCGTGGCCGTGATCGTGTTCCTGCTGATGCGGCTGGTCCCGGGTGACCCCGTCTCGGTGATGGTGGGTGACATGGCCGATCCGGCCACCATTACCGCCATCACCCGCAATCTGGGCCTGGATCAACCCCTGCCGGTGCAGTTCCTGCGCTGGCTGGGCAATATCCTGACGGGCGATTTCGGCACCTCCATCACGACGGGAGAGGCGGTGCTGCCCGCCATGCTGCACCGGCTGGGCGTGACGGCGCAGATCGTGCTGATCTCCATGGCGCTGGCTATGCTGATCGCGGTTCCTGCCGGCATGCTGGCCGCGTGGCGACAGAACAAGGCCACCGACATGGTGATCACGGGCCTGCTGGTCCTGTTCATCTCGGTGCCCAGCTTCTGGGTCGGCCTGCTGCTGATCCTGCTGTTTGGGGTACAGCTGGGCTGGCTGCCCACGGTCGGCTATGTCGCCATCACGGATGATCCCGTACAGGGGCTTTTGTACCTGATCCTGCCCTGCGCCTCCCTGGTCCTGGTGGAGATGGGCGTGGTGGCGCGCATGATGCGGTCGGGCATGATCGATGTGCTGCGCCTGGATTATATCACCCACGCCCGCGCCAAGGGATTGGCGGAAGGGCCGGTGCTTTGGCGCCACGCCTTCCCCAATGCCTTTGCGCCGACGCTGACCTTCATCGGCCTGCTGCTGGGGTCGCTGCTGGGTGGGGCGGTGGTGATCGAAACGGTCTTCACCCTGCCCGGCCTGGGTCGCTTCCTGGTCGATGCGATCGAGGCGCGGGATTACCCGGTGATCCAGGGCTGCCTGCTGCTGGTGGCGATGATCCGCATCCTGGTCAATCTGGCCGTCGACCTGGCCTATCCGCTGCTGGACCCACGGGTGCAGCTATGAGGAATTCCGCCATGACCCGGTTCCTGTCGCGGCCCAACGCCGCCCTCGGGCTGATCTTTTTCTCCTTCATGCTGCTGGCCGCAGCCTGGGGCCTGTTGGCCACGCCGTATGATCCGCTGCGCCCCGATGTCTGGGCGCGGTTGCAGGGGCCGTCGGCACTGCACTGGCTGGGCACCGACGGGTTTGGCCGCGACGTGTTCAGCCGCCTGCTGGTCGCCGCCTGGGTCAGTGCCGGGGTCAGCATGGCCACTGTCGCCCTGGCCGTCACGCTGGGCACCGGCATCGGCGCCATCGCGGGTTATCTGGGCGGGCGGGTTGACGATGCGGTGACCGTGCTGATGGATGCGCTGATGTCCTTTCCCGCCATCCTGCTGGCACTGGGCATCCTGGCCGCCATCGGCCCGTCGCCCGGCGGCGTGGTCCTGGCACTGGGGCTGGCCTATACGCCATCGGTGGTGCGGGTGGTGCGCGGGTCCGTCCTGTCGCTGAAGGAACGGGAATTCATCGATGCGGCCCGCGTGCTGGGCCACGGCCCCCTGCGTACCCTGCTGACCCATGTCATCCCCAATTGCCTGACGCCGCTGACGGTGCTGGCCACCGCCATGTTCGGCAATGCGCTGCTGTCAGAAAGCGCGCTCAGCTTCCTGGGTGCCGGCGTGCCACCGCCCGCCCCAACCTGGGGTGGGATGCTGGCGGAGGGGCGGCAGCATGTGCAGGCGGCCCCCTGGCTCTGCATCTTTCCAGGGCTGGCCATTTCCATGGCACTGCTGGGCATCAACCTGTTGGGCGACGCGCTGCGCGATCTGCTCGACCCCCGCATGAACAAGCTGTGAAGGGGGTTGCCATGACCACATCGCTTCTGTCGATTGAAGGCCTGCGCATCGGTTTTGCCGGCAGCGACCGGCTGGCCGTAAACGGCATCGACCTTGCCATTGCCCCCGGCGAACGGCTGGGCGTGGTCGGGGAAAGCGGGTCAGGCAAAACCCTGCTGGCCCGCGCCATCCTGGGTCTGCTGCCGCCGGGGGCGCAGCGTCGGGCTGGGCGCATCCTGTTCAATGGACAGGACTTGACCACCCTGTCCCCCGCCGCCCTGCGCCATGTACGCGGCCGCCACATCGGCATGGTGTTTCAGGAACCCATGGTCTCCCTGAACCCGGCGCTGACCATCGGGCGTCAGCTGGGCGAAGGGCTGATCCTGCATGAAGGCCTGTCGGCGGCAGAGGTGCGGCGACGGTCGGTGGAGATGCTGGACGCGTTCCGCATGGTAGATGCCGCCGCCTGCCTGGACAAATATCCGCATGAATTTTCCGGCGGCATGCGGCAGCGGATCATGATTGCATCCGCCCTGCTGCTGCGCCCGGCCCTGCTGATCGCCGACGAACCGACCACGGCACTGGATGTGATCGTGCAGAAACAGGTGCTGGACCTGACCCTGGCCGCCTGCCGCGAACTTGGCACCGCCCTGCTGCTGATCACCCATGATCTGGGCGTGGTGGCCGATTGCTGTGAACGGGTGCTGGTCATGCGCCATGGCGATCCGGTGACGCAGGGGCCGGTGGATACTGTCCTTCTGCGCCCCAGCGATCCCTACACACGCCAATTGCTGCACAGCCTACCGCGCCGACAGGGGGTGGAAACCGCACTGCCGACCACCACGCCGCCGCTTCTGTCCATCAAGGATCTGCGCGTTGCCTATCCCGCCCGCCGGCACGGCCTGTTCCGCCGGCCAACGGCCCGGCCCGCGCTGCACGGGATCGACCTGTCCCTAGCGCGCGGCGAAACCCTGGCATTGGTCGGGGAAAGCGGGTCTGGCAAGACCACGCTGGGCCGCGCCATTCTGGGTCTGGCGCCGGTGGCGGGCGGGCATGTCACCCTGGACGGGCGCAGTATCGCCACCCTGTCGGCACCCGAACGCCGGTCGCTGGCCCGGCGGGTGCAGATGGTATTTCAGGACCCGTTCTCCTCCCTCGACCCACGCTGGCGCATCGCCCGCATCGTGGGGGAAGGCCTGACCGGCGTCACGGCGGCGGAACGGGCAACCCGTGTGGCCGCCGCCCTCTCCGATGTTGGGCTTGGCGATGGTTTCGCCGACCGTTTCCCCCATGAATTGTCGGGCGGGCAGCGTCAGCGTGTGGCCATCGCGCGGGCCATCATCATGAAACCCGATCTAATCGTGGCCGACGAACCGGTCTCCGCCCTGGATGTCACGGTTCAAGCCCAGGTTCTGGCGCTGCTGAAGGATTTGCAGCGCCGCCACGGCTTTTCCTACCTGTTCATCTCCCACCATCTGGGGGTGGTGGAGCAGGTGGCCGACCGGGTCATGGTGCTCTATCGCGGGCATGTGGTGGAGGAAGGGGCACGTGACGACCTGTTCGACCGCCCCACCCATCCCTATACCCGCCGCCTGATGGCGGCTGTGCCGGAAATCCTGCCAGATGGTGACGGGTTCCGGGCCGGCCATCGCCCACTTCCCGACCCCGTCCCCCTGCCCGGCCTGACGCCGGTGGAACAGGGTGGTGTCCTGACCCCTCTGCAAGGCGGGCACCGCGTACGCTGCGCCGCCCCCTGATACCTGGCCGCGTCGGGCTATCGGCACGACCACAAATGTACTTTATTATAACAAAGATCGCACGATCCGAGGTGTAGCATGTTTCCCAATCCGCAGGCCCTGTCCCAGGCCGCCCTTGACCATTATGTCCATTCCAACACCGATCTGGACAAGCATCGGCAAACCGGATCGATGCTGATGGTGGAAGGCGACGGCGTGCGCGTGAAGGATGCGCAGGGGCGATCCTATATCGAAGGCGTAGCCGCCCTCTGGTGCGCGGGCCTGGGCTTCAACGAACCGCGTCTGGCCGATGCAGCGGCCCGGCAGATGCGGCGCCTGTCCTATTATCATAATTTCGCGGCCAAAAGTGCCGATGTGCCGGTAGCCCTGGCCGAACGTCTGGCGGAAATGGCGCCGGGCGACCTGAACCGGGTGATGTTCGCCACGTCGGGGTCAGAGGCGAATGACACCGCCGTGAAATTGGCCTGGTATTATCATAACGCCCTGGGCCAGCCGGCCAAGAAGAAGATCATCGCCCGGCGTCAGGCCTATCACGGCGTCACGGTGGCCAGCGGCAGCATGACCCAGCTGGCGGCAATCAATGGCGGCTTCGACCTGCCCATCGACCGCTTCATCCATACCGACTGCCCGCATTACTGGCGCTTTGCCGAACCGGGTGAGAGTGAGGCCGATTACGCCACAAGGCTGGCAGACAGTCTGGAACGGCTGATCCTGGCGGAGGGTCCGGAGACCATCGCCGCCATGATCGCCGAACCCATGATGGGTGTGGGCGGCGTGCTGTTCCCGCCCGAAACCTATTTCCCCAAGATACAGTCGGTCCTGCACAAATACGATATCCTGCTGATCGCGGATGAGGTGATCTGCGGGTTCGGACGGCTGGGCACCATGTTCGGGTCGACGTATTTTGGCGTGACGCCGGACATCATGACGCTGGGCAAGCAGATCACATCCGCGGCCTTCCCCCTGTCCGCTATCCTGATGACCGATCGCGTGTTCGACGTGATCGCAGCGGAAAGTGGCCGGCGCGGTACCTTCGGCCATGGCTATACCTATGCCGGCCATCCGGTGGGGGCGGCCGTAGCGATGGAGGTGCTGGACATCTATCAGGAACGCGACATCCTTTCCCATGTCCGCCGCATGGGCCGGGTCCTGCATGACCGTCTGGCCGCCTTGGCAGATCACCCGCTGGTGGGGGAGGTGCGGGGCGATGGTCTGGTCGCGGCAGTGCAGTTGGTGGATGACAAAGCCGCCCGCTGCTTCTTTGATCCGGCGCAGGGCGTGGCAAAGGGGGTCGCCGCGCACTTGCAGGAAAATGGCGTCATCCTGAGGGTCCTGTCTAATGACAGTATCGCCATCGCCCCGCCCCTGATCATCGGCGAGCATGACCTGACCCTGCTGCTGGACCGGCTGGAATCCTCCCTCAACTGGGCCGCCCGCAATCTGGGGAGGATGTGATGCGTCAGTATCAGCAGTTCATCGGCGGCGTCTGGCGCGACGGTACCGGCCCCGGAGAGACGGATGTCCTGTCGCCGGCAAGCGGGCAGGTAGTCGGGCGCATCAGACATGCCGGCATTCAGGACCTGGCGGATGCCAGCGCCGCCGCCGCGCTGGGGTTTGCCCAATGGTCGCGGATTTCCCCCCTGGATCGCAGCCGCGTTCTGCGCCGGGCGGCGGATGGGTTGCGCACCCGGATGGAGGAAATCGCGGACCTGGTCATGACCGAACAGGGAAAGCCCCTGTCAGAGGCGCGGACGGAGGTTGCCGCCTGTGCCGATGTGATCGATTGGTTCGCGGAGGAAGGGCGGCGCACCTATGGGCGCGTGATACCGGGGCGTCATCCCGATCAGCATCTGGAGGTACGGCAGGTACCAATCGGTCCGGTCGCCGCCTTCACCCCTTGGAATTTTCCATTGTCGCAGGCTGTCCGCAAGATCGCCCCGGCCCTCGCGGCTGGTTGTTCCATCATCCTGAAACCGTCAGAGGAAGCGCCCGGCGCCTGTGTGGTTCTGGTCGACGTGCTGGTGGAGGCGGGATTGCCGGGCGATGTGCTGTCGCTTGTCCTGGGTGACCCGGCCAGTATCTCCCGCACCCTGATTGCCGATCCGGTGGTACGAAAGGTTTCCTTCACGGGATCGGTACCGGTGGGCAAACATATTGCGGCCCTGGCGGGTGCCGCCATGAAGCCCTGTACCATGGAACTGGGCGGGCATGCGGCGGTCATCGTGGCGGCGGACGCAGACCCGGTGGCCGCCGCTAGGGCGCTGCTGCCCATGAAGTTCCGCAATGCCGGGCAGGCCTGTATCGCGCCGACGCGGTTCCTGATCCATCAAAGCCTTTACGACGCCTTTGTCGCCGCCCTGCTGGACGGGGCGGCGGCGCTGAACCTGCCGCCGCTGATCAATCCACGCCGGGCGGCAGCGGTATCGGCGCTGGTTGATGAGGCACTGGACAGGGGGGCACGGCTGTTGCTGGGGGGCGGCCCGCCGGAACGGTGCCGGTATCCCGCCACCTTCCTTGCCGATGTGCCCGCCGACGCGACCATCCTGCGCGAAGAACCGTTCGGCCCGGTCGCCACCCTGCAGCGCATCGACAGTGACGAGGAAGCGCTGGAAATCGCCAATGCCCTGCCCTTCGGTCTGGCCACCTACCTGTTCACCGACGATGCGCGGCGCCAGGCCTATTTCGCGGACCGGGTCGATTGCGGCATGCTGTCCATCAATGCCGCCCCCATCGCGCTGCCCGAAACGCCGTTTGGCGGCGTGCGGGACAGCGGTTTCGGGCGTGAAGGCGGCATGGAGGGGCTGGCACCGTATCTGTCTCCCAAACTGGTAACGGTTCATCACCATCGGGGGCGCCGCACCGCATGAGCAGCAGATGATGCCCAGCGCCCCCTATCGGCAGACATGCAGGCGGGCGAACCCGTCCGGTTGCAGGCGAAGCATCGGCGCGAAGGTGGCTCCGAACCGGCGCGCCCCGCCCTGGTTGGCCCCACGGCCCCAATCATCCACGAAGCTGGTGACCTGAAGGCCCGGCATGACCAGCCAGCTATAGGCCTGACGAGGGGCTTCGGGCGGGTTCATCATGACCAGCCCGTTGCCATTCAACGGGGCCCAGGGACCATCGATGCTGGTACCGGCCATGCCATACAGTCCGGTCGGCCCAACCGGTCCGTCGGGATTGAAGACATGGCGCTGCGTCGACCAGAACAGGTAATAGACCCCGTGCTGATGCACGATATGGGGCCGCTCCAGTTCATTATTCACACCGGTCGCCGTGATGACGGGCGGACATGTGGTCCAGGTGACAAGGTCCGCCGACACGGCCCGCGCCACAACACCATTGAAGGCAGAGGTGGCGCCCGCCTGTGAGCCGGCAAAGAACACATGATGCAAACCCGTGGCCGGATCGCGGAAATAGGCCGGGTCACGGAAGGCCTTGATCGTGTTGACCCGCCCCGATCCGGAATTACTGGCCATATAAAGCGCAGGGTCGCGCAACACGAATTCCCGCAGGTCGCGCCAGTTGATCAGCCGCACCTGCTCCCCCATCATCGAAAGATCGGCATCGGCGGAAAATAGGCGCTGTTCGAATGTCGTCTCCGCCTCCCCCCGCCGGCCCGCCGCCGTGAAATACAGCGTCAGCCGCTGTCCATCCGGCCACAGCACCGCCGAACCGGACCATTCCCGGCTGCCGGGCGAGAAACCATCCGGCATGGCCGGCCCCAGGACCTGCCATTGCCCGCGGCATTCCCGCAGAAGATGGATACGGGCATGGCTATGGCGTTCATCGGGATCATCGAAGCGGGGAGCGCCAAGGGCCATCCACAGGCTGTAACCACCGGCAAAGCCGACGATGCTGCCGTCAGGATGCTGCACCGGCCAGGCATCCCAGATATCGATGTCCGGTGAGACGCGGCGGATATCGCCCTCAACGATCAATGGTGCGGCCATGCGGGCATTGTCCACCCCGCTGAAATCGGGCTGCCATTGCTGCATCATGGATGCATCTCCGTAAAAGTCCTGATTTGGTTGCCCGGGCCGATCATTCGCACCGCCCACCCTGCAGGCAGGGGCGCAGCATGGGGGGGATATCGGCCTGAATGGCGCCCTGCACCGGAATATCGGGCCATCGCCCCGCAACAACCCGCGCCGCCAGACGGTCGAGCGCCGCCATCGCCTGATCGTCCGTGAACGTGCAATGACCGGCGGCATCCAGCCAGATCGCCTGTGCCAGAGCGGCGGGCGCCTGCTCGACGTAAAAACGCTGCAAGGACGGGGAGGTAAGCCCGTCACCCACCGCCTGCAGGGAGATCAGGGGGACCCGGGGCTTTGCGGTCGGGGTATAGTGCCGCATCATATACTGAACGGCCTTCGGGTCCGCCGTGATCCGTGGCGCGGAGGCCAGCCGGTCAAGGTCAGCCTCGATATCCAGGCCCGCGCGTTGATACAGTGCCCGGACCATAGCGCCGCGCCCGGACCGGTCAAGCTGACGGCGGTAATCCACCTTGTCATTCCAGGAGAAGACACCGCCAGCGCGCCGTTCCTGGTCCACCCGTGGCAGGAAAACACCCATCACGAAGCTGGCGGCCATTTCTGCGACCTGACCATCCAGGTCGTTCGGGTGGGGTTGCGGATGGTCGGGGCGTGTCCAGCCGGGAAGACCGGCCAGTATCCCCGCCAGGGCCACACGGGCGCGGCCCGGCGCCGTCTGCATGGCCACATCAAGTGCGGCACGCGCGCGGGCGGAATTGGCAAAATCGTCCGACACCCGCACCAGTTCCAACCCCGCCTGCGGAGCCAGCAATGTCTGAAAGGCAAAGGCCCCGTCGAGCGCCATGTTCATCATGCCGATGCTGCCACCGATGGAGGGGCAGAGGGCCAGACCGGCATCGATCACCGGATCATCCTGTTCAGCCAGGGCCGTAGTGATCAGGCCTCCCATCGACGTGCCCCAGGCCAGGGTCCGGGATGGCTTTCCGATCTGTTCGGTGAAGGCAATCACGACCTGCCGCTGGCTGGGCACCGCCTGTTCGATGGACCAGCCGGCCGCCCCGAAATCGGACGCCAGCAGGGCATAGCCACGCGCCAGCAGCTTGTCCCGCAAGGGTGCCGGTGCAACATCGGGCGGAAGGATGCGCGGGGAGTAACCATGGCTCCAGAGCAGCAGCGTGCCGTTCCAATTGACCGGCACCTCCGACCGCCAGCGGGCACCGCCAGCCAGGGTTCCCTCTATAATTCTGGCCTCATTGCTGGTCAGGGGCAGTGCGGCGCCAGCACTTCCGCTCGCGACCAGACCGCCGCACAAGGCGGCAGCCAGGACCCAACGACGCAGATCAGCGCGCATCGGTCGGCCCCCGCCGCTGTATAGTCCAGGACGGATCGGCGCACAGGCCGCAATCCTTGCCGTCGAAGGCTGCTGCTGCCTTGGCATCGCCCTTCAACCGCCAGTCCAGCCAAAGCCGGGCTGCCTGCGCCCACACCCCGCCATGCGGCTGCCAGAACGTGCCGCTATGTCCGACCTCCCGGCTCAGGAGATAGGCGGACACCTTGCTGATCCGACCGAAATCGTCGGTACCATTGCCATAGGCAACATCCGTCGGCCCACCCAGCAGATAGAGAACGGGCGCGTGAAGCTGATCGAGGGTCGATTTTGGCACATCCATGCCCGGCATGCCGGGACCGTCGGCACCAAACAGGCCACTATTGAAGATGATGGTCGCCTTGACCCGTGGATCGGGGGAATTGGCCAGTGCCTGCAAGCCACCACAGGACCAGCCTGAAACGGCGATCCGCGCGGCATCGACATAGCGTCCCCAGCCCTCCTTGCTGGCCGCCACCTTCTCCACCCAGTCGATCGCAGCCTTCATATCGGCGGCACTGGTGCCGCGACCGGGGGGCGGATTGTCCAGTTTCAGCAGGTCAGGATAGGCGCTGAGGCCACCTGGACCGGATTTGAGCTGTCCCAGCGTGATGACGAGATAGCCGTGTGACGCGATCTCCGTCAGAAGCGGGCGGGCATTCGCGGCATCATCAGCGCAGCCACCATTGCCGAAGATCAGAACCGGGAGGCGCTGTTTCTCAAACAAGGGCAGATTGGCAGGGCGGTAGAAGCTGTGGGTCGGCAGGGCCGGATCGATACCGGCAATGGCACGGAACGGCCCGCTTCCTTCATCATAGGGCGTGGCTTCGAAGGCCTGCATCAAGCGCCCGAACTGCTGTTCCGCAGGAATGCCCGGCGTGAAGCGGAAGGCACTATCCAGGGCGCCACGGATGCCATTGGTCGACATGGCCAGATCCGCCGGCTTTTTCAGGCGCAGATCGGGATGGAAATCAATCCGGTTGGGATCGCTGTAGATCGCCTGACCATCCTGCGCCAGTTGCTGCATCCAGGCCGCCAGCGCATCATCGGCCGCCGCCGATGCACCGCCATAAGCAACCGCGCGGGCCAGGATCACAACGGCGCCCTGGGCACGCGCCGTTTGCAGCAGTAGGGTCAGCTGTTCCTTGGCACGGTCCACCGCATCCCCGGCATTGGAAAGGCGGTCGGCCAGAAAATAGATGACGTGCGGGCGGTGGCCGGCGATCAGCGTGGCCAGATCAAGCTGCTTGCGTCCGCCAAGGTCGAAACTGCCCGCATGCTTGAACAGGGGGGCCGTGAAGAAGCTTGGGTCCGCCTTTCGCCAGTTCGCCAGTTCGCGGTCACCCAGGAACAAGACCCGCCTCTCCAATGGTGCCGTCGGGGAACCAGCATCCGCCGTCCCCTGCCCCACCGCCGATGCCCATAACGGGGTTGCTGCACCGATGGCCAGGGCCAGCAGGGCTGCTACAGCGCGCTTCATGTCCGTCCTCCCGGATCATCATTGTTGTGGGCGGGCGCTGCCTCGGCGCCCGCCCGTATCAGGTCGCTCAGAACCGATAGCTCAAGGTCACGCCATACTCGGCGGGATTACCCAGCGTGTAGCCACCGACACCGTTGGGCGTCTGGAAGACGTTGGAAATGTAGTCTTCGTCGAGCAGATTGTTGGCATAGGCAGCCAGGCTCCACCCCTCATCGGACTGATAGGCGATGCGGGCATTCACCAGCGTCCGCTGCGGTATCTGGTGATAAGGGGCCTGGAAGAACGTGACCCATTGCGCCCCCACATGGCTGACGCGGATGCTGGGCGTCAGGCTGCCGCCGTCCATGGCCGCATCGTATGACAGGCCCAGACCACCGGAGAATTTCGGCGCGTAGGGAATGGTTCGGCCCTTGAGATTGGCGGTGGTGGCAACCGTGGGCCGACCATTGCCATAGAGACCCACCGGTTCCACAATCGTCAGGTCCCCATAGGTGGCATCCAGAACCGAGAAGTTGCCATCCAGGGTGAAGCCGCTCTGGCGCAGTGCGAACTGCCCTTCGACGCCCTTGATCTTGGTGCCATCGACATTGCGGGTGATGGCGCTGGTGGGATTGTTGACGTCGGGCGTGTAGGTCGTCTGGTACCCGTCATAATTCATATGAAACACACTGACCGAGGTGGTCAGGCGGTTATCCAGGAAAGACGCCTTCCAGCCCGCCTCATAGTTCAGCACGGTTTCCGACCCGTAGCGCAGGCTCATTGGTGTGGTACCACCCGGCTTGTACCCCTTGCTGACCGTGGCATAGAGGAAATGATCCGGGGTGATTTCCCAGTTCAGGACGGCACGACCGGTCGGTTCCTTGAAATCGATGATACCGGGTGTGAAATTGATGGCGCGGAAGCCGTCCATGCCACCGATGGCCAGATAGCCGTCATTGGTGAACCCGGCATGGTCCCAATTGTACCGCCCGCCCAGGCGCAGTTCCACGCCATCCATAAGGTCCATGGCGGCCTCACCGAACACCGCCTCATTCTTGCGCCGTGCATTCACATAGATATAGGCACCACCACCCGTCTGAATGACACCCGGCTGGGTATAGTCCAGGAAGGTGGCACCCGCCGTCCAGCGGACGCGCTGATCATCGGGGGAGATCAGGTTGACCTCTCCGGTGTAGTAATGATCACGCAGCCGGATGCTGGTGCTGCCGGCGGCCAGCGCTGGGTAGAGGGTGGCGGTCGTCAGGTCGTCGTCACTGCGCAGATTCTGCTTTGTTTCCTGGTAAGCCCCGGAAACCCGCACATCGAAAGCGTCGAAACCCTTGTAATCCAGGATCGCCGTGGTGCGGTTATAGGAGACATCGAGGCGCGTTTCCGCATCATAGGCGATGGTGCGGTTGGGCGGCGGTCCAACATCGAAACGCTGGTTCGGCAAACCATCGGAATTGTTATCGCTGACCTGATGCATGACCAGCAGGTCGATATCCTCGCTGGGGCGGAAACGCACCTGTGCCCGGCCCAGGAACCGCGACAGGTTACCGGGTTGCGACAAGGCCGAGACCTGGCCCTTCTTTCCGGCGGGACCGAGATTGGTATAGGCAGAGTCGCGGCGTTCAAGCTGACCCGAAACGCGGGCAGCCATGGTATCCGAAAGCTGGAACGTGACGCCGGAACCAAGCTGCCGGTGCCCGAGATTACCGATAGTCGCCTCTGCGAAGCCGCTGGTACCGTCGAAGTCGGGACGAACGGAGTTGACATAAAGCGCTCCGCCGCTGGCATTCTGGCCGGTATAGGTTCCCTGGGGACCGCGCAGCACCTCGACGCTGGCAATGTCAAAGAACGAGTCCCCGAAGACAAATTCACGGGCGACATAGGTGCCATCCCAATGAACGGCAACACCGACCGTCTGGTTCGGGGCGGATTCGGAAATACCGACACCGCGGATATTGAAGTATTTGGTGTTGCCATTGTCCGTGTAGGACAAGGACGGTGTCTGCGCGGCCAGTGTATTGATATCGGTGACACCGCGTTCTTTCAGATCCTCGCCGGTCAGAACGACGATGGAGATCGGGGTCTTCTGAATATCCTGGCTGCGGCGTTCGGCCGTTACGACGATCTCTGCCAAAGGCTCGCTTTCGGTCGTCTGTGCAAAGGCCATCGCCGGCATGGCGCAGGTGGCCAGCAGACACGCCGTGTGAATCCGTGTTTTCATCGAAACCTCCCATTCCCCGTTATTGGCGCCAGTACATGGCATTGATTGAAGACGATTGTATTTGTGAGTTGAAAGCGCCCATCCGTTTGATCACAGGGACGGGAATTGTGGTGGAAAACTCATGAACATGCGGGCGAGCCAACGGCGCGCTACCGCCCGCATAGACGGCCAGCGCAGTCCTTTCCCCTGCCCGCATCGGAAAATCCGCAGCGAACCGGACCAGGGTTCAAAACACCTTGTTCCAGGCTTCAAGCAGCCACGGGCCAGAGGCGGCCAAGGCTGGCTTCCCTAAGACAAGACGCTGACTTTGTTACGATATTGATCCATGACCGCCCCCTGAAACAGCGATCCCGTTCTTGTTCATGATTGTTGTTGTTTCCAACCATATTCACATCCTACAACCGATTGCAAATGTATTTTGGAGGTGGGCGAGCTTTTCAGGTTTTGGCATTCGCAGGGCAGGCGGCGACTTGTTGGCGAAGGGCGCTCCCGCCCCCCACAGCCTGCTGCGAAAAATGCATTTGCAATCGTTTGTAATGCGTGATTATGATCATATCCAAGAACGAAACTGGATAGCTGGGGAGCATCCCGTACAGTCCCCGACCAGCAAAAGTGGCAGAGCCAGTCCGATCCATGCACGACATGGACGCACGGAACCTAAGGAAGCCAATGAGAGCTTCCAGCTTCAGGGAGTGAAAGAGCATGAAGTCTCGTAATCTCAAACGATGGCTGGCGGCGTCCGCGCTTGCCCTGTTGCCAGCCATGGCCGCCATGGCGGCACCCGATGGGAACTGGGTGCAGAGCTGGGCGTCCAGCCCCTCCCTGGCTGTTGAGAAACTGCCCTTTGATTTCTGGCGGCCGCCTGCGGAAATCCAGGGTACGGTTCGCTACAAAATGCGGGTCAGCGCAGAAGGGGACGCCGTGCGCGTCCGACTGTCTGCCGAGACGCTGGACCGGGATGTGCGGATCGGTGCCGCCACAATTGCGCTGGCCGATGCATCCGGGCGGATCGACGCGACGTCGATGAAGCCGCTGGCCTTCGGTGGGGCCGCATCGGTCCGCATGCCGGCGGGCACGCCGTTATTGAGCGACCCTGTAACGGTGCCGGTCAAGGCCGGGGCCATCCTTTACGTCACCTTGTACCTGCCCGATGGCGTGGCCGTGCCGCAAGCCGATCCCCTGCATGTCGCGGAGGTGCTGATGGGCGCCGACCGGACAGGTGCCGGCACGCTGAACGGTGCGCAGGTGGTGACAGGGCGGGAAATCGTATCGGCTATCCTTGTCCGGTCGGCCAAGGATGCCCGCACCATCGTCACTTTTGGGGATTCCATCACCGATGGGGCCGGTGCCCAGGACCCGATGATGCGGGGCTGGCCTGATCAGTTCGCCACGATTTTGCGCCAGCGCGGCCTGACACAGGTGGCTGTCGCCAATGCCGGTATCGGCGGTAACCGTGTCCTGCGCAACGAGGTTGGTGAAGCGGCCCTGGCACGGTTCGACCGTGACGCCTTGTCGGTGCCGGGCGTCACGGATGTGGTGCTGCTGGAAGGGATCAATGATCTGGGGCTCAGCGGATTACCCAACCCGCGCGGCCCCGGCGCCCATCCGGAGGTCACGGCAGCCGATCTGATCGCTGGGTACCGGCAACTGATCGCGCGGGCCAAGGTGCGGGGCGTGCAGATCCATGGCGCCACCCTAACCCCATTCCTGGGCTCGCCTTTCCCCGGCTATGCCACGCCCGTGAAGGAGGTGGTACGGCAGGAGTTGAACCGCTGGATACGCGAAAGCGGGGAGTTTGACAGCGTCATCGATTTCGATGCCGCGCTGCGCGATCCGGCCAATCCGCAAACGATCAAAGCTGCCTTCGATAGCGGCGACAAACTGCATCCGTCTGACGCGGGTTACCGCGCCATGGCCGAAGCCGCCGCCGCCATCTTGTTGAAATAGACCACCGCAAAAGCACCCCGTCAGCATCAACCCGCGCCTCGTGGCGCGGGAACGGGGGCTTCTGGCCGTGATTTCACCGAACGCAGAACAACGGGCCAATAGGCCATAAACAATGAAAAGGGGACGGGAACATGAAACGATCATGGAATGCCGCCAGGGCCGCCATGCTGCTGTCCACCAGCGCCCTGCTGGTTGGACCCGCAGCCATGGCCGCTGATGCGGGTGACGATGTGCTGGCCGAAATCATCGTGACGGCCCAGAAGGTCAAGGAAACCCTAGCCAAGGCGCCGGTCGCCATCTCGGTGCTGGGTGCCGATGCGCTGGACCGGCAGAACATCACCGCTGCCGATGACCTGATCACTACGGTGCCCAATCTGCAGTTCAGCCAGAACGGCTTTGCTATGCGTGGCATCGGAAGCAATAACGGCTTCAGCGGCTATTCAACGGTCGCAACACAGATCGACGGCATTTACGCCCCCTTCCCCACCACCTTGACGCTGGGCATGTTCGACATCGCCGCCATCGAAGTGCTGCGCGGTCCGCAGGGCACCGTCCATGGCCGCAACGCGACGGCCGGCGTGGTGAATATCAACACAGCCGATCCGGGCTGGGACATGGCCGTTGCGGGTGACGTGCAATATGGCACGCACCAGGACCTGCAGGTCCGTCTGAACGCCGATCTGCCCGTCAATGATGATCTGGCCATCCGCGTTTCCGGCTTTCGCCGCGTCAATGACGGGCGTTACGCCAGGCTGGCGGCGCCGGAACGGTTCGACAAGACGGACCAGGCGGCGCTGCGTCTTACGTCGCTGTGGAACCTCAGCGACAGCGTCACCTGGCGCCTGTCGCTGAACTATGGCGAGGATGAGGGGACGACCCCCTTCCTGTTCCTGTCCAGCTATAACTACTACCCCAATGCCAACCTTCGGACAGGCAGCTTTGGCCCCGTGGAAATCATCAAGACCCACGAGCCCAATCCCGGCATCTGGAACGTCAAGGAAAACCGGAAAGACATCCAGGACTATGCCGCCCGCACGCGCCTGACCTGGGAAATGTCAGACGCCGTCACAGCCACCTATATCGGCGGTTTCTCCGTCCTCAAGAATGACGGACTGGAAGCCAGCACCGGCGTCTTCTCCATGGAGTATCTGGACCTCCGCCAGGAATCCAGCTCGCACGAGATCGACATCAACTATGAGAGCGACACACTCTCGCTGGTCGGTGGCGCCTATTATTATTGGGACGACAAGCCCTCGGGACAGCGCCTGCTGCACGCAGGTAATACGGCACCAGCCCCGTTCGGCAGTGTCTTCAACGCCTTCGGCCCGCTGTTCGCGGGCACCGGCAAGCAGATCTCCACGATCAATGCCGTCGATGTCGTGAACACCTACAGCGACTGGGGCAGTGAATCGTCGGCCATCTTCGCCCAGGGGACATTGCGGCTGACCGACCGCTTCAGGCTGCTGGCGGGTGTCCGATCCACCTGGGACACGGTCCATGGTGGGCAGGAGGAACTGGTCTGCTTCGGTGGCACCGTCACACGCCAAAACATCAATGACGCTACCTGCCCCGCCGGCGGCCTAGGTTATTCCGACGACCGCAACCGCGCGTCGGAAAAGTTCAGCAAGATCAGCTGGAAGGCCGGCCTGGACTATGACATCACCGAGGAGGTGATGGGCTATGCCACGGTCAGCACCGGCTATCGCGCCGGCGGCCTGCAAGCCAGCACCAACCCCGCCCCCTACACGGGCTACAAGCCGGAAACGGTGACGAATTACGAAGCGGGGCTGCGCGGCAACCTGCTGGACCGCAAGCTGTTTGTGTCGGCCACCCTGTTCAACATGGATTACAAGGATCTGCAGGTCTCCAGCATTATCGGTACGGCAAGCGGGCCAACAGCCGTTACCACCAATGCGGCCAAGGCCAAGATCAAGGGGGTGGAACTGGAGACGCTGTTCCGGCCGACCCGCAATGACCGGCTGTCAGCCTATGTTTCCTTCCTGGATGGAAAGTACACATCCTTCCCCAACGCGTCTGACAACATGAATAGTGCCGACGTCATGTACAATATCTTCGCCCCTATTCTGGGATATGCCACGATCCCCAGCGCCGTGGCGGATTTCTCCGGCAACCGGCTGGCCAATGCCCCGCGCTGGAGCGCGCGGGTGGGCTATGAGCATATTTTCGATCTGGCCGGCGGCAGCACCCTGACCCCCGCCATCGATTTCTATGTGCAATCCAAGACCTATGCCGACAGCGCCAACTATGTTCAGGGCATTAGCGACAGCTATACCAAGACGGACATCAATCTGCGCTGGGACAGCCCGGATCAGCGCTTCTACATCAACGCCTTCGTGAACAATCTAGAGGATGAGCGCATAGCCAACGCCGTCGGCGTTGTCTGGAGTTCGACCACCGCCACCTACAATCCCGGCCGCACAATGGGCGTGCGGGTCGGTGCCAGCTTCTGATCTCTCCCTTGGCCCCGCCATCCGGACAACCGGTAGGCGGGGCTTCTTTTTCCACGACACGATGAAGATAGGGAAGAATATGCACCATGATCGCCGTTCCCTGCTGACCGTCCTGCCGGCCCTGGCCGTCGCGGGTGTGGCACAGGCGGAAACAAGGCCCGGGCCAATCGATCTGCCGAAGACCGAATTTATCTATGAGTCACTGGTGACACTGGGGCCTGTACAGCAGGTTGGCGACAGCCCGTTCGGCCGGCGTGTCCGCATCCCCATCACGGGCGGCACCTTTGCCGGGCCGCGCATCCGGGGAACCATCCTGCCATCGGGCGAGGATTGGCAGTTGCAGCGCCCGGACGGGTTCACCGTCGTGGAGGCCAGTTACTGGCTGCAAACAGACGATGGGGCCATCATCCACATCGTCAACAAGGGCGTGGCTGGCAAGGATTATGCCCGCACGACCCCCTGGTTCGAGGCCCCGACCGGCCCGCACCAGTGGCTGAACGAAGCCGTCTTCACCGGCACCCTGGCCCCCGTTCCGGGGCGGACCGATGCCGTCATCATCCGGGTTTTCAAGATCGTGTAGGGGCCGTCCGTATCAGGCGCTGGCGCCGACGACGATTTCGAAACCGACATCGACCCGCACAGCATCCTCAGACTTGCGGGCCACACCCGTTGCGCGGCGGCGCAGGATCGCCACCGCCTCTCGGCCGATACGGGCACCATCGATCCTGACCGTGGTCAGGGCCGGCTGCATCTCCGCCGCAAAAGGCAGGTTACCGAAGCCGACGACAGCCAGATCGTCGGGCACCCGAAGCCCCGCCGCCTCTGCCTCAGCGATCAGCCCGTGGGCCAGCCAGTCCGAACTGCAAATAACCACGTCCGGTGCCGGGGTATTGGCACGAAGCTGTGCGAACGCCGCGCGCCCCATGCCGAACCGTGTCGGACTGGCCAACACGGCATCTCCCGGCGATGCGCCCGTTGCGGCAATCCAGTCTGCAATGAACCCGTTTCGCCGCGCCTTCGCCCGGGGACTGTCCGCCGTCAGCAGGAACGGGTGCCGATATCCGCGTTGCCGCACGAACCTTGCCACAGCCTGGCCCACCTCCGTGTGGGAAAAGCCCACCGCCGCGTCGATGGAACGGTCTGGCAGGTTCCAGGTTTCAATGACCGTTGCGTCATCCCGTTCCAGCCGAGCCCGCAATCTTGGATCGGCCACACTGCCCGTCAGGATGATGCCATCGGCGCGCCGGGCCAGTGCTGCCTCAATCAGGGCCGGCGCGCGGGCATCGTCCGCACCCGTCAGACCCAGCATGACGACATAGCCGTCATCGGACAGCGCCTCGGACATGGCCTCAATGGTGAGATTGTAAATCGAGTGGGTAATGTCCGGCACCAGCAAGGCGACAAGCCGGCTGCGGCGGGATGCCAGTCCGCCTGCCAGCAGGTTCGGGATATAGCCGGTACGCTCAATCGCCTGCCGGATACGCTCCGCCGTTGCCTCCGCCACCACGTCGGGCGCGTTGATGTATCGGGATACGGTGGCGGTGGAGACACCGGCAAGCCGGGCCACATCATCGAGCCGCGCGATCTTTTTTTCATTCATGCTCATGCGATGACCCTAGCGCCCGCGAAAGTCTCCGGCTATCCTTTGTAAGCGCTTGCATTGGTGTTAAATCAAGGGGACAAAGTCCGTGCCTTCCGATTTCAACCCCCTCCTGCCGGAGGATTTCGACAGTCCGCATGCGGATTATCGCCGGCTTCGTGAACAGTGCCCCGTTGCGCATAGCGACGCTTGGGGCGGTTTCTGGGCCTTGATGAAACATGCCGATGTCGCGGCGGCGGCAGCGGATAGCGCAACCTTCATCACATCCAAGCAGAATGTGGTGCCCAAGGTGGCGTTCACGGGACGCCGTCCGCCCCTGCACCTGGACCCGCCGGAACACACGCCCTATCGCCGCGCCCTGGCACCGCTGCTCACCGAACGGCGCCTCCAGAAACTGGAGCCGATGATCCGCCGCATCTGCGGGGAATTACTGGACCCGCTGATCGCCAAAGGGCATGGCGACATCTGTGCCGATTTTTCGTCCCGGATGCCGGTTCTGGTCTTTGCGAACTGGATGAACCTGCCGCCCGATCAGGTGGACGAGTTGGCAGACCTGGGCCGCCGCTACAATGTCGCGGTCCAGTCCGCTGACATGGACGAAACCAAGGAAACAAGCCTGCTGCTCTATGATATGGCGTGCGCCATCGTCGCCGACCGCAAGGCCAATCCCCAGGACCCGACAGAGGACGCGACCAGCGCCCTTCTGGCCGTTCGGGTGGATGGGGAGCCCTTACCGGAAGAGATGATTGTGGGCTGCATCCGGCAGGTTCTTGTTGTCGGCATCATCGCGCCGACGGTGATGGTCGGGTCCATGGCGGTGCACCTGTCCCGTCACCCTGATCTGCAATCTTATCTGCGGGCCAACCGGGACAAGGTGCCGGCAGCGACCGATGAGTTTCTGCGTCTCTATACGCCCTATCGCGGCTTTGCCCGCACCGCCACCCAGGACGTGACAATCCGGGGACGGACCATCCCTGCCGGGGAACCGATTGCCCTGGTCTATGCCTCGGCCAACCGTGACGCCGACATATTTCCAGAACCGGAGACATTCCGGTTGGACCGACCGAACATGAAGGAATCGCTGGCATTCGGGCGTGGCACACATAGCTGCGTCGGGGCCGCCCTGGGCCGGCTGGAACTGTCCGTCGCCCTGGATGAGTTGCTGGCCCGGACAAAGGGTTTCAGCGTGGACGGCCCCATTGTACCGACGCGTTTCCCCGAGATCGGGGCCCTGAAGGTGCCGCTGCGTTTTGAGTGACCTCTTATCCGGGGATGACCTGAGCAGATAATCAGGTAAGTTATGCAACATATCATAAAAACAATAGCCGAAGGCCGGGCTCACCGGTTCTGGGAGGAGAAACGATGGCCTATCTCGGCGAATTCCGCCTGAACTGGCGCCCGGTCACCGCCGCTGCGTTCGGCCTTGGCGCCGGGATCAGCCTCACCAGCTTTGTGGCCAGCCTGTTTGTTCCGGCCCTGGGACAGGAGTTTGGATGGACCGGCGCGCAGTTCGCCCTGACCAGCCTTGGCCTTGTGCTGGCCATGGTCGGGGTACTGATCGCGGGCCGGCTGGCCGACACCTTCGGCGCACGTCGGGTGGCAATGGCGGGGGTCATCCTGCTACCCCTGTGTTACGCCGCGTTCAGCCGGATGGGCGGCAACATCCTGGAATATTACGCCATATTCGGGATCGTGATGTTCGTCGGCGCCACCACGTCGGCTACCGTATACACCCGCGTAGTGGTGGCGCGTTTCTCTGCCGCGCGCGGTCTGGCGCTGGCCATTGCCGCATCGGGGGCGCCGGTTGTAGGGGCCGTGCTGTCGCCGATCCTGACGCGCATCATCGCCGACCATGGCTGGCGCAGCGGATACCTGGCCCTGGCCGCCGTTACCGCCCTGCTGGGTCTGCTGGCGCTTGCCCTGCTGCCAGCGGAGGGAACCGGCACCGTCTCCAGCCGCGCCACCCGCACAGGAACGGCCAAGGCTTACGGTCTGGTCCTGCGTTCACCCGCCGCCTGGGCCATCCTGGGCGGCATGTTCCTGTGCAACCTGCCGTCCATTGTCACAGGCTACCAGTTCAAGCCCATGCTGGTCAGCCTCGGCATCGGCTCCGCCGAGGCGGCATGGTTGATCTCCCTCTACGCCATCGGGGTGATTGCGGGACGGTTTGCCTGCGGCCTGGCCCTGGACCGGTTCCCGACACATATCGTGGCCGCCCTTGGCATGGGGTTGCCCGGTCTGGGTTTTGGCCTGATCGCGCTGCAGCCCGATGGCCTCTGGCCCTTCATCCTGGCCGTGGGGCTGATGGGCCTCAGTCAAGGTGCGGAACAGGATATCGGGGCCTATCTGGCGGCCGGCTGGTTCCCCCGCGATGTATACAGCACGGTCTTCGGCCTGATCACCGCCGGCATCGTGGCGGCCGGCGCCGCCGGCGGGCCGATCCTGTCGCTTCTGCTGGGCCTGTCGCCCAGTTTCGTACCTTTCCTCATTGGAAGTGCGGTCAGCGTGTTGATGGGCGGCACATTGTTCCTGCTGCTCTCAAAACAACCGTCAGCCGTCTGATCCAGGGGCGTTCTGGCATCCTGGACAAAGGAAAATCTGAAATGAAAGCGCTTGCATGGCCTGATAACTATGGTATGTCTTATAACAAAATAAGCCCGTGCGACACAGTATCCGGGCCAATCCCAGGGAGGTGACGATGCGTAAGCCAACAACCAAGGGTGAAGTGCGTCTGCTTGCCGGAAGTGCGATCGGCTTGGCCTTGATCGCGATGGCCGGTGTGCCGGCCATGGCGCAGGAGGTGGTCAAGCCCCCTGCCCGTCAGCAGCAACCCGCCACCACAGCAGATCGGGCGCCGGCCAATACAGCCAGCGAAAACCCGCAGGAAATCGAAGAAGTCGTCGTCATCGGCACCAGCATCCGTGGGATTGCAGCCGTCGGCGCCTCCACCGTCACTGTCTCTCGTGAAGACCTGGCCGCAACCGGCCGCAACTCACCCGTCGATGTCGTGCGCGAACTGCCCCAGCTTCAGGGCCTGGGCTTCGATGATGCGCCGCGGGTTGGCCAGAATGCCGGGGGCAATATCCAGCGTGGCCGGTCGGTGAATATCCGTGGCCTGGGCAGCAACGCCACCTTGCTGCTGATCGACGGTAACCGCGTCGCCCCGTCCGGCAATGTCTTCTCCTTTACAGAGGCCGATCAGTTGCCCGTCGCCGCCATTGAGCGGATCGACGTCATGACGGACGGCGCCTCAGCCATCTATGGTTCCGATGCTGTGGCAGGCGTCATCAACTATGTGACACGCAAGAATTTCAAAGGCGTCGAGGTCACGGGCCGCCATAGCTTTACCGATGGCTATGAGCAATCGGGCGGCAGCATCATCGGCGGCCATGCCTGGGACAGCGGCAACATCGTGGTCGCCTTCGACCATGATGTGCGGGGCATGATGATGCAGGGCGAGAGCCCCTATCTGCGCCAGGATCTGCGTCCGCTGGGCGGGCCGGATACCCGCATCCGCACCAACAATGCCACCGCGGGCACACCGGGCAACATCGTGGTTCCGCGCAGCACCAACAATCCCACCCTGCCGACAGCGGGCCGGTTCGACTATTACGGCATTCCCGCCGGGTCCAGCGGTACGGGCATTACGGCGGGCCAGCTTCTGCTAAACCAGCCCAACCTGGCCGATCAGGCGGACTATACCTCCTACCTGCCGAAGACCGTGAAGAACCAGGTTTCCATGACGGCCCGGCAGGAGATCACGCCCTGGCTGACGGCCAATGTCCTGGCCTTCTACAACAAGCGTGACAGCACGCTCTACTCATATCCTCAATCCGGCGTGCGCACCCTGCCCGCCACCAGCCCATACTATGTGCAAGGCGTGCCCGGCGTGGCACCGGGCGCACGGCAGACGGTAGTCTTCTCGCTTTATAAGGATATCGGGGTTGGTGAGACCAGCATCACCGACGAGCAGACCCAGTTCAGCGGCAATCTGCGCGCCGACCTGACCAATGACTGGGCCGCCCAGTTCATTGCCAACTATTCGCGCAACAAGAACTGCGCCAACTGCATCGACGAGTTGAACAACAATGTCAGCGCCACGGCGTTGCAACGCGCGCTGGACAATGGCACCTACAACCCGTTCAGTTCCGCCCCTGCATCACAGGATGTGCTGCGCACCATCCTGCCGTCTGCTTTCGACCGAAATAAATCGACTTTGCAGGAATATACGCTGCGCTTCGATGGCCCCCTGTTCGAGTTGCCGGCCGGCACCGTGAAGGCCGCCGTCGGCGCCAGCTATCTTGAGCTGACCCAGTGGCGCAGTGCTATCGGTGTTCAGGCATCCTCCGATGTCCCCCTGGCCGATGCCGACCGAAATATCCGCGCGGCCTATGCTGAGATTTACCTTCCACTGGTCGGGGAGGAAGCGGGCGTTCCGCTCATGCAGAGCCTGGATTTCAACGTGGCCGTCCGGACGGAACGCTACTCCGATGTCGGCACCACCACCAACCCGAAATTCGGCGTCAATTGGGGTGTCACAGACGGGGTCAAGCTGCGTGGTGTCTGGGGCCGGTCCTTCCGCGCGCCGAACCTGATCGAAAGCAATCCTGAAGTATTCAGTCGTGTCAGGCTGGAAACCATCGCGAATGCCGCACGCGATAGCGCCCTTCCGCCCGGAAACACTGCCGCGGGCACCAGCAATGTCGTCAATGTCACTGGCAGCAACAACAACCTGACGCCGGAGAAGGCCACCAGCTACTCCCTCGGCTTCGATTACGAGCCGGAATGGCTGCGCGGCCTGCGGGCGTCGGCTACCTATTATAACGTCAAATATTCCAATCAGATCATTGGCTTGCAAGGCTTCGGCGCGACCTTCCTGGCCAGCCCAACAAACCGGGCTCTGTTCGCGCCGTATATCACAGTGGCGCCGCAGCCATCGACCTGCGTCAATGGCAATCCCGCCACCTACAATGCCGCCTATCTTGTCGCGCTCAGCCGGCCTTCAGTGGCCGCCATTGATCAAAGCAATTTCTGCTCCGCCCAGGCGATCACGGATACGCGCAATGCCAATGCGGCGGCGGTGAAGCAGGACGGGATTGATATCACGCTGAACTACCGGTTCGAGACGGGCGAAAGTAACTGGATGCTGAGCCTGAGCGGCACCAAAATCCTGAACAACGACCTGCAACTGACCAGCACGGGCAGCTATACAAATGCCCTGGACATCATGAACCAACCGATCAGCGAGCGTGGGCGGGCGGGCATTACCTGGAATATGGGCCCGTACACTGTGGCCCCGGCCCTCAATTATGTCGGCTCTTATACCAATAACATTCCCATTACCGTGAACGGCGTCACCCTGCCGGTCGAGAAGGTGCCCGCCTGGGTTACGTTTGATGTGATGATGGGTTACGAGTTCTCGGAACTTGGCAGCTGGGGCGAGGGGCTGCGCGCCTCCTTCAATGTCCGCAATCTGATGGACCGCAATCCGCCCATCGTGCTGTCGGCCAACGGCAATGCCTTTGATCCGCAGGGCGCCAATGTCTTTGGCCGGATGGTGAGCTTCCAGCTCAGCAAGTCCTTCTGACGGGAGCACCGATCATGACAAAGCGCATGTCCCTTACTGCGGCGTTATTCGCATTGTCACTGCCGTTGACAGCCATTGCGCAGACGGCACCGATGCCGACGGCTCCCCCCAATCCGGCCGCGGTGATGGAGGCGGATGCAAGCCTGCCGACACACACACTTTATCGTCCCGGAAATCTGTCGGCGGTGACAGGCAAGCTGCCCATCGTCGCCTGGGGCAATGGTGGCTGTGCCGATATCGGCAACGCCTTCAAGACATTCCTGACCGAGCTTGCGGCACAGGGCTATCTGGTGCTGGCGGGCGGTCCCATCAATCAGGCGCTGGAATCCGGTGCCAGCATGCGGGACCTTCCACGCACCCAGAACAATACCGACCAGATGTTCCGTTCCATCGACTGGGCGATTGCCGAAAATGGTCGGAAAGGCAGCCCCTATTTCGGTCGTCTCGATACAAAAAAGATCGCGGTGATGGGACAGAGCTGCGGCGGGCTTCAGGCTATCGCGGCGGGTGGAGACAAACGGGTATCAACCGTGGTCGTCCTCAACAGCGGCATTATCCGGGGGGGTATCCCCAACCCCGATGGCACGATTCGGCAGCCCGCCGGCGTCGTGCCGGCCACCGAACCCGACCTGCACAAGCTCCACACCCCGGTGCTTTATCTGATCGGGGGCCCGAAGGATCAGGCCTATAAAAGTGCGGAGACCGATTTCGACGCCATTCAAGGCCTGCCCGTCTTCAATGGCAACCTGGATGTCGGGCATGGCGGCACCTGGAGAGAGGCCGGCGGCGGTGCGATGGGTTCAGCCGTCATCGACTGGCTGAACTGGCATCTGAAAAATATCGACAAGGCCAGCGCCACCTTTACCGGCTCCGACTGCACGCTCTGTAAAGATCCGAAATGGACGGTGAAGAAAAAGAATATGCCGTGAGGTGACCTGCTCCCTGGAAATGTTTGCGATGTGGAGTAGAGGCCTCCTGACCGAGGAGGGCTATCGGATAAAGAAGAGCCGTTTCAGCGAAGAGCAGATTATGGGGATCCTGCGGGAGCAGGAGGTTGGGCAGAAGGCGGCGGAGATTTGCCGCCGGCATGGGGTTTCGGAGGCGACGTTTTGGGCCTGGAAATCGAAATAGGGTGGGCTTGACGTCTCGGAGGCCAAGCGGCTGAAAAGCGTGGCGGATGAGAATAGCCGCCTGAAGAAGCTGCTGGCCAAGGCGATGCTGGACAACACCATGCTGCGCGAGTTTGCAGGAAAAAGTGGTGAGGCCTGCGGCTCAACGCCGGACGATCCGCTACCCATCACGGCGCCCCGATGACGGTGCCTTGCGGGGCAGGCTGCGGGAGTTGGCATCGGAGCGGCGGCGGTTCGGCTCCCGGCGTCTGGGATATCTGCTGACCCAGGAGGGTATGGCGGTGAACCATAAGAAGCTGCTGCGGATTTACCGGGAGGAAGGGCTGGCGGTACGCCGGCGGCGGGGTCGTAAACGCGCGCTGGGCACGCGGGCGCCGATGACTCTTCCGCAGGCTCCCAACCAGTGCTGGGGCCTGAATTTCGTGTCTGACGCGTTCAGCGACGTAGGGCGGTTCCGCATCCTGGCCGGTGTGGGTGATTTCTCGCGCGGATGCTTGGCCTAGTGGCCGACACCTCGCTGTCCGGCAAGCGGGTGGCGCGGGAGTTGGATGCCCTTGTCGCTGTGCGGGGCAAGCCGCTGATGATCGTCAGCGGTAATGGCACCGAACTGACTTCCAGGGCAATCCTGGCCTGGACGCAAGCCAAATGGGGTCGAGTGGCACTATATCCAGCCTGGCGAACCCACTCAGAACGCGTTCGTGGAAAGTTTCAACAGACGCTTGCGCGATGAATGCCTGAATGAACCCCTATTCCACGGACTGCGGCACGCCCGCCTTTCAAGACCGGGGCATGCCCCCGGTCCTGAATGTCCCTCAACCCCAATGCCAAACCAGAGGTCCCTACTTATAAACGGTGACAATCAGGGGGGCAGATCAGATCAGCCGGGTGCGTCGCGCAGTGCCGGCTTGGCGTTATCCGCATGGGTTCCTGCCCCCGCGAAGGTCTCAATTCGGAAGCTGAACCGTGTGACCACCAGCTTGGTCCGATACTGCATATGCGGCTGCCCCACAGCATCCCAGCTTGTGTCCCCACCAACACCGGATTGCGCGGCATCAATCAGCAACGTTCCGTCACCATGGGGAACGATATCGGTGGATTTCCACGTGCCGGGCGGACGCCGATACAGATCGGTATAAGGAAAGGCCAGAGCGTTCATCATCAGCGGCGTATCGCCGACCACACGTACCCCCGCCCCTAGACCACCGGACAGTTCCAGCCACCGGACATCAACTTTGTTGCCGGTGTCCTGTGGCCGCATATAGTCATGGTTCTGGTCAGCAACCGGCCCCCGCCACAGGCCGATGGCCGCCGATGTCTTGCGGTCGACATAGCTTTCGTGCGGCCCACGCCCGTACCATTGCACCGTGGACAGGGCCGGGTTGGTGGTGAACCACAGGCCGATACGGGTCGGCGGCGGCAGGTCATCCTTCAACGGGACCATCTCGCCCGTCACCTGGACGGTGCCGTCGCCCTGCATCTGGTATCGGGTGGTAAAGCGGGCGGCACCACCGCCCAACGTGTGCTCTACCGTAACGCTACCGCCCACCGTTCCACGATCGACCACAAGATTTCGAAGCTGCCGGCGCTCCGTCATCGTCTTCCAGGCATATTCCCGCCCGACCAGCACCACCGACAAGGTGCCGGTCGCCAGATCGTTATCCGTCTCGGCGCGGTAAAAATTGGGTGTACCGCCGGCCAGCAGATGCTTGCCATCGCGGCTGTAACCCGTCAGCAGGCCCGTCTTGGCATCGATGTTGAGGACCGCCCCAGCTGCCATCAGCCGGACATGGCCGTCCCGCTCATCGACCTCCACCGTCCCTTTTGCAGCGTTGCGCGTAATGGCCGTGGGTGCGGCCAGGGTAAACTGTTCCCACCCGACCACATGGCCCGCAGGGACCAAGGGTACCGTTCCATCCTTCGCGGTTACACGTATCGTGATCAGATACTCCGCACCCGGTTTGCGGGGCAATGACGGTATCGGAATGACGACATCCTCGGCAGCGCGGGCTGCCGTATCCAGCTGCGGAAGATCCCCCCGCGCCACCGCGACACCGTCCTCTTCCACCACCCAATCGAAGGCAAAGCCAGACAGGTCCAGGAAATCATGCCGATTGCGCACAGTCACCCGACCGGTTGCCGGATCGAACCCGTCAAACTGAATGGGGGACTGCACCTTCTGCACTTCATACAGGTGCGGGTTCGGAGTGCGGTCGGGCTGGATCAGACCGTCGCCGAACTCAATGTCGCCCCCCGGATTGGGGCCGTACTCGCCGCCATCACCCCAGTAGCGACGACCATCCTTGGTGTAGCGGTACATGGACTGATCCACCCAATCCCAGATGAAGCCGCCCTGCAGCTTGTCAGGATAGCGGTAGATCGTGTCCCAGTAATCCTTGAAATTGCCGCCGCCATTGCCCTGCATATGGGCATATTCGCATTGGATCATGGGCTGGGTGCGGCTGGGATCGGTGGCCCAATCCACCATCTTCTCGATATCGTCATACATGGGGGCATAGATATCGACATAGGCATTGGGCCGGTGTTCCCAGGCGATGGTGCCCCAACCCAGGAAGGACAGCAGGCGGCCCGGATCGCGCTTGCGGGCGGCAGCGGCGGCTTTCTCGAAACTGGGTCCGATGGCCGTTTCATTGCCCAGCGACCAGAAGATGATGGAGGGGTGGTTCTTGTCCCGCTCCACCATGTTCATGACCCGGCTGATATGTGCCTCTTCCCAGGCCGGATCGAAACCCATGGCCAGCTTGTCGCGGAATTCGGGGTACCGGGTGGACAAGCCCAGATAGGCGTGGCTCTCATTATTGGCCTCGTCCATGACATAAAGGCCATATTCATCGGCCAGTTCGTACCAACGCGGATCGTTGGGATAATGCGATGTCCGCACCGCGTTGAAATTATTGAGCTTCATCAGCTCAATATCACGCCGCATGCTGGCTTCGGAGATGACGTGGAACGTCTCCGGGTCATGTTCATGGCGGTTGATGCCTCGGATGGTGATGGGCTTGCCATTCACCCGCACCTGCCCGCCCTTCATCTCCACCGTGCGAAAGCCGATGCGCTGCGGAATGGCCTGCAACAGCTTGCCGTCCGCATCCAGCAATTCGACCAGGGCGGTATAGAGCTTGGGCGTCTCCGCACTCCACGGCTGCACGCCTGGGACGGTGGCGGATAGGGTGACGACCCGTTCGGCCTTGCCCGCCCTCACTTTCGCTTCCCGGACCAGCACCTCTCGCCCGCCATCCAGCAGGGTCAGTCGAACACTGGCCGCCTTTGATCCCGGCGTGATGGCAATGTCCGTGGACAGGGTGCCGTCACGGTAATCCTTGTCCAGACCTGCGCGCACGAACAGATCGCGCACCCGCACCTTTGGCACAGCATAGAGCCGGACCGACCGTTCGATCCCCGATACGCGCCAGAAATCCTGATCCTCCATGTATGAGCCGTCGGCCCAGCGGAAGACCTGGATGGCCACCATGTTGCGGCCCGGCTTCAGATATGGGGTGACGTCGAAATCGCTGGGAAGCTTGCTGTCTTCCGCGTATCCGACCTTTTGTCCATTGACCCAGACATAATAGGCGGCACCCGCCGCACCGATATGCAGAATTACATTCTGTCCCGACCAGTCCGCCGGCAGGTCGAAATCCCGGCGGTAGGAACCGACAGGATTCGTCTCATGCGGGATCAGGGGCCGGTTGGCCGGGAACGGGTATGTCGCGTTGTTGTATCGGGCCTGATCGTAGCCCTCCGCCTGCCACATCGACGGCACCTTGATCAGGGGCCAGGCGGATACATCATAATCCGGCCGTTCAAAACCGTGGGGCAGGCTGTTGGCTGACGGGGTGAAGTGGAAATGCCACTGCCCGTCCAGTGACAGATGGCGGCCCGATTTGGTCCGGTCACCGCCCAACGCCAGATCGCGGCTTTCATAGCCGAACATGGTAGCACTGGCCGGCAGGCGCCCCCGCTCATTCACCGCCGGATTTTCCCAGTCCGGTCGACGCGGATCGACCTGTACGGGGTCCATGTTGGGCACCACGGCCTCCTGGGCGGCGGCAGGCAGCACCAACGCCAGGGCACAGGTGCAGAGAAGCAGACGGCCAAACCTCGTCATGGATCACCCTTCGATCATGGAAGCCAGATGATAAACGAATGCAGCAGCGGGAATGACATAAATTATCTGATTTGTATTACTTTTGCCGCAGACAAAAAATTGGGAGCGGCCAGCCGACCGCTCCCAGTGGAGGGAAATAGAGGATGCTCAGAGGCCGGTCAGCCCCCGAACTTCCAGCGCAACGCCGCACCAAAGACGCGGCCATTGACATAGTGCTGGCGTTCCACGCCCGTGTAATAGCCGGGCTCGCCATAGAAGCGGTTCGGTGCGGCATTGGTAAGGTTTGATGCCGTCAGCGAAATCTGGAAACCTTCGGGCAGGTTGAAGTTCAACGACGCGTCCAGCAGACCAAAGGCCTGGATGTAACGGCTGTCCACGGGGTTCAGACCGATGGCCGTGAACTGTGCCCGCGACCGGTAGGTGTAGACGATACGGGCCGACATGAAGTCGTCCTCATACATCCCGGTCAGGGAGTAGTTATACTTTGACGTGAAGGGCTGGACCGAGTTCACCAGAATGCCCGATGACAGCAGCACGGGGTTCTTCGTATCCACATAGGTGAAGCTGGCCGATGCGCCGAAATTATGCAGGTATTCCGGGATGAAGTCATAATCCAGGAAGCTTTGTGCCGCGACTTCCACACCCTTTGCCCAGCCTTGCTGCGCATTGACGGTGCGGGTCACAAGATACTGACCACCGGAGCAGCCATTCAGGATGGCGCCGGTATATGTGAAGCCCGACACGGCTTCACAGGTCGCGATCTGGCTGAAGAAACCATCAACCTTCTTGTAGAAGAAGCCGATGGAGGCGTAGTTGGCACCAGAAATATAATGTTCGAAGGACAGATCGAAGCTGTCACCCTTCTGCGGCTTCAGATCGGGGTTGCCGACGGATGCCGTACCGCTGCCCGCATTGACAACGACGGAGGGGTTGAGCGACTGCGGATCAGGCCGTGTGATACCCTTGCCGTAACCGAAGCGGATCAACGTATCGTCGGAAACATTACCGATGATGTTCAGCGTGGGCAGAACGTCGGTGTAGGAACTGGTCGCCTCATTCGGCATGATGCCGGTGGAGGTGTTGACCTGGGCACGGGCATAGGTATCGGTCTTGACGATACGCACGCCGGCATTGCCTTTGATGGCATCATCCATCAGACGGAAGCTGGCCATGCCATAGCCGGCATAGGACTTTTCCTCAAACCGACGGTTATTGACCGCAATTTCCGGCTCCGTGCCCGCCGTCAGGATGCCGGCCTGCGGGAACAGGTTCTTGATCGTGTCGCCATACAGCGCATGCGGATCAAAAATCAGGTAACCGCCGGTATAGCCCATCTTGCCGTCCATAAAATTGTTCGGCGTGGCGATAATGGTTCCGACGCTACCCATGCTGATGGCATTGGACCCGTTGGCGGCCAGGGCCAGACCATTTGTGGTCAGGTTCTTGCCAGCCAAAGTGAAGTCACGGAACGTGTCGTTCTGCGTGGCATAGCGGAAGCCGAACTTCACATTCTCCAGGAAGCCATCATCAAAAGAGCGGGTGATGTCGGCCTTGGCGGCGATACCATCGTCGCGCCAAGTGTTGGGATAGGTCCCGTACTGGTTATAGTTCCAGGTGGTGGCAGCGGCGACATCGGGCCCGCCGATGGTCACGCTGGTCGGACGGGTCGACAGATCGCGGGTCAGGTCCCAGCTCAACCCAGGTGCCGACGCGAATGTAAGGCCGCGACCATCATTATCGCGGTCAGCCTTCACATAAGTAAGGTCGAACGCAACCTCCAGATTGTCGGCAGCCTGCCACTTGCCGCCACCGGCGACGACCGTGGTCTCATAATCCACATGGTTGCCACCCTCCGTGATGGACAGGCCGGAGCCCAGGAAGGTGCCGCCTGTCAGCAACCGGCCGGCCAGCAACTCGTCAGCGCCACCATTGATGTTGCGGTTGGTCAGGCCTTCGGTCGCCTGGAACGGCGTTGTCGTCAGGTTGCGGACATAACGGCTGTTGCTGGACCCAAGGAACCCATATTCCTGGTCATAGCGATAGAAATTGTAGAGACCCTCGACATAGAGTTCGAGGTCGGGATTGGGCTTGTACTGCACCATGCCGTTCACGCCCTTGCGGGTACGGACGTAGCTTTCCCAGCCGATTGTCGGGTTTTCACCCAGCACGGCGATCAGACCGGACCGGTCGCCCGTCACGCTGGACGGCGTGACATTGGCCAGATAATTGACATCCGAACGGCCGACATAGGCGGAATTGTACAAACCGGACGCGGCACCCGCCGCATATTCGGCGCTGGCGGCATTAATCGCGCGGCGATAGGAGATGCCGCCGGCACCCGGCGTATTGTCGCCGCGATTGACCGTCCGCATGTAGCCACCGGCCAGCATGACGCCGATCTCCCCATCACCCACGTCCCAGGTCTGCGACACCAGGCCGAACATTTCCGGCTCGGCATCCTCGGACAAATCGTTGTAGCGGCCACCGACGGACAGGGTCGCGGTCGTGCCCTTCATCTCCAGCGGGCGACGGGTACGGACATTGACGACGCCGCCGATGCCGCCCTCGATATGCTCCGCGGTCGGGTTCTTAAAGACATCGACACCCGCGACCATGGCCGGCACCATGCCCTCGATATTGAATTCGCGCTGACCGGCGGTGAAATAGGCGCGGCCATTGACGCGGGATGCCGTCTGACCGGTCAGGCCGCGCACCGTGATGCCGGAGCCGGTGCCAACCGGCGACGCCGCTTCACCCCCGAAACGATAAGCCTGCACGCCCGGCACACGGGTCAGCGTCTCCGCCACGCTGGGGTCCGGCAGCTTGCCGATATCGTTCGCAGTGATACTGTCCACCACTTCGATGGCGTTCTTCTTCAGCATGGCATTGGTTTGCAGACTGGCCCGCATGCCTGTCACAACAATTTCTTCCAGCTGCTGATCGCCGCCAGCCGTCTGCGCGTAGGCGGAATGAGCCAATGCGGCCACGGAAACCGTCGCCAGCAGTCGGACAAGGCTATCCTGCAGAAAATTCTTCATATCGCTCCTCCCCAGGACCGTCGGCGCCATGCGCGGCGGTCGTTGTTTCTATTTGTCTGATAAATTAGGTATCGTTATCAGGATGACCTGTCAACCTCATTTCGCCACCCCCCTGCACTTTTGTTGCAGGGCTGTAATCGGGGTAAAAATCCAGCTGAAGCGGCAGCGGGCGCACGGGAGCCATGAACCGACATATCATGCTGAAAAATATGGATAAAATATCCAAGGGAAAAATCGCGTTGGCGCAACACGCACCCCGGCAACAGGCCCTGAACACGTCTGATAACGATAATTTATGTTAGCGGATGCGCACACTAGTTACCCCGCCACCAATGTCGATATCGGCAGCGGTCAATGGCCGGCCCTCGATGGAAACATCCTCAATCAGGACGTTCTGAACCGGACCACCATCAGGATGCCCAGCTATCACCGGGCGATTGGTTCCCGCTTCGCGGAACTGGACATTCCGCAGGGTGACATTCTGCACCCCGCGCCCGTGGGCGTGGCTGTAGCTTTTGTTGAAAACAGTGCGAAAATTGAAGGGCATCCCCTCCTCGATCCGCTCCACGCGCACATTCTCGAACAGAACATCCCGTACCAGATTGCCATCGCTGTTGGAGATGGCCAGCGCGCCCTGGTATTCCGGATCATCCTCATCATGTTCCAGGATGTCGATATCGCGGAATGTCAGGTTGGCAATGGTTTCGGCAGCACCCGGCGTGCCATGCAGGCCGATATTAACGGGGTGCGCAATGTCAGCCCACAAGATCGCACGGGTGATGAGGTAATTACGTGCGTCGCCCCGATAATCCCAGCGGCCGCCATAGATAGCGATATTATCATCGGAATTTCGCAGGAAGACATCATCCACGCGCACATCCGAACAACTCATGAAATCGAGGCCGTCAGTCCAGCTGCCGATGCTGATCGCTTTGAAATCCGTGATTGTGATGCCCGTTGATTGCCCACACTGAACTGAATAATGGCCAGGATTGACGATAGTCGGCCCATCGATCCCGATATTCCGGGCATGGGCAACCAGAATGCCCTCATCCTTTGCCTTCGTGATCAGGCCGTGACCGGTCAGTTGCACATTGAGCGTTCCGCGCAGGTCGATACCGCCCTCCAGAATGGCGCCGGGCGCAAAATAGACCCGCGTGTCTGACGGAATGACAAAGCGGTCAGCCCCTTCCGGCGGCACATGGATGCCGGGTCCAAAAACCTTGATGCCGGGGCTATCTTGCGCCGGAACCGGGGGCCGTATGGCACCGGCGAACAGGTGCAGATTGCCCAACCGGTCGCCATCGAACTCCACCGACAGCTTGCGGGGTTGATCCAACCGGAAAATGGCCGTGTCCCCGTGGAGGGTCGGCTCCACACCCGCCGATGCGGGGCGGATTTGCACCCGCCGGACATCGCCGTTGTTGCGGCGGACAGCGACCTCCACCGGCCCATCCATGTCGAACAGGACCATGCTGGCATCGCGTTTCTGATCATTATCGACCCGAACACGATATTCATAGAGATCGCGCCAGGAACCGCCCGGTTGCCTCACACGGACGGTATAATCATCATTGGCGCTGGACCAGAAGGCCTTGCCGGGCGGCGGCGGGTGGATCAGCGGCTCACCGGCCTGGCCGGCAAGCGTGAAGCCAAGCACACCCAGCGCGCATACTATGGTTTGCTTCATGACGTCTCCTGTCATGCAATGGACGCTGGCACCGGTCCCGTCGATTCCCGCTCCCGCAGGGCGAAGGGAACGACGTGATGGCGGACGGCGGGCGCGCCCCCACTCCGCCCTTCGCGGATGAATTCATTCAACGTTTCCATGGCCATACCGGCCATCTCCGCAATCGGTTGATGAACCGTTGTCAGTTGCGGCCAGAGAAGGGATGCGATGGGCGTGTCATCAAACCCAGCGATGGACAAGTCCGTTGGCACCCGCAAACCCAGCCCGAACGCAATCGCCGCGACCGCCGCCGCCATGTCATCGTTGCTGGCAAACACGGCGGTGGGCCGGGGACCGGCATCAACCAGCAGGCGGCGCCCGGCATCCAATCCCGAACGATAGCTGAAATCACCTGCCACCACACGATCCGCCCGTACCGGCTGCCCTGCCTGGGCCATGGCGGCACGGAAGCCCTCCTCGCGCCGCAGGGCGGGAGAATGGCGGGGATCACCCCTGACAAAGGCAATGTCGCGATGCCCCAGCGTCAAGAGATGCCGGGTCATGGCCCGCGCACCTTCAAAATCATCGATCAGCACGGCAGAGGAATGCGACCGAGGATCGGCAGTCGCAAAGCTGAGTGCGGGAATATCCGCCTGCCACAGCAAATCCAGCGCCTCCAGACTGTCGCAAAGCGGTGGTGGCAGGATCATGCCATCGACACCGGCTGCCACCAGCTTACGCACGGCATCCATGGCGTCGGGATGGGCGGCCACCGGCTCCACAACCAGCTGGCATCCGTCACGTCCCCCCTGCTGAAACGCCCCCATCAGGAACTCACCCAGATTGGACGAGCGGGGATTATTGAACAGCACGCCGATACGCAGGCTGCCCGCCCGAGCCATGCGCGCCGCCACGTTCGGCGTGTAATGCAGATCGCGGATCGCCGCTTCCACCTTCTGGCGCAGGGCGTCGCTCACCTTCGTACCATTCACGACACGCGACACGGTCATGGGCGAAACACCGGCCCGCCGCGCAACATCATGCACTGTCACCGCGGCCTTCCGGCGCCCCTGCGCGTCTGTCACAGCCGGGGGAGCGCCCTTTTCTGTGGTCGTCACCCTTCCCCTCACGATCTTTTTGAAGCCATTCCCGGCAAGTCGGAATGGCGGGCCGCACCTGTCGGCGGATATTCCATTAGCTGCGTCATGCACCTGATTACGATAACAGTCAATATGAACTTGCGTGACACCAGACAGAATCGACGTTTCTCGAGAGGCGCCTGAAAGTATGGCAATGATTATCCCTTGAGCCCACGCCGCATATCGGATAACGATATCCTTCAATAAGGCACATCAAAAAATCCGGGGAGGATTAAGATGCCCACTGGCGCTCCTGGAGCCAGACGGAACTACGCGCTGCTCAGTGCGTTCATGTTCCTGTTTTTCTTCGCACAGGCGGCATCCATGTCCTTTCTGGCCATCTGGCTGAAGGGGCCGATGGGCCTGACGGGGGCGGAGGCGGGGACCGTCTTTTCGGCCAATTTCATCGCCGCGATGCTGTGTCAGCCGCTTTATGGCTATATATCGGACCGCATCGGGCTGAAGCCACGCGTACCGCTGTTCATCGCCGGCATGGTGGCCCTGTCGGGTCTGTTTTTCCCTTTCGTCTATGCGCCCTTGCTGCAGACCAATGTCGTGGCGGGTGCTGCGGTCGGCGGGCTGTATCTAGGCCTGACTTTCGTGGCCGGCTCCTTCGCACTGGAAAGTTTTGTGGACCGGGTCGGCCGCCGCTATGGTTTTGAGTATAGCCGGGCGCGGCTGTGGGGATCGCTCGGCTATGCCAGCGCCGCCGTCTTCACGGGCCGGTTTTACAACATTGATCCCAGCATCAATTTCTGGATGGCATCGGCGGCGGGACTGCTGCTGATCCCCGTCATCCTGGCTGCCCGCATCGAACCCGATCCGCAGGAACAGGCCAAGGCGCAGGCTTTGACGCCGCGTGAATCGCTGACCATTCTGTCAGACCGTAAATTCTGGGGATTTATGGTGCTGATCCTGGGCGTGACCAACCTGTATCTGGTCTATGATCAGCAGTTCCCCGTCTATTTCGCCTCCATGTTCCCGACGCCCGCCGAGGGCAATGTGATGTTCGGGTACCTGAACTCTGCCCAGATCTTTGTTGAGGCGGGGATGCTGTTGATCGCACCCTGGATCGTGATGCGGACGGGGGCCAAGAATGGCTTGCTGATCGCCGCTGGCATCATGATCGTGCGCATTGCCGGGTCGGCGGTGGTGACAACGCCGCTGGGCATTTCCTCCATGAAGATGTTGCATTCGATTGAGCTGCCGATCCTGGCCGTCTCCATCTTCCGCTACATCGCCTATCATTTTGACAGCCGCTTTGCCTCGACCATCTATCTGGTGGGCGTCAGTTTCGGACATTCACTGGGTCTGGCCATCCTGTCGCCCGTTGTCGGGGCAGGCTATGACCATTTCGGGTTCAAGACCACCTATCTTCTGATCGCTGCCGGGGCCTTGGCCTTCTGGGTTGCCTCCATCTTTGCGCTGTCCACGACGCCGCGCACCGATGCGCGGGGCCGCCCGCTGGATGAACCGGACATTGCCCCCGTTCCAGAAACCCGCCCCGCCGCCGCCAACTGAGCGAGTGACGATGACATCTATCCATCACGAACCCATCCGCGACCCGTCGCGGCTGGCCGCCACCCCCCTGCCGACAGCAGGCGAACTGGACGCGGCCATCGCCCGTGTCCTGGCCCGCATCGACCGCGCCCTGCCCGCATTCATCGACCGGTTTCCCGCACCATCCAGCGAGAACCTGATCTATCCCGCCATCGACAATATCGAATGGACCAACGGTTTCTGGACCGGGATGCTATGGCTAGCCTATCAGGTGTCGGGCAAGGCTGCCTATCGGCACGCGGCGGAAACGCAGGTGCGGTCCTTCCTGGACCGGGCCGAACGGCGCATCGTTGTGGCCCATCATGATCTGGGATTCCTTTACACACCTTCAGCCTGCGCTGCTTACCGCCTGACCGGCAATGTCGATGCGCGCCGGGCCGGGCTGTTGGCGGCTGATCTGTTGCTGGAACGGTTTGATCCCGTGTCTGGCGTGATCCAGGCCTGGGGTGATCTGAACGACCCGGCAGAGGCCGGGCGGATGATCATCGACTGTAATCTGAACCTGCCCTTGCTCTATTGGGCGACGGCGGAAACCGGGGATGCAAAATATCATGCGGCCGCCGAACGTCACCTGACACAGGCGGCGGCGCATCTGGTGCGCCCGGATGCCTCCACCTTCCATACATTTCATATGGATACGCGTACCGGCGCGCCCCTGCGCGGTACCACCCATCAGGGTCATGCTGACGATAGTTGCTGGGCGCGGGGTCAGGCGTGGGGCATTTACGGTTTCGCGCTGGGTTATGCCCATTCGGGACGTGAAAGCCTGGTCGATCTGTCTGCGGCACTGGCCAATTACTTTTTGAACCGGTTGCCTGCGGATCTCGTCTGCCGCTGGGACCTGATCTTCACCGATGGCGACGCGCCGGCTGATACGTCCGCCGCCGCCATTGCCGCCTGCGGTCTTCTGGAACTGGTCCGGCACCTGCCGGTCAGCAATCCCGACCGTGATCTTTACACCCGCGCCGCCTGGGGCATGGCGCAGCGGCTGGATGCCGACCACCTGACCCCCATCGCGGGATCGAACGGCGTACTTGCCCACGGGGTCTATCACATGCCCAAACGCATCGGCGTGAACGAATGCTGCATCTGGGGTGATTATTTCTATCTCGAAGCGCTGGTTCGCCTGCGCCATGTCTGGAGGGCTTATTGGTGATCAGTCCATCGCGTCGCGGTCTTCTGGTCGGTGCGGCTGCACTGCCCTTGGCCACCGGAACCCAGGTTCTGGCGCAGAGCAATACCATTTCCCATAACGTCACCTCGCCCGATGGTAAGCTGGTCTTGCGCGTGGATGCGACCGGCCCGCGTTGGTCGGTGATCTATCGCGGGCGGGAGGTGATCGCACCGTCGCCACTGGCCCTGAAACTGGCCGATGGTAGCCTGCTGGGTCCCGGTGCCAGTGCCACGGGCGTCAGCCGCCGGACCATCACCGGCACCTGGACCCCGCCCTATGGCATCCGCACCAGCAGTACGGAGAATTGTGGCGAACTGACCGTGACCTTCACGGACGCCGCTCGCAAGATCAGCTTCGCCCTGGTGGCGCGGGCCTATGATGCCGGTGTGGCCATCCGTTTCCGCCTGCTATCGGCCCCCACACCGACGCTGACCCTCACGGGAGAGGCGACCGAATTCCGCCTTCCCGCAGAGGCGGTGTTGTATGTCAGCAGGGATGAAGGCGAATATCAGCGCACAGTGCAGACCAATGTCGCGCCCGTCCCGCATCCCGACCTGACCGAAAGCTGTGATCAGGAGGTCCTGGCCGATACGCCGATCACGGCGCAACTCTCCGATGGCACCACCCTGCTGATCAGCGAAAGCGACCGTATCCATTATCCGCGCGTCATGTTGCGCAGCGGGCCGTCCGGACTGGTCACGCATCTGATGCGGTTTCCCGGTCGCGCCACCGGCTATTCCGGGCCGGGCACCACGCCGCCGGAAGATAGCTTTACCGTGCCTGTGCCGTTCGACACGCCCTGGCGTGTCGTCATGGCGGGGCCGGATGAAAAAAGCCTGATCGAAACCCAGGACCTGATCCCCACACTGGCCACGCCCAACATCCTGGGCGATGTCAGTTGGATCAAGCCAGGGCGGGCTGTGCGCATCCGTGAATATACGACCCAGGCGGGACTGGACACCGTGGATTTCGCGGCGGCACGCAAGCTGGATTTCGTGGAATGGGATGCGCATTGGTACGGCGACGGCACCGACCCCAGCGACGCCACCTATGCCATCCCGGCCATTGATATCCGCCGCGTTATTGATTACGCCCGGTCCAAGGGGCTGGGCATGATCCTTTACGTGGACCGGGTGCCGGCGATGCGGCAGTTGGACGCCATCGTGAAGACCTACCAATCCTGGGGCGTGGCCGGCATCAAGTTCGGCTTCATCTGGGAAGGGCGGCAATCGGATGTGGACTTCATCCATAATCTGGTGAAGGTCTGCGGCGAGCATAAGCTGCTGGTCAATCTGCACGATAATCTGCGCCCCGCCGGGTTGGAACGGACCCTGCCCAATTATGTGGCGCTGGAAGGTGTGCGGGGGAATGAACAATTCCCGACCTCACGCAATAACTGCACCCTGCCGTTCACCCGCGCCCTGTCAGGCCCGATTGACTATACGATCTGTTACGCCAACCCCAAGAACCAGACGACCAACGCGCATCAATTGGCGATGGCCGCCATCTACTATAACCCGCAGACCTTCCTGTACTGGTACGACAAGCCCAGCAAGTATGCCGGGCGCGATTGGCCGGAACTGGCGTTTTTTGATGAATGCCCCACGGTCTGGAGCGATACAAAGGCCCTGTCTGGCAAGATCGGTGAACATGTGGTGGTGGCGCGCAAGGCACGGGACGGTCGTTGGTTCCTGGGCGCCATCACCAGCGAGATGGGCATAACCCTGGCCATCGACCTGTCCTTTCTGGGCGATGGCCACTGGACCGTCCGGCGCTTTGCCGATGGCGCGCCCTCGGCCCCTGTCAACCGCACCCCCGTCACCATCACCACGGAAAAGGTGAGGGCCGGGGGCAAGCTGGAAATGGTCCTGTCGCCCCATGGTGGTCAGGCCATGATCTTTGAACGGGCGTAATGCTTGCGGCAACTGGTACCCCAATGGATAGTCGCGGCCACCCGAACAATAATAAGCCAGCAGTTGGAGGAAACATGTCGGTACGCAATGGCATCGTGACAGGCGCATTTCTGGCGTTGTTACCGCTATCGTTTTCGGTCGCAGACGCATCCTTGGTCACCGCCGACATCGGCATGAACCCCGGCATCTGGGTGCCGGATCAGGGTGATGGCACCTATATCAACCCCGTACTGAACGGGGATTATTCCGACCCCGATGTCGTGCGTGTCGGTGACGACTACTACATGACGGCATCCAGCTTCACCAACGTGCCGGGCCTGCCTGTGCTGCATTCCAAGGATCTGGTGAACTGGACCCTGATCGGGCATGCGCTGCCCCGGCTGGTGCCCGATGCCCATCACAGCATCCCCCGGCGTGGTGGCGGTGTCTGGGCACCAGCCATCCGCCATCACGCGGGCCAGTTCTGGATTTACTATCCAGATCCGGATTACGGCATCTATGTCGTGACTGCCACCAACCCCGCGGGCCCCTGGACGGCACCGGTGCTGGTGGATAGCAGCAAAGGTGCCATCGATCCCGCCCCCTTCTGGGATGAGGATGGACAGGGCTGGCTTGTTCATTCCTATGCCGCTTCACGGGCGGGGGTGGAGAAGAAAAACCGCGTTGTCCTGAAACGACTGTCCCCCGATGGGCAGCGCACCCTGGATGACGGTGTGGTGATCGTTGACGGCAATACGCTGCCCCCGGTCATGACATCACAAGGTCCCAAGCCCTGGTTCACGACAGAGGGGCCGAAGCTCTACAAGCGCAGAGGCTGGTATTACATTTTCGCTCCGTCCGGCAGTGTGAAGGGCGGCTGGCAGGGTGTGTTCCGCGCCCGTGCCATCACCGGCCCCTATGAAGGCCGCTCCGTGATGGATCAGGGCGACACGCAATGGAACGGCCCGCATCAGGGGGCCTGGGTCGACACACCCACGGGCCAGGATTGGTTCATCCATTTTCAGGATGCGGACAGCTATGGCCGCCGCGTCATGCTGCAGCCCATGCGATGGGGCAGTGATGGCTGGCCCATCATCGGCGAACGGCAGAAGGGAATGCATTACGGACAGCCCGTCACCCGCCACAAAAAGCCCGACCTGCCGGCCCAACCCATCGCCGCCCTGCCAACCAACGATGATTTTGCCGATGGCTATCATCTGGGCTGGCAATGGAGCTCCAATCCCGCCGATGACTGGATCGACCGGTCGGTGAAGGGCAAACTGCGCCTGAAATCCGCCTCATCGTCGGCCAACCTGTGGGAAGCCGGCAATCTGCTGACGCAGAAACTGCCGGGCATGCGGTTTACAGCAACCACCAGCCTGACCCTGGCGGCGACACAGATCGGCGAACGGGCCGGGCTACTGGTTCTGGGATATGATTACGCCTGGATCGGCCTGGAAAACACCGCCGACGGGGTAAAACTGGTGCAGGTAACCCGCCTGAACGCCGATCATGGCGGCCGCAACGGACAGGTTCTCTCCAGTTCTGAAACGGTGCTGGCAGCCGGGGTCAGGGTCGACGGCCCCGTGCATGTCCGTGCCCGGTTTGAACCGGTAACAGTGGCCGAACCGGCACCCGGCTTTGCCCATTACTGGCCGTCGATGCTGCGCTCCACCCATGCGCGGGTACAGTTCAGCTACAGCCTGGACGGCGTAAACTTCAGCGCTATCGGCAAACCCTTCCAGACCCTGCCCGGTCGCTGGGTCGGCACACAGATCGGCCTTTTCGCGCAGGCTGCCGGTGGTACACCCGCCTTCAGTGCCACCCGTGTCGGCTATGCAGAGTTTGCGAGCTTTACCGTGACAGACTGAAACCTGTCATCGGGGCGATGCCGGCCCGGTGCTTTCCCGTTCGCGCAGGGCAAAGGGGGCCACATGGTGACGCACGGCGGGCACGGCGCCGGTTCGCCGTTCCTTGATGAAATCGGTCAGGATCTCCACGGCCTTAGACGCCATTTCGGCAATGGGTTGATGCACCGTCGTCAATTGCGGCCACATCAACGAAGCGATGGGCGTATCGTCAAAGCCGGCGATGGAAACATCGCCCGGCACCCGCAGCCCCATCCCCAGGGCGATGGCCATGATGGCCGCCGCCATATCATCATTGCTGGAGAAGATGGCCGTGGGGCGCGGGCCACCACCCGCCAGCAGGCGGCGCCCCACCTCCAGGCCGGAACGATAGCTGAAATCGCCTTGAACCACCCAATCCGGACGGATGACTTGTCCCGCCTGCGCCATTGCGGCGCGGAACCCCTCCTCCCGTCGCAACGCGGGGGAATGGCTGGGATTGCCCCGCACAAAGGCGATGTCACGATGCCCCAGCGTCAGCAAATGGCGGACGATGGCGCGCGCGCCCTCAAAATCATCCACCAGCACGGCACTGGAATGGGAACGGGGGTCAGCAGTGGCGAAACTCAGCGCGGCGATATCCGCCTGCCAAAGCAGATCCAATGCTTCCAGGCTGTCGCATAGAGGCGGCGGCAGGATCACGCCGTCGACACCGGTAGACACGAGTTTGCGTACCGCATCGACGGGTGTGGGATGTGCCGCCACCGGTTCAATCACCAGTTGGCTACCGTCACGCCCGCTCTGCTGAAACGCCCCCATCAGAAAGTCACCCAGATTGCCGGAGCGCGGGTTATTAAACAGCACACCGATCCGCATGGAACCCGACCGTGCCACCCGTGCAGCGATATTGGGAACGTAGTTCAATTGCCGGATGGCTGCATCCACCTTCTTGCGCAGGGGTTCGCGCACCTTGGTGCCATTGACGACCCGTGACACGGTCATGGGCGACACACCAGCCAGCTTTGCCACATCATGCACGGTGACAGCACTCTTGCGGCGCATGCCGCCTGCGGCATTGTCGTGATCGTCGCTGTTCGCCACCGCTTCCCCCCGTCGCGGCTTTCCGACAATATCACCGTCGACGCCGCACAATTGTCTGTTCTCAAGGACGTATAGGCTTGATCGGCAAGGATGGGAAGATAGCCCGACAACAAATGGCGATAACGATACCTTCACCGATCAATGAACTGATGGTGTGGATGCCCCCTTCTCCTGGGA